>JAGCVX010000036.1 GCA_017962145.1 Clostridiales bacterium | reverse complement strand
GCGCGAGTTTTGCGGCGCGCCGTTGTTCGGGCGCGGGCGTCGGGGTCGGGCTCAGCCGAGTGTGCAGAGCTTGCCGCGAAGGACATAACCGATCTTCTCGTAGCAGGCATTTGACGCAACGTAGTCAGCATCGGTATAAAGCATCGGGGTGAAGCCCTCTTCTTTTGCGATCAATGTCACGTTATAAACAAGATTTTCTGCGTAGTGCTTTCTTCTATATTCGGGCCAGGTGAAGACGCAGTTGAGCGAAGCAAGGTCGCCGCTCGGCGCGTATTTGCAGCTTGCGACGGTGTTGCCGTTTTCGTCTTTCCAGAAGAACATCCTTCCCGTGCTGATAAATAGCGCAGCATCGAGGCGGTAGTTTTCTATATCGCGCTCATCGATGCCGGTTTCCTTATGGAATTCGACCAGGATCTTCGTCAGATCCTCGAGATCTTCAGGCGTGCACTGGTGAAGACCACCGTCCGCTTTTTCCGTCGGCGCAATGGGCGTGAGACAATCGTATGCAAACAGGTTCGTCTCCACCTTCAGCGACAGTGCATTTGGAGCAGAAGCGGCACGCTTTTGGAAATACTCGGCGAGCTCATACTTGATGTTAAAGCTGTGGTTTCCGTCAAGAAGGCCCTTCTCTTCCGCAAGAAGATAGGCGCGCTCCATGTCGTCTTCGGTTGCGTCCTGCGGGATCCAGATCCAAACGGGGAACGGCTGGCCGGTAAAGCACATAATCAGACGCTCATGATCGCTCAGAAGGATCTCGGTGTCGCCTTTCATGATGCGGCTTAAGACGCAAAACGTGTAGCGGTCGGACTCGAGAAGCTTATCGTCTCTTTCGTCTACAAAATTATCCATCATTTTTCATACTCCGATTCCGGGATGAACCAGACGTAGGATGCGGCATTCATGTTGGTCAGGTCGAGTGCATAGTAGTCTTTCTCTTCGACATAGAAACCGACATACGGTGTGGTCACGGTATCTTCCGGAAGTGTGTCTTCGCCGTCGATCATGCAGGTCTCGTTGATGAGAACGAGGAGGATGAGATTGTCCTCGGTATAGTAATCGTTTTTGCGGATGATGTCTTTGATTTCTTCTTCGGTGATGCCGTAATCTTCGAGATCGTTGGTGAGGTATTCGATCGCTTCTTTTCCTACAAAGAGCTTATATTTTCCTTCGTAGTAGTAGTTGTCCTGATCGTCGATACTACGGTAGTAGGTGAACTTCTTGCCGGATTCGAATACGAGGTACGCACCTTCGTCTTCTACGACCCAGTTCTGGCCGGTGATGGTTTCTTTGAGGTCTTCGGCTTTGGCTGCCTTGGACTCGTCAGTGATACCTTCGAGGTAATCCGTCAGAGACTCGATTCCGCCGCAGAAGAATCCGATGACGAAGAAGGCCGTGAGGATCACGGAGATGATGATACCTGCGATCGCAAAACCCTTGCCCTTCTTCTCACCTTTGAGCGCAATAATGAGGCCGACGATGGAAAGGATCAGGGCGATGATGCCTGTGGCACCGCAGCACAGGATGGATACGAGAGAAAGTACGAAGCCTGCGATAGCAAAGCCGGATGTTTTCTTCGGCTGGTTATATGCCGGGATGCTCTGGGCTGCGTAGACCGGAGCCTGGGAGTAGCCGCCGGATGTGGGTACGTACGGGTTTGTGCCGGAGATCGTCTGGGACGGTACCGAGGATGTCGGGATCGCGGACGGGACGGACTGGGCCGGTACGGGCTGCGGAGCAGGTGCCGGTGCAGGTTGCGGGGCAGCGGCGGACGGCTGGGCTGCGAATGCGGCGCCGGCTGCGGCTGTGGCTACAGGAGCTGCGGCATCAAGCGGAGATGCGGCCGGAGTTGTTGCTGCGTTCTGGGCGGCGGAGCCTACCGGAATGGTCGGATCCGGGAATGCCATCGATGCGGGCGCGTCACCAAACGAAGCCGGTGCAGAGAAATCTGCCGGCTTTGAGAAAGCGTCAGCCGGAGATGCCGGTGTCGGAAACGGCGACGCAGGTGTTGCGGCAGCAGGAGTTTCTGCCGGGGTTACCGGTGCTGCAGGAGCGGCTGCCGGAGTTTCCGGGAGAAGGCTTCCGCAATGGATACAAAACTTGATTCCGTCTTTGTTGTTGTTACCACAGTTCGTACAAAATGCCATGTTTCTTACCTCATCTTTCTTGGATCATCGGATAAAATGTGTCGGCTGCCAGGGTTCTTTTTCCGGGATGCCGTATTTTTCTTTTGCAAGCGCTATGCCGCGCATGAGAAATACCATATTTCGGGCGAGGGTACGCATGGTCTGCAGGCCTTCTTTATCCTGCTCGGCCTCCCCTTTCGAGTTGCCGTGCACGCTGTTCCAGTACTGGCTTGATGCGATCGGCATACCGCTGATTCCGAAATACTTATTCAGTTCATCGTAGGTCGTGGATGTGCCGCCGCGTCTTGCGATGACGACGCTCGCGCCGACCTTCATGGACTTGTCAAAATGGGAACTGAAGAAAAGTCTGTCGAGACACGCGATCAGCGTGGCATTTGCCGATGCATAATACACCGGGGAAGCAAGGACCAGACCATCCGCCTCCTCAAGTTTTTGGGCCAGTGCATTTACCACGTCATCGAAAACACACTTTCCGGTCTTGCCGCAGCTGCCACAGGCGACGCAGCCGCGAATGTCCTGATTGCCGATGTTTGCGATCTCGTACGCGACGCCTTCCTGATCGAAGATCTTCGTCATCTCGGAAAGCGCGATGGAAGTATTGCCGTTGGCGCGGGGACTTCCGTTGATCAAAAGTACTTTCATGGTGTTCTCCTAGTTTTCGCGAGGGGCACGCGGCCACTCATTTTACTTCAGAGTACATTATAAACGAAAAACAAGGATTTTTGAATTATATAGGGAGTATAAGATGGTCAGGTGCGCGGGCGGTCTTTGATGAGCGGCTTGACGCGGCGGGCGACCACGAAGGCGAGGGCCATCTTGAGGATGTCCGGGAGGATGAACGGGATGACGCACCACGACAGGACGGTCGCGAGGGCGACGGTGCCGGTGCGGCGAAGATACAGGAACATGAACCATGCGGTGCCGAATGTGTAGCAGACCAGAAGGCCGAGGGTCATCGAGAGGATCTGGGGCAGGAATCTGTCGCCGAGGAAGTGCGTGATGATGATATGGATCACGCCCATGAGTATGAAGCCGAGGATGTAGCCGCCGGTATTTCCGAGAAGTACGCCAATGCCGCTGTTAAAGCCGGAAAAGACCGGGAGGCCGATGGCGCCGAGGAGGATGTAGGTCAGAACGGCCAGTGTGCCGCGGCGGCCGCCGAGGATGAGCAGGATCGCGAACACGGCGAATGTCTGCAGTGTGAACGGGACGGCCATGGGGATGCTGATCCAGGAGCAGATGGCGATGATGGCGGCGGCGATGGCGATGTAGGCCAGGTCGAGTGTGGTGTGGGTTTTGCGCGCGGTTTGGGGCTGCGCGGGCTGGGGCTGCGCGGGCTGGGTTGGGGTTTGCGCGAGTGGGGCGGGTTCGTTTGTGTTTGTGTTTTGGGCGTGGTTCATCTGGTTCACCTCTTTTGAGATGCACCGAATGTAACATATTGCGGGCTAGGTTGTCAACCTTGTTTCTAGTTTAGGTTAACTACTGTTTTTGGAAGGTAACATGCGAAGTGTTCTGCAATTCGTTCTGCGACAAATAAATCTAGAGAACGTTTTGCAGAACAAGCGCGTTTGTTCTGCCATCTGTTCTACAAATGAAGCTGTTGCAGAACGCTTCACAGAATATTTGGCTTTGTTCTGCAATTCGTTCTCTAAACAAGGCTGTTGCAGAGCCTTTCACAGAACATCAGTCGCCGGATAGAAGTTCTGTGTTTCTTTCGAGGAGATTGTAGATGCCGTCTTCAGAGAGGACGCCGCGCTTTAAAGTCTTCGGGAATCCGCCTTCTTCGTCGCGGGCGAAGTCTTCTTTCCAGTCGGAACTCTCGTAGTAAGAGGCGAGTTTTTCGATCTGAGGCTGGAAGGCCAGGAATTCTTCTTTACTCTTTTCTGCCCTGGCGATCTTGTCACGGGCCTGGTCAAAGAGCTGTTCCATCTTGCGGACACGGGCGATAGCGGGATCGTCGTCGGCAGCGTAGAAATCCTCCGGCAGATCCTTTTCAAAGAGCGAGAAATACATGCGGTCTTCGTAGGATCCGTGGCGATAGAAATAGTCCGGGAGAACGCCGTTTAAGATAAAGCCGCACTTGTCGATGACCTTCTTGGACGGCTGGTTCGAGGGGCGCACGCAGATCTGGATCTTATGAAAGTGAATGGTCTCAAAACCATAGCGGATCAGGGCCTTCGTTGCCTCAGTGGCATAACCTTTGCCCTGGTAAGCGCGGCCGATGCAGTACTCGATCTCACCGTAGTGATTCTTCTGGTCAACGAGGAAGAAAGCCACCTGACCGATGCATTCGGAGGAGGATTTCTCGATTACGGCCCAGCGGTAGTAATACGGGCTATCGTAGCCGCCGATGTATTTGTCGAGAAGCGGCTTAAGTTCTTCATGAGTCTTATAAGTCGGCTCGGCGTACATGTCCTGGACCGCTTCGTCGGAGACCCAGTTTTTGAGCATCGAATCAGCATCGTCGTAACGGAATTTTCTAAGCAGTAGACGGCCGGTGTCGATATCCTGTGAGCCACAGGGCGCAAGGGCCTCGGGGTCGGTGGAGACTGCGTTGGCTGCAGGGGCGGATGCGGAATCTTCTTCAAGTGCGAGAGCGACAAGTTTTTTCAGATGGATCTCGACTGCGTCAAAACACGGAACCGGGCAGTTCTTCTCGTTTAAGATCAGAGGAAGCTCGGTACAGCCGAGGATGACGCCTTCGATGCCGTGCTGGTCTTTCATCTTTTTGATGATCGACTGAAGCTCGGCGAGGGTCTCTTCTTTTACGATGCCGCGCTCGAGTTCTTCAAGGATGCGCTTAGCAACAAGAGCGCGGTCGGTTTCATCGGGAACGATGACAGAGATGCCTGCGGCTTCAAGGTCTTTCTTCATGAAGTCCTGCTCCATGGTGAAGGCCGTACCGAGAAGGCCGATGCACTTGATGCCGCGGGATGCGACCTCTTCACTCACCGCCTTGGGAATGCTGATCAGTTCGATCGGCGAACGGGCAGCAAGATCGTCGTAGACCATGTGCATAGTGACGGCGGTAAGCGCTACGACCTGCGCACCGGAGCGGTAGAGGTGACGGATCTTTTCGAGAAGATAATCGGCAAGTTTTCCTTTTTCATCTTTCGTGACGTAGTCCCACGCGCGGCGAAAGTCCACGCTTTCGATCGAGATATCGGGCATCGCCTGCGAATCAGTCAGACGATCGATCTCCTCATTTAACTTTTTGTAGTACATCACGGTGGATTCGGGGCCGGTGCCGCCGACTAAGCCAATCTTTCTCATGAAAAGACCTCCAAGGATCAAAACTTGATTTCATTATACGTCATCTGGGAAGGTACGGGATAGCCTCGTAGTTTAACAACCGGGTCAGTGAATCTGAAACAGTAAAAAACCCGGAACGAGCCGGGCTTTAGCAGGGGGGTATGAAATGAAGTAAGTATTGCTTGTATGGCTTTATTATGTAGGACGAACCTTAAGTGAAGTTTAAAGAATGAAAAGTTTTTCGGACCCTCTTCTCAAATTTGGTCAATGGCGGTAAATTGGTATTAACCAGTCTGGTCAACGAAAGAATCAAACACGCGCGGCGTGAGCGGATGAGCGCTTGGCGGCGCGGCAAGGAGAGGCCTATGAACGAGAAGTTTTACGCACTTCCGAAAGAGAAACAGGAACGGATCATTAACGCAGGGTTTCGGGTGTTTTCGAAAAACACATACCGCAAAAGTCCTGTGCAGGAGATCGCGGATGAGGCAGGAATCAGTAAGTCGCTTCTGTTCTTTTATTTCCGCAACAAGAAGGATCTGTATCTTTTCCTGTGGAAGAAAGTCGAGGAGATTACGTCGGCAGCGCTTCTGGAGTCGAAATGCTACGAGGCCGGCGACATCTTTGACATGATGTATCTCGGACTGTGCGCGAAAGTCGGGATCATGCGGAGCTATCCGGATATCACGAACTTTTCGCTGATGGCGTATTACGAGGACGATCCGGAGATAAGGGACGACGTTCGGAAAATCGTGAAGCCATATACACAGCTTGACACCAACAAGGCGCTCCCCCCGCTCGACCCTGGTGCATTTAAAGAAGGCGTCGACTTAAAGATGATGTACCGGGACATGTACCTGGCATCGGAGGGGTACCTGTGGCAGATCTCGCGGTCGGGCGAGATCGACATCGACAAGTTCATCCGTGAGTACAAGGAAATGATCGATTTCTGGAGAGAAATGTATGCGAGGAAATCAGAATGAATGCGATTGAGATAAAGAAACTGACAAAGAATTATGGAAAGAGCCGTGGTATCACGGAGCTGGATCTGGTGGTCAAAGAAGGCGATATCTTCGGATTTATCGGGCCGAACGGCGCGGGAAAATCAACAACGATCCGTACGCTTCTGGGGCTGATCCGGCCGACGTCGGGCGAAGCGAAGGTGCTCGGGTACGATATCCGGGACGCGCAGACTTCGATCCTTCGGGAGACGGGGTATCTGCCGTCGGAGATCAACTTCTATCCCGGCATGAAGGTGTCCGAAGTGATACGCTATTCGGCGAATCTTAGAAAGGCTTCGTGCGAGGATCGGGCGAAGGTTTTGTGCGAGCGTCTGGGCGTGGAAGTAAACAAGAAAGTAGACGATCTTTCTCTTGGTAACAGAAAGAAAGTCGGCATCGTGACAGCGCTGCAGCACAGTCCTCGCCTTCTGATCCTGGATGAGCCGACGAGTGGTCTGGATCCGCTGGTGCAGAGGGAATTCTTCGATATCCTGAAGGAGGAAAATGCGCGCGGGGCGACAGTGTTTTTGTCGTCGCATGTGCTGTCGGAAGTGCAGAATCACTGCAGGACCGCGGCATTTATCCGAGACGGACGGATCCTGATGCATGACGAGGTGAAAAATCTCGAGGCCGCGGGCGCAAAGCAGGTCACGATCAAGGGTACGATCGATGCGTCAGTGATCGCGGGTGCTTCCGATGTCGAAAGACATGGCGACCGAGTGACGTTCCTGTATCAGGGTGACGCGGCAAATCTTCTGGCAGCGCTGGGCGCACAGGCTTCGGGCGTGGACGATATCCATATTACGGAGCCGTCACTGGAGGATATTTTCATGAAGTTTTATGAGGGCGCAGACAGTGCATTTCGCGCGGAAAACAAGGAAGGAGGCGAGGCAAAATGAGAATCCTGCAAAATGAAATCAAAATCAATCGTGTGCCTCTTCTCATCTGGAGCCTGTCGATCGGCGCGCTGATAGCGATGTGTGTGTTTATGTTTCCGGACATGAAGAATGAGATGGATCAGGTCAACAAGATCTTCAGTTCGATGGGCAACTTTACGGCGGCGTTCGGCATGGACCAGCTCAACTTCGGAACGCTCATCGGGTTCTACGCAGTCGAGTGCGGATCGATCATCGGAATCGGCGGTGCATTTTACGCGGCGATCACGAGCATCTGCGCGCTGATGAATGAGGAGAAAAACAGGACAGCGGAGTTTTTGATGACGCATCCGCTGACGCGTGGACGTGTCGTGACGGAGAAGCTTCTGGCGGTGCTTTCTCAGATCACGATCCTCAATGTGATCGTGCTTTTGATAGCGCTTGGGTCGATCGCGGCGATCGGCGAGTCGGTGCCGATGAAGGATCTTCTTCTCATGAATCTTTCGTACTATCTGATGCAGATCGAGATCGCGGGGCTGTGCTTTGGCATCTCGGCATTTATCACGAAGGCCGGAATCGGGATCGGCATCGGGCTTGCGTGCGGCATGTATATGCTCAACATCATCTCGAATATTTCGAAGGATGCGGTGGCGCTTAAATACGTGACGGCGTTCGGATATACGGACGGCGCGCAGATCCTTAACAACGGCGGCCTTGAGGTGAAGTACCTTGCAGTCGGTATGGCGCTTGCAGTGGTAGGTGTCGTCGTGGCATATGTGAAGTATACAAAGAAAGATTTGAGGGCTTAGGTGCGGGGGCTCGAGAGCCGCGGACTCGTGGGCTCTGGCGCGGTCAGGTGTTCTTACGCGACTGGGCGATGACTGCGCCGATGATCTGGCCAAGGACAGCGTCAGTGTCGAGCATACCCTGCCCAAATTCCATGGTGTATATGATGTCTATTCCCTGTCGCCAGCCGGCTTCCTCATAGCGGGCCATCTTCTCGATGTTGTCCGATTTGTAGCGAGTGTTATCCATGAGACCGAGGTGCTCGATGTAGAAAAAGCGACCGGTTTCAGGGCAATAGACAGCAAAGTCAGGATGCCAGGTGGTGCCACCCAGCGTGACAATGGGCTCGTATTTGTATTCGAGTCCAAGGGAGTGAAGGAGCTCGGCAATGGTCAGCTCGGATTTGGAGCGGAACACATGGCGACCGAATTTATAGCCGTTCTTGATATTCTTGTCTGCGAGTTCCTGGAGATTCTGGAAATCTTCGTATGTGAAGTTTGTTGTTCGGACGAGCATGTGCGGTGGGGCTTCTGTGCTCTGGCGGAGGCTTCGGCGCAGGGAGTCGGCGTCGGCCTGGAGTTGGATAAGGGAGCGTGTGAACAAAGCGCGTTTTTCGTGCAGGGGCATCAGGTCTTTGGCTTTGGGGGAAGTTAGTGCGAATTCTTTATATATCTTTTTTCCACTAACTTTTGCGCTGATGCGGATTACCTGTCTCTGTTTACCATGAAAGTAATGTATGCCTATGCCAACAAACGGCAAGTTATTCAGTTGGTGTTGAAATGTATAGATGGCGCAGTTTTGCATGGCAACGCCAGCCAGGATAATCTCTGACGAAATCATAGTTCCTCCTTAAGTGACTTTGTATTTCTGCGTGTCGCTCAAGAACCGCAAATAATCTCATGTCATATCACTTAAAAGGATGAGCTTGGATATACTATAACACCCTGAGCATAAGAAACAATATGATATATCAGTAGAAAGCAAAAATGCTCTATTTTTTGCTCTATCGCAAGGGTACATGGTAGAGCATTCTATAGAGCATTGGGCTTTGCTCTAACATTTGCTCTATCGCAAGCGTGTGTGATAGAGCGTTCTATAGAGCATTGGGCTTTGCTCTAACATTTGCTCTATCACAAGCATATAAGATAGAGCAATTCATAGAGCACTTCTTCTCTTCCCATTAACTCAGTTCTGCTTCGGTGTAAAACCCGGAGTCGATGAGAACATTTATGTAGTTGTTTATGTCAGCGAAGATCGGCACGCAGAGGTAAGACGGAACGGTGATCACTCCGTTGTTGTATGTCACGGTGTCGTTGACCGGGACAGTTTGTTGTTCTGCGATGGCCGTGATCATATCCACAGTCTGATCGGCGAGGATGCGGGTGTCTCTGAAGACGGACATACTTTGGTAGCCTGCGATGATGTTCTTGACGTTAGCCATGTCGCAGTCCTGACCGGTGATGATCGGGAAGTCGTCCTCGTCATAGCCTGCGCTTAGAAGCGAATCGGTGATGCCGAGTGCGAGAGAATCATTTGGGGAAAGCACGGCATCTACTTTTTCACCATCACTGTAGTAGGAATCGAGAAGGGCATCCATACGGTTCTGTGCAGTGGAAGTTTTCCATGCAGCGACGCAAACGTCATAGATGTCAGTCTGACCGGACCGGATAACAAGTTTTCCTTCATCGATATAGGGATTGAGGACATCCATCGCACCCTGGAAGAAGAACATGCTGTTGTTATCAGCGGGATCGCCGGCAAAGATCTCGAGGTTAAACGGGCCATCCTCCGCGTCGAGATTCAGGCGTTGCACGATGAATTCGCCCTGGATCTGCCCGACCACGTAGTTATCAAAAGTGACAAAGAAAGTGACGGCGTCGGTATCCATGAGCATGCGGTCATAAGCGATGACCGGAATATTCGCATTCTTGGCTTTATCCAGGGCATCTCTGAGCGCACCGCCATCGATCGCCGCGACGACGAGCACGTCACATCCGCTGTCGACCATAAGTTCGATCTGACTTACTTGTGTCGCGACATTGTTATCGGCATATTGAAGATCAACAATATATCCTTCTTCTTCAAACTGAGTTTTCATTCTGGTTCCATCGTCAAGCCATCTTTGCAGATCCTTGGTTGGAAGCGAAATAGCAACACGGAATGTATCGTCAAAAACGTCCGGAGTCGGGGTCGGATCATCCGGATCATCCGGGTCATCCGGAGTTTCGGTCGTAGTGATCTTCTCTTTTGTTTTCTTGACTTTCTTGCGCTTCTTGGTCGCTTCTGTTTCCTTAGTGCAGGCAACACATGAAAATGCAAGTAAAGCTGCCATCAAAATGACGGATAATACCCTCTTAAATACCTTCATAAGTTTTCTCCTTTTCTTACAAGGTCTCTTCCCTGCCCTAAGTATAGCAGATAAAAAGAAAAACACACGCCTGTGATATAATACTCTATGGGAAAATAAGAAAATGCATGCGTGGACTGCACGCGAGGAAAATTGGTTATGAAAAAGAAAACTGTTTCGGCTCTGCTTGCTTTGGTACTGGCATTGGGAATCGCGCTTCCCGGATGCAAAAAGTCCGAGAAAAAGAGCAAAAAGGATAAGGAAGAAACGATTGAGGAAACGTCGGAGGACGAATCTGACGAGACAAAAAGCACAAAAACGGCGGCGCAGTGGGACGGCACGCTGGATTTTCCACAGGACAAAATCGTGGATGCGGTCGTGAAGAATATCAGCAACCCGAGTAATGGCGGTATGATGTGCCTCGTTCTCAAGGATGACGGTACCTTTGATCTGGCAACGCAACAGCAGATATATGACGACTATACATACTACTACCTGGCCTTTGTGAGCACAGAAATCTTCTTCAATATGTATTCCGCAGATTATCCGGGATACACCCAAGATACATACGACGAATATATCAAGGAAATGCGGAAAGACATTCCGGAAATCAACGACATTCTCGACGACCAGAACCAATTGATCAATATCCCTGAAAACCGCTTCTACATCTTGATCTCGCTGTCGGCTGAAGACACGGATTTCATCCAGAAGCCGGACCAGGATTTTCTGAAAACATGCATCAGTACAGGTCTGGAAGAACTTCTTACGGATGAGACGTTAGTCGGTCTTCTCGAAAAGGAGCTCACGGAAAACACAGTCGATTATGCTGCTCCGTTTTGCGCTTCGGTACAAGTCATCCAAAATCAAGGAAACAGTGCATACATCACCGCATCCGCATGCAGTCTTGACGGAAGACAGTCATTTCACGCAGACAGTTTCTATGCTCCGGATGGTCAGGGCGAAAACAACAACAGCTACGGCATCCAGATCACAAATATGGACGATATCTGGTACGCAGGCGAGATAAAGGTCCTGCCGACACAAGAAAACATCCATGACTTCGGAGAATTGGGCACCATGTTCGAGCCATATATCGTCGACAGCAATTTCGAGACAGGCTGGTATGCCAACGACCCATGGGTCGCCGACGGAGGGTTTCCGCCGAGTGGAATCTTCTACAGGAATACATTCTATGAAGGTACCATCCTGAGCCTGTATAACGAAAGCGTCAAGAACGAATTATGGTTATACATGGGCGATGGAAAATGGTTCTACGAGGACAATCTCGGAAGGAAAGCAACGTATCAGGTGGAAGAAAGTGTGAACAATGCGGCGCTGGATCGTGCGTACACATGGCTTGCGCTCGGATGCTACAGTGATCATGAACTGATCCCCTCTCCGATCTTCGGCCAGATGACGGTAGACTGGAACGCCACATATTCCGAAACGAAACTGAATCCCGCAACAGCGAAAAACAACGTCTGTTTTATTAGCAGATATCTTTCTCGGGTCTCGTACCGCCTGATCAGAAGTGAGGTCGAAAAAGACGGATTTTACTACTGCGACTGCACGACGCAGGCCACCGGAATGGACAGTTCAGGATTGCCGTACACTGAAGATCTCGAGTTTTACGAGTTCATTTTCCAGGGCAATAAGGGCTACTACCGATGGGATACGATCCCGGCATTTTACGCCTGCAGCGAAGATGATTTCAGAGGTGAATATGAACCCGGAACGATCTCATCGCGCCTTGCCGCGGAGTTCGATTTCGAGGTCGGATATGAGGTCTTTGTCGATTCCACATTCGCGGATGCGAGCAGGTACGACGAGTTGCCCGTGGATGCGGCCGGTATCGAGTTCTACCGAAGCCGCGTCGGAAATACGACATTTGCCGTCATCGTGGATGTAAACGGAAATTACATCGCCGGATTTGAATATGACGACACAAGTTCGATCATCTACATGTATATCCGTGAATTCAGCACGGAATCGCAGCTTTCGGATCTGATGAAAGACGCCGAAGAACACGACGCAGGAAACGGAAGCGGCAGCGGTAATGGAAATGGCGATCCGCAAAGCGCGTCGGAGTGGCGGACAAAGGATCTTCTCGAGCATGGTTTCTTCGATCTTTCCGGAACCCTTATCATAGGCAACGAGATCAAAGAATCACCGGTCGTGCAGGATTACCTCGACCACCTTGAAGCACTCGAGGATTTCACATTCCATTTCTGGATCTTCGGCGACTACTTAGTGAAGGAAAATATGGTCACGTATTCCGACGGAGACTTCTACGAATTTAAAGACGTGTCTTCTCACGACAACTCTTTTGACTATGACATCACACGCATCAAGATCGGAGATACGATCTATTACGGTTCGTCGGATGAAGACTGGAAATCCTATGATACGGATGACCTTCCGGAGACGGAAGTCCTCTATTCACTTCCAGGCGCACTGAATCCCAAGCACGATCCTGTTTTCGTACGTGCGTATGACGCAACTCTCGACGGAGAGGAATTCATCGTAGAAGAGTGGAAATATGACGGAGTCACATATACATACTTCTGCAAAAACGGAAACATCATCGCACTGTCATATGTGGAATTCGGCGCGACGTTGTACTGCTATTTTACCTATACGAGTAAAGATGCAGAAAAGAGTCTTCTCAAGAAACCTGTCTGATAAATTCTTCTACCTGAGCGTGACTGGAAAGAGCGGTGCCTGCGCCTACGGCTGTTGTGCAGATCGCACCGCATCCGCTTGCAAATATAAGCGCGTCTTTTATATCTGCGCCAGAAAGGATCTCTCCTGCTAATCCTGCGACAAAACAGTCGCCTGCGCCGGTAGCATCGACCGGATCGATGGAAAATGCAGGAAGTACGATCTTGGTCTCTTTGTTTTTGAAAAAGCATCCCTTCGCGCCAAGCTTGATCACGACATTTTTCGCGCCGTAAGAAAGAAATACATCCGCCATCTCTTCCGGCTCTTCTTTACCGGAAAAGAACTTCGCTTCGTCTTCATTTGGCGTGATGTAATCGACATAGGGAAGCGCCTCGGCGATATCCTCGAGTTTGATCTTGGCAAAGTTCGGAAGCTTCGTGTCGGCAAAGATCAAGGTGCCGCCGGAAGAGGCTTCCCGAACAACGGATGCGATACCGTCGGGCTCGTCAAATGGTGCGCGGAAAAGAGATCCCAGGATGAGAGCACGCGCGCGTGTAAACTGGGACGCGTAATTCTCCGGATGAAAGTTATAGCGATGGGAAAGATTCGTGATGGATTTTCTCGTGCCGTCATCACGGACAAACATCGTGGTGACCGGTGTGGGATGCTCTTCTGAGCGGAGCACGAAAGACGTATCTACGCCGCATTCACGAAGTCGGGCAAGTACCATATCGCCTGCGGCGTCCTGTCCGAGCGCGCAGATGATGCCGGTCTTATGTCCGAGTTTTGCGGACGCGACCGCTTCATTTACCGCTTCGCCTCCGACATTAAGAGAACCGGACTTCGCACGGTATCCGGATGCCGAGACCGGCTCCGGATCAAAGCCCCGAATGATCGAGTCGATCAGGGCCATACCCATGCAGAGAATATCCAGTTCTTTTACTGAAGCATTATTCATCTTACTTTAGAAATTCACATGCGCGGATCGCCGCGTAAGCACCGTCTGCGCAGGCCGTGGTGACCTGGCGGAGCGTCTTCCGGCAGCAGTCGCCGGCAACGAAAAGACCCGGGGTCTTCGTGTTGCAGATATTGTCCGGTACGAAATAACCGCGTTCATCCAGATCGGCAAGTTCAGCGAATGCATCGTTTTCCGGAACGAGTCCGACCGCGAGAAATACACCGTCGCAGGCAACGGTCTTCTTCTCCCCTGCTTCTTCGTATGTCACGCCGGTAAGCGTTCCGTTATCTGCGATCTCGTAAGCAAGGACTTTTGTTCCGACATGTGTCTCGACGTTGCCCTTTGTCAGGACCTGATCCTGAAGCTTCTGATCTGCCGTAAATTTCGGAAGATCCTGAAGGATGATAAGCTTACTTACGATGTTCACCAAAAGCGCGGACTCGACAAATGCGGAGTTGCCGCCACCGACCATAACGACTGTCTTGTCGCGGTAGAAATCACCGTCACAGACGGCACAGAAACTGACACCGTTTCCGATGAGGTTTTCTTCTCCCGGAAGACCGAGTGTTCTGTGTGTCGTACCGGTCGCAAGGATCACGGTTCTGCCTTCGTAGGAACTGCCTTCGGCTGTCGCTACCACAAATCCGGAATCGTTTTTTGTGACGGAAGTGACTTCTTCCATCGCTACTTCCGCGCCCTGGCCCATGGCCTGCTCGAGAAGCTTGTCGCCGAATTCATCGCCGCTGATGGACTCGAATCCGGGTATGTTCTCGACCTTCGGGGAATTGACGATCTGACCGCCGAAAACTGACTTTTCAATAACTAATACGGATTTTGCATTCCGTCGCCCGTAAATAGCGGCGGTGAGACCCGCAGGTCCCCCGCCGACTACAATAATATCGATCATATTACACTCCTGCAGTTACGCCCTGTTCCGCATGTGCCTTCAGCCATTCTGCTGCGGCCGCGTCACCTACGAATCTCGTTCCGTCCGGATCGATGATAGTCGGTGTCTGCTGGATGTTCAGCTCTCTTGCGACATCCATATTCTCAGAGCAGTTCACTACTTCATACTGAACTTTTGCAAGCTTAAACTTCTGTTCCGCACCCTTGCATTTCGGGCAGTGGTCCTTGACGTACATGATCGGAAGACCCTCGGCTGCCGGAGCTGCGTCCTCGGAAACCTTGATGACATCGTCACTGACTTCTGCGCCGCAGCCGCATCCGCCTGCGTTGACTACGTGGATCGGACCCTCGTGTGTCAGACGGCTGGACATGATGTCATATTCTCTTCTGTCCATATACTCCTGAGCCTTACCGTCGTTCCAGTTCTGGATCGGACGATAGTAACCTGTGATACGGCTGTATACCTCTGTCTTCTGGCCGCAGTCCGGGCAAACGAAGACTTCACCGGTGATGTAACCGTGGTTCTTACATACGGAATATGTCGGGGACATGGTGTAGTACGGGAGTCTGTAGTTCTCCGCGATCTTACGGACCAGTGTCGCAGCGGCTTTCCAGTCAGGGAGCTTCTCACCGAGGAATGCGTGGAATACTGTACCCGATGTGTAGAGGGTCTGCAGGTTATCCTGAACATCCAGTGCGGAGAAGATATCGTCTGTGTAACCAACCGGCAGGTGCGAAGAGTTGGTGTAGTAAGGTGTACCGTTCTCGTTGGCTGTGATGATCTCCGGGAACTGCTCCTTATCGTGCTTAGCAAAACGATAAGTTGTAGACTCAGCCGGGGTAGCCTCGAGGTTATAAAGGTCGCCGTACTCTTCCTGGTAGTCGGAGAGCTTGTCTCTCATGTGGTTAAGAACCTTCGCGGCAAACTCCTGTGTCTCCTTATGAGTCAGATCTCTATGGAGCCACTTTGCGTTCAGACCAACTTCGTTCATACCGATCAGACCGATCGTGGAGAAGTGGTTGTCGAACGTTCCGAGATATCTCTTCGTGTACGGATAAAGACCTGTATCGAGGAGCTTTGTGATAACGGTTCTCTTTGTCTTGAGGGAACGAGCTGCGATATCCATCAGACGGTCGAGGCGGGAGAAGAAATCTGCTTCATCCGCTGCCAGATATGCGATACGCGGCAGGTTGATGGTAACAACACCGACAGAACCTGTGGACTCACCGGAACCGAAGAAACCACCGGACTTCTTACGAAGTTCACGCAGGTCGAGTCTCAAGCGGCAGCACATGGATCTTACATCGCTCGGCTCCATATCGGAGTTGATGTAGTTGGAGAAGTAAGGTGTACCATACTTCGCGGTCATCTCGAACAGGAGCTTGTTGTTCTCTGTCTCGTCCCAGTTAAAGTCTCTGGTGATGGAATATGTCGGGATCGGATACTGGAATCCACGGCCGTGAGCGTCGCCCTCGATCATGATCTCGATGAAGGCCTTGTTGACCATATCCATCTCTTTCTGGCACTCACCGTAGGTGAAGTCAACCTGCTTGCCGCCTACCCAGCACTGCTCGTCCTTCATGTCCTTCGGAACGACCCAGTCGAGAGTGATGTTGGTAAACGGAGACTGTGTGCCCCATCTGGACGGTGTATTTACACCGAAGATGAAGCTCTGGATGCACTGCTTGACTTCTTTCTGAGAAAGATTATCGATCTTTACGAACGGTGCCAGATATGTATCAAAGGAAGAGAATGCCTGTGCGCCTGCCCACTCGTTCTGCATGATACCTAAGAAGTTGACCATCTGGTTGCAGAGTGTGGAGAGGTGGCCTGCCGGAGAAGAAGTGATCTTTCCGACTACGCCGCCGAGGCCTTCCTGAATAAGCTGCTTGAGGGACCATCCTGCGCAGTAACCTGTAAGCATGGACAGGTCATGGATGTGGATGGCTGCACTTCTGTGTGCTTCTGCGATCTCTTCATCATAGATCTCGCTGAGCCAGTAGTTGGCCGTGATCGCACCGGAGTTGGAAAGGATAAGACCACCAACACTATATGTAACTGTGGAGTTCTCCTTAACACGCCAGTCGTTGATCTTCAGATAATTATCTACGATGTCTCTGTAGTTGAGCATCGTGTTTCTTACGTTTCTGATCTTCTCACGCTGTTTTCTATAAAGGATATATGCTTTGGCAACATCCGAATAACCTGCTTCGGAAAGGATCTTCTCGACGCTGTCCTGGATGTCCTCCACTGAAATCACGTCATTTTTGATCTTGCCTTCAAAATCACTGGTCACGCGAAGTGCCAGCATATCGATCACACTTGGGTGATACTGTTTGTTACATGCAACGAATGCTTTCTCGATCGCTGCGCTGATCTTTGCTACGTTAAAATCTACTACGACTCCATCTCTCTTTGATACCCGATACATAGCCCGCTCCTCCATAAACATTTTCAGCGGTGACCAAGACAACTGTCACCGCGGCCCCTCTGGTAAAGGCTGTATATACAAGATAACACTACGACGGGAAAAGTCAATATCTTGTGAACAAAAAACTTTGTCAACACAAGATGTTGTGTTTCATTACGTTTTTGATATTTGGGCGCGCCGGGCTCAGACTCCGCGCAGATCCGCCTCTTTCACATATGGCTTGACGATCGAAAGGAATGCCTCCATCTCCTCTTTCGGGCAGGAAGACAGGCCTTTGTACTGGACCGTGTCCCGATCCACAAACTGCTGCAGAAAATATTTTTCTGCCCCCTGGATCCACTTGCCGATTTTTTCCATGGAGTCGATCGTATGGAAATTGCTCAGAACGGTTGTACGGAATTCATAGGGGACCTTTCCTTGCAAAAGGAACTCCACGCTTTTCTTTACGTTGGAGATGTCAAAATCCGGAAGTCCGATCGTGACGCCGTACTTATCCGGGCTGTTTTTGATATCCATCGCGACATAGTCCACCAGACCCGCCTCGACGATCTCTATCAGGCGGTCAGGATGGTTGCCGTTCGTGTCAAGCTTGATCTTAAAGCCCATCTCCCGGATCTTTTTCATGACGTCGGCGATATCCTTTCGAAGAAGCGGCTCGCCTCCGGTAAATACCACACCGTCCAAAAGACCGTGGCGCTTGTCGAGGAAAGCATACAGTTCTTCTTCCGTCATCTCTGCCGGCGCGCCCATATCGAGAAGCTCTGAATTGTGGCAGAAAGGGCAGCGCATGTCGCACCCGCCCAGGAAGACCGTGCAGGCCACCTGTCCGGGAAAGTCCAGAAGTGTCATTTTCATCAAACCATGTATATTCATATTTTTATTGTATCACTTTCTTTATTGACGTCTTCGCACTTGTAGTTTTCCTGTAAGGAATCCATAAACTAAGGCAATTAAATTCGCTAAAATAAAGAACGGAACAATAATGCCAAGGATCAGCATCTGGGTCGCACCTTCAATGATCTCCGTCGGTCGGTCAGAATTAATACATACTGTGATCACGTCGCCCGCCTGGTAATACTGTGTCTCATCTCTCAAGCGCTGAATCGTCTTTTCATAAACTTGCCCTTCGTACTCATAGCGGACATAAACATAATCACTATGTTTTTTGTGATATCGAATATCGGTCACGGTCGCCTCGATATCGACGCCTTTATTCTTGTATGTCTGATAATTGGTGATTCCATTCACAAAAATTCCGACACAAAAAACGACGACTCCCACGACTAGCAAGACTCGAATAATTGCAAATACTAAATGTCTCAATTCTTATCTCTCTTCTTTCTTTTATAAATTCATTATATCGAAGTGTCAAAAAAATAAAAGGGAAATACTTAATCGCTTAAGGGGAGAAAGTCATAGCGTTCGTGCTACAATAGAGATAGTTATTCCTGACCTGGAAACGCGTTGATCTGACTAGGCAACGCGATCGGAGGATCCGACTATGAAAAAGAAATCTTTGACCGTTTTCTTCTCGATGGCGATCTGCCTTCTGATGCTTTTGCCGTCGTGTTCACTTTTCAAAAAAGATATCATCGGAAATCCGGATCTGGAGGATTATTGCGGTGATGGCATTCTCTATCCCAAGGATCTGAAAGATCCCTATACAGTCTACATCGCAACGTCGTTTCAGACTGACCCGGACAGATCAGAAGAAGAGCAACTGTTCTTCATGGTGAGTCTTGATAAAAGCAGGCTTCCGGACACGGATTCTCCGAAGGACTGTCCCCTCCAGCTATATCTTTTCGGAAAAAGCGAAGAATATTCCTGGAAAAAATCATCGGCCAAACTCGGCGCCAAAGGAAAATACATCATGGACGGTGCATATCCCGCTTCAGATGATTCTTCGGATCCGACCGAGGTCCGTCTTTACGAGTTTGCACTGAATTATAAGAAAAATCTCTCCTCCGGCGAATATACCGCAGTATTTCTAAGAAGTGATAATACGGTTGACTGCATGTACGATATCAGAATCTCAACAGACAATCACGGCTTTGTACATGACCATGAAACAACGGTCGCAAAACCGGTGATCTATCTTTATCCGGAAGAGACGATGGATGTATCGATCCATCTGGATTTTGAAGGAGACCTCACCTGCACCTATCCGGCGTATAACGACGGCTGGAACGTGACCGCCTTTCCGGATGGAAGGATCCTCGACAGATCCACTTCCCGGTTCTACGATTATCTGTTCTGGGAAGGCCGAGCTTCTGAAGTTCCGAGCAGTTTTGAAAAAGCCGCATGCATCGCATCGGAAGACTCCGTTGCATTTCTGGAAGAATATCTTTCCGCGGCGGGATTAAATGACAGCGAGATCGATGACTTCATCTCCTACTGGCTGCCGCAACTTCAGCAGTCGCCTTATAACCTGATCTCTTTCCCGACGGAAAGATACGAAGAACTCGCAAGGCTCGACGTCTTCCCGAAGCCGGATACCGAGATCCGCATCTACATGGTATTTATGCCGCTTCAGGAGCCGGTCGAAATCGAAAAGGATCATAAACTCGAGTTGCCGAAGACACCTTCCCGTGAAGGATTTACGCTGGTCGAGTGGGGCGGATCGAAACTTTCGAAATAACCTCGATCCCCTTACTCTTCGTCCTTGTAGTTTTCCGGGGATACATATTTATATTCTTTATCCGTTTCAGAAGAATACAGTACTCCGTCCTCGGTATAGAAGTTCTCATTGTCTTCCGAGACTTCGAAAGAAAGATATGTATGATAGATCGTGATGCTTCCGTCATCATTCACGATTGCAAAATCCGTCAGTTCAGTGATATGGACAGATTCGATGTTTTCTCCGATCACGATCGTAAAGATGAGATCCTCCTCGTTCACAGTTGTTCCTTTCGGAACACCCCATTTATATGGATCCTCGGCGAAATCACCATAGAAATCTTCCGGTCCGGCGAATTCTTCTGTCTTGGTAAAATCCACTACGTCATCAGAAAGAACGATCACAAAAGGCGAGCCGGTCATGTAGTAAGGACCGCCGTTTCCGATACTTACGATCTTGGCATCGTTTTCGTCTTCATCCGGGATCACGATGGTCGTATCCTCCGGATCTCCGCTCCACTCCCAGCTTTGAACCATCGCGTAATCCTTAGCTCTGTTTTCACCCACCCGGAATTGCCCCATAGCTACCGGGTCACCATATGCATGGCCGGTCAAACCACTAAGAACATAAAGAAACAGAGCAATACCGAGAGCGATGGCGATCAAAGCGAATATCGCCACGGCCAGATCCAATATGGATATAACGATTCCCGCGATCGCAAATCCGGATCCGTAGTACTTCGGTTTTTTGCATTTCGCGACGCCGACGATCGATACGATCAGTCCCGCAAGGCTGAGCGGGATGGAACCGATGAATATGATAAGTCCGAAAGCCGAACTGATCATCGGGATGATAAAAGATACCGGAAAAACCAGTGACAGGCAAAACCCCACCAAGCACGGCGGATACATTTGCGGTCCGAGAGATCTCGGCGCCATCTGCGCATCTTGTCTATAATCCATCTGCATACCCTTTCACCTTTCCTTTCGAAAAGAAACCCTATTCCCGAGTTTCATTATATCATCGTTGATGTCTTTCAATGATTTCTTCTAACACATCCACTGCATTTCTTTGCCTTCTATGTACAGCTGGTATACAGTCTCACTCTCGCTGCTTTCCGGCAAGGCCCCAGTTCTCGTTTGCAGGTTCATGGATGACGATGAAAATGTCTGTTGCGAGAATCGAAAGTTTTTCTGAAAGAGATGCCGTGATCTTTTCGATGGCGGCTTTCTTCTGCTCTTTCGTTCTTCCCGGGAAAAGTGTGATCTCGATGATCATGAAATCATCAGTCTTGCCATCCGGCTTTTCGAAATCTTCTTTATCGATCTCAACGATCCTCTGGAAGCGGTCCCAATCTTCGATCCGAAGCGTTTCCAGAAGACTTTCGTGGATAGAGTCGAGAACCGTCTTTTTATACTCGCGGCTCTTTCCCTTGATCATATCTACACGGATCAGCGGCATGGTTTCCTCCTTACAAGATTCCGACCGTCCAGTCATCCTTTTCATCCATATAAAGGAGAACTTTCTCTCCGACCTTCGGATCGTTCTTCGAACTGATATTGACGCAGGAGACCTTCGCGCTTCCCTGGGAAACATTGGCGGTAACGAGATTGCCGATGTCGGTCGCTCTGTTGACTACGAGCTTATCGACCACAACATCCGCGACCTTCATCTTCGTTTTCAGATGGACCTGAGAAATCAGGATGCCTTCGAAGAGAAGAAAGATCGCAGTTCCGACGATCGCGCCGGCTGTACTGTGCTTAAACAGGTTGATGATTTCTTTTATATAGATCGACGCCACAGCAGGGAAAAGGGCGACGAACCCCAGGATCAGGATCGATCCGACCCGGCTTTTCCGTTCGATATCGGAAAGACGTTTCTTATCTTCCTCGTTCGGCTCGCGCCACTTGATCTTCTCCAGTTCTTTTTTCGAAGGCATATTGCTTCTTCCTCCTTATGACTTCACCAGACGGATGACCGTCCAGTCATGGATTGTATGGTCATATCTGTGACCACAGTACGGGCACTGTTTCGAAAGTACCGCGTCAAATGTACCGCCGCAGGACGGGCAGTTGGCGCTGTAGGCAGAAAACTGTACCGGTGTACGTACATCTTTTTGACGGACCAGCTCGACGGTGAAGTTCTCTCTTACGCGTCCGAACTGTCCATTTACGTAGAAAACATTATCGAGAAACGCGGTCATAACAACATGCAGATAATCGCCGATCAGTGTGGCATTTTCGAACTTGCATGCGCCGCGGTAACGGATATCCACCAGGTCATTCATAAAGACAAGCGGATCTGCGCCTTCGTAAAGGCAGCAGTTTGCGCGGTTATTGGAAAATGCGATCGTTCTGATCGAGGAGATGATCTTTCCTTCGAAAACGTCGAAGGAAAAATCCGGATCGTACGGACGGATCGCTTCTTCTGCTTTTCTTCTGCTGTCTCTTGCGCCTGCCATATCAAGCGTATTCACGGCAACCTTCGCAAGGCCTCCGACTGTCTGCACGGTCGCGACACCCTGACCGATCAAGTAGCTGATCAAGAATGTGGCCCAGCCCACCAGAAGTGCAACGGCGATGGGAACGATCAACGTAAGGATCGGATTCGATCCACCGAAGAACATGACGAAAGCGGTGATGATGCCGACGATGATACCGACGATGATGCCGATCTTGATCGCACGACGTACCGCGACCTCGACCCAGTTCGTTTTCGGAAGCGGCCATGGCATCGAGTAATATGTATTTACGCAAGGATAGAAATCCGACATCTGGAATCTCGTTCCGCAGGACGGGCAGCCGTCAACGAACACCTTTGCCATCGCGGCGTGTCCGCAGTTCGGGCACTCCATCATCATGTCTTCGTCGTTGGAAGAGGCGGATTCGTTAATGTCGATGACGTGACAGTGCACGACGTCGTCTTTGGCTTCGTCGCACTTGATGCCGGTGACGCCGTTTGTCATGGATGTTACGGCATTGCAGTGCTTGCTGCTGTTCGTCATCTTGAACTTGCCGTTTCCCCAGGCAGAGGATGAGGCACGTGTGTCTCCGTTTGGAAGAAACTGTTCGCTGTAGGTGATGCCTCGGCTCATCAGGCGCTGTCTGTGCTCATTCAGAGCGTGGCGCATGTTGATAGACACCTTATGCGGCATCACACCGGTGGCGTAAAAGGCTCCGAGTTCATTTAGAAAAGTATCACGAATGTTTTCACCCATAGTCTCTTCCTCCCTAAAAGAATTCCCTCGTGTACTATTTTATCAAAAAATCCTTCCAGGGTTAAACAGGAGAGTTTTAGTTAACAACTCGGTTTTTTCCGTTATTCTTTCCGAAATAGAGTTTCTCGTCCGCGTTGTCGATCCAGCGGTCGACCGTAAGGGATGTATCCTTCTTTGCGACGCCTGCGGTCACAGTCACGGAGATCTTCTGCTTCTCAAAATCGATCTTCGTCTCTTCGATCGCCTTACGGAGTGTCTCGATCAGATCGGATCCGTCCTTGGTCAGGACCAGGATCACGGTGTTGATCAGAAGCGTTAACTTTTGGATCTGCTCACGTACCATCTGCCCGCCCCCTAGTGTTTGCCGAATTTTGTTCCGTCTTCTTTAGAAGACTCCTCCGAGTCCGGCAAAAATGCCGTGATCACGGACGGCGCGACGGAGCCGACGATCGAGATCATCGTCGAGATCTTCTTAGCGCGGATGATCGACAGTGTATTACTGATCGCGGGATTACTCGACGCGGCCGAGCTCTTTCCACACACATCAGACACGATAAAGGACGCATACATGATCCTCTTTTTCTGATCGATCTCCTTCTCGCCAAAGCCTTTCCAGCCTTCCATATATGCCTCGACTTCGAGGATCTCTTTTACCAGTGATTCCGTATCGAGGTCCACATCAAGGAGAATTCCCAGGGACGAAAAGGCGTGGTCGCTTCCGAGTTTTGCTTTTTTTGCGGCAAATGCACTGTAGATGCGCATGGCCTGATCGCATTTTTCCTGCATATCTCCGAACGAAAGTGCCAACACTTCGCAAAGCTCATAGATGACGTCGGAGGAAGCACTGACTTTGTGTGTTTTCTTAAGATAAGTATAGCCCTCTTCAAGATCGGAGAGCACGGCATCGGCGCGCTTATCGGAAAGTGCCAGAAGCATGATGAAAGAGGTATCTTCCGAATCCGTCAGGATCGGGTGCTCCTTGTTCATACGCTTCGTGATCTCGTGTGCTTTTTCGATGATCGCGTCACTTTCCTCCTGACATCCGAAATCCACGATCAGGATCGCGGCCAGCGCCATAAAGTTATTCTCGAGAAGCTTGCCCTTCTGAAGTTTATCATATGCATCGAGCACATCCGAAAGATACTTCTGCGGATCTTCCGAAAGCGCCATCTTACTTAAAAGCACCAGTTCGACCGTCGCACGAAGGTTTGAAAGCGGGCGGGTATTCTTCTTTAAGATCTTCCTGCACGAAGCCATCTTATCGACGTCTGCCGTTTTTCCTTCCGAAGCAAAGATAAGTCCTGCCGCGACCCCCATCAGGTTCTCCTCGAGAAAGAATTTCTTGTTGATGGCTCTGCTGTTGCTAAGAAGCAGATCGCATCTTTCCCGTACTTGATCGATCATATTTTATGTCCTCCAAACCATTCATTTATCCGCTTCAATTATATCTCTTTATAGTACGGACAGATATTCTCGTAATGGCCGTCCTTCATGCGAAAGCCTCCGGGGATCGTACCAAGCTGAGTAAAGCCGAGTCTTTCATAAAGATGGCGGGCATGGATATTGCTCTCGACGACCGCGTTAAACTGAAGGACGCGGAACCCGAGTTCTCTTCCCTTTTTCAGACAGTCCAGGACCAGCTGTTCACCGATATGTCTGCCACGTGCTTCCGATGCGACTGCATAGCTGGCATTACAGATATGTCCGCAGCGACCGACATTGTTCGGGTGAAGGATATAAAGGCCGAAGATCTTCCCGTCTTCTTCCGCAACGCCGGTAAAGCTTTGTGCCGAGAAGAATTCCGCACCGTTTTTTTCATCCAGCAGGTCTTCCTGCGGAAATGCGATGCCGTCTTCGACCACTTCGTTCCAGATCCGGAGCATTTCCGGAAGATCCTTCTCTTCAAAAGCTCTTACCACCATCTTGTAAACCTCATTCTTCCCAGGGATTTTCTTTTGCAAATTCCGCCAGTTCCGCCATCTTCTTTTCCGAGAGACCGGGAAGAAGAACGTGGGTCTTATCGACTGGCGGAGCGCTTCGCACGTCTGCCTTTTCGAGGAAGTCCGAATACTTCATCGTGCCGACGATCTTTTTCTTCTCATAAGAAAACAGCGAAGCCACAAACATGTCACACACGAGGTTGCCGCCGGTCTTCGGATTCTTCGTTCCGATGGGCGGCTTCGGCACGATCGGAAGGACCGTAGGCGTGCCGGATGTGATTGCAAACGCGCCGAAAAATGAATCGGGCTTTTTCTTATCCGAGTAGATGAGCGGCACTGCGTAAAATGCATCCTGGCTCTGCATGTTGTGAAGGTATTCGGCGTATCCTTCTGCGTCTTTCTCTTGACCGAATTTCTCGATGGTCTCGATGTCAAGATCGAGCGGATACATCACACCGAAGATCGTGATATAGTTGCTGTTTTTTCCGCCACTGGCAGTTCCCACATCCGCCATCAGGTCAAAAAATGACTTGTCCACATCCTTTCGGACGTTCTCGATATCGTCCTCCGTAAACATGTTTCCGTCCTGCTCGAATTTCTTCGTCTTCCACACGTGCATGATGTTTCGTACGATGTCGTAGAACATGTCCGCATCGTACTTGGTACAAAGGTGATTGAGGCGGATCGAGATCTCGTCTTTATAGATCCGGTTCCACGGAAGCGTAACACCGCGGCCGATCTTTTTCGGGTCGTAGACCACGATGTCTCCCGGCACATGCTTTCCGGTATTTCTTCCATACTCATCGACCGTACCGTAGGCGTATTTGCCCATGATCACGTCCTTGATGCTGAGCGGTTTTTTCAGAAACTGTCTGTTTTTGATCGTGACATCAACACTCATTTTTCCACCTCGTGAAATGCTCTATCGCAATTATACTTCATCCGCGTAATATTCTCTCGGGATCTCTTCTTTTCGGATGCAAAGATCGTGGTCGGCGCGCGCCCAGATCTTCTTAAGCGTATCCGTCATACCGGCCGCATCGCAGATATATACGAGCGCGTCTCCGAGCTTGGCGTACTTGACGCATCCGGTGTACTCAAACGCTTCCTTATAGTTCGGATAATACTCCGAAACACACGTGTCTGAGTGGACCGTATAGTGGGTCCGAAACGGCGGCGTCTGAAGTGCATTTCCATCGTAATCGGTGATCGTGATCACGAAAGGATTCGGGTTCAAGCGGTCAGGAATCGCAAGGCGCTCATCCACCGAGTGAAGATAGGTATTTCGCTCGTGTCCCACGCCGATCAGAAGGACTTTTCCGCGTTCTTCGTAAAGACGGCTCAGGCACGAATTCACCGGCGCCGGCGAAGCACACTTCTCTTCGCCTTTTACGAACTCCGCGGCGCCTTCTCCGAAGACCGTCACCGAGTGGGTCGGGTGAAGCGAGCGCACACCGTCCTTTCGAAATGCCGCGACCTTGGAAAGCGTTCCGATACAAGGCACGGAAGATCGCACGTCGTAGTACGGATGGTCTCTTCCGACCTCATCCCATGTGTGCGTCGGGATGATCAGAAGTCCCTTGTCAAGATACGAGATCATGGCATCGATGAGGCCGTCCGCACCGCCCTCGATCGGGCCCACCGCGCGAAGTGCCGCATGCACCGTCACTTTATCGTCGTGGCGGATGCCGTTACTTTCCAGAAATTCATGTATATCATTTTTCGTAAGCATACTTATTTCTTCTTCCTTTTCTCTTTCCTTTGCTCCGACATCTGTTCCAGATACTGCTGACGGCGGGTCATATTCGACAGGCCATACACGGCATCATAGCCTTTTACCGGCTTCGGGAATGACCACAGATGCCCGCAGTAATTGCATTTATATTCGTAAAACTTATACTCGCATCTATGAAACAGGCCCTGTTTGATCGTCCTGGGCGGAAGCTCTGTGAAGACCCCGCTTGCGACCAGTCCTGCCCGGCATGCATCGTACTCCGCCTTGCTGCGTAATCTATAGGTTCCGGCGTACTTTTCTTCGCAGATACAGATGATCTGGGTGGACAATATCTTCCCATCTTCGATCCGATAAAGCGGCTCTTTATTCTCATCGAAAAGGATCGAAAGACCATATCCGCCGTAGTATCTGTATTTATCCTGTCCGTCCAGAAAGGATACATGAGACGGTACGGCGCCGCCCGGGATCGGCGTTAAGTAATTCTTTCCGAAGTCACGTAAAAACTCGATCTTCTCTTCGAGCGTAAAGGGCGTTTCCTCCTCGCCCTCCCAGCATACACCGTTGCTGTTGATCCAGACGAACTGGTCCGGATCGGAGTGAAGGATCACTCTTTTCCCTTTATAAACGATGTGGATGTCATAAAGTGCCACTTGATGCTTCCTCCTAAAGCTAAGACCATTATACTTTATATTTCACCAAAACGACGTGCTTATCCCCTCTTATCCTTCCGATAAACCGTACTATATCCGTCGCGCAAATTCTCAGTTCGTGATATGATTTCTTTAGACATAAGGAGTAACGGACATGAGAAAAGAATTCACTAAGAAAGTAATGCTGGCAATTATCGTCATCAGCCTGATCCATTCGGTCTCGCTGTATTTCATCGCAAAGCGCGTTTCCTACAGCAAGTATCTGAAGGGTGAATACTTTTTCACTGTCGTGGCCCATGCAGATGTCGACCAGTACGATCTTGCCGCAGCCGGCGTCAAACCTCAGCCCGTCTCACCCGGAAAAGAGATGATCCGACTTGGCTCGAACAATGCCAAAGTCTATGTTTATGATGTCCGTGATACAGTCTGCACCGTCATCTACGATGACGAAACCACGCTCCGGAATTTCCCGCTGAGAAAAGTCCGTTTCGACAGCGATACCGATATGGGCTATGTGTATGGCACCAAGAAATATACCTCGGATGAGTACTTCGAAAAACTCGATTCTCTTTCCAAAAGAGAGATCAGCAGCAAGCGCATCAGCGACAGAGCAATGGCAGGCTATAAGAACCTGTTCGAGTACATGATCATCCTGATCGGAGCGGACTTCGTAGCATTTGTCACCATGATCGCGATGTGGAAATTCGAGCTGGATGACGCGATCGAACTCGTCCTGATCTTTTCGACCGCTTACAGCCTCTTCATGGACGTGATGATCGCGATGAACTTCATCGCTTAATTACGCTTTTTCAAAGGATCTCCACGACCTCGCCGATATACATATCGTGCGGCGCGTCATTTCCATAGAACTGCTCTGCGATCTCGGGTTTCATGTTCGAAGGCTCGAGTCTTTGCATGAAAAGTTTTTTGCAGAGCATCGTGACCTTTGCCTCTTCAAATGTAACCGTCTCCCTGCAAGCCTTCGCCGTCAGACCGGAATCGTGCATCTTATCCATGTCGCGACCGGACTTTGATCCCAGTACGCCGAGCGTCTTTTTATATTCTTCCGGGAAAAAGCTCACGGTAAAATACTCGCCCTTATCCATATATTCGTGTGTGTATCTTGATGTGCGGACATATACGGTCGCAACCGGCTTTCCCCAGATCGTGCCAAGGCCGCCCCAGGATACTGTCATCGTATTAAAATCGTCCTTTGTTCCGGCAGTCAAAAGTGCCCACTGCTTATCGAAAGTCTCGAAAATATCTGTCTGAAAATTCATCTTATTCCTCCTTATCCAAGATGGACAAACTGTCTTTCGGTCTCTCGATTCATGTCGATCTTGTTTGGATTGATCTTATCTTCCCGCGAGAAACGAACTACGAGACAGTCATCCCCTTCGTAGATCTTATTATACTGCTTTTTCGAAACAGAAAAGAAGTCCTCTCCGCCGTGATCATCTTTGACGATGACGCGATAGACCCTGTATGCGGTAGAGCTACGACGGTTTGAACTGACTTTGATATAGGTTGCTTTTTCCACGATCTTTCCGCGCGCCACAGTATACGTTCTGTTTTTCAGATCCTTGTATCGTTCGAGAAAAACAGAAACAGGCGCGATACTTATAATAAGGATCGCAACCGCAACCACGGAAGTGAGGATCCCGCTCATGATCTTCTTTGCTATAAACGAATAAACTGCAACTCCTGCCGGGAAAAATGCGAACACAAGGATCAGCACAAGATATGCCGCCAGATGCATTTTCAGTCTGGAAGGAATGGTTTGCAAAACGACCTCATGTTCCTCTCTTGTTACATCTCGAAACCCTCTGTTTCCGAGGAATTTCGACGGGTGAAAACGGTTATTGATCTGACTGTATTTTCCCTTGACGAAGACCATCGCGACATGATATCCCAGATACAGCGCGCCCACGGCTATAAACAGGTACTTATAAAGATCATTCTTGGCCATAAGCAAAACTTGCATCTCATGAATCTCCTTTATTGTTTCGATGATAACCGAAATCCGGAATACATTCAAATCCTTTCGGGGAGAAATAGCATTGAAGAAAACCGCGTCATCGGGTACTATTGTCTCATGACAGACAGACGCAGCAAAACAAACAAGAAATTCATGCTTTTATCGGCAATCGGCATCTTCATGGTCGTCGATTCCCATACTTGGACTGCGCTCAATATCTTCGGCGATTTCATCCCCTACAATTCTTTCTTCATGCCCATGTTCGTCTTCATCTCGGGCTATTTCAACAAGGTCGATTCATCCACGAAACTCTGGGACTATACGCGAAAGAAACTCAAGACGCTGATCCTTCCCTACGCACTGATCTCCCTTTTCGTGTTCGGGATCCAGTGGCTCATGAACTTCTATAAGCTCGGCGAAAGCGTCCCGCCGCCGTCGGGCTATCTGGCTTATGTTCTCGAGCACGTATGTACCACCGGCGTATCGCTTTATATCTGTGAACCCATGTGGTTTGTCATCACGCTCTTTGCGCTCCTGATGATCTACGCGATCATTAAGAAGCTTCTTGCAATGCACTGGAACAGCTTCGTTGCACTGGCCGTCTTCACGGCGCTGCACCTTGCGTCACTGCACGTGGTCACCACGCTCGAATACGAAGAGTTCTACTACTTCCTGCTGCCACTGAAATGCATGTTCTTCCTGCCTTTTTTGGAGCTGGGCATCATCTACAGAAATCATCTCGAAGAAAAGCACCAGAGCATTTCGGGCGGAAAGAAGATCGGGATCCTGGTTTTGATGCTGCTTCTTAACACGATCCGCACGCTTTATCTTCCGAATCCGTATGACATCGCATTTGAGAATCTTCCGGAGATGGCAGGTTTCACCAGTCCCTATATCGTGACCCCCATGATCTCTTCGATCATCGGCATCCTGTTCTGGCTGACGCTGGTGGATCTTCTGGGAAAGCCCCTGCAGGAGAGCCGTTTTGTGAACTACATGTCCTGCAACACATTCTGCATCATGGGACTGCACATCACATTCTTCAATATCCTCAACTGCATCCTCATGGCGATCAACGAATACATCGTCGCGCTGCCTTATTTCGACGTCGAATACTTTCAGGAATCCGAATGGTACAGGTGGGAACCGACCTACCACGTTAAATTTCTCTATGTGGTGATCGGCATTCTCGGCCCGCTGGGTGTGAAATGGCTCTGGGATAAAGGGACTTCGCTTATTGCGCAAGGCTTTAAGAATTGCGACGTCTCTTCGGCGGCGGAAGAAAGATATCCTTGAACTTTTCCCACCTCGGGTGCTCTTTCGAGGCATATTTCTCTATCCCCCCAAACCCGTCGGCCCACGCGCGCTGCGGATGAAGGCCTCGGTTTCTTCCACGGAGCCTTTCTCTACGATCGTTAGGAAATATCCTCGCTCTCTTGCCATCTCTACGCTTCCCGTTTGGTATAGATCAGGTGATTGAAAAATGCCACCTTCCTAAACTCTTCCATCGTGCTTGCTCTGGTCTCGAGTTCGAGCATCGGTTTGTACCAGTCTTCGGTATACTTGACCTCGTTGTTCGAAGAAAGACCGAAGAACGCACGGATGCCGTAGCATTTCGAAAGGGACATCACGTCGCCAAATGCACTTTCGAGGTCCGCCTGGCTGTACACGCTTCTGCTTCCGAACATGCTGGTTTCGGGAGTCTCGTTGAGAAGATCCAGCGCGGCTTTCGGGTCATCGGGCAACACTGCCATAGTCATCACGCGTCCGAGAAGATTGTGCTTGATGATAGATAAGATCCCGCCGGGTTTGAGGACACGGACGAGCCTACTAAGGATCTCATTTCGGTTGTCCACATACTCTATAACATTGTGACAAAGCACGATATCGTAGGTGTTTTCGGCGATCGTAGACAGATAGTCAAGACCTTGCGGGATCAGGGTGTAGCTTCCGCTGACGCGAAGGTTTCGCATCTCTTCACTCGGCTCCACGGCCGTGACGTCGTGGCATTTCCCATAGTAGGCGGAGGTGATTCCAAAGCCCGCACCGAAGTCGAGGATCTTCTTTTTCGGAGTTTCAGGAAGGACCAGCTGCTGAAAGATCTGATCGTAGAACATCCTGCCCCAGGGCTCCTCGACCATTTTTCTGTAGTTATCAATCGGACTCGGCATGTTTTCTCACCTGCGCTTTTTCATATTTACCATACAATGATAGCACATTCATCAATCATTCCAGGTCCAATACGTCACTTCTTCCTCGCCCCATTTTCCGGTCGAGACGTCGTACGTCTGGCGGTGTTCATATGTGATGTCGGCCGTCCACTCTTCTTCATAAAAGAGAAACAGCCCGTCGTCTGAGATCGTGATCGAGCGGCCCATGCAGTCAACCTGCTTGTCCGATCCCTGATCTTTGAACGAGCGCGTGTATTTACTGATGTAAATGCGGTCTTCGCCATCGACCGCGGTCGCGATCCCGGCTGAGTAGTACCATTTTTCGTACGCGATGTGATCGGCCACATCTTCGTATTCCCACGACCAGTGCGCCCACTCCGGCGGCGCATCGAAGTTATAAAGGACCGGCGCATTAAACGCCTCTTTATCGAAGATCGCGATGCATGTGTAATCATAGATATAGATCTCTTTTAGTCCGAACATGTTATCGGAAGGACAGGTGATATGGTCGATCAGTTTTTCATCCGATGACGGGAGAAAATCAAAGTACTCTTGTTCCGGATCGCGGAACTCCAGAAAATCAGTATTCGCGTAAAGGATCCTCGGATCTTTCACAGCTGCAAAGGCAAACAGATCGTGCGGCTTTTTCTCCGACGGATCTTTCTTCTTTTTTTCGCGCGAAGAAGTGGCGGTGCTTTTACAGCCGCCGCATAAAAGAAGCGCAGTGAGAATAAGTGCGATCCAGGATTTTTTCATATCCGTACCTCCTGACCTTAAGACCAGAGTATAACGAGCCCGAAAAACTGTCCAGTCTTTCATCCACATACATTTCATTGTGCTATTATATTTCTATATTAGAGAAGAGCTTTTCCGAGGGAATGGGTATGAGTGAACTGAATAATGATATGGTCGTATTAGAAGCCAACCGCGAACAGACCATCGTAAAGACCAGCATCATCGGCATCGTAACGAATCTCCTGCTTGTCAGTTTTAAAGCCTTCGTAGGACTTATGTCGCACTCGATCGCCGTTATCCTTGACGCGGTAAATAACCTGTCGGACGCGCTTTCGTCCGTAGTTACGATCGTCGGTGCCAAACTCGGCGCCAAGCAGCCGGATAAGAAGCATCCTCTGGGTTACGGACGTATTGAGTATCTGAGTTCCATGATCGTTGCGGCACTCGTCCTTTACGCCGGTCTGACTTCCCTGGTGGAATCGATTAAGAAGATCATCCATCCGGAAGCCGCGGACTACAGCACGGTTTCCCTCATCATCATTTCCGTCGCCATCATCGTGAAACTGATCCTCGGCATGTACGTGAAAAAGCAGGGTAAGAAAGTCAACTCCGGCGCCCTCACCGCTTCCGGTTCCGATGCGCTTTTCGACGCGATCCTTTCTACTTCTGTACTTGCTTCGGCGATCATCTTTCTCGTATTCCACATCTCGCTTGAAGCGTATGTCGGTGTCGTCATCGCCGGTTTTATCATCAAGGCCGGTATGGAGATGATGATCGAAACATTAAACGACATCATCGGAAAACGCGAAGACCCGGAAACGATCCACGAACTCAAAGAGATCATCTGCGCGGAAGAATCCGTTCTCGGCGCATACGATGTTACGCTCTTTAACTACGGTCCGAACAAAAACTACGGTTCCGTACATATCGAGCTGCCGGATAATCTGAGCGTGGATGACGTCGATAAGATCACCAGACGGATCCAGACCGACGTCTTCAAAAAGACCGGCGTGATCATGACCGGTATCGGCGTGTATTCTTTCAACACATCCAACGACGAAGCCGCCCAGATGCGAAATGCCATCCAGAAGATGGTCCTGACCCACGAGTGGGCACTGCAGCTTCACGGATTCTATGCAGACACGGAAAAGAAAACAGTCCGTTTCGACGTCGTTTTAAGCTTCGATATCGAGAGAAAAGAAGCCATCGAGACACTCACCAAAGAGATCCGCGCGGCTTACCCGGACTACGAACTTCTGATCATCGCAGATGTGGACGTTGCGGACTAAGAGCTTTGCTAAATCAATAATCCAGAAAAAAAAATCGGCGAATCCCCATGAGATAGGGGGTGGCAAACCTGTTGTTACTTCAAGTCTTTCACATATCTGATCTCACGCTTGTTCCAGCGCTTGAAGATCTTCTCTTTTCCATCGAGATGGTAGTTGTGCTTCTCGTAAAAACTTCTTCCGATATCGTTTTCATCCAGGACCCAGATCACAAATTCCGTGCAGCCCTTCTCTTTGCCGATGTTTTCGAAAAACTGAAGCATTTCCGATCCGACACCCATTCTCAGAAATCCCGGATCCGCATAGATGAAATGCAGTTCAAACGCATTCGTCTTATCTTCATCTTCGCACATGCCGACACCCATCATGGCCTTGATCACACCGGTATCCGGGTCTTCATAGACATACATGGCAAAGCGCTTTTCATCGAGCCATCTGCGGTAAACCGGAATACGACTCTCGACAGACATGTCTCTGAACAAACACTCATCCGAAACCACATTTTTATATGCATATCGACTGCTGAATACTTCGATCTCGGCGATTCTGCCTGCATCATTCACGTTTGCTTCACGAATCATTTCCGCTTCACCTCACTTTGAAAAACTTATTTGAAGTTATTCTACACCATTTCATGATCGAAGCGTACTTGATTATGAGAATTTTGCCTTATGTCTCAAACGTTCCGTATGCGGCAACGGCTTCATCGATCGTCATCTCGCCGGTTCCGACTGCAAATACTGCCTTTCTGAACTGCTTGACGGCATCTTCTGCCAGTCCCAATTCTTCCTGTGACAGGATCCGGTTTTCCGGGATCGCGCCAAATGCAGCATACATGGTGTTAAAAGAAAGATCCTTGGTCGGCGACATCAGGCCCTTCTTCTGTGCCATCTCGCTCAGCTCTTCATTGGTGATCGTCGTAAGGCCGATAATGGCATTCATCGGCGTTCGGATATCGTGGGACATGGTGGAAAGGAAATCGGTCTTTGCTTTATGTAATTGTTACCAAAAAGGAAATTTCGCAAAACGCCTGAAAATACGGCACTCTACCAACGGTCGATTGAACTTTGGAGGCTTTATTGATAGGTTTATCTTAGCAAAACTATGAGGAGATGCCTTATGAGATTACGCAGAAGACTCACTATTCTTATCACCGCTTTCCTTCTTATCGTATCCTTTTCGGCCACGTTCCTGGCCGCGGATGAGGATGGAAACACCTTTTCCCTTCCGGAAGGACTTACGATCACTCTGCCGACAGAATTCGACGAAGTTCTCTGGGTCGGCATGAATGAAGAAGATTCGAGATTCACTCAGTCGGTCGGACTGGAACCGATCCTTGAGCAGTATGAACTACACGGCGTAACCCTCCAATGCGATGCTCCGCCTGTAGGAGTGGATGACGGACAGATCTTCTTTGTCTGTACACGAGTCCTCGAGGCGCCTGCCGAGATCAGAGATTCCACATTTACCTCACTTCTCGGTGAAGAAAGCAACGAGCCGAACGACTATACGCACATCGAGATCCTCGAAAAAGGCGTGATCCAAGTCGGCGATATTGAAATGTATAAAATCAGCGCGGAAATCGATGTCGAAATGAACATAGACATGCCCGTGAAAGTAAAAACAAGGACATATATGTATGCATTTGTTACTGAATCAGGCAAGATCCACAGCATCGAATTATCGATCTATACTGATCCTTATAATCTGGATGAGACGATTCCCTTCACGCCGGAAGATCTCGAGCACCTGGAATATCTCGAATCCTATGTCATCGGCTCCCTTCAGTATGACGGAAAGACTGTAAGTATCGATTTAGAACCGTATATGAGCCCTGAAAACAACGGCGAAACGCAGCAGGCCGATCCCGTCGCGGAAGCAAAACCGGCAGCAGATAGTACGGTTTCCAAAGCTGCAAAAAGAACTTTCTTCAAAAGCTTTACCAATTTTACTTTCCCTCTTTGGATCCTGGCAGCCGCATTGGCAGCCATACTGGTCGCAGGCGCTAAGGCTTCCAAGAGACACGAGTGGCAGGAAGATCCGTTATCTCTTAGCTCGTCCAAGGCGATCCAGGGATTTTCCGCCGTCGCCATCATCCTTCACCATCTCTCGCAGGATCTTATGGAGGCATCCGGCCCGTTTGAGTTCCTGTCTAACTGCGGTGTGCTCTTCGTAGGTATATTCTTCTTCTTTTCCGGCTACGGTCTTTATACCAGCCTGAAGACGAAGGAGAACTATCTGAAGGGCTTCCTCAAAAAGCGTCTCGTGACGATCCTCATCCCGTTTTATTCTTGTATCGCGGTATTTACCGTCGCCTCCTGCATCTGCGGCAGCAAATATACACCGCTGGAACTGCTGGCCGTTCTTTCCGGATGGTCGCTGATCAATACACATATGTGGTACATCGTTGAGATCGCGATTTTGTACCTGGCGTTTTATATCATCTTCAAACTGATCAAGAACCGCACGGCGGCAACAGTCGTCATGACTGTCTTCGTCCTTCTCATGATGGGCGGAAGCCTCTATCTCTGCCATGGCAAGGACTTTTCCTGCAGCTACTGGTTCATGGGCGAATGGTGGTACAATTCCTCGATCCTCTTTATCGTCGGCATCCTCATCTCCAAGCACCAGGAGGGCATCCGAAAGATCGCAAGAAAATGCTACGTCGTACTCCTTCCGCTCTTTGCGGTCCTGACAGTACTCTTCGGACGGATCACATTTAAGTTCCTGGCCAAATATTCCTACTGGAGTGAGATCCCGGGACAAGATCCCCGCTACCTCGACAAGCTCCGCTGTCTTTCTGTACAGGTTCCGTTCATCCTCTTCTTCGTCCTTTTCGTTCTGCTTGTCATGATGAAGATCCGTTTCGGAAATCCTGTCCTGAAATTCCTCGGCGCGATCTCGCTGGAACTCTACCTGATCCACAACCTGTTCCTTACAGGTCTTTCGAAAGGCACGATCTTTAAAGTTCCGTCCCCGTCCATGTACATCCTTCTGACGATCCTGATGGCCATCGGCGCGGCAACGATCATCAGTGGTGTCGACAAGTACCTGATCGGTCTTCTGAACGGAAAGAAGAACACTTCGGAGGAGCTTTCCTCTTCGCGAAATCATGCCATCGATCTGATGCGTATCGTGATGGCATTTCTGGTCGTCACCATCCACTGGCCGTTTTCAGGAAATGCCGGCAATGTCTTTATCACATACGGAAAGACAGCCGTCCCCTTCTTCCTGGTCGTTTGCGGCTATATGCTTTATCGCGATGATGCAAATGAACTGATGTCCCGTCTTCTCAAGCAGACCCGTCGTATCCTGATCTTTTTCCTTGCGTCAAATGTCTTCTATGCGGGAGCTGCCGCACTCTTTGACAAGATGACGAATGGCAGAGTCAATATGCGCGTGTACTTCAACGCAAATGCCATGAAATCCTTCCTGCTTTATAACTTCTCGCCATTTTCCGAGCATCTTTGGTATCTGGGATCCCTTCTTTATGCTCTGGTGATCCTTCTTATCCTCAACAAGCTGAAAGTCTTAAAGCCGGCGATCTTCCTGGGACCCGTCCTGATCGCCGCCTATGTGGTACTTTCGCATATGGGTGTCGCAGAATCTTACCAGCTGCGAAATGCTATCCTGGTCGGTCTGGCTTATACCATGACAGGTATGCTCATCCGAAGATATGAGAAAAAGATCCTCAGCATCAAGGCACTGCCTGTAATCCTCGGCATTCTCGCTGTCGTCACGAGTATCACGGCCATCGTCGAGCTTCGCACCTATAAGCAGGGTGTCGCTGTACCGTTTGTCAGCTGTGAGATCCTGACGATCGTACTCGTACTTTTGTGCCTGCGCTTCCCGAACTTCGGCATGGGAACATATGCCGAAAAACTCGGACGCACCTGTTCTCTTCCGATCTACATCATGCATATCTTTACGATGATGGTATTCCTCATGACAGATAATGATGCTTTCTTCGGCAGATACGGAGCAGTCACGATCTTCGCAGTCACAGCGGTAGCGGTTGCTCTCTATGAAAACATTAAGGAAGCCGTTATCCAGAGCAAATCGTAGTTATTTCACATCTCCATCGAAAAGACCGGATCTTCTCTCCAAAACGATATTCTTGATCAGGTATACGATCGATGCGGATACGATCGTACCGAAGAAGACGGCCGGCACGTAGGCATAGATACCATATCGCTTGTAAATGAAGTAGAACTTCAAGCATATGAGGTAATTGAGCATGATCGTCTCCAGCGAGATCTTTCCGAGGAACTTCAAAATGGGATTTTCAAATCGGAAACGTGCCAGAAGCGAAACTACCAGGATCAGGAACAAGATCTCAAAGACAGTCTCAGTTCCAAGTGCTGTGAGCTTATCCAGGATCGGATGCTTGGCGCCGTAATATTCCGTCCAGTAGATCGAGCGACTGAGAAGTCCTCTGTGGATAAAGTCCAGGATCACGAAGGCGACGGCGGATGCAACAAGGATCGAAGTGAAAGCCTTTCGGAAGACTTTATTGATCCGCTCCTCTTTATATGCGTAGAACATGCCTAACGGGAACATCAGGATCGTGTTATACCACCATTCTCCTTTAAACCAGTAAGACATCTCAGGCGAGTCAGAATGCCCGGACAAAAGCCCGATCACCATCATGATAAGAACGATACCCGTCATGATGCAGATGCCGGTCATCGGCTTTTTGACGCGGGAGAAAATGAGACGGAACATGACATAAAGGATCATGATCTCAACAGCAAACCACATCTGGTTATTGATGAGGAATAAACCGAAGAAGCTGCAGATGACCTGCAACGAATCAAAGCTTTTTCCATTTTGGATATTCGCGATGATCGCATCCGTCAGGTAGATATAGTTGCAGATAAAGAACGGAACGAGCACCGTAAAGATCCTTCGCTTCATGAAGCCCTCAAGATACTTTTCATCCGTCATCCATCTCTTGACCAGACCGAATCCGGAACTAAAGAAGAAGAACGACACCGCCAGGATTCCATAGTAATAGTAATTCCAGAACGGCATCATCCGAGCGGAGCTGAGGCCGAAGTGATCGAGTGTGATCACGGTCTGATGGAAGATGATAAACATGGCAAGGAAGCCCTGCATCTCCTTGCTGATCACTCTGTCAAAAAACGGCGCGTCATCCGAGGAGCGCAAAGATGCTTTCGGCAGCAGGATCAGCCCCAGAAAAGCTATACTGATATAAAATGTGATCGAAAAATCCACCTTCTGTACTCCTTATGACCTTAATAAACTTACTACATTCAACGTTAACGATATGAGAAGCAGCATGAACACGATCAGTATGATAATGATCAGCCTGCTCCTTTCCTTCTTGTGCCTGATCTCTTCATCACTTAACTCAACAGAATCATTGACGAGTTTCTGCGCTTCTTCAAGCGAGATCGTATCATTTTCCGTCTGACGCTCTCCGGCTAAGATCTCCATAATGGAGACGCCGAGCACATCAGCAATCGGTTCGAGCATGGAGATATCCGGGAAGCTAAGACCGCGTTCCCATTTCGATACGGCTTTGTCCGTGACATTTAAAGCATCCGCAAGTTGTTTCTGGGTAAGTCCCTTCTCCTTGCGAAGCTCCGTGATCAATTGTCCTGTCCGTTCTTTATCCATATCTTTCGACTCTTATAGCATCTTCGTTACGACGATAAACAGCACTGCCGCGATCAAAAGCATGAGAATTCCCATCACGATCGCCGTGATCTTTCGGCCTGCCTTACGGTTATACACTCCGTCCGGACGGGTCGGCGAAATAAATATAGAGGTTTCTCCGAGATCGACGTCACTGTCGGTACCTCTAGAAAAACCGTCATACACGGCCGTGATCTTCTCACCTTGATACGTATATTCGAACACAGGCGAAACAAACGGCCTCGGACGAGCTTTTCCCGGTCCGTCCGGAATATAATCGATATATCGGGCATACCCGATGCATGTTGCTTTCACTTCCTGCTTATAAATTCTGTTTTTGGCCGTGGCAAGAAAAACAAACGACATCAGGATCAAAACTCCGAGCATGCCGATGACACTTCCGGCCGTGAGCAGAACTCTCTTTAAAAGCTCAGTATGACTTAAAAAAACGTACCAGACAACAAACGGCACGATGGAACAAAGGATCATGCAGACGCCGATCACCCGGTTTGCCGCATCGTCGGAATAGACTTCCGCATTCTTGACCGATTTTACTCCACCCGTGATCACGACATAGATGCCCGAAATGAAAACAGCAGACGCAAAGCCGATCAGGATGACCAGTGCATTTCGCAAAGCAACACCAGTAAATATCGCCAGAATGCTCGGTATCAGTATCAAAACGGAGATCCCGTTTCCGGTTTTCAATCGATTTCCATCACGATCCTGCGTAAAAGGCACTATATCGTCAATTGTGTTATCGATTATATTTCCGCACTGGGATTTCAAGACGTCCAATTCGTACGCAGAGAGGCTCTTCCGCTTATCAAAAACCAGTTTTCCGGGCTTGTCGGAATCAAATCTCATCTTCTACCTCTCCACTCCTTTTCGTTATGCTTCAATAATAGCATTTTTGCGTCTTCCCCGCCACATCCGAAGAGTTCAAAAAGCCACAAAAATGCCCTCTCGAAGCTTTTTTCCGGGAGGGCACTTTATTGTATTCAGTTTCTTTTTTCTATCAATGTGAAAGCAAGTAAATGAAATGTCCGAATCTTTCTCCGAGTCCGAAGCAGGAAGCGGCGGTGGCGAGAAAGAGTACCGCATACAATGAGTATCTTACCAATTTGTTGGTTCTGATGAGTTCTGCTGCACTTTTCAAGAAGTTTCTAAGTTGAATGGTCATTGTCTATTCCCTCTTTCCTTGCGATGTCTCTTCTGTTTATGATTCCATTCTACGTGGGAAGGGTTAATACATCGCCAAGTAATGTTTAAGAATTGATTAAGACCTGGTTGCATCCGCCTTCTGCGCCAGTTCGATCGCGATAATTACCGCCAGAGTCAACGGCTCATCATATTCATCACTCACCTTGATCTCAAGATCCCGCTGCATGTCGCTCAGCGCTCTTCTTGTCAGATGCGGATCGTCATTTGCCGGCCCGGCCAAGCTTATATGCGCAACTTCCTTACTTCCATCGAGCACAAAATACTCGCGATGATGAATATCCCCTTGCGTACTCCAGTCCAGATTCGTAAACTTGCAGTACGGAAGCGCGTTGATTTTAAGCGGATACTTGAAATGCACTGTGACTTCTTTTGTTTCTGTCTTGACCTTGAATTTATTACTAAAAGAAATCACCTGCTTTATATCCGCGAACTTTTTCCCGGCGACATCGCAAAACTCGAAAGAGTACCCGACTTTATGAAGATATAAAAGATTGTAACGGTCCTTTCCCCACTCATCTTTTATCTCGATATTACCCATGCCAAATGTCAACGATCTTGGAACCCGATATTTCATGATGTATGCCTTTCTTTCAATAAACCCATCCGTTTAAAACCGATAATCTCATTTGTAATAGTAAAACCAGTTTCCGTATAGTAATTATACCATGGCCATCGAAGACTTTCTGGAATATGCCAGGATTGTCTTAACATCGATGAATAGTTTATAATCAAGAAACCAATCAAATCATAAAAGCACAAGAGGACAACATGAAGTTTGCAGTTTTAGGTCTTGGAGTTATAGGAACAACGTATGCGTATGCTCTGAAGCAGGCGGGGTGCGATACATTTCACATAGTAAGAGAAGGCAAAGAAGTCCCGTCGACGATCCCGGTTCATCTTTTGGACGGAAGATATAATCCAAAGGGCGAAGAAAAAGATGGACAGTACCATATAAATCTCGCATCAGACAACGAAGAATATGATTTTATCCTGATCAGTGTCGCAAGCGGCAAGCTCGAAGGTGCGATGAAGACGCTAAGAGACAGAAACATCAAGGGAACGGTCATCTTGTTCTGTAACTTCTGGAACGAAAGAAAAGATGTGGAAGCGCTCCTGGGAGAGTATGAATATGTAACGGCTTTCCCGACCGCCGGCGGCTGCATGGAAAAGGACGGAAAACTCAACTGCGTCCTCTTCGATCACATTATGCTGGAAGGCCGCGATAAGGCAAAGATCCACAATTACGATAATCTTATTTCACTTCTTGATTCCGCGGATATCAAACAGGAGATCCCACACGACATGTTTGAGTGGATCTGGATCCATATGGCAATCAACGCAGGTGTTACCTCCACGGCTGCCCGCGAAGGAAAGATCGACGATCCGAACCGTCTGGCAAGAGAGCTTATGGCGGACTCAAAAGCATTGACCATGGCCGTGAAATGCATTCGGGAGACTTTGAAAACGGTTGCCGCCAGGGGCGTGGATCTGAAAAAGTACAAAAGCGAGATCTTCGCGTACAAGATTCCTTCCGGCATCGCGGGAATCGCGATGAAAAAGCTTTTCGCGAGCAACGAACTGACTTCAAGGATCATGACCTTGCACAACGATGTAAATGACATCATGTACGGTTGCCGGTGTGTATACCATGAAGGCAAAAAACATGATCTGGCGCTTCCCTTGTTCTATGGGAATATGGAAAAAGTGTTTGCAGGAACAAAAAAAGACTAAAAGAATACCCTCCGGAAAACCCGGAGGGTATTCTGTTTCTCTTATCATGTAACGATAGCAATTATGATCAGGAGGAGAACAGTCAGTGTAATAGCGAAAAGCAACCAGCTACGCTTTTTATACTCTTCCTCTCCCCAGTGATCAATTAGCCATTCTTGCAGCAAAATCCTAAATAACATAGACAACCCCTCACAAATTCAATAGTTTTAAAATTTTGACCTTATGGAAGAAGTATAGCATAGAGTCTTAGGGGGTTAATATCATCATTTTGCGAAAATTTGAGATGTTATTTCGCTTTCAGAAAAACAACGACCAGCATCATCCTTCCAATGCTTCAAGTTGCGCTTCTACCTCTTTTCTCTTCTCGAAAAGTACACATCCGCCCTTGTGATCGTCAACAAGCATATCTGCTTCAATGATCTTCGTGAACAGCTTGGATTTCAAGGCATCTTTTAAAGAAGTATCTCTTACATTCACATCCGAATATGGTGAAAACGGGCACGGTTCAGCACCGCCATGTGAATTGATATGGAAGAACCCTCTGCCCGCGGCGATACATCCGCCGGAACTCTTTTCGTCTCCCGGGAAAGATACAAATACCATTTCCTGATGATCTGCCCGGATCCGGCTCATCTCTTCTAAAAGATAATCTCTCTGCTCATCCGACAAGGCAAGCTCTGTGCTTTCCTCCGTTACCGGCACATATTCCACATAGATCACGAGCTTACAGCCTCTCTCGGAAAGCGAATTCAGGAAATCATCCGAAGTGACTTCATTGAGGTTCTCTGATGTCACCGTCACGGATGCGCCGAATATCAGATCCTTTTCACAAAGACCATCCATGGCCTTAATGAGTTTATCGTACACACCCGCACCGCGTCTGGAATCCGTCTTTTCCTTATTTCCTTCGATACTGATGACCGGGATCAGGTTTCTGTTCTGATCGAACAGTTCCATGTATTTCTCACCGATAAAGGTGCCGTTGGTAAATATCGGGAACAGGATGCCCGGCTTCTTGCCCGCTTCCTGCATGACATCCCATCGCAGAAGCGGCTCTCCTCCTGCAAGAAGAATAAAGCTGATACCGAGGTCCTCGGCCTCATCGAAGATCCGTTTCCATTCCTCACCGGATAGTTGATCTACAGGTTTACTATCCGTCGTCGCTGCATTACACCTGGAATAACATCCGGCGCAGTGCAGATTGCAGCTTGAGGTGATGCTGGCGATCAGAAACGGCGGGATATGCTCTCCCGCTTTTTCTGCAGCGGCTCTCTTTTTTGAAGCCTTTTTACTTGCTGCCGCAAACTTAAGCATGTATGCACTTTCCCGGGGATTCTTCACGGTTGCCCTAAGCGCATCGGCAACGATACGCTCGACTCCCTCGGTCATATATTTCTGAATATCAAACTCACGGTCCATAAGACTCGCTCCTTACTTGTACTGCTTTGCAAACTGAACTGCGTCAGCAATATCGCTCTCATTGGGTCTGCCTTTATGTATGCCCTTGAATTCACCCTTGCAGTGGAATTCCTTCTCATCCATAGCAATACCCACTTTATCTGCGACTTCCTTCACTTTCTTATATGTCGATTTCAGCATAGCTGCAGATCCGAAATTAACGATCTTCCCGACCTTTTCCTTATCCAGAGAAGAAACAAATGCTTTTACTTCCGGATCAATGTTGAACGCATAATAGGAATTGCCTAAAAACAGGTAATCCACAGCCTCATTCACAGGCTCACTGATGGGCAGCGCTTCCACGCCGAGTTCTTTTGCCATAGCTTCTGCAAGTCGCTTAGTATTTCCTGTTTTTGTGTAGTATCTTACTGCGTATTTCATATCCGTTCCTCCTTACAACAATGCTTTGATTCAGTTATTCTCCATCGAGGAACAGATACAACAGTCTGTACAGTTCCTTTGCTTCCTTTTCGCTGAGTGGCGAACCCTTGGCTGCCATCTCTAGCGGAATATCCTTACACTTTTCTTTAAGGGCTTCGCCTTCCGGTGTTATGGAAATGATCGTGATACGCTCATCTTCCTTCGAACGCTCCCTAGTGACATACCCGGCTTTCTCAAGACGTTTAAGTAACGGAGTAAGTGTCCCCGCATCCAGTTTCAATATCTCTCCGAGCTGTCCTACATTTACGCTTTCCTGCTCCCACAAAACCATCATGACAACATACTGGGTATACGTCAGTCCCAGCGGTTTCAGATAGGGCGTATAACTGCCTACGATCTTTCTGCTGCATGCGTACAGGGGAAAGCATAATTGGTTTTTCAACAAGAGCTGTTCATACTTCTTTGCCATGGTTCACCTCAAGATGCGTCATGTTATCTTTTACTCAATTATATTGCGCACAATATAATTAGTCAAGATTTGTTTTTCTCATATTTCCTCCGTGGCTTAGGAAATGTTTCAATGACCGAAGGACGGTATACGCTCAAATATACCGCCAGATGGTAATGCCGGTCTTTCCTTTTTTCGTTGTCCGTTCTTCCCCGTGATATTCCAGTTTTCCGTAGCCACGAACGGAGACCTTGCTGTTTTCCTTGAGAATGGCCTCGGGATTTCTGCAGATACGGCCGTTTAAAATGACTTTCTCCATGTCAAAAAGTTCTTTTGCGTCGGTGCGGGATAAGTGATAGACCTTCGCAAGGATGGCATCGAGTCTCGGCGATGTGACCGTGATGTTTTCTTCTTTCAGTTTCGGAAGAAAGTCTCCCGGAACCTCGTCGACGATCTTGCAGCTGACAGCGGTATGCTTGACCCGATCCAGATCACTGCAGAAAACATCCGCGAGCTTTTCGAGAACGAAGCAATAGGCTGAATTGTTCTGCACCAGGATATCTCCGACCATGTCACGTTCGATACCGAGATTTAAGATCGCGCCGAGAAAATCCCGATGGGTCAGTGTCTCGGAATACTTCGTCTGCCTGGGTTCGATATAAAGTATCCGGATGGGGAAGTCTTCCTCATAGGAAAGTTCCTCCGGATCTCCGAATCGCACAACGACACGCTCACTGTTCTCCGTGCCGCCCCAGATCTTCAGTTCATTTTCCGACGCAACGTCATATGCGAGGCCGGCTGTCTCTCTCGAATGAAAACTCGAATAAGTATAAATACCGGACTGACGGGCGCGGTCCGCAAGTTCGCCATAACGTTTCAGATTCTGCTGCTGATGCTCATTCATCTTACTTCTCTATTTTCTTTACCATTCTAACGATGGTAACCGGTGTGCCGAGATTCCATTCCTTTTTGCTTCCATCAAACTCAAAACCATATTTATGGTAAAAACGAATCGCTCTCTCATTCTTTTCAAACACCCACAAGAATATAGTGTCACATTCTCCAAGTCGGGAAATGGCTTCATTCATCAATCTATATCCGATTTTCCGACCACGGTACTCCGAGAGGACATAGATCGCATCCACTTCGCCTGCATCCGGCAGATCTTCATCTCTCGATTTACTATATACCGCAAATCCTACTACTTTATCTTTGTCCTTAGCAACAAGAGTATTATCCGGGAAATTTCGCGCACGTGCCGTCGTTGCTTCTACCGTCATCGTATCAAGGTAGCGATCGCATACAATTCCTCTATACGCTTCCTGCCATGCAGTACAATGCACATATCCCCTACCACACAGCTCCTCATCCGTTTCAGCCGGTTTAATGCAGATCGAGTCATTGAATTCTTCCATAAGTTTTCCCTCCGCAAATGCTTCGTCGTCTTCAGGGTCTATGTAATAAACTTAGATGAATTGCTGGTCTTTGTACAGATACTTGCGATATAACTGAGGCGAAGCCGTTATGAAATCATCTTTTCTTCACACAGATCGTTCGTTCAATCGAATATCATACAGTTTGATTGATTCATCATTGCTGCCGATTCTTTCAACATAAAGCGAATCAACGATCATTTCGAATGTATCATCCAATTCGATTTCCTTATCCAGTGGCATATTGGCCAGACTGATGTGCGGAACATAATTGTGTTTATCCCTATGTTCCAAGTGTTCCGGGATAATGCTTTTATAGATATCATCGCTCATTTTCTTGATGATATCCCTGTTTTCGACAACATCTAAGAATCTATAGTTCGGCTCACCGACCGGAGTAGAAACACCATGGCATTTGATTTTGAACGGCTTATAATTTTCTACTACTTTGCTTAGTTTTTCGTATAGCTCTTCATCCGATATATCCGAGTCAAATGGAAATACCACAGCGATATGCGGGTCGATCTTATCGGCTATATCATAGTACTTCTTCTGGATCTCTTTTATCTTATCGATATTCGGAAAATTAACCATAATCAGAATATCTCTTTTGTTTGTATTATCGAATACCATACCATCACGCTTTCTAATTTCCGAAATTATACGTCTGACATAAACTCATCGTAAGCATAACTTTCGATGTCATAATATCTGTTCTCCCTATAGCCGCTTTTTTCTTCCATTTGTTCTCTTCAATGGTTTAAGTCAGATGCTTTATCAGCACAATCTATAATCACCTTCATACAATTCCTGCATAGAAGTGCCTTTACCGCTGAACCTTTCATAATTGACAGTTTAGAAAGAACTATTGAATCATCATGGAATCCGGCCCTTCCGAATATCGGTCGTTTGAGTCCTTTTTTCCATGAAAGCTCCTGTGAACTTTGTATTATTCCTTCTTCCATCGAATTATTGCAAAACGGACATTTCATTGCTTACACCTCGTAATTATCTATATGATTTCCATCTGCTATATAATTTCCGTCAGGACAAGATTTATGAAGCCGGAAATATATATTAATTATATCAGGTATACATGTGTAGAAATATCTTTATATTCGCAAAATAGCGCCCAAATGATGGTTATTTCCAATCAACCAGCAAATACTGTCTGTAACCGAAAAAAATGGTTATAGTCGTGCCGTCCTCTATCGAATACACCTTGTAATACACATGCTCATCATCTGTTATTCCCGAGCTGCACACTATCTCAACATACAAAATGTATCTTCCGTCAGGAGAGGAGACTGCTTGCCAAATAAACTCTCCATCAGCATTCTCAACTAATGACTGGTATTCATCATACGGTATATCAATCATTTCACGATGGTCCTGAAAATCAGGATAGCTCTCTGTTCTTATTAACCCCCAGGCACACAAACGGAAACTTTGATCACTCTTGGAATCCTTGAAAACTATATTCTCATAACCATTTATACTTCTGTAATCCTGTGAAAAATCAAGATGGAACTGCGACAAGTATAAAACTATCCCCAAAAAAAACAACTATAACAACTGAAATCCCAATGACTATCTTAATCCATAGTTTCATAATACATTTCTTCTCGTATTTTTCTCATCTGCGCCCAAACATTATCACCGTAATTACTGAGCAAAACCGTGATCATGCCGTTGTTGGGATTATATTCGGAGATGGTGCTTATTCCATCGTCGCAACCCTGCATATACACGTAGTCCTGCCCTTGCGGATTATCAATGATCCACACGCCGTACCCGTAGTATCCTTCTTCCGGATCTTTGCCGTCACCGCTCTGTTTGGAAAACATCTGCGATACCATTTCTTCAGAAAGAAGTTCATGCCCGATAAGGCCGTTCCAAAACTTTAAGATATCTCCTACTGTAACGAATGCGCCACCGTCACCTGTACCCCTCGCACCGACGGAGTAAATATTCGTGCGGTAATCGTCAGTATCAGGGCAGAAGATATAACTGTTTGCGCATCTCGCAGGAAGCTTGTCAAAAGCAAAATAACCAGTGCTGCTCATGCCGCATCTGTCAAAAACATTCTGCTTAAGATAGACATCAAAATCCATGCCTGAAATCTTCTCGATGATCGCTGCAAGCAATACATAACCTGAGTTGTTGTACTGAAACTTCTCACCCCTGCCATACATCATCGGCTTATCAATAAACAGCGGAAGCATGTCCTTGTTTTGTCTGATCCTGTAATTCGGATAATCGGTCCACAAAGCCTCGTAATCATCCATTACTGATTCATCGAAATAATCCGGAACACCTGATGTGTGATTCAGGAGCTGTCTTACCGTAACAAGAGGATCAATGTTTTTCAGATCGAAGTCCAGGATCGCGCCGATAGTATCTTCAAATTGAAGTTTCCCTGCTTCGATAAGCTGAAGGATTCCTACGGCAACAAAAGTCTTGCTCATGGATGCACAAGCAAATCTAGTATCGATCGTAATCGGGATCTCATTTGCCAGGTCTGCAAATCCGCCGCTGTAATTCAGCAGAACTTCGCTGTCTTTAACTATGTATGCATTTCCTCTGAAGTTTATATCCATATGTTCATCCCTTTGAATTATACATCTTTTTGATACTGGTCGAATGATCTTCTTCAGTCCAAATAATCAAGTAGGTGCTGCCGTCATCATGCATTTTCATCGCTTGATTTCTCCTTGTAGTAATACGCACCATCCTTAAACACAAGATAATCTGTTGTCGTTCTGTTTATCAAGTCTATCGCGACATTTTCAGGACCTGGCATATACCAATAATAATGGTCTCCCAATATTAGGTACATGTTTTTGTGCCCGTAAAAGTAACCGACTACTGATTGTGTTCTCATTGTAGCAACAAAGCGTTCATACAGAAGCTGATCTTCCTTAACCAACCATCTTTTTATACAGTATTCGTGAGGAGCAGTCTTTGCATAAGTAGATGCAAACTTCCAATAGTGGCTTTCTGCATACTGTCTCGCTTCTTCAAGAGAGAATGGCTTCGCATTTTCCTCTCGTGAACGTTCGCTTTCATATTCTCCGAGCCGCTTTTCAGCCGCTTCCTCAGTATCGAACACAACTGGTTTGAAGTCCTCTTGATACACATCTTTGCTGAGATCATCGATAAGACTATACTTTGTTATTCCTTTTTCATCAAATGATGATACCCTTAGTTTACTCATAATATCGCCCTCTCAAATTGATTCTTATTCCCCTATCCTAAACACCGGATAGTAGAACGCCTTCTCGTTGATCGGGCGTATCTCACCCGTTACAAACTCTTAAATAAATCTCGTTTATGATTTCATCCTTGCTCTTGTCTTCCGTGATGGTAGTTTCTTTTATAAGATCCAAATAATCCTTTTCTTTCCACCATTCTCGCATCTCATCGGCTCCAAACTCAGCTGCTTTGGATCTGGTCTGATGTCTC
>JAGCVX010000035.1 GCA_017962145.1 Clostridiales bacterium | reverse complement strand
TGGAAAGATGGTCGGAAACGACTATATCGACACTTTTATTCTTGCTAAGAATGTGATCAAGGGACTCGGAAGCTACAGCCTTTCAAATCTGGCTGACCGATTCGGGATCGACACCGCAGGTGCACACCGGGCATTGGCGGACTGCCATATGAACCAGCAGCTTTATGAGTGCATCGGAAAAGAGATGGAAAAGCAGATCTCGGACGGATCCATCCTGCAAAGATGCGATAAATGCGGCGGACTCATGGTTCGAAGAAACGGCAAATACGGCGAATTCTGGGGATGCACGAACTATCCCACATGTAAAAATACGAGAGACGTCTAACAGTCCGCTTTTTGGGACTGGTGAAGTGTTAACATATAAACAAATGAATATGAAATGACCATTAAGAGTACGCGAGGGACAAGCCCGATGACCGTACGACAACCTGCCGGAAGGTAAGGTGCCAAAGCTTGATCGATGGGTTTGTAAGTTATCTAAGGCCCATCTGACGATGGACCTTTTTTCATCGGAACATATCAAGAAGAAATAGAAAGGAGGAAACAGTATGAATAAACAAGAAGCAGTAGACATGATGACCAGGTACTATAGGAATCCGAATCCGACTCCGGAAGATGAATTCCTGTTTGTAGAAGGCGTCTCGTATCTGATCCGTGTATATCACAATCCGGAAGATATGCATAACCTTGCATTCTATTATCTGGAAAAACGCGATTTCAAACTTGAACAGAAATATCTGGAGATGGCAGCGGAATACGGATTGGACAGTGCATTTGAAGAACTCGGATATATGTGGTATTACGGCCAGACCGGAACCGTGGACATGCAAAAGGCGTTTGAGTATTTCTCGATCGGCGCGCAGAGCAAGGACGATATCATGAGGATCGCCTGCGAATTGAAGATCGCGGATATGTATCACTTTGGATACTACGTCGAAAAAGATGAGAAGAAGTACAGAGAGATCATCGAGAGGATATTCAGAGAAGCGATGCATCCGCAATCTCTCATCTCGAGATATCATGTGGCACCGCTCCATGAGATCGCTTACCGCATCGCGGGCATCCGCATGGAGGATGGAGAAGAAGAGGAAGCGCTCAAACTTATAGAGATGGCCAGAGAAACCACGGCACGTATCCTTCGCGATACCATCTTCTGGGGAAATGTCGAGGTGATGGATAACATCGTCTGCATGCATCATCAGATCGTGGACATCCCAGTGTGGCAGTACGATATCTTCGATCTGTTTTTCGTGGCGAAAGAGCCGTGCGTGGTCGTGTTCTACTACTTGGGTGCCCAGTATCGGATCGAGGTCGTTTCGGATGAGGAAGGTACGGCGATCCGCTTTCTTGGGAAATGGTACAGAGATGCGAGAGATTTCTTTGAAAATGCGAGACTGGCAGGAAAGCGCATCGCCTATCTGTATAGAGATTTCTATTGTTTAGATGTTCTGGCAGCTTAAGAAGTACAGGAAAAGTGTTAAATCAGGAGGAATAGTATGAAAAAGAGACTTATCGGTTTAGTAGTATATGGCGAGTTTGTCGGCGCAGATGGTCAGACGAATCCGATCTTTCAGGAGCAGAAAGAGATGGTGGATGAGGCTTTGACGAAGAAAGAGATCACAGAGGGCGAGTATAAAGCGAGCATCTCGGATCTGAAGGATAAATGCGGCGTACCGGATATCAGGTACATGTGAGTTGAAAGAGGCATCCTCCTTTAAAAACTGTAATATTCTTACGAAGAAAAAATGAGATAATCATATTGAGGGTTAGAAAAGAGGAATAATATACGATGAGAGAAAAACTGATTACGGGATTTCGAGTCCTTATCGAAGGATTCTATACTTGGGGCGGCGCGATGCTTACACTTTATATTCTTGCGTTGCTCCTCGAAGATCCTGTTTCTAAGATGCATTGGGATGTAAAGTGGCTATATGCTCTGCTGATTCTGGGTACGATAGCTGCAGTTATCTGGATTCTTATTTCAAGGAGAAAGGACCTGGATACCAAGATCTCGACTACGGTATTTGTTATTCTGAATATTTTACCGGCGGGACTGATGAGTTTGTATGCGTATGGGTATCTGACTTCGTTTGATTAAGAATAGTGAGGCATGGAAAGTGAGGGAAGAGTATGAAGCTTCCAGGTGAGTTTAGTGGTGAAGAGATGCTGGTCGGTATGTATGACTTGTTCAAAAAGAGCCAGGAAGCAGACTGGGCCGTGAAGGAACACGATCTTCCAAAAGGCAAGTGGAGACGTGTGATCGATCCTGAGGGGGAAGCTTACTGCGTGATCATCACGGATCACTATGTATTCGGCGTTAAGACCGGCCGTGTTATCGCGATCGATAAGAAGACCAAGGAGAAACTCCCGCCAAAGATGGGCTTTCACTATCTGCTTTCGGGCGATGTGAATCCGGATGAGTCGGAGATCGTGGTGTTGGAACAGGGCACGCATTTCCATGTTCTTACGATCCCGGATTTCGAGATAAAAAAGAAAGTCACCCTGCCACGCAAATACTATGCAAGCGATACGTACCCGACATTTTCCGATGACGGAAAGACGCTTACCGTTTATGCCCAAACGTATGACTATGACTTGGGTAATTATATCTTTATCCGTTGTGAGTATGAGACGGAGAATTACACTCTTGTCAGTAAGACCGAGATTCCGCTAAAGGAGAAGGATAGGATCTGAGAGAATAGGAGAGACGACTATGTCTACGGAAGCGCAAAGACACGAACTATATCTGAAACAGAAAGAGCTTCTGGATACGTTTCTTGAAAAGCATGCGATCTCGCAGAAGCAGTACGATAAGAGTCTGCATGATCTGACCGAGAAAATGGGCGAGAAACTGCCGGAGGATCCCGCGCGTTCGTAAGCCGTTTATTTCCATAACGAAATATAAATATGTCTTTAGAGATTCTTTACCATCCTTTGACGATGGCTTTACCTTTTGTCGCTAAGATATAGACATGAGCAAGGGGGCAGCCCCTAAGGAGGTAAAGACAGATGAAAAAGACAACAAGGAAGGTACTAAATGTAATCAGCATTATCATGGCAGTGGCAGCGATTGTACTAGTCATCGTAAGCTTTGTCTTCGACAACAGCAAGCTTCTGCCGATCGCACTGGGAGTTGTCGTTCTTGCTCAATTCTTCACGCAGCTGATCCTGCGTGCGACCAAGAAGGAGGTAGAGAACTTAAACAAATAACTTAATACAACTTACTTCATAATAACAACCTCAAAATTCATAAAACCACCCCTAAAGGAAAATCCGAGTCCCACCAATGCTCGGTTTTTTCTTTTGGAATCAATAATGTAATCCTGCTTCACCCTGAACAGAATTCAGAAAAATACTGAAAAAACCGAAATTTCTTGCTGAAAACTATTGACTGTAAACCTTGTTTATACCTTAGGATTGGCCTAGAATCAATTATGGAGGTCACGAAAATGACGATTAAAGAAATAGAAAACATCCTGGATATTCCGAGAGCCACGATCCGCTTTTATGAGAAAGAGGGTCTTATCAATCCTCAAAGAGAAGAGAACGGATACCGGGATTATTCGAAAGACGACGTAGAGAAAATAAAGAAGATCGTGATCCTTCGAAAGATCGGTATGTCGGTGAATGACATCGCGGATCTTTTTGACGGAGCCAAGTCTTTGCCGGAAGCGCTGGAGGAGAATCTTCAGAATCTGAAAAAACAGATGGAAGAACTGCAGGGTGCGATGAATCTCAGTGAGAAGATGAAGGAAGCTTCTGCGGAGATTTCGGATCTCGATGCAGACCAGTACCTGAACTATATCGACGAAGAGGAGAAGCAGGGACACAAGTTCATGACCATCGCCAAAGATATCGCAACGACGGAAAAGAAAGTTATCGCCAGTTACTTTTCCTGGACGGATGTAGATGGCAATTCTTATAGCTCCTGGTGGGGGATCCTGCGAAATGCGATCATCGCCATGGGTCTTTCCGGTGTGATCCTCTGTCTGTTCCGTGGAAGCTGGAATCTGAAGAATTTTCTGGATGCTGCACTCGGCATGCTTTGCATCATAGCAGTGGAAGGCGTCCTCAGCATCCCGCTTTATTTCCTTGGAAAGAAACACCCGTGGATCGCAAAGAACAGAACAAAAGCACTCGTTATCGCAGCCCTCATTCTTGCTGTGATCCTGCTTATCTTAAGTAATATATTCAACATCTGATACAGACCCATTTATGGGACTACTAAGGTGATATTATTAAGTCACAACAAACAAGTAACACCTGGTTAGTGGTTCAGGAGTTGCGAGTTTGGTACCTCTTGGGTTCTAGTTTATAAGTGAGTTTTTTAGTTCTTTATTGTACTTGTCTTTCTAGCACCACTAACAAAATCGCCGGGTTGAAAAGCCCGGCGATTTGTTGTTCAGTTATCCTTCTCCTCAGATTAGACGGTTTTCGTGTCGTGTGAGTATCTTGATGTGTAAGATCTTACAGATCCTTATATGTATAGGTATCCTTCATCAGATCTCTTCCGTCGTCAGATACGGTCTTGGTGAAGATCAGTCTGCCTTCGGCATCGTACTCATATGTTTTGGTAGAGTTCAATTTCTTACCATAATACAGTTCTTCTGTTAAGAGGACACCATTGGCGTCGTAGGTGTAGATCCTTTTCGAATTATTTAAGTCATCAAACTTTTCCAGGAGCAGACCTTCGGCGTTATAGATGCTGTAGTCATCTGACAGTTCCATCTGCGAATGCAGCATACAGTAAACTGTTGCCTGGGTCTTGTAGGATCCGTCTGCTTCGTAGGTGTAGTCGCAGTACCAGTAGCAATTTCCGGAAACGGTCTTGATCTCGGATACCTTAATGACTCTTCCAAGGTTATCGTATTCGTACTCGCGGTACTCTTCGGGCTCCCTGTTAAAGTTGCCCTGCTCGATCTTGTCGATTCCGTTTGCGCCATAGGTGTACTGGTAATACTGGCCACTACTATATGTGCCGGTATCCCAGAGTTCCTCTCGTTCCACTCTGCCTTCCTTGTCATAGATGAAGTAATCAGAGAAGATTACGACACCGTCTTCGTTAAAACCACATTCAAGGACCATCTGGCCGTCGGCATTGTAGTAGAGCTGGTGTTCTTCCGTTTCTTCGTCGGCGCTATACAAATAATGGGTGCAGTAGCGTACATATCCGCCTTCGAGATCGAGCATATCGGGCGTCATGCCTAAAACATTGATGGAGGGGGTAGTCTGCTCTTTCTCCGTGGTGGTTTCCTCTGACTCCTCGGTAGTATTTTTGGTATTAGTGGAGTGTTTAGTATGCTCTTTTTCCGGAATCAGAGTTTTATAGGCAAAGAATCCAACTCCGCCGAGAAGTGCGAGCGATGCCACACTGATCGCGATATTTCGCATAAGGATGGCGATCGACGCTTTCTTGACGGTTGCCGCGGCGACTGCGGTCGTCGTTGCTTGTGAAGATGCAGCAAGATTCAGGAGAGAAGCCGGCATAGGTCTGAACGGTACCTGTGCAGCCTCCTTTTCGAAAAGTTTTGTTAAGAACGGGATGCCCACACCAAACAGTTTATCCTTATTATCTTTTTCATACTTTTCAACCTCCTTCTTGATCTTTTTCTTGGCATAGTTCAGTCGAGAAAGAACGGTTCCCTGGGGGATCTTCAGAAGTTCGGCGATCTCTTTGATCGACATCTCGTCGAAGTAGAAGAGGATCAGGGTCATCGCAGTGTCTTCGGAGAGACTGTTGTTGATGATGTCCATGATGACCTTTCTTGTTTCTTCGGACTCGATCATCGACTCGGGAAGAAAATCTTCACCGATCGCTTCTGTTTCTTCCAAGACTTCGTCGTCGACGTTGAGGGTTCTTTTTCGGGTCACGATGTTCAGGCTCTTATTGGCCGCAATCTTCTTGACCCATGCCACGGCTTTCGTCTTGTCGGAAAGGGAATCCCAACGATCGTACGCGGTAAGAAACGTGTCCTGTACTACATCTTCAGCATCTTCTTTGCTTTTCAGAATGGACAGTGCTGTCCAGTACACGGCCTTGTACGCTTCGTTGTAAAGTTTCTCGAGTTCTTGTTCTGACATTTTTTCGCCTCCTGTCTTTTCTGCATCTGACTATATGACACAGAAGGAAAGGAAAATATTCGAAGGTTTTGAAAAATTTTTTCGAAAAGTTTTTTGGACCCAATTAAATACCATCCCCGACTACCTAGTGTACATTGTCTTTCTTTATGAGACAATAGAGCCAGGGGAAGTTATCTGGGAGAAATCGGCCTTTTTGGAGGATGCTATGGGAAAAACCTTGATCTGTTATTTTAGTGCGAGTGAATGGCGGGTAACGGAGATCGTTGCCAGGAAGATGGCGGAAGCAACGGGCGCGGATCTTTTTGAGATCGTGCCGGAAGTCCCGTATACCAAGGGCGACATCCGCTGGACGAATCCTCTGGCGCGCTGTACGAAGGAGCGGTTCGGGAATCTTCCTGTTCCTTATAAAGGAAAGATAGAGAATATATCCGACTATGACCTGATCCTTTTGGGATTTCCGATCTGGTACGGGGGCGCGCCGAATATCGTTTTGACATTTATCTCCGAACAGGACACGTCCGGAAAGAAGATCGGTGCATTTGCCACATCCGGAGGAACCGGAGTCGGACGAGTATTTAAAAAGATCGAGCCGTGCCTTTCGAGCTCCGCAAAGATCGTGGGCGCGAAACTCTTTAAAGGGAATTCCGCGCCCGAGGAACTTGCGGCCTGGGTAGAAAGCCTGTGATGTTGTTATAAGGTACGCAGTGCGAGGCCCCAGAAGAGGAAGCCGAAGGACCAGAATGTCAGTCCCATGGTAAATGCTACAACGGAAAGTGCGTTTGCCTTCTCGCCGTTTTTTGTCGAAAGACGCATGTCGATGGCGCCGAGTACCATTCCCCAGAAGGAAAGTACGAATGTCAGCGAAAAGATAAATGCGACGATCGAAAGAGCGCCGGCCTGGCTTCTGTTGTTGGTTTTCTTAGAGGCTGCAGGTACTTTCTGATATACGACTCTTTCGGTGATCACCTGATTGTAGCCGCAGTACTCACAAACATACAGATCCAGCTCTTTGCTGAAGACTAATACTGCACCACAGTTCGGGCATCTCATCATTTTCATCACCATTCCTTTCGTGATGAGATTATTGTAGAACTACGAGGTTTTAGTAAAAAGAACCGCGCTCTGCAATTAGATGCCCGTATTTGCAGGGGCGACTGCAAATATGAGTTTGGGGATTTCAGTTGGTCTCGCTCTGGTATTCTTCTAGAAACTTCAAAAGGAAGGCGTGGCGCTTTCTTGCCATGTCTTTTGCTTCTTCAGTATTCATCGAATCCGTAAGAAGAAGGAGCTTTTCGTGGAAATGCCCGATCGAATCATCTAAGGATCGTCCGTGTTTTCCGCCGTAGGCAAATGTCCTTGCGATGCCGACCGCACCTAACGCGTCTAGGCGGTCCGCGTCCTGGACGATCTTTCCTTCGAGGCTTTCGGGCGACTTATCTTTATTCTTACTAAAAGATACGGAGTTGATGATCTGACAGATCGCGTCGATCTCGGTTTCGCTTATATTGTTTTGGCGAAGGAAGGCCTTCGCGTTCTCGTTTTCTTTGGTGTCGAAGAGCTTATGGTCATCTGCATCGTGCAAAAGAGATGCGAGGCAGATGAGAAGATGGTCCGCTTCCGGATAGGAGTCCGCGATCGTGACGGCATTTTTATAGACCCGCATCGAATGCTTGGCGTCGTGTCCGTCGGCGTTACTTTGAAAGAGTTCCTCGATATAGGAGATGGCTTTTTCTACGATCGGATCTTGCATGTGACGGACCTTTCAACTTCGATTTGCGTTTTGGGTTATAATATATCTTAACAAAAGAGGAAGAAGGAAAAAAGTATGAGTACAGCTATCGTTTATTATTCCCAGCATCACGGGAACACAAAGAAACTGCTAGACGCGATCGCAGCAAAGCACGAGGTTACGTTGATCAACGTGATGGAATCACCGGCAACGGATCTGAGCGCTTTCGACCGCATCGGACTTGCATCCGGCATCTACTACAGTACATTTGCCAAGCAGCTACTGAAGTTTGCGACCGACAACCTTCCGGAAGGAAAAGAAGTCTTCTTTATCGGAACGTGCGGATCGCCGAGAAAGGGATACTATAACGGCATCCGCGCGATCACGGAAGCAAAGAAGTGCAAGTTCTTAGGTGAGTATACCTGCCTCGGATTTGATACGTTCGGTCCCTTTAAGCTGGTGGGCGGTATCGCCAAGGGCCACCCGGATGAAAAAGAGATCAGCGGGGCGGTCGCTTTCTACGAAGGCCTGTAAGGTGCGAAACTGACTTTGCGCGACAGTGCATTTGAAGATGAATCGGGCATAAAAAATCCCCCGGGACTTTGGCAGTCTCGGGGGATCGCTTTTTACTTGGATCAGTAAGCTTCGCCTTCGTCGAATGTGGACGGCGGGGTAACACCCAGTGTCTTTTCGAGATCCTGTACATCGTAGGTTGCTTCGAGAGCGGTCTCCCACTTGATGTAGCCGGACTTGTAAAGCTTAACGAGGTCTTCGTTCAGGGTATGCATGCCGAGGCTCTTACCGGACTGGATCAGACCAGGGATCTGAACGATCTTATCCTCGATGATGAGGTTCTTGATCGCGTTGGTACCGATCATGAGCTCGGTGGTCAGTACACGGCCGTTTCCGTTAGCAACCGGAAGGAGCTGCTGGGAAAGAACGGCACGGATGTTCGATGCGAACTGTGCACGGATCGTAGCCTGCTTGTCGATCGGGCAGCCGTCGATTACACGGTTGATGGTCTGGCCGGCACTCTGCGTATGCAATGTGGAAAGTACGAGGTGTCCTGTTTCAGCAGCAGTGATGGCAGCGGAGATCGTTTCGAAGTCACGCATCTCACCAACCATGATGATATCCGGGTCTTCACGCAGAGAAGAGTGAAGTGCGGAAGCAAAGGACGGTGTATCACGATGCAGCTCGCGCTGGTGGATCATGGCACGGTTATGAGGATACAGATACTCGATCGGGTCCTCGATGGTGATGATGTGCTTTGCTTCGTTCTTGTTGATGTAGTCAACGATCGCAGAGAGGGTCGTTGTCTTACCGGAACCCGTAGGACCGGTTACGAGGATGATACCATTCTTCGCGGTAGCCAGAGACTTCAGAACCTCAGGAAGTCCCAGATCTTCGAATTCAGGGATCTGCGCCATAAGGAGGCGGATACTGCACGCGAGATTGTTACGCTGGTGATATACATTTGCTCTGATTCTGATCTCATTGTCGATCATAAGACCAAGGTCAAGATCTTCGCCTGCCTCAACACGCTTGATCTCTTCGTCTGACAGGATCGTGTAGATCATCGCCAAGGATTCCTCGGCTGTAGGACGAGCGTCCAGAATGTGAAGAACCCCATATCTTCTGACTGCCAGATTCGTGCCTACGGTAATATGCACATCAGAACAATCTTGTTCTACGGCATAATCCATTAATTGCTCAAAAGTCATAAGAACACCTCCGAAAAATAGCTATGTCTGTATTTTACAACAAAACAAAATCCTTTGATATACCAAAATGCAAATTTCATGGCTATAATTGTAGATTTTTTTATATATGACCGCAGTCACATCCGTTCGTGACCGGGGTCACTTGGGAAGACCTAGCGGGATCGGTATAGTGGAAGCATAAGATGAAACACATAATGACAGCAAACTTTACGGGAGGCGAGTGACCTATGACAGAAACAAATAGAAGAAAAACGAAGATGCATATCGCGCTGGCAGCACTTCTTGTGATTCTCCTTTCCTTCTGCGGATGCGACAATAAATACAGTTCCCACTATACCGCGATCGTCCTGATCACGAACTCAAGCAGTCACTCGGCCTACATGAAGTTCGGTACCTTTACCGGAACGAATGTCTTTAAGCTCCGTGTCCAAGAAGGCGATTCAATCGAGTACAGCGGAAATATCAAAGATGGATCGCTTACGGTCTACTACGATTACGAAGGCAACAAAGAAGAACTCTTTACGCTCGAAGGTGAGCAGGAGATCGAAGATGTGACCAAGGAACTTCCGAAGGGAACGACATACATCATCGTCGAGACAGACGGAAAAGTAGAAGAAGGCGAACTGCATTTCGACGTCAAATGAACTTCCTCATAGGAAAGATTCATGGATGTAAATATATGAATGAATGGAAAAACTCGTAAAGAAAAAGTCTTCGCATTACTTTGCGAAGACTTTTTCGTCATTTATGGATCGTTAGGCGGGGGGGAGCCTTACGCGTCTGCTTGGGGAGTTACGTTCAACATCTTGAACATGACCTGGAAACCTTTTCCTTTAAGTGCTTCGGTTGCGATCGGAACCAGATTGTGCGACAGAAGCATCAAAGATTTCAGGTCGGTCGGATCCGGAAGGAAAGCTGGATCCGAAAGGCGCTCTTTGACGGTTTCCAGTATGGTATCGATGGCGATCTGCTTATAGTTCTGACCCGGATAGGAATTCGGATCCATAAGCTTGGCTACGCCGTTTGAAAGAACGTTAAATCTTACGACTCTGCCGGTTGTGCCGTGGGTCACCTCGATCGGGGTTGCGGTCTTGGCGACGAAGTTAAACGGCTCGTTCGGGTTTAAGACGGCGGGAACCTTAGGTACCTGGCCCTGCTGGGCTTTGGCGGCACGGATCGCCTGACCCGGTGTCATCGGTTTATTTGCCTGGGGATTACCTTGAGGTCTTTGCGCCTGGTTTCCCATCTCTCTTGCGCGGTAGTTCGCTGCTGCTTCCTTACCGCGGTTCATCGCTTCTTTAAAGTTATCTAAAAAACCCATTTTCTAGTCCTCCTAGAGCATGTAATTATTTAGCTGAAGATTTTGTCCATTCTGGTTTCTTTCCCCTCGAAACGATTCGATTGTAGCATACCCTGAAAAAGATGTTAACCGAAAAACATCGCGACTTACGGGCGGCTATTTCTTCTTGAAGGGTATTTCTTCTTTTTGTAGAATAGGGCTATGGAAGTAATTGACGGACAATGGTATCTATACGGAAAAGACCGGGACGATCCCGGCTGTGTGAAAAGCAGCGCCGAGCTTCTCAAAGTGATCGAGAAGGTCGGTTTTCTGCCGCTTTTTGATAATGCGGTGCCCGGTTTTTCTGTGGAAAATATGACGGCCCCCGAGTGCTGGTGGTGCGGAGACGAAAGTGTCGACCCCTGGGAATGGCGGGTCGTGCTGTCTCGCACCGGAAAAGTCGCATATGGCAAATTCTTCGGAAAGAAAGCAGGATTTGTCTCGAAGAAGTGGTTTCCGTATTTTGCGAATTTTCGAAGAGAAGGATATGACTTCGACGCGCGTTTCGAGGAAGGAAAAGCCGATATTAAAGAAAAACTCATCATGGATCTGTTCTGGCCGAAGGAAAAAGAGCTCTGGGATCTCGATCTTCGGGATCTCGGAAAAGATGTTTTAAATCCGTCTCTTCTTTCTTTTGAAGTAAAAGATCTTGCGGGTTTCGGAAAAGGCGGCGAGAAGGGCTTTGAGGGAACATGCGCCAAGCTTCAGATGGGCGCATATCTTCTGGCATCCGACTTTCAGCAGAGAAGAAATAAAAGCGGCGAGTCCTATGGATGGGCGATCGCAAGATATACGCTTCCCGAATATCTCTGGGGATACGAATTCGTGACCGGACAGTATAAAGACAGCCCCGAAAACTCACGCGAAAAGATCGTATCGCAGATCAAGAAGCATTTCCCATGCGATGAAAAAGTGATCCGGAAAGTGATCCGGTAAAGTGCATTTGCAGCGGGATCTTACTCGATATCCTTCTGTATTTTGTTACTTCCCTGGAAGTGGTACTTGACCGAGCGGAAGCAGAAGGACATGGCGATACCCATGACGACCGCCATCGCCATCGTGATGCCGATGTTTTTGAGTGTGACCTGGAAGCATGTTCCGTAGATAAGCGCGAAGCAGATACCCATGGAGTAATTCGGGCCGCCGACTTCGCGGACCAGGGGCGGGAGCTTTTCGCCGAGGAACCATACTTCGTGGATGTTGGCCGTAAGCGCCATGCGGGCGATGTCGAACTTGACGCTGTTTGTGATCTTCTCGCGGTCTTCCTGCGGGAATTTGTCGGAAAAGAGAAGGTTGTCGCACTTATAGGCATCCTTTGAAACACGGATGGTGAAAACGACTTCGATGGGGCCGTCCTTGACGAGGCCGACCTTACCCAGTCCGATCACTTTCCCGCCGGAAGAAAGGACGTCTTCGAGCATTTCAAAATCCACCTGGAATCCGAATCTGGCACGGAAGGATTCTTTTTTGAGCTTTCTTGCCGTGATCTCGATGATGCTGTAGCCCGATTCGATCAGAGTCTTTTCTTTGTTTTCTTCATCTTCGTCGTCAATATCGAGAGCTGCTTCGTTGTTGACGCCTCTGATCTTGGCTTCGGTTTTTTCATTTTCGATGTCGTTATGCTTTTTCATGTTGTTTCCCTCATCTGATATCTTCTTTCGGTTTCCCGGTATTTGCTTTCATGTCTTTAGCATACGACATATCTTCCGAAAAAGCGCTAAGCAAACGTAAAGAGTGAAAGAAAAATGGAAAAGATTTTATTAAGACGCGACGGTAAAATACCTGCATGTATTTCGGGAAAGAGTACATTTTTCGTACACACGGCAATGATATACTGAAAATCAAAAGTAATTAATACCATGGCGTCAGACATGTGGAGGATCTGACATTTTTTGAAGGAGGCGCTGGTATGCCAAGAAGATGGAACGCGTATGCGCTCATGGGAATCGTTTCGATCGTGTTTTTGATGTTTGTGCTCGCTGCACTTTTTAAAGCGGGCGGCGATAACAAGGAATCCCACGAGAGACACTGGAAACGCATGGAAGGCTTTATCTCAACGGTGGAGGATCTGAACTGGGACATCATGTACATGGGTGCCGATCTCGGAACTCCCGAAAGTTTTCACGTAAGAAAGATCTATGGCGTAGGTGACATTTCCGGCGGCCAGGCGAAAAAAGGCGCAAACGGAAAACTGATCATCATCAACGATCCGAAGGGCGAGCTGAATATGTCCGTCGAGATGTGGAAGGAACTTTATACTCTCTGGGACGAGCAGGGCTGCAGGATCGCCTATCTCGGAACCAGACAGATCGATAACATGAAGGAAGCGGGCTTCCCCGTAGATAAGTCGAAAAAGAGTTTCTACTACAGCCCGAAGGCTTCCGCTCCGGGATTCGCGGATGATTCCCAGCTGGTACCGTTTTATGTCGAGCAGGACATCTCGAAGGACTGCGTTCCGGTCTACACCATGATCTGTGAGATCGCGACCAAAGAAATCTATCAGAAGGATTTATAATTGTGATATACTCTTTTTATTATTCTGAAAGCAGCAGGCAGGTATTTGGCTGACCATGCGTGAAAAGAGCTATAGCAAAAACGATATAAAAAACATTTCCCGGCAGATCCTGGGCGCGTATGACCTGGGGTCTGCCGGTGTGCATCACGCCGAGGAAACGAAGACCGAGATCGAAAATGCGATACAGGCGGTCTCGTATCCGGAAGGGATGCGTGCCTTAAAGAAGATCCCCATCGAGGAACTCAATGCAAGAAAGTCGGGTATCCGAATCAACCTTTTAAAGGACGCCGGATACAGCGATATGCATGCGGTATTTTCCGCAAGTCCCGAAAAACTTGCTTCGGTACACGGCATCGGAGACGTGATGGCCTATCGTGCCAAGGAGATCGCAAATGCCGTTGCTTCCGAGGTTTGTAACAGTGTTAAATTGAAATTGAGCCTCGATCACAAGACCGAAGAGTACTCCAGACTCGTGGTTGCGGTTGCCGAGCACATGCGTGCCAAGTCGATCCTTCCGATGTGTAAAACCGTCCTTTCGATGCTGCCGCCCGATCCGAAGGCGGAGCTGAAAAAACTCGACTGTGGTTCGAACGGGATCAAGTGGTTTTTCGCAGGCGATACGAAAAAGGCTACGGCAAATGCTTCCTACGCGAAGCTCTCGGGTGTGGCAAGTGACCTTGCTTCAAGCGGGATCCTTCCCAAGATCGCAAGATCGAATCCGATCACGATCGCGGAGGCATGGAATGACTATGCCAAGCGTCCGGTCGAGTATTATCACGTTCTAGAAGAGATCGCTCCGGACCGCTTCGACAGTACGGAAGACGGCTACGGCTTAAGTGATGAGATCCGTGAAAGCGTGGAAAATACACCTGTCGATCTGACGGGCCTCAAGTGTACGCTTCGAGGCTATCAGATCTGGGGCGTGAAATATATCCTCCACCAGAAGAAAGTGCTTCTCGGTGATGAGATGGGTCTGGGTAAGACGATCCAGGCGCTCGCGGCGATGGTGTCGCTGAGAAACGGTGTGCCCGCGAAGGCTGTGGCGCCGGCGCCCGCGCAACCGACCGCGGAAGCAGCTGTGCCGGCGACGGCGACGGCAGTACAGCCGGCGGCTCCTGCTCCGGTGGCGGCGGAAAAGCCTGCGCCGAAGCGCTTTCTTGTTATCTGCCCGGCGAGCGTCATCGTAAACTGGTGCCGTGAGGTCGAAGGTAAGAGCGACCTGAAAGCCTATAACATGCACGACGCATATCGCGACGGTGCATTTGCCGCATGGGCACAAAAGGGCGGCGTGGCCGTGACGAACTACGAGAGCCTCGAGAACCGATTTGCGGTCGAGGACGATTTTTCCATCGACATGATCATCGTTGACGAAGCGCATTACATCAAAAACACCGCGGCCAAGCGAAGCCAGAATGTGCTCAGGCTCTGTGCACATACGGACCGCATCCTTTTCATGACCGGTACGCCTCTTGAAAACCGCGTCGAGGAGATGGTCGGCCTGATGGACCACCTGCAGCATGACGTCGCGCAGACCGCAAAGACCGTGAGCGTGACGGCATATGCGGATGACTTTAAAAAGAAGATCTCGCCGGTATACTATCGCCGTCGCAGAAATGACGTTCTCTCCGAGCTTCCGGAACTGACCGATATCAAGGAATGGTGCGACATGACGCCCGAGGATGAGGCGGCGTACGAAAACGACGTGCTCGGCGGATCGTTCATGGACGTGCGCCGTGTGTCGTGGCGAAACAGCGATTATCTTAACACTTCGGCGAAGGTGCAGCGCCTTCGTGAGATCGTGGAGGACGCGGCGGACGATGCCAGAAAAGTGCTGGTGTTCTCGTTCTTCCTCGATACACTCGAGAAGATCCAGACGATTTTCGGTGAAAAATGCATCGGTGTCATCAACGGCGCCGTGCCGGTAGAAGAAAGACAGAACATCGTCGATGCATTTGAAGCGGCACCGGCAGGATCGGTCCTTGCGGCGCAGATCCAGTCGGGCGGTACGGGACTGAACATCCAGTCCGCAAGTGTCGTGGTTCTTTGTGAGCCGCAGTATAAACCGTCGACGGAGAATCAGGCGATCGGCCGCGCGCACCGCATGGGCCAGACGCGAGACGTGATGGTGCACCGACTTTTGTGCCCGGATACGGTCGACGAGCGCATGCTCGAACTCGTTGAAGCCAAGCAGGCCGAGTTCGATACATTTGCAGATGAATCCACCGCCGCGATGCGTGATGCGTCACTCGAAAAGAGCGGCGTCGATGTCAACCAGGGCGTCGTGGTCGGAGAGAGCAAAGAAGCGTCCGAGGTGAAAGCTCCTTCTTCGGAAAATGCACCGGAGCGTGAGCTGGATACCGCGACCCTTAATAAGATCTTTGAAGATGAAAAGGCGAGGATCCGCGCGAAGCATGAGAGTGCGGCGCAGACCGCGAAGGCAGCCCCCGTGGCGCCCGCACAGACCGCGCCCCAGCCTGTGGCGCAACAGGCGGCGCCGGCTCCGACGCCGGCCGCACCGCAGAAACTTTTCTGCCGCATGTGTGGTCGTGAGCTTCCGGTGGACTCGGTGTTCTGCAGTTACTGCGGATGCCGTCTGCATGAATAAGAGACAGTGCATTTACTGAGGAAGAGGAAAATAGAAGAGGGAGGAATGTTAAGATGAATGCTTTAGTGATCAATTGCAGTCCGGTGAGAAATGGCGCGACGGCGGAGATCGTGGGGATGATCTCGTCGGCGATCGCGGGGAAGTACGACACGAAGAGTGTGTGTATCGATGACTATACGTTCAGTTTTTGTAAAGGCTGCAGAAGCTGCCACAAAACGGCAAAATGCGTGCAGAAAGATGACGTCGATCTTCTTATGAATGAATTTGAAAACGCGGACGTGATCGTCTGTGTGGCGCCGTCATACTGGGCGGATATTCCGGGCCAGTTCAAGGCATTTGTCGACCGAGTGACGCCGTGGTGCAATACCCACGAACCGCACGCGACGATCCCTTCCGGAAAGCGCGGATTTGCCGTCGCACTTCGCACCGGCCCGAACATGCCTGAGTGCGAGCGACTGATCGGAAGTATCGAGCATTTTTACGGGCATCTTGAGATCGAGTGCACAGGCCATCTGGGAATGGTTTCGGTGGAGTATAAAGAAGACGTCGAAAAGTATCGTGATCAGATCCTCGCGCTTTGCGAGAAGATGTGAGTTTTTTTACAAGAGAAGAAGATGTTCGGATTATTCGGAAAGAAAGAGAAGATCGAGCCGATCGCATTTGATCCTGAAAAGGAAGAGCCGGTCGTGAAAAAGAGCATCTGCACGGGCGAAGCGACCGTGGGATTTGTCGAGCGCACGACAGGAAAATACCGCGACGTCCGAAAGGTCACTAGTCCTTTGGAGATCGCGGCTTTTTGCAAGCAAGTGGGTGTCGAAGAAGGGAAGATCCGAACGATCTACTAAGCTTTCGGAAGTTCGATCGCGATGAACGGAATCTCGAGTTCTTCTTTCGATAATCCTGCATGTCCGCCGGGCATGAGCGCGGCTTCCAGATGCGTGTTAAAGATCGAAACATCGGACGTGGCGATGGCGACGAAATCACCGATCATGCCACGAAATTCCGGATTCTCGGTACCGGGTCCGAAGAGCTTTCTTTCGATAACTTCCTCTTTGGTAAGAAACCAGAATTTTTCGCCGAATTCTTTTTCGAAGATCTTCGGGAAATCCTCTTTATATTCGTCTTTGATAAACAGATTCAGTGTACGCGGCTCGATCGACGGCATGCGTACCAGGCATTTCATGATCTCAGGATAATCGAGGATACAGACGTTTTGGCTGTCCATATGACCGTGGTCCGCGGTGACGATGAGAAGTGTGTCGGAAAGTTCGGCTGCAAATTCTTCGACTTTCTTTTCAAGGTCCGTGATCACTTCGTGCGACGCATCGCTCGTGGTACCGGTTCTGTGCATGGTGGAGTCCGGTTCATTCCAATAGGCATAGATATATTTTCTTCCGTCCTCGGCGCAGAGCTTTTTGACGTGCGCGAAGATGTCTTCGAGCGTCTGCGGATAGGGCTCGACAAATGGCGTGGCGTAGTATCCCTGCGCACCTGCTGCGCGAAGTTTGTTGTAGAAATCCACGTACGGTGTGTAGGTGAACGCAACGTTAAAATCCGCAGCAGGAAGCGGCTCTTCGAAGTCCGGGCATTCGGGCGCGAAATCGTCATGGCCGCCACGCGTGGTTTTTCCGGTTCCTGTGGCAAATGGACTTCCGACTTCCTGCATCTGATCGCGGTTCAAAAAGACCGTGACATTTTTGCCGAGCTTCGGATAGTAGCAGTCCCAGCCGAGCCACGCGTGCTCCGAAGGGTACTGTCCGCTCACGATCGATGTGGTCGCGGCAACCGTCGTCGGCGGGAAAACGGAACTGAAGGTCCCGGCCAGATGGGAACGGAAAAATCCGTCCGGCGCAAGGTGCTTTTCTAAGATGGAAACACCCATCGCATCCAGAAGAAGAACGACGACATTCTTATAGCCCTTGTCGAGATATCGGTCGGCCAGCGGAAGCGTCGGGGCAGAAGTTTCGGCGCCAAATGCTTTATAGACCGAGTTGGTCAGGTTGACAAGACATTCGTCGTAGTTTGGAAGCGGCGGGATCTTACTCATAGCGATTACCTGTGCACGTTTTAAAATGCACTTTCTCCTTGCTTTTTGCTCATTATAGCACAGCATAAAAAGACGTCATTCAACCGCTGGTATATACGTATTGCGCGGACGGCGAAGGTTTACAGGAATTTGCCGAACCGATAAAATGGAAGTGGCAGTTTTTCGGGTAAGGAGAGGTGAGTTATGGCGGAGATGATCTGTTCCCTTTGCGGAGAAAAAATGAATTTCGATGATTTCACAAAAGCCTGGGTGTGCCCGGTCTGTGGTCATAGTGTTAGAGAAGATGCCGAGCCCGCCACTCCGGCACCCGAAGCCGAGCCGGCCCCGGCCCCGGCCGCAGAGGAAACGCCGGCAGCAGAGGTCACGGCAAAGAAGCTTCCGTCCCACGGTCCCGGTGCGGACGTGATCCGTCAGGCACGTGCGGCTCTTGCGGAAGAACAGTACGAACAGGCACTGCAGATCATCGCGGATCTGAAGAAAAAACATCTTCAGTATCCGAGAACTTTTCTTATCACACTCTTTTGCGGATACCAGGCAGGAAGCACGCAGTCGGTTCTGGAAAAAGCATCTTCGAGTTCGGCACTTCTTCAGAAAGTCGCGGAGCGCGCGGACTGGAAAGATCTGGCCATGTCGCTTCCTTCGGATCAGCGTGATTATGTGAAAAATGTGATCGAATACTGTGCGATGGGTATCGTGCTTTTAGGTGATGCGAAAAAGATCGTATACGGAGTTGCGCCGAAGAGTCCGCCGCCTACGAGAAAAGTGCAGTCTGCATTTTCAAAGATGGATGAAGAAGAAGTCCATAACATGGAGCGACAAAAGAGTCTTCGCGATGCGCAAAAGCCGAAGGTATCGATGAATTTCAACGACCTTCGTGAAGACTACGATGAGCGCTTCGGGGATCATGCTCCGGCCTATTATGAAACACGTGCGAGCAGCGATTATTCAGGTGTGGATTTTGCGCTCGATGTGCTCGATCTCGTTCTCGGATATGAGTCGAAAAGTACAAGGACCAATTCTTTCTTCCCGAGAATGCAGCAGGAAGTCATGAGCGAGAGCAGCTCGCCACATCCCAACCAATCGCGGCAGAGAAGACAGCCAAGTGCATTGTCTCTTGCGGTCGACCGGATCAGTAAGAGCAAGACACCGAGAGAGGAACTTGCGGCCCGTCAGGAAGAAGTCTTAGAGAAGATTAATGAGATCGAAAGAAAGATCTTCGAGAGCGCGTAAAGTTTACGAAGAAAAAAAGAAGAGAAGAATAAAAGAACTGCCCCGGTGCATTTCGTACCGAGGCAGTATTTTTGTCAGATATCGATGTCAAGTGGTTTGTCCAGTTCTTCGGACACATACTTACCGTTCTTTTTTCTCTGTCTGACACACTCGGTCAGCAGGTATTCGATCTGTCCGTTGACGGAACGGAAGTCGTCTTCAGCCCATGCTGCGATGGCATCGTAGAGCTTTGCCGAAAGTCGCAGCGGGACTTGCTTTTTCTCTGCCATAGGAAGTTCCTTTTAGTAGAGGCTTCCGGAGTTGACTACCGGCTGCGCTTCCTTGTTGCCGCACAATACGACCAGGAGATTCGAAACCATTGCCGCCTTGCGTTCCTCGTCCAGCTCGACTGTGTTCTTCTCGGACAATCTTTCCAGAGCCATCTCGACCATGCCGACCGCGCCATCTACGATGAGCTTTCTGGCGTCGACGATCGCGGATGCCTGCTGACGCTGCAGCATCGCCGCGGCGATCTCCGGTGCGTAAGCCAGGTAGGTGATACGTGCATCGACGATCTCAAGACCTGCGTCTACGACCTTGCTCTGGATCTCTTCCTTGATACGGTTTGCAACGACTTCGGTAGAACCACGCAGCGATCCGTCATCGGCCTCGCCGTCACCTGTGGTATCGACGTTATCGGTTACATCGTAAGGATAGATCTTTACTACGTTTCTGACTGCGGTATCGCACTGCAGGGAAAGATACTCTTTAAAGTTATCTACATTAAATACTGCTTTTGCGGTATCGGATACCTTCCACATAACCGCGACGGCGATCTCGACCGGATTACCCAGAACATCGTTTACTTTCTGCTTGCTGTTCGAAAGTGTCATGACCTTCAGGGAGATCTTACGGGAATAACCTTCCGCGGTCGTTGTTGTGGTTGTGTTCGTGCCGGCTGTCGATGTCAGGATCGAGGTCTTCGAAGAGACGTCGCCGCTCTGGCCGAGCTTGGTTCCGGCTGCCGGGTTAAATGCGGTGCAGAAGGGATTGACATAGAAGAATCCGTCACCCTTCAGTGTGCCGACATATTTACCGAAAAGAGTCAAGACCAGTGCTTCGTTCGGCTTTAATATCTTCAGACCGCAAAGCGGGATCCAGCCGACAAAAAGATATGCGATGCAAAGGAGGAACAGCCACATCGGCTGCGGGTTTTCTCCGTCACCGTGGGTTCCACAGTAGATGATACCGAGGATCGCAGCGATGGCAAAAACGATGTTCAGGAAAAGAACCAGTCCTCCGATCTTTCTTCCTTTTAATACTTTCTCATTAATCGTATTATCTAAGTTTTTCATGTTATACCGCCTTTCTGGGCTCTCTGGGCTTTCTTTTTCAAAACAGTCTTGCCCTGTGTGATGTTGATATGATATCATCGTGATATCACTATGAACATAGTACCACGCTTGAAATGCACCGTCAATAGTTTGAAAAATGCGAACCGGTAATCTTTAACGATTCTTTATATTTTCTAGACGATTGATAAACTTTCGCTGTGTATTCTGGTATCGTAGAAAACCAATTGGGATATATCAACCGAATATTTCTTAAATGAGAGGGTAGAAAAATGTTAGACGTAATTCATGTGACAAAAAAGTATGGTAAGACTCTGGCCTGTGACGATGTATCGTTCATGCTCGAAGACGGAAGCCTGACGGTTCTTCTGGGACCGAACGGTGCCGGTAAGAGTACGATCATCAAGTCGATCATCGGCTTTTTGAAATATAAAGGAGATATCCGAGTAAACGGTATCCCGAACAAGACTTCGGAAGCAAGAAAGATCCTGGGTTATATCCCGGAGCTTCCGTCCCTTTATCCGACACTGACGGTCATCGAGCATATGGAGTTTATCGCACGTGCTTATAAGATGACGAATTATAAAGACCGTATCGAGATGCTTCTGGAAAGATTCGAGCTGGCTGATAAGAAAAAGAAATTCGGCGATGAGCTCAGTAAAGGTATGCAGCAGAAATTAAACCTTTGTATCGGACTTCTCCCTGATCCGGACATCCTCCTTCTGGACGAACCGCTTCTGGGTCTGGACCCGCACGCGATCAAGGAACTCAAGACCATGATCGAAGAGATGCGCCAGGCAGGAAAGACGATGCTGATCAGTACACACATCATCGACAGTGTCGACATGATGTGGGACAGAACGGTCATCATGCAAAACGGTAAAGTCCGCGCGAACGTGACCCGAAAAGAGATCGACGGCCGCGGAATCTCGCTGGAAGATCTGTTCTTCGAGGTAACCGAGGGTATAGAGCATTCCGCGGTGAAAGCGCCGACAGCAACCGTGATCGAGACATCCGATGCCGTATCTTCTGCAAATGCACCGGCTTCTGAACAGGAGAAGGGAGTCGAGGTCAAATGAGATTATTCTGCTATTACACCTGGCACTCTTTTATCAATACGATCAAAAAAGTGTTTAAAACGTGGCTTGCGTTCTTCGCGGTCTGCCTTGCGGTCGGTGTCCTGATCGGCCTGATCATCTCGGCATTCCTTCCGAAGTCCTCTAAGGATAAGGCGAAGACAACGGAACCGACAGCCGTGACTGATGTCGAAAAAGAAGAGGAAGATCCGGAAGACGAGATCAAAATAGACGTCGAAAAGAAACTGGGATTTTTCGCATCCCGTGACATCTCTAAGGCCGCAGTGGTCGATGTCATCATCACTGCCGTATTCCTTCTTTCTCTGGCAGTAAATGTCAGCAGCGCGAAAAAGTCGGGTAAGATCTTTAAGCCCGCCGACGTGCCGATGCTGTTTGCGTCGCCGATGAAACCGCAGTCGGTCCTTATGTTCCGCTTGATCAGTACTCTTGCGGCATCGCTCATGATCTCGCTTTATATGGTATTCCAGCTGCCGAACCTCATCAATAACGCGAAGCTGGGCGTATGGGGCGCATGGTCCTGCATCGTCGCATATGCGTTTATGCTGATCTTCGGAACGCTTGTACAGGTTACTTTCTATACGATCACATCCCGTTCCGAAAGAGGTACCGGCGATATTACAAATGCACTTTTAGTTTTCTACGGCGTGATCGCTGCGGCATTTGGTATCTATAAGTTCGCAACCGGAAAAGAAACCGTCACCGCGATTTTCGATTTCTTCGGAAGCAAGAAGACATTCTGGGTTCCGTTCTGGGGCTGGATGCGTGGTATGGTCTACTACGCCATCGAAGGAAATACGGCACTTTCGCTCCTCTTTATGGCACTGTTCGTCTTTGCTTGTGCACTCATGGTCGTACTCATCTGGAAGATGAAGGCAGACTTCTACGAGGATGCGCTTTACGAAACAGAGAAGCAGGCACAGATGATCGAGAACGTGAAGATGGCGCAGAAGGGCGTAGCGATCGTCCGCGACAAGGACAGATCCTCCAAGCTCGAGCGCGATGGTTTCCATCAGGGATCCGGCGCAAGTGTATTCTTCTTCAAAGCGGTCTATAACCACTTCCGTTTCAGTAAGTTTAAGATCTTCAGCAAGACCCTGATCGTCTATTCGCTGGCAGCCGGTGTCGTCGCATGGCTCGCAAGAGGCGGTTCCGGAAAGTTCGATCTTTTCATCCTGCCGGCCTGCGCACTGACGCTGCTGACATTCTATAGAACGCTTGGCAATCCTTTGAAAGAAGATACCTCCCGTGAATTCTTCGTTCTGATCCCGGAGTCGCCTCTGAAGAAGATCTGGTTCTCGATTCTCGGCAGCACCGCAGAATGTGCACTCGATCTTTCGATCCCCATGATCATCGCGGCGATCATCCTGAAGACGAACCCGATCAACGTGATCGGATGGTACGTATTCATCCTGGCCGTATCGATCTTCGGTACCGCGGTCGGAACACTCGTAAATCTCTCTGTTCCGGGCGACAATGCACAGACCCTGAAGACTCTCGTTCAGATATTCTTTTTGTACTTCGGACTTCTTCCGGCAGTCGCATTTATCGCACTGGGCATGTTCCTGAACATGGTAACGGTCATGCTCCTGATCGGATCAGTCGTAATCGTAGGCATCGGCACGATCTTCACGCTGGCCACACCGCATTTCCTCGTGAATCGCTAAGAACGCTTACGCTTTTTGAAAAGACATATAAGGCGAGTTGGTGTACAATATTCCTCGAAGAACAGGTACACGGCTCGCCTTTTTGCGCGCCCTCTGTCCTTTAGGCAGAAAATGTGAAGGAGAAAAAACCATGCCACTTATTAATGCGAAGTTTACTGTTTCTCTCGATGAGAACCAGAAAGAAGAATTGAAAGATGCATTCGGTCAGCTGATCGGAACACTCAATAAAAGCGAAGCATACCTGATGGTAGGCATCGAGGACGGAAAGGATCTGTGGCTCGGCGGCAGAAAGCTCGAAAAGGGCGCTTATGTCGAGGTCAGCCTTTTAGGCGACGCGGGCTCCGATCTCTACAGCAAGATGACCGGTCAGTTCTGCGAGCTCTTTTCCGAAAAACTCGGTATCCCGGGAAATGCAGTATATGTGACCTATCACCCCGTTCGTGACTGGGGCTGGAACGGCCGCAATTTCTAAGAGGTGAGATCCATGCGCAAACATACGATGCGAATCTGGCTGACGCTGATTACTCTTCTTCTGTCAGTTAGTCTTTTTGCGGGCTGTTCCGTAAAAGTGCAGATGAATTCTTCGGAGACGAAGGAGACTTCTACGACCGCGGCGACAACTACGACCGAAGCGCCGGAGGAAACCACCGAGTCGGCCGAGACGACGACCGAAGCAACCACGGAAGCAACGGAGCCGACGACGGAAGCGACCACCACGGCAAAGGAAACACAGCCGGCGATCGATGAGAACGGCACCTATAACAGTAAAGATGACGTCGCACTTTATATCTATACCTACGGACATCTTCCTTCAAACTACGTGACGAAGTCCGAGGCTCGTGACGCGGGCTGGGAAGGCGGATCGCTCGAAGACTTTTTCCCGGGCTGCAGTATCGGAGGCGACGTATTCGGTAACCGAGAAGGGATCCTTCCGGAAAAAAGCGGAAGAAAATACTACGAATGCGACATCGACACGAAGGGCAAAAAGTCCCGTGGCGCCAAGCGCATCGTGTACTCCAACGACGGTCTGATCTACTATACCGATGACCACTACGAAACATTTACTTTGCTTTACGGGGAGGAATAATATGAGTATCTATCTTTTAGACGGAAAAGATATGACCAGCAAGGAAGAAGCCTTCCGCGTCATCGCAAAAGAGATGGCATTTCCGGAGCATTTCGGAAAGAATCTCGACGCACTTTATGACTGTCTTTCCGAAAAGCCGTCCGACACGGTCGTGCATTTCGTAAATACGGCGATCATGAATGAATTTCTCGGTGACTACGGCGAGAAGATCCTTCGTTGCTTCCGCGATGCGGCGGGCGAATGCCGTTTTACACTTCGCGAAAAAAGATAATTTCTTCTAAAGAAAGGAAGATCTATGTTAGCCAATTACCACACCCACACGGTCCGCTGCCATCACGCGGGCGGAACGGAGCGGGAATATATCGAGGCGGCCATCGCCAAAGGATTTACCGTGCTGGGATTTTCGGACCACGTGCCGCAGCCGTATCCGAAAGATTTTCACTCGGGGATCCGTATGGAGATGGAAGAGGCGCAGGAGTATACCGACACGCTCGTAAAGCTTCGTGACGAATATAAAGATCAGATCAAGATCCTGATCGGATATGAAGTCGAATATTCGCGTCGCTTTTTCCCGGAACTTATAGAACATCTTAGAAAGTTTCCGCTCGATTATATCATCCAGGGACAGCATTTCGCGCCCAACGAAGTGGAAGGCATCTATGTCGGTTTTCCTGTGAAAAAAGAATCGCAGCTGAAAGACTATGTCGATACGACGATCGAGGGGATGGAGACGGGACTGTTTACTTATCTCGCGCACCCGGACCTTGTGAACTACCAGGGTGACGATAAGACGTACGAAAAGCACATGATCCGTATCGTGGAAAAAGCAGTCGAACTCGATATCCCGCTTGAGATCAACATGTATGGCTTTTCGGATGGAAGACACTATCCCTGCGACCGGTTCTTCCGGATCGCGGCTCCCTTGAAACCGAAGTTCGTGATGGGTTGTGACGCGCATCACCCGCGCTTGATCCGACATGCGGAAGATGTTCCGGAGCTTCCGGAATTCTTAGCAAGATACGGGATCGACTGCGGCGATAATTTTGTGAAGATCATCGACCCGAACTGATCCGTTTTAGTAAATGAGAAAAAGAAAAATGAGACTGTATTTGCAGTCTCATTTTTTTGGAACGCGCATTGCACGAACGGAGTTTAGTATCGCCAGAATCAGTACGCCGACATCGCCGAATACCGCAAAGCGCATGCCTACGATTCCGAGTGCACCGAGCACCATCACCGCGACTTTGACCAGAAGCGAGAAGATGATGTTTTCTTTCACGATGCGAAGTGTTTTTCTTGCGATGCGGACGGCTTCTGCGATCTTGGGAAGACGGTCATCCATCAGGACAACATCCGCGGCTTCGATCGCGGCATCCGATCCGAGTGCACCCATCGCGATTCCGACATCCGCACGGGTCAGAACCGGTGCGTCGTTGATGCCGTCACCGACAAATGCGACGTGTCTGTTTTCGCCCAGAAGCCCTTCGAGTTTATCGACTTTATGGGCGGGGAGAAGTCCTGCAAAGTACGTATCGATTCCGACTTCCGAAGCGACTTTCTTTGCGACATTTTCATTGTCGCCGGTGAGCATGACGACTTCTTTTACACCTGCGCGGCGAAGATCCGCGATCGCATCTTTCGAGTCGGGTTTGAGCTCGTCGTTGATGACGATGTGTCCGAGATATTCCGAACCGGAAGACGTGTCACGCGCAACATGCACGACCGTTCCCGGGAGATGGCATTCGTGGAAATCCGCGTGGATCTCTTCCATCAGCTTTCCGTTTCCGACATAGTAATTCATGTTATCGATCACGGCTCGAAGTCCTCGGCCCGAAAGCTCTTCGACATCGCCGAGGCGGGAACTGTCGATATGCTTTCCGTGTGCCGCGACGATCGACTCGGCTACCGGGTGATGCGAACGGCTTTCCGCGAGCGCGGCGATATCGATCAGGATATCGGCATCGATCTCGTTTGGATGTACGGCGTCAACGGCGAACGATCCTCTCGTGATCGTACCGGTCTTATCAAATACGACAGTATCGATATCGGCGAGGGCTTCGAGGTAGTTGCTGCCCTTGACGAGGATACCGCGGCGGCTGGCAGCACCGATACCTCCGAAGAAACTGAGCGGAACCGAAACGACCAGTGCGCACGGGCACGAAACGACCAGGAAGATCAGTCCTCGGTAAATGCTCTTTGCGATGCCCATGTCCGTGAAAAGGGCGCAGCCGGCAACGATCAGGACCGCGAGGATAACGACGATCGGTGTGTAGTAATGTGCAAATCTTGTGATGAATTTTTCCGAGCGTGCTTTTTTATCTGTGCTGTTTTCGACAAGTTCAAGGATACGAGCGACAGTACTGTTTTCGTACGCGGTAGTCGTCATCACCTGTATTGCGGAAGTCAGGTTAATGCTTCCTGAATAGATCTTGCTTCCGGCAGAAACGTCGACCGGAAGGCTTTCACCGGTGAGCGCGGCAGTGTTGAGTGTCGAGGAACCGGATACGACGATACCGTCGATCGGAACTTTTTCGCCCGGTTTTACGAGCACGGTCTCGCCGACTTTTACTTCAGAAGGATCAACGACTTCCTCTTTTCCGTCACGCAGCACGATCGCTTCGTCCGGGCAGATATCCATCATGGCGGCGATCGATTTTCTGCTCTTTCCGACGGCAATGCTCTGGAACAGTTCGCCGAGCTGGTAAAAGAGCATGACAGCGGTAGCTTCAGGATAATCGCCGATCGCCATCGCGCCGATGGTCGCGATCATCATGAGAAATTCTTCGTCGAGAAAGTCACCGGACTTGATCTTTTTGAACGCACCGAGTACGACATCGTAACCTACGATCAGGTAGGGGATGAGGTAGATCAGTACCTGAAATACGCGATGCAGATCTTCGATCGGCAGGAAGTGGAAGACCACTAAAAGTGCCGCGGAAGAAAGGATCCGTATTAAAGTTTTCCGTTGCTTTTTCGACATAAGATCATCGCTTTCTCATTACTATTCAATCCATTAACAGGAAAGAGGGATCACAGGATCACGTGGCAGTCCGGCTCGACTTTGGAGATCGTTTTGGTTGCCTCGCGAAGGACGGATTCGAACTGGGAATCCTCCGCCTCGAGGATCATCTTCTGGGCCATAAAGTTAATGGAAACTTTTGTAACTCCCGGGATCTTCGCGATGGCTTCTTCCATCTTTGCCGCGCAGTTTGCGCAATCCAAATCTTCCAGTTTAAATGTTCTTCTCATAGTGCATTTCCTCCAGCATCTTAATATTACTTCAGATACTTGCTTTTGCATATCGGGTTTTCTTCGTTCATATGAACAACCGTTCATATGTTAATTCCATAATATACCTTTTTCGGAAAATGTCCATAGGTTTTTTCAAAGTTTTTCCGATATTTTTGAAACAAAGATCAGTCAGGGGCGTGAGTGGACAAGGAAAATTGCGAGAATACTATTATTCCTTGACCGAAAAATCGTGCTTTGACAAGGAATATGTCGATAAGGCACATTTTCCTTGCCGTTTTTTACTGCTCTTGGCAAGGAAAGTTCACAAAACAGATATATTCCTTGTTCAAATGAAGGATGAAAAGGCAAGGAAAAATGCAGCAACAGAAATATTCCTTGCCGGAATGGCCCATATTTGGACAAGGAAAATCAATAAACAAGTGTTTTCCCTTGCTTTCCCTACAAAAAACAAACAAGGAAAACTTGGACTTCTGAAAGTTTCCTTGCCACTACTCCCAAAACACCAAGGAGTGTGAAGAAAGGGAAAGAAGAGACCACATAAAAAGCAAAAAAGGGGACTGTCCTTTCGAACAGTCCCTCTCCAAATGCACTACACTTTTTTCAGTTAGATCAGAAGAGATCGATTCCTTTTCCGCTTGCATCGAAAATCTTCTTTTCGCCGGCTACTACATAAACATCGCCACCGAGTTTTGCAGCCTTTTTCTCGATTGCCTTGAACTCGATCTGCTGTCCGTCAAACTCGAAGAAGATCTTACCGAGCTTCTTAACCGGAGCTTTCTTTGCAGCTTTCTTAGCGGGCTTCTTTGCAGCAGCTTTTTTAGCCGGTGCAGCTTTCTTTGCAGGTGCAGCCTTCTTAGCAGGAGCAGCTTTCTTTGCAGCAGCCTTTTTAGCCGGTGCGGCCTTCTTAGCAGGAGCAGCTTTCTTTGCAGCAGCCTTCTTAGCCGGTGCAGCCTTCTTAGCAGGAGCAGCCTTCTTTGCCGGTGCCTTTGCTGCGGCAGCCTTCTTCACAGGGGCCTTCTTTGCAGCGGGCTTCTTAGCGGCAGCTTTCTTCGGAGCGGCAACTTTTTTTGCTTCTTCTACCTTTGCAGGTGCGTCTGTCTTCTTTGCATTATCCATATCAAGAACCTCCATGTGATTCATATTTTAATTTGATTATATCGCTATGTTTTTTAAGATACAAATATGAAAGTGTGAATTTCATATGAATTTACGAGAAAAATGTTATGTTAACCTCAATTTGTTTGGTGGTTGACTTGAGTTTGGGAAAGTGTTAACGTGTTTTTTATGAAGAAGAAAATGAACACAAAAGAAGCGCTCCTGGCGCTGTTTGAAAAGCATAAAGGAAGGTTTTTCTCAGGCGAGGAAATCGCTGAAAAACTGGAGGTTTCGCGTACTGCCGTGTGGAAGGCGGTCGAGTCTTTGCGCGCAGAAGGATACAGTATCGATGCACAAAAATCGAAGGGATATTGTCTGTCTCCGGATACGGATATCGTATCTTCTCAGGGCGTCGAAAAATATATAAAGAAAAAGATGCGGCTTTCGATCGATGTATATGATGAAGTCGTTTCGACAAATACACTTTTAAAAGAACTCGCAGCAGATGGTGCGAAAGAAGGAAAAGTGATCATCGCAAATTCACAGACCGGCGGAAAGGGTCGTCTGGGAAGATCTTTTTATTCGCCGCTTGATACCGGACTTTATATCAGCGTGCTTCTTCGTCCGTCGGATATACCTGCACAGGAAGCACTCAAGATCACGACGATGGCAGCGGTCGCGGCATGCGAGGCGATCGAGTCTGTACTCGAAGATACCGATGAGACAGATCGTCCGTTGATCAAATGGGTGAACGATGTATTTCTTCGTGAAAGAAAAGCAGTCGGTATCTTGACCGAAGCATCGATCAGTATGGAAAGCGGAAATCTGGAATATGCGGTACTCGGAATCGGGTTCAATGTCTATGCACCAAAAGGTGGTTTCCCCAAAGACATCAAGGACATCGCAGGTAGCATTTTAGATGAAAGAATTCCGGATGCGAAGAATAAGATCGCGGCTGTTTTCCTTCAGAGATTTTTCGAGATCTACCGCGCGGACGATCACGAAAATTATGAAAGAATATATAAAGAAAAAAGCCTCGTGATCGGAAAAGATGTCGATGTCATTTCAACAGGAAGCGGAGAAAAACGCGCGGCAAAAGTTTTGGATATCACGAGTGACTGTAATCTTTTAGTGGAATATAAAGACGGAACCACAGGAGTACTTTCTTCAGGTGAAGTTAGTATTCGTCCGAAATCGCGAAGATAAGATTCTTGCTGTCCTTGGTTTATCAACATGACCTCTTTCTTATGATACAATGGAAAATGGCCGCACGGTTTTTGCCGGAGCGGACTACTATGTAAATCAATGGAGATTTGTATTATGAAGATCGGTTGTGTAAAAGAGATCAAGAACAACGAATTCCGTGTAGGTCTTACACCGGATAACGTGAAGGCTTATGTTGCCGCCGGCCACCATGTGTATATGGAAAAGGGTGCAGGCGTCGGATCCGGTTTTACGGATAATGAGTACGTCGATGCAGGCGCTTCTCTGATCGACAACGCAGCCGATGTATGGAACCTTGTCGATATGATGATCAAGGTAAAGGAACCGCTTCCGTCAGAGTATCCGCTCTTTAGAGAAGGATTGATCCTTTATACATATCTCCATCTTGCTGCAGATAAAGAACAGGCAGACGCGCTTTTGGCAGGTAAAGTAAAAGCTGTTGCTTATGAAACGATCCAGGAAAAAGACAGATCGCTTCCGTGTCTTGCGCCGATGTCGCAGATCGCTGGTCGTCTTTCCATCCAGGAAGGCGCGAAATATCTCGAGAAGAAGTTCGGCGGTGAGGGTATTCTCCTCGCTGGTGTTCCGGGTACCCCGAAGGCAAATGTCGTGATCCTCGGTGGCGGTACCGTTGGTATGAACGCTTGTAAGATCGCAGTCGGTATGGGTGCCAATGTCACGATCCTCGATGTCAACCTCAAGAGACTCGAAGAACTCGACAACATGTTCGGTGCACATATCCAGACTCTCGTAAGTAATGACTCGAACGTTGAGCGTGCGTGCAAGGATGCGGACCTCGTGATCGGTTCGGTCCTGATCCCGGGCGGCTCCACACCGAAACTCTTTAAGAAAAAGTATCTGCCTGAAATGAAGGACGGCGCGGTATTTGTTGACGTTGCGATCGACCAGGGCGGCTGCGGTGAATCCTCTCACGTCACCACACACGACGATCCGGTCTACATCGAAGACGGTGTCGTACATTACTGCGTAGGCAACATGCCGGGTGCCGTTCCGAGAACAAGTACCATCGCACTGACCAATGCCACACTTCGTTATGGCCTCTTGATCGCAGAAGCAGGTCTTGAAGAAGCATGCAAGAAGAGCGAAGTGATCACATCCGGCGTAAACTGCTACGCAGGCAAATGCACCAACAAAAATGTTGCATCCGCACTTAATTACGACTATACAGAACTCGCTTCTTTGATCTAAGAGAGATTCCTGATTATTATCACATAAATAATTACGCAAAAGAAAAGCTTCGAAACGATTCCGCAGGTCATCGACCGAGGAAAGCGCGAGAAGCTTTTCTTTGCGTTTTAGATATGTCTAAATCTCCGGTGCATTTGGCGAAGTGTGCTTGTAGAAGCGAGTTCAAAATGGTAAAATTATGTTGATAAAATTCAACTTTATGGGAGGCATAGTATGGGACTTTTTGATAAGAAATTCTGCGATTTCTGCGGGAATAAGATCGGTCTTCTGGGTAACAAAAAACTCGAGGACGCGAATATGTGTAAGGACTGCGCCAGCAAGCTTTCTCCGTGGTTTTCCGAGCGTCGTCACAGCACGAAGGCGGACATCGACAAGCAGCTTGCCTATCGTGAGCAGAACAAGTCGGCGGTGGCTTCGTTCAATGCAACGAGAACGATGGGCACATCGAGCACCAAGCTCATGATCGACGATAACGCCAGAAAGTTCATGGTCACTTCGGCAAGAGATATCAACGCTGCCAATCCGGACGTTCTGGATTTCTCGCAGGCACAGGGCTGTGACCTTGACGTCAAGGAACACAGAACCGAGATCAGAAGAACCGACAGCAACGGAAAGTCCGTCAGCTACAATCCTCCGCGTTATAAATATTCCTATGAATTCCACGCGATCATCCGCGTAAATCATCCGTACTTTGACGAGATGAGATTCGCGCTTTCGAACGGCAGTATCGAAGTCGGCGAGCAGCCGATGAACCCGGGACAGAGCGGCGGCTGGAGCGTACAGCGTTCCGGATTTAACATCCTCGGCAACAAGATCGATGATTACTATAAGTGTGTGGACTGCGGAAATGAGATCAAGGCTGCGATCGATGGCATGAAGGGTCTTGGCGGTCCGACTTCGAGTCCTGAACTGCAGCAGCTGAAAGCGCAGTCTGCGCAGCTGAAGGCAAAGATACAGGAAGAGATGGCTGCGGGACGTACCCCGAATCCGAACGACACGGCCGCTCTCATGATGCTTGAGCAGAAAATCGCATTGCTCTCGGCAGGCGAGATGCGCGCTGCTGCCGGCGCAGCATTTCTTGGTTCATTCGGACTGTCGCCACAGGGAATGCAGGGAATGCAAGGTATGCAGGGTATGCAGATGCAGCAGGGAATGCCGCAACAGGGTATGGCGATGCAGCAGGGAATGCCACAACAGGGCATGGCTCAGCAGGCTGCGATGGCTCCGGGTATGACCGTAACCTGCCCATTCTGCCAGGCGACAACCACACTCGGCGCTGCCGGAATTTGCGAGTTCTGCGGAAGCAAGATCAACTGATCTGAACGAGTGCATCGAAAGAAGAATCAGAGGGAGCATCTCCAAGATGGAGGTGCTCCTTTTTTGTTTTGCGGGGCGGTTGACATATACCCCGGGGGGGTATAGAATCAAGACAACGGAATATACCCCTGGGGGGTATCTGGACTGAAGAGAACGAGACAGAGTCTTCAAGGAGGAATCGATATGGCAAAGTGCCCGCATTGCATTGACAGAAAGAAGCTTCGGACCGAGGAGGAGAAGAAGGATCTTCTCAAACGTCTCCGTCGGGCGGAGGGCCAGATCCGCGGGATCGAGAGCATGATCGAAGAGGACGCGTATTGCCCGGATATCCTCACGCAGGTCGCGGCGGTGACGGCGGCGCTCAACAGCTTCAACAAAGAGCTCCTCGCGTGCCATATGCGAAGCTGTGTGTCGGATGACATCCGATCCGGTAAAGAAGAAGCGATCGACGAGTTCGTCAAGCTGATGCAGAAATTGATGAAATAAGAAAGAGAAGAGCAGATGCAGCAGTATCAGGTAACAGGAATGAGTTGCGCAGCCTGTCAGGCGCGCGTGGAAAAAGCCGTCAGTAAGGTGCCGGGCGTGAAGTCCGTCGCCGTAAGTCTTTTGACGAATTCCATGGGCGTGGAAGGCGAGGCGGACCCGAAGGCGGTCATCGAGGCCGTACAGAAAGCGGGATATGGCGCAAGCCTCAAAACCTCTGCCAACGCTTCTTCAAATGCACCGTCCCCGGCCGGGGATGATCTTCTTCGCGACACGGAGACCCCCAAACTCGTGCGGCGCCTGATCCTTTCGGCAGGATTTCTTCTTGTTTTGATGTATGTCTCGATGGGACATAACATGTGGGGCTTTCCGCTCCCATCTTACTTTGAACATAACCACCTCGGACTGACGTTGACGCAGATGATCCTTGCGCTCATCGTCATGTATATAAACAGAAAGTTTTTCGAAAGCGGCATCCGATCTCTTCTGCACGGTGCGCCGAACATGGATACGCTCGTGGCACTTGGTTCCGGCGTTTCATTTCTTTGGAGCCTTTTTGTGTTCTTTAAGATGTGCGGCTTGATCACGACCGGTACGGCAAATGCGGATCTTCACGAGCTTTACCATAACCAGCTCTACTTTGAATCCGCCGCCATGATCCCGGCTCTGATCACAGTTGGTAAAACGCTTGAATCCGTAAGCAAAGGCCGCACGACGGATTCTCTCAAATCTCTTATGAAACTTGCGCCGAAGACGGCACGTGTACTGCGCCATGCGCCCGGATCCGAAACATCTTGTGACGGTGTGACCGCGTGCGATCTGACTTCGGATCTTGTCGAGCAGACGATCCCGATCGAGGAAGTTGTGGTCGGTGATCTCTTCGCGGTCAAGCCCGGTGAGTCGATCCCGGTCGACGGTGTCGTGCTCGATGGGGAAAGTGCGGTCGACGAGTCGGCGCTTACCGGCGAGTCGATCCCCGTGGATAAGGCAGCCGGCGCGAAAGTCAGTGCCGCGACGATCAACCGCTCCGGTTATCTCCGCTGCCGCGCAACGCGTGTCGGTCAGGATACGACACTGTCGCAGATCATTAAGATGGTGTCCGATGCGGCCGCGACAAAAGCGCCGATCGCGCGCATCGCCGACAAGGTCTCCGCGATCTTCGTCCCGACAGTGATCGGTATCGCGATTTTTGTGACCGCCGCCTGGCTCCTCGCCAGAAAAGACGCGAGCTTCGCGCTTGCCCGCGGCATCTCGGTCCTCGTGATCTCCTGCCCCTGCGCCCTCGGCCTTGCGACCCCTGTGGCGATCATGGTGGGAAATGGAGTCGGCGCGAAAAACGGTGTGCTTTTTAAAACCGGCGAAGCACTCGAAGAGATGGGAAAAGCCACGATCGTCGCGATGGATAAGACCGGCACGATCACAAGCGGAAAGCCGAAAGTGCATTTCCTGAAGGGTAACGGCATCGCGCCCGAGGAGCTTCTTTCTAAGGCAAATGCACTGGAGCTGAAAAGTGAGCATCCTCTGGCACGTGCGATCGTCTCGGCATTTGAAGACCCGGAAAGCGATCTTTCGCTCGACCGCGAAAAACTTCGTTCTTACGATGTGACGGATTTTTCCGTGCATCCCGGTCACGGCCTCGAAGGAAAGATCGACGGCAGGACGATTCACGGCGGAAAGAAAGAATATATCGAACAGTTCACAAAGATCGACCGTGCATCGGAAGACGAAAAAGACGTGTCGAAGCGTGCGATGACGGCACTATATTTCGAAGAAGACGGAAATGTCCTCGGCGCGATCTGGGTCGCAGATACGATTCGCGAAGACTCAAAAGACGCGCTGACCGAGATGGGCAATCTCGGGATCACGAAAGTGATGCTGACCGGAGATAACGAAAAAGCCGCAGAGGCCATCCCGGTAAGATCGCTTCTCGACCGCGTTGTTGCCAAT
>JAGCVX010000034.1 GCA_017962145.1 Clostridiales bacterium | reverse complement strand
GTTTCTGTCTGTGCCACCGTTCAGAAGGCCGAGCCAGTAGTTAAAGCCATCTGCTTCCGGTTCACGTCCCATGAAGGTCGTGTACAGGCGAGTCAGATACTCTTCATTTGTGGTTTTAAGGCCGACAAACTCAGGCAGTGTGAAGAACAAGCTTGCAGCCTGGTAACCGGTCGCATCAAGATTTGTCAGCGCCAGAGCCCAGTAATTCAGACCATCTTCCTCAGGATCTCTGCCGAGACAGCATGTGTAGAGTCTGGTTGCGAACTTCACTGCGTTCTTCGACGGGACTGTAGCCTTATGGTACAGAGCTCCGGACTTAACGCCGTACGTCGCGCAGATGTTGCACCACTCAACGGACTCGATGAAATCATTTACAAGTTCCGCCTTCGTAGATCCGGATGCGAGTCTGCCCAGCCAATACGCCTTACCGTCAGCTTCAGACTCACGTCCGAAGAATGTCTGATACAGTACTTCTACAAACTGATCGTCCGGAAGGTTTCTGTTCATGAACTCAGGGGCGTCGAGAAGGAAAAATCTTGCGCAATCCGCGCCTGTGAATCCGTTCTTTACAACCTGCTCTACCCAGTATGCCTTTCCTTCTGCTTCCGAAGCACGGCCGAGAGCGACAGTGTATAGACGCTCTACGAAATCCTCGAAGGACGGATCCTTAACAGGTTCCGGTGTCGGAGTTTCAGGCTGCGGCTCTGGTGTCGGATCATCCGGATTCGGTCCCGGTTCCGGCGTAGGCGGCGTCTTTGTAACAAGAGCCGTATCCTTGTCATAAGTAAGTTCTTTTGTAAATGTCTTCGATTCAGAATCAAAATCCCATACACGATAATACTGAGAACTGGTCAGTTCCAGCGGATAAGCAGCAAGAAGCTCAAGAAGCGCCGAACTATTGTATATAGCAAGTTCCGTAAGTGTGTTCCCATGTGTCAGAAGGATCTCGAGTTTTGAATTGGAAAGTACATTCAGCTCAGTAAGCTTATTCTCTTCGCACTCCAGTCTGGTAAGATCCGTAAGTGCACTTACTTCCAAAGCCGAAATCGAGTTACTTCCACAAGACAGACGTGTCAGTTTGTTATTGGCGCTTACGTCAAGCTTACTAAGATGATTTCCGTCACAAGCAAGCGCCTTTAGTTCTGGATTATCGGAAAGGTTCAAAACCGCGATACTGTTTCTGGAACAGAACAAGTTTACTAAAGCGGCATTACTCGAAACATTCAGAGATCCCAATCCGCACGAAGAGCAGTCCAGATCCGTCAGGTCAGGATTATTCATGACATTCAGACTGCCGATCTTGCTGTTATAGGCACAGAAAAGATACGTAAGTTTTTTATTCGAGCTCACACTCAGAGATGAAAGTTCATTGATCGCGCAGTCCAGACCGGTAAGCGATTTGTTATGGCTTACATCCAAAGTCGTAAGCTTGTTATTTCTGCACTCCAGGATCTCAAGATTCGTCAGAGTACTGACATCCAGAGAAGAAAGACCACAGTTCGAGCAGTAGAGCTTCGTCAACGCAGTGTTCTTACTGACATCCAGCGAACCGATCGCATTGTCGCTGCATTCAAATACCGTCAATGCCGTAAAATACTGGATACCGGTAAGATCCTTGATCTTACTGTTTCCGACGAACATCTTCTTTGTACCGTTTATCTCAGCCGTACTTAAAAACTTATCCCCGTTATCGTCAAATGTCTTCAGGATGATGTCACGGAAAGCCGAATCCGGAAATGTATCTTCCGTGATCTCGATCATAGCGTCACTAGAATCCTCGGGAAACTCGCATGCACTCACCTTCTTCGGCATCGTCATCGAAGAAAAAACGATCCCCAGGGAAAGCAGCATCGAAGCAATAACATGAAATCTTTTCACAAGCAGTACCTCCTCAATTACGTCACTTCTGAAAATACACTATTATTTCTTCATTCTTGTTCCTTATTCTTCTCTTTCTTATTCGGGAACAGACCTTTATACTTTTTCAGTGCGAAGCAGAGCGTCAGGCCAAGAACTCCGCAAGATCCGACCTCACCGACAAAAACAGTCAGTACGATCAGAAGGAAAAACATCTGCACACCATATGTATAATAGAGAATGAAAGGAATGATCAATGTATTCGACAAGATCGGCGGAAGTACCGCAATAAACGGAGACTTGTTTCGAAGCAGATACGTCAATACCGCACCGATCAAGGTTGCAATACTACCGAAAATGATATCAGGAAGCATCGCGCCGCCAAGGATATTTCCGATCAGGCATCCGACAAAAAGGCCGGGAACTGCGGCAGGAGTAAAGATCGGAAGGATCGTTAAAGCTTCAGCGATACGAAACTGGATCGCACCAAACGAGATCGGCGCAAATACATATGTAAGTACAACATAGATTGCCGCGATCATCGCGGACTGCGAGATAAAAAGAGCACTCCATCTGCCCTTGCCTTGTTTCGTAGTCATCCTTCTCCCCCACTACTTAAAAGACGAAAAATATAAAACAATCGGACTAGCCCGACCATATCCGAAACTATTTTACAGAAACGGATTCAAAAATGCAAAGCAAGAAAAAGAGCGCCCCGATTGGGACGCTCTTTTGATCTTTTTTCGTACAAAACTTACTCTTCGAGGATAGAATCCGGATAGATCTCTCTCTTTGCATAAGTTGTATGCAGGAGTTCGTGAGCCAGGTGGCCGTTCGGAGCACCGAGGAACTCTTTGTAGAGTTTATCGATCTGAGCGTTCTTATGGCTCTTACGCTGCGGCATGATTTCGTCTTCCTCGTAGAGGGCCTTAGCACGCTCTGCGCGGATATCGATATCCATAAGCTTCTGAGCCGGAACCTGAGGCTGACCACCACCGCAGACGCATCCACCGGAGCAACCCATGATCTCAATGAAGGTGTACTCAGGAGCGGAACCGTCCTTGATTGCATCAAGAAGTTTTCTCGCTGCAGCTGTACTGTGGGCAACAGCTACGCGGATATTCTTACCACCGAGGGTGAGCTCGGCTTCCTTGATGTCAGCATCAACGCCACGTACTGCCTTGTATTCGAACTCAGGCAGATCTTTTTCTTCGAGGATGTCAGCAACTGTACGAACAGCAGCTTCCATAACACCACCGGTAGCACCGAAGATAACAGCAGCACCAGTGTACTCGCCCATGAGATCCTGATCCGGACCTTCATCCGGCAGGCTGTTGAAATCCATACCGGCTTCACGGATCATGCGAGCCAGCTCACGAGTTGTGATAACGATATCAACATCCTTGAGACCATCAGCGTTAACCAGCTGCTCACGTGCAGCCTCTGTCTTCTTAGAAGTACAAGGCATTACGGAAACAACTACGATATCCTTCGGGTCGAGATTGTTGTTCTTAGCATAATAGGTCTTGATGAGAGCACCCTCCATCTCATGCGGAGATTTGCATGTAGACAGGTTCGGGATGAACTCAGGATAGTAGAATTCGCAGAAGCGGATCCATCCCGGAGAACAGGAAGTGATCATCGGCAGAACGCCACCATTCTGGATACGGTTCAGAAGCTCTGTACCCTCTTCCATGATGGTCAGATCAGCACCCCAGTTGGTGTCATAAACCTTATCTGCGCCGAGACGCTTCATAGCTGCAAACATCTTACCTGTTGCACGAGTTCCGATCGGAAGACCGAACTCTTCACCGATTGCTGCACGAACAGCAGGAGCAACCTGCATAACAACGTGCTTGCTCGGATCCTGGATAGCAGCCCATACCTTATCGGTCTCTTCTTTTTCATGCAGAGCGCCGACCGGGCAAGCTACGATACACTGACCACAGTAGATACACGGAGCATCTGCCATAGAGATATCGTATGCCGGACCAACAGATGTGCTGAATCCACGATTGAGGAAGGAAAGAACGCCGATGCCCTGCTTCTTACAAGCAGATACGCAACGTCCGCACTTAACGCACTTGCTGCCATCACGAACGATGGAGAAAGACTTGTCGTCGAATCTGGACGGGCTCTTCTCGCCTTCGAAAGTTACCTTACGGATTCCATACTCTTCAGCCAGAGTCTGGAGTTCGCAGTTCTGGTTACGGATACAGGACAGGCAGTCACGGTTATGATCGGAAAGGATCATCTCGAGAGTAGCTCTTCTTGTATCACGAACCTTCTTGCTGTTTGTATGAACGACCATACCTTCGCTTACCGGCATAACGCAGGCAGCAGCGAGGGCACGAGCCTTCTCTACTTCAACGAGGCAGACGCGGCAGGCGCCAACTTCGTTGACATCTTTTAAATAACACAGGGTCGGAATCTTAACGCCGGCTTTTTTAGCTGCTTCAAGAACGGTGTAGTTCGAAGGAACCTGTACCGAAACCCCATCAATGGTTACATTGACCATATCCATATTGTTTCACACTCCTTTATCGAATTGACGATCGTCACTTGAATTATCTCTTCTGAACAGCCTTGAACTTACAGTTCTCGATACAAGCGCCGCACTTGATGCACTTTGTTGTATCGATAGAGTAAGCTACCTTGCCAACTTCACCTGTGATAGCGTTAACCGGGCACTTCTTAGCGCACAGAGAACACTTCTTACAGATCTCAGGATCGATGTAGTATTCTGTAAGGCCCTTACATACGTGGCAACGGCACTTCTTATCTACTACGTGCTCTACATACTCCTCACGGAAATGCTTCAGAGTAGAGAGAATCGGGTTAGCAGCTGTCTGACCAAGAGCACAGAGAGAACCATTCTTCAAGGAAAGAGCGATCTCTTCGAGGGAGTCGATATCTTCGAGAGTACCTGTACCATCTGTGATCTTCGTGAGAAGTTCGAACATTCTCTTTGTACCGATACGGCACGGAGAACACTTACCGCAAGACTCATCAACTGTGAACTCGAGGAAGAACTTCGCGATATCAACCATACAAGTATCTTCGTCCATAACGATCATACCACCGGAACCCATCATGGAGCCGGCTGCTACGAGGTTATCGTAGTCGATCGGTGTGTCAAGGAGAGATGCCGGGATACATCCGCCGGACGGACCACCGGTCTGAACTGCCTTGAAGGCCTTACCATTCGGGATACCGCCACCGATATCAAATACGATCTCACGAACTGTAGTACCCATCGGGATCTCAACGAGACCAACGTTGTTTACCTTACCACCGAGAGCGAATACCTTAGTACCCTTGGACTTCTCAGTACCGATAGAAGCAAACCAGTCAGCACCCTTGTTGAGGATAACCGGGATATTTGCATATGTCTCAACGTTGTTGAGGATTGTCGGCTTACCGAACAGGCCCTTAACAGCCGGGAACGGCGGACGAGGTGTCGGATTACCACGCTTACCTTCGATAGAACGCATGAGAGCTGTTTCCTCACCGCAAACGAAAGCACCAGCGCCGAGACGGATATCCAGATCAAAGGAGAATCCGGAATCGAAGATGTTCTCACCGAGGAGACCATATTCTCTTGCCTGATCGATAGCGATCTGCAGTCTCTTAACAGCGATCGGGTACTCAGCACGGATGTAAACATAACCCTGGTGAGCGTCGATGCAGTAAGCAGCGATTGCCATAGCTTCGATTACGCTATGCGGGTCACCTTCGAGGATGGAACGGTCCATAAATGCACCCGGGTCACCTTCGTCGGCGTTACAGCATACATACTTTGTGATGCCCTGGCCTCTGTTACCGGAAGCGAACTTCCACTTCATACCTGTCGGGAATCCACCGCCGCCACGGCCACGCAGACCGGACTTGATGATCTCTTCGATGATTTCATCCGGATCTCTCTTCTCGGTAAGGATCTTACCAAGAGCCTGGTAACCGTCATGAGCGATATACTCATCAATATTTTCCGGATTGATGTTACCGCAGTTACGGAGAGCAACACGCATCTGCTTCTTGAAGAAATTGCTGTCATTTGCAGAAGTGTTCTCAGCAGCAGGAGAATCATGCTTTGCTACCATGAGACGCTCTACATAACGGCCCTTCAAGAGGTGCTCGCTAACGATTTCAGTAACATCCTCAGGTGTTACGCGATAGTACATAACGCCTTCCGGATAGATAACTACGATAGGACCCTGGGCGCAAAGGCCGAAGCATCCTGTCTGAACTACTTTAACTTCTTTTTCAAGTCCCTGAGCCGGAATCTGCTGTTCAAACTGCTCTAAGATCTTAGCGGAGTTCGAAGATGTGCATCCTGTACCACAGCAAACAAGGACGTGCGCACGAAATAAATCCATGATTAAGCCTCCTTATACTTTGCGATAATACCGGGGATCTCATCCGGTGTCAGACGACCATAAACATCGTCACCGACCATAATAACCGGTGCCAGACCACAGGCACCTACACAACGGCACGCAGAAATGGAGAACTTACCATCCTTGGTAACATCACCGTTCTTGATGCCCAGTTCATCCTCGATCTTGTCGAGCAGGGCCTGCGAACCTTTAACATAGCAAGCTGTACCCAGGCATACGCTGATCGCGTTTTCTCCCTTCGGCTTCAAAGAGAAGAACGAATAGAACGAAATTACGCCGTAAACTTCAGCAACCGATACTTCAAGAGCATCCGCTACTTTTCTCTGGACAGGAAGCGGCAGATAGCCGTAAATCTCCTGAGCCTGCTGCAATGTGGCCATCAAAGCCTTCTGGCCCTGGCCCTTGTATTTCGAAAGAACTTCATCGAGCTTTGCGCTCATTTCTTCCGGAGTCATTTTTTGTTTTCCCACAGTTGACTCACCTCCCACATGGTAG
>JAGCVX010000033.1 GCA_017962145.1 Clostridiales bacterium | reverse complement strand
GGAAGCAGCAGATCTCTCTTATCGCCGGAATCAAATGCATTACCGGTATCGCCCTGCTCACCTTCGAGTGTCGCGTCAAGTCCTACGCAAAGAACGACGACATCGGACATCTCGGCAAGGATGAGAGCTTCTGCGATTCCGTCTTCTGCCTGAGACAGAGGCTGGATACGGTCGTTACTTAAGTGCGAGCCTTCCGCATAGTACACGCGGATGTCCTCGTCGGCTTCTTTTAGGATACCTTCGAGGAAGGTAACCGGAGCCACGGATGTGCCGTAGTAGTTACCGCGAAGTGCGTCGATACTGTCACTGTTCGGACCGATGACCGCGATCGACTTGATCTCGGATTTCTTAAGCGGGAGCATCTCCTCGTTCTTAAGAAGTACCATCGACTTTTCGGCGCACTCGAGAGAAACCTTTCTGTGTGCATCGCAGGCCACCACATCGTACGGGATATCGTCGAATTCGGTATGCTCATCGAAAAGACCGAGTCTCATGCGTGTACGCATCAGGCGCACGACCGCATTTCGGATGGTCTCTTTCGAAACCAGACCTTCCTGCTCCGCGGCAATCATGTGGATATAGGTGTTACCGCAGTTGAGGTCACAGCCGGCATTCATCGCCATCGCGGCGGATTCGGTCGGAGTTTTGGTTACGTGATGAGACTCATGGAAGTCGCGGATCGCCCAGCAGTCCGAAACGAAGTAGCCGTCAAATCCCCACTCTTTGAGTTTTCCCATGAGAAATGAACTGGCGCATGTCGGTTCGCCGTTCAGTCTTGTATAGGCGCCCATGACGCCTTCTACTTTTGCTTCCTTGATCAAGGCTTCGAAAGCAGGCAGATAGGTCTCAGCCAGATCTTTCTTCGATGCGATCGTATTAAACTCATGACGAAGTGCTTCCGGACCGCTATGCGCCGCGAAATGCTTGGCACATCCGGCAGCCTTCATGTACTTGCCGTCACCCTGAAGTCCCTTTACAAAAGCGACACCGAGTTTTTTCGTCAGATACGGATCTTCACCATATGTCTCGTGGCCTCTGCCCCAGCGCGGATCACGGAAGATATTGATGTTCGGGCTCCAAAGGGTCAGTCCCTTGTAGATATCCCGGTCACCTTTCTTCGAAGATGCGTTATACTTCGCTCTGGCTTCTGTCGCGATGATGTCCGCTACTTTGTTTAAGAGCTTTTCGTCAAACATCGCCGCCAGACCGATGGCCTGCGGGAACATCGTTGCCGTTCCGGCACGAGCAACACCGTGAAGGCCTTCGTTCCACCAGTTATAAGCCGGAACGCCCAGGCGGTCGATCGCCGGTGCGCCGTAACTCAACTGAGGAACCTGCTCTTCAAAAGTCATCTTATCGGCGAGGTCTTCCGCACGCTCCTGAAAGGACACGTTCGAATCTTTATACTTCTCCATACTTTCACCCCTTTATCAGGTATTGAGGTCTCTGCAGCTTTCACCGCAGATAAGTTGTGGCGAAAGAGAGATCGTCTTTGGAACATTCTCTTCACCCGAGATCTGTGCGAGGATATTTTTCGCGGCCGCCTCACCGATCGCACGTGTATCCTGTCGGATCGTGGTCAGGCTCGGGCTGGTACGCTGGGTGATCTCGATGCCGTCAAATCCGACGACCGAGATATCCTGCGGCACGGAAAGTCCCGCATCGCGGATCGCTTCGATCACGCCGATCGCGGAATAGTCATCACTGGAGATGATCGCCGTCGGGCGGTCGTCCGGTGTGGCAGACAACAGCTTCTTCATGGAATCGTATCCGCCCTCGATGGAATAGTAATTCGACGGGAAAAGACGGAAAGTCACATCCTTATCCCCCATCGTCGCCGCTGCTTTTTCAAGCGCCGAGATACGGGCTTCGGTGATAAACTTGCCCCTTTGTCCGTGAAGATAGACGATATTTCTGTGTCCCATCTTATAAAGGTGGGAAAAGATCATCCGCATGCTCTCTTCCGGGTCGGTCATTACGCATCCGATGTTCTCGTTTTCAAAGTCGATCGCGATCTTCGGAAGATTGCTCTCCATCAGTTCTTTTGTATCCTTCGCATCGTGATCCGCATTGACGATGAAGATACCGTCGACACGGCGGTAGCGGCAGTGACCCAGATACGAAAGACCTAAGTTACCGACTTTGTTCGAGATGAAAACGATATCGTAACCATGCTGTTCCACATAGTCCTTAAAACTCTCGATAACCTGCGCAAAGAGATAGTGCCATAGACCCATCTGCGATGTGTCCTGGCACAATACTCCGATCGACCAGGTACGGCTTTGGCTGAGTGCGCGTGCGCCCGCATTGGGAACATAATCGAGTTCCTGTGCCGTGCGGCGGACACGTTCCCGTGTCGCGGCACTGACATCACTTGCGTTTGACAACGCTTTGGAAACGGTGGCCGGCGAAAGACCGCAAGCCTTCGCTATGTCATATATCGTTGCCATGGCTTCTCCTGATCCTTACATTATTTTGTTTCCGGGATTATCCCCGGCTCTTACTTGTTGACTGTCTCTTTTACGACCTTGACTACGTTGTCAACTGTAAATCCGAACTTCTCCATGAGCATGGACGGCTTACCGCTGGCACCGAATGTATCCATGGTTACGTAACCGCCGTCGATACCGGCCAGCTTGCCCCAGGAATAAGAGGAACCGGCTTCGATCGCAACGCGAGCTGTTACATCCGGCAGCAGGATGGAGTCACGGTAGGACTTATCCTGAGCAAGGAATACGTCGAGGCAAGGAACGGATACGACACGAGCGTCGATGCCTTCGCCTGCGAGAACGTCCTTAGCCTTGATACCCAGTTCAACTTCAGAACCGGAAGCCATGATGATCACATCCGGCTTTGCCTTGGATTCTTTCGCTACGATATATGCACCCTTGAGCGCTTCCTTGGAGGAAGTGGTCAGCGGCATGAGGTTCTGACGGGAAAGTACCAGAGCAGACGGTGTCTTCTCAGAAGAGATCGCAGCTACCCAGGAAGCAACTGTCTCTGTTGCATCACACGGACGCCATACGTTGAAGTTCGGCATAGAGCGGAGCATGGTCAGCTGCTCAACCGGCTCATGTGTCGGGCCGTCTTCACCAACACCGATACTGTCGTGTGTGAACATGAAGATCTGCGGGATATTCATCAAAGCAGACAGACGAGCCATCGGCTTTGTGTAATCGCTGAATACGAAGAATGTTGCGCAGTAGGAACGCAGACCACCGTGCAGCAGCATACCGTTGGAGATACCGGACATAGCCAGCTCACGAACACCGAAGTGCATGTTTCTGCCGGAACGGTCAGTCTTGCTGAAGTCACCCTTGCCGTTCATGTAGGACTTGTTGGACGGAGCGAGGTCAGCGGAACCACCGATGAGGTTCGGGATACGATCTGCCAGCTTGTTGAGGACCTTACCGCCGAGAGCACGGGAAGCCTGCGGCTTGTCGTCTACTGTCCAGAGGTCTTCATCGTTAAGCAGAGCGGAGTAATCGTTGCTGAAGTACTTGTCCCAGAGAGCCTTGAGGTCCGGGTTTGCCTTTGCATACTCAGCGAACATAGCATCCCACTTCGCGTGAGCATCTGTACCCTTGGCACCGAGCTCAGCATAGTGATCGTAAACTTCCTGCGGTACGACGAAGGACTCTTCGCACGGCCAGCCGAGTGTCTTACGCATAGCTGCGATGTTGTCCTCACCCAGCGGCTCACCGTGAGCAGAAGCAGTACCCTGCTTCGCTTCGCAGCCGTAACCGATGATGGAGCGGATCTCGATGAAGGAAGGCTTGGACTTTTCAGCCTTAGCCGCTTCGATCGCCTTTGCGATCGCGTCGATATCGTTACCGTCTTCTACGAGGAGTGTCTGGAAACCGCAAGCTTCCATACGGCCACGTACATTCTCTGTGAATGCGATATCCGTGGAACCCTCGATCGAGATGCTGTTGGAGTCATAAAGAACGATGAGCTTGGAAAGACCAAGTGTACCTGCCAGAGACAGCGCCTCTTCGGAAATACCTTCCATCAGGCAGCCATCGCCGCACTCTACGAATGTGTAATGGTCGATTACCGGGAACTCCGGCTTGTTAAATGTCTCAGCGAGGTGAGCTTCTGCGATCGCCATACCGACTGCCATGGAAAGACCTGCGCCCAGAGGACCGGTTGTAGCGTCGATACCTGCTGTGTGGCCATATTCCGGATGACCCGGTGTCTTGGAATCCATCTGACGGAACTGCTTGAGATCCTCAACGGACAGACCACCTACACCGAACAGGTGCAGCAGAGAGTAATAAAGAGCGGAACCGTGACCGCCGGAGAGTACGAAACGGTCTCTGTTGATCCACTTCGGATCCTTCGGATCGAAATTCATTTCCTTGCCCCAGAGGGTATAAGCCATCGAAGCAGCACCGAGGGGAAGACCCGGGTGACCGGAGTTAGCCTTCTGAATCATATCCGCGGAAAGAACACGGATGGCAGAGATTGCATTTTGTTCAATTTGTGTATTCATACGTTCCATACACTCCTTCTTAAAAATTGATATGTATACGCGCAAGATGCGCCGTATTGACAATTTAAGTGACCCGTGACCCCCACTCTTTTTGAGGAGAAGGAATCGATTCCGAAATCGCTTTCGAAATGGAAATAAAAAAATGGGAGCACGAGCTCACTTGCCTTATAAGTTTATAATCTTGTGCCCCAAGTGTCAATGTAAAATCTGATCGATTTATATATAGAACATGTCTCTTTCTTTATGTAATCCGCTTCTTGCGCCCACCCACATTTGTGTTATAAAATGACAGAAGTATATTTACTTCGAGGAGACATCAACTTGCAACTTCTGATCAAGCGCGACATCCTTTTTGAACAGCTTTCGGAGCCGGTATTTGCTTCCGGCCGTCTCGAGCAGCTGAAAGAATTCACGCAGCACGGTCATTGCACCTGCTATGACCACAGTGTTGCCGTTGCCAAGACCGCTCTCCTCTTTTCGATGGTCCTCCCCATGCATTTCAAGCAGAAACAGCTGGTACGAGGTGCCCTGCTTCACGACTATTTCCTTTACGACTGGCATACCTACCGTCCCGAGAAGCTTCACGGCTTTTCCCATCCGTATGCGGCATGCGAGAATGCCCGTCGTGACTTTGATATCACACCTTTGGAAGAAAACATCATCAAGCGCCACATGTTCCCGCTGACTCCGGTTCCGCCGAAGTACAGAGAGAGCGTTCTGGTCACGCTTGCCGACAAAGTCTGCGCGACTTCCGAAACCTTTACCGGCATCGGTGAAAAGATCCGAAGCTCGAAGAAGCTTGCCCGTATCGGCCGGATTCCGCACGCCCTGGCACATGTCGCCGCTCTGTTCATCGCGTTCCTGCCATGGACATGATGCCCCTTCTTTCCTGGTTCTGGGAAAACCACAGGGACCTTCCCTGGCGAAAGGACCGCACCCCGTATTCCACCTGGATCTCCGAAGCTATGCTCCAGCAGACCCGTGTCGCAACGGTTCTGGACTATTATCCGCGTTTTCTGAAACGTTTCCCGGACCCTTCCTCGCTTGCCAAAGCCAAAGAAGACGAAGTCTTTAAGCTCTGGGAGGGTCTCGGCTACTATTCCCGTGCAAGAAACCTCATGAAGGGCGCCGCCTATATCTGCGAACATTTCGAAGGCAAGCTTCCCGAAACGCCGGATCTTCTCATCCATATCCCCGGCATCGGACCTTATATGGCCGGCGCGATCGCGTCCCAGGCTTTCGACGTCCCGGTACCGGCCGTCGACGGAAACTGTATCCGCATCTACTGCCGTCTTCACGCCCTGCCGCTGGTCCCTTCTGAAAAATCAACCTATAACGAGATCTACTCGCGTGTGGAAAAAGATATCCCGAAAGACAACCCCGGCGACTTTAATGAAGCCCTGATGGATCTGGGCTCTCTGATCTGTACGCCGAAATCTCCCAGATGCAGCATCTGTCCTCTGGCTGACTCCTGCAGCGCGAATCTTCTCGGAAAGCAGGAAGACTTCCCCTTGAAAAAGCCGAAAAAGGAAACGCCGACCGAAGAACACACGATCTTAAAGATCTATATCGGAAACAAGATCCTCGTCAGAAAGCGTCCGGACACCGGGCTTCTGGCAGGACTTTTCGAGCTGATCGACCTTCCCGGAACGCTGTCGCACAGCGAAGTCGAAAACTGGCTTTGCGAGAACTTGCTTTCCGACGACAGTGCATTTGCCGAAGAATCGGACTCGGCGGTTTCTGCCGACATCCGCGTGATCGGAAACGCACGTCACATCTTTTCCCACTTGAAATGGAACATGCTGGGATACGAGATCCATATCGATTCAAAAGCCGGCTCTTCCGCAGATACCGAAGCCGTAAAGAAAATTGCTGCTAAAACGAAAAAGCTGGGAAAGCTCGTCGGGCCGAAAGAATACGCTTCACTTGCATTTGCCTCGGCGATCCGCGCGTACCGATGACTGCGATCAGGAAAGAAACGGCGCGTTGATATCGTATTCGACGATGGCCGTGATCTCGGTCGGAAGCACCAGCCCGATCCTCTTTTCCTGATAATTCAGCTGTTTGGAAAAACCCATTCCTCCACACGCATTCGTGGCATAGACCTGGATCGAATTGTCCTCAAGCGAGATAAACGCATGCCCGATCCCGTAAGGAATGTAGATTGCTTTACGGTTCTCCGCCGAAATCTCATTTTGCACATACTGCAGATAAGTCGGCGAATCCGCTCGAAGATCGATCAGATAATCCATGCCTCTTCCCTGCGCCATCGAAAGGATACGGTTCACCGGAACCGACTCGTCGTAGTAGTGGATACCGAAAAAGGTTCCGGTCTTCGGCATGACATAGGTACGAAGGTCACGGACCTGAAGATCCATCCCTAAGGCCGCCGCGTCCTCTTCCGAAAAGCAGTGGATCATGGAACCCCGGACGGAATCCCTTTCCTCGCATTCTAAAAGATATGCACATCCGAAAAAAGTATCGAGCACTTTCATGGATCAGACCTCCACTTTCCCCGCGATAATGTCTTTATAATCCGCCAGGTTCTTTCTAAGAAGATTCGGCGTGTCGAGCCCATACGGACAGCGGGTCTTACAAAGACCGCAGTCAACGCAGTTTTCGATTTTACTCATCTCGCCCTGCCAGAACTCGCCTTTGAAGTTTTCCGATGGAGAGCGGCGGATCAGCTGGGACATACGCGCGCACTGGTTGATCTGGATATCGACGGTACAGGGCATGCAGTACCCGCAGCCACGGCAGAAATCGCCGAGAAGGTTCTTTCGGTCGTCTTCGATAAATGCTCGCAGGTCATCTGTCATGACCGCTTCTTCTTTGAAAAAGGAGAGCCACTGCGAAAGTTCGCTTTCTCTCTGGATGCCCCAGATCGGAAGCGCGTCGTACTGACTCATAAATGCCATGCACGCGCGGCTGTTGGTAAGAAGGCCGCCGGCCAACCCCTTCATGGCGATAAAGCCCATATCCGCTTTCTTGCAGGCTTCCACAAGTGCGATATCGCGATCCGAAGCAAGGTAAGAAAACGGAAACTGAAGCGTCTCATAAAGACCGCTCTCGACGATCTCTTCGGCCACATTGATCAGGTGCGCCGTGATTCCGATATGACGGATCTTGCCCTGTTTTTTCGCTTCCACCATCGCTTCATACATGCCGGTTCCATCGCCGGGACGGAAGCACTGTTTTACGCAGTGAAACTGATAGATATCAAGATAATCCGTGCGAAGATTGGTCAGCGTCGTATTCAGATCCTCCCAGAATTTTTCCGGTGTGGTCGCCATCGTTTTCGACGCGATAAAGATCTTGTCACGCATGCCTTCAAATGCAGCGCCCATCTTCACTTCACTGTCGGAGTAGGCGCGCGCGGTGTCGAAAAATGTCATGCCGCCATCGTATGCGCCATGCAAAAGACGGACGGCCATATCCAGATCCACACGCTGGATCGGAAGCGCACCAAATGCATTCTGCGGAGTCGTGATTCCTGTTTTTCCGAGTGTGATACTTCTCATACGCCTGTCCTCTTTCTTTCGCTTTGCGCCTGAAATCTGTTCTTAGTTCATGATATCAAATATACTCGGCTGGGTATACTTTTCCGGAAGATCCTGAAGATACCGAAAACAGTCATCCGGATCAGATAGGATATCGTGCTCGCGGCAGGTCTTTTTGAAAAGATCCATCAGTTCCCGAGAATTCGGAGACGCAAGCTCATATGCATTTCCATAGGTCCGGATATATTTTTCTTTCAGCCCCGGGAAATGCTTGTCGAGCGCCGCGTAGAAATACTCGCGGTCGCCTTCTCGCATCGTCACGCCCATGCCCATGCAGATGATACCTTTTACCTCAAGTCGGACACAGGCATCGAGGATGGGCCGGATATTTTCGACCGTATCGTTGATGAAAGGAAGGATCGGCGTCATCCACACTACGATCGGGATGCCGCGCGCATGCATCTTTTCGAGGACCTCGATACGGCGCTTCGTATTACATACATTCGGTTCCAGTATCTTGCAGAGATCATCGTCATACGTCGTCAACGTCATCTGCACCACGCATTTGGCCGACTGATTGATCTGATCGAGAAGATCGATATCCCGAAGGATGCGGTCCGACTTCGTCTGCACGGCCGCACCGAAACCATATTTTAAGATCACTTCCAGGCACTGTCTGGTCAGCTGAAGTTTTTCTTCGCAGTGCATATACGGATCCGACATCGAACCCGTACCGATCATGGACTTTTTCCGCTTTCCGCGAAGCGCGATCTCGAGAAGCTGCGGTGCATTTTGTTTCACTTCGATATCTTCGAATTCGTGGGTAAACTGATAGCACGTACTTCGGCTGTCACAGTAAATACAGCCATGCGTACATCCACGGTAGATGTTCATGCCCGTACCGCCGTTACTGGTCAGTATTCCTTTTGCATCCACAAAATGCATCTTTACTCCTTTTACCAGTGCACATCCTCAACGACGTAGTGGCTCTCTTTTTCCGGTTCGTGATTCGACACGCGAACGTATTTCACGTGACCTCTTCGGTCCATATAAAGCTTGTAATAGCAGACCGAATCAATTACCGGATTGTCCGTCATTTCCTCTAAGCAGAAAACGGTAAGGTCGCAGACTTCATCTCTGTCCTTTGCGATCTCGATCATTTTATCGGACATCTCCTCCTCAAAAGGAAACGTCTTATCTTCGCGAATGAGGTATATGCTCACTTCATTACAGGTCACATATTTCTTTATATACTTTTCGGCGGAAATATCTTCCAGCGGCGTATACTGGTTATGCGCCCAGAAAGTAATCTCATACTCATCGCAGTCAAACTCACCGTCAAAATACTCCTCAAAATACTCGACAGCCTCATCGTGGTAGCGGATCGTGTTATAGTTTGTCGAAAGCTCACCATCTTTTTCTTTTACATAGAGAAGCGCGTCCGGATACTTCTTGGAATGCACTACCGCAAGGTTAGAATACTGTCCGTATTCTCCTTGTGCCGGTCCTTCATACGTGAACTCATCGTCCTTAAAAACTTTGTTCATCTTTTTGACCCAGTTTCTCTGCTCTGCGCGGCCGATCGGGCCGACACATGCGGTCATCAGGGCAACAAGCAAGACAAACAACATTCCTATGCTGCCTACGCGCAACCAAGCATTTCTTTTTCCCATTTCTTTTCCTTTCTACAGAGCCTGATAAAAAGCCGTCTTCGACTCTTTATTATATCCTGCATTCTCATAGAACCGGAGCGTCGTCTCCTTCTTCGAACCGGTCATGAGCATGATCTTATAACACCCTTCCTTTTTCGCCAGATCCCGTGCATAGTCCAGACACTGCGTCGCATAGCCCTTGCCACGGTAATCTTCTGCCGTGACTACATTCTCTACGAAAGCATACGGATGCACATCGTGCGTAAGATTCGGCACGATCAGACAAGTACAGGAAGAAACCAGTTTTCCGTCGATCTCATTGACGATCAGGTGATAATTCGGATCGTTCATGATCTTTTCCCACGTCTCCTTAAGGCGCGCATCCTCGTTCGGAATACTCGTCTCATGCAGGAAAAGATACAGTTCCAGAAGATCCTTCAGATCACCAAATTTGGCTTCTCGAACAGTAGACATAAAATTCCTCCTCAACTGTACTGTCAGATCTCGCCGCGAACGATGCCGTACTGATTACAGATCTCCTGGAACTCAGGGCAACCAGCGAATGCCTTCATGACATCGTTTCTGTCTGTGCCGCCGTTGAGAAGTCCGAGCCAGTAAGCAAATCCTTCTGCTTCCGGTTCTCTTCCCATGAACGTTGTATACAGTCTTGTCAGATACTCTTCGTTCGTCGTCTTAAGTCCAACAAACTCAGGCAGTGTGAAGAAAAGGCTTGCTGCCTGATAACCTGTAGCATCCAGGTTCGTAAGAGCCAGTGCCCAGTACTCCAGGCCCTCTGCTTCCGGATCTCTTCCGAGACAGCAGGTATAAAGTCTGGTTGCAAACTTCACTGCGTTCTTCGACGGGATCGTAGCCTTGTGGTAGAGTGCACCGGACTTTACGCCGTAAGTCGCGCATACGTTACACCACTCAACAGACTCGATGAATTCTTCAACGAGAACTGCACGCTCGGTTCCGGATGCAAGTCTTCCCATCCAGTATGCCTTACCATCCGGCTCGGAATCACGATCAAAGTATGTCTTGTAAAGTACTTCAACAAACTGATCGTCAGTAAGGTTTCTTCCTAAGAACTCAGGTGCACCCAGCATGAAGAATCTTGCGCAGTCCGCACCCGTGAATCCGTTCTTTACAACCTGCTCGACCCAGAATGCTTTTCCTTCGGGTTCAGAAGCACGACCAAGTGCGACTGTATAAAGACGCTCTACGAAATCTTCAAAAGAAGGATCTTTTGCCGGCTCCGGTGTCGGTGTATCCGGCTGCGGCTCCGGTGTAGCCGGAATGTCTTTCCAGATTGCTTTAATCGTGATGTCCGCTGAGATCACGATGGACTCGCCGGGGTTACCTACATCCCACTTATCGAATTCTTTTCCGGCAGGTGCCGTAAATCCGTTGGCAGGAAGAGTATATGCCGTTCCTTTTTCAACGTCCACCGCTGTCATCGCGCCGGATCCGCCGTTGGCATCAAAACCAACCGTGCAGTTGATCGGTTTGTTTACGATTTCTGTGTCTAAGTCATAGCTCAGCGCAACAAATTGCCAAGAAAGGTAATTATATGATAATCCAGTATCTGAAAAAACTTGTTTCTCTCCAATATTGAACGTCTCGAGCAGCAACGGACAGTAACGAAGATTCAATTGCGAAATCTGATTACCATACGTGCTCAGCTTCGTGAGTTCAGGGCACGCGCTCACGTCCAAAGAGGCGAACTGACAAAACGTGCAGTCAAGAGTAGAGAGTTTGGGACATCCGCTCAAATCCAAAGAAGACAGTTTCGTTTCTCTGCAGGATAAGTAGCTTAGGGAAATGCAGCCATTCAGATTAACACTTTCTATCGGATTCTCTCTGAATTCTAAAGACTTAAGCGAAGTGCATCCACTCACATCCAGAGAGGTCAAACTGTTGTAGTCACAATGCAGAAAACCCAGAGATGAGCATCCATTCACATTCAATGCCGTCAAATCACACTCCACGCAAACAAGCTTTTTCAGCGTCGTGATGTTGCTGACATCCAAAGAAGTAAGGCTGTTTTCGCTGCATTCAAGGTCTTCAAGAGATGTGCAACCACTCACATTCAGAGTTGTTAAGCTACAATCGGTACACGAAATACGCTTAATCGTTGTTTTACCGCTCAGATCCAAAGTATCTAACGGATTATAGTCACATTCCAGTACTTCAAGATAGGTAAAGTAATCGATGCCAGTAAGGTCTTGAATTCCTTTTGCTTCCAGATACAATGATTTCACTTCGGCGATTTCGCTTTGGCTCAGCGAAGCCGACTTATCTTTATCGCACTGTTTTGAAACGGCCGCTCTAAAACTCTTATCCGGGAATGTCGTTTCATTGATCGGAATCGGCTCCTCCACAAGAACGTTGTCACCCACATACAACGCATAGAGTATGCCTTCATAAGTAGCTTTGCTGTAAAGGATGGGCTGCCCGCTCAGTGGAACAAGAGGATGCTCCTTAAGCAGCAAAGAAAGTTTCTGACTCTCAATAACCAGGTTCGTCATCGGGTTATCGTAGCAGGACAAGAAATACAATTCCTTATTCTTGCTGATATCCAAATAAGTCAACTGGTTTGAGAAGCACTGGAGCTTTTCAAGATTGGTAAAAAACTCGATACCCTTCAGATCTGTTATGGATTTTTCACTGCAATCAATGGTGGTAACAGCATCAAGCTCATCCGGATTAAAGGCAAGGGAATTATCAGAATCAAACTTTGAGATCAGATTTCTGAAAACAGCATCCGGGAAGTTTATCTCGTTGATCACGATGTCCGCATCCGAAGTAAATACTACAACATCCACATCAACAAAGAGTGCACGAACATCTGAACCGTATCCTCGCACGCATGAACGATCCGTACCGGATGCCAACATTGGATCGTCGTGCAACAGTTCTTTAATCAACGGGCAAGCAGAAATATCAATCTCCGTCAAAGAATTACCCGTACAATCAAGATAGATAAGATCCGGATTCGCGTTCATGCTTAACGATGTGAGATTACAATTGCAACAAAGCAATTCTCTAAGCTTCATATTCGCGCTTACATCAAGTTTCGTTACCTGAGTATTCGCACAGGACATATCTTCGACTTCAACAAAAAACTCGATACCTGTCAGATCCGAGATATCCATATCAGAGCAGTTCATAATCTTCACTGCATCGATCTCACTTGCACTCAGTGTTCCTGAAGAATCTTTATCGAATTTCGCACTAACAAAGCTTCGGAAATTCGCATCGGGAAATGTCGTCTCATCGATGACCACATCCATATCGAAAGAAATCTCATTATTAAACCAGACTGTACATGATTCTTCTCCGTATTCTTGTGAACTGACCCAGAGTTTCATCCCGCTGTTGTACTCCAATGGAGAATCTTTGATCAGTCTGACCAATTTCGGACATCCGCCTATGGAAAGTGAAGTGAACTGTCCATTCGGACATATTAATTCGCGGAGATTCGGATTATTTCCCAGTATCAGCGTAGTAAGAGAAACATCATTATTCCATAATGTGACCAGAGAGGTATTCTTACTAAGATCCAGAGTATCCGCATTTGACACGTTATTCAGATATTCAAGGACAGTAAAGAATTCGATACCTTTCAGATCATACACATCGTCAAATACATCTATTTTCCTTACTGCAGCTATTTCACTCTGACTAAGAGAGCCGGATTTATCAGAATCACAATCCCGTGAAATCACTTTTCGAAATCCAGCATCCGGAAAGTTAGTTTCATCGATCAGCAACTCTGTACTCTCTACAGAAATACTCTCCTCCTGCAGGACCTCCGTTTCATCCGCACGAACTTGCGAACTGCCTGCGACTTTCGGCAAAAGCGATGTTACCATTACCATCGAAAGTAATGCCGCCCCCCAGCGTGTCTTGCGCACTCGTTCATTTTTCATATCAGTCAAACACCTCCCGACTACTTTCTTAATCATTCTTCCTACGATTCATTTACGAGTTTTCCGCTCATATGTACCGGAATAAACTCCAGGCACTGCGCTCTCGGAAGAGCATGAGTAAGCTCATGTTCCAGATACGCTTCATCGTCAGTAAACTTTCTGACCAGTTCCGTACCGATCATTCGCGCCTTTTCTTCGTCTTTCACGAAGCGGATATGTCCGCGAAGAACCACGCTTTTGATATTGAGCGCCCACTCCCCTTCTTTCCGGAAGCCTTCGTCATATACGCAGTACGAGGCCTTGTCACAGGAAGTGATCGCTTCGATCTTATGCCCTTCTTTGGCTCCATGGAAATATATATGCCCATCCTCTTCACAGAACCAGTGATTCATCGGAATCCCATATGGATAACCCATCTCCCCGATCAGGGAAAGGACGCCGCGTTTGGTTGACTTGAGGACTTCATAACACTCCGCTTCACTCAACTGCTGCTTGAAGCGGCGCATCTTTTTAAATGTACTTATCCAGTATCTTTTGAGTGTTTCGCCATCGACTTCGATCGTCTTTTCCAGCACCCCGCCGTTGTGGAGTATCGTCTTTTCACTTGCCGGATTGTTTTCACTGCAGGTAACGAGCATCTTCTCGATACCCATTTCTCTTGCCTTCAGTATATCAAGGCGGAGCATCTCCGCAGCATAGCCTTTTCCGCGTTCAGACGGGCGTATGGAGTATCCGCAATGTCCGCCCCACGAGCCTAAGATCGGATGGTTGATATGGTGTCTCAGATCGATCACGCCGACGATGCGATCGTCACTTTTCCGAACGGCCAGGAACATATGGGAAGGCACTTCCACACCGGTCTCACGGCAAGTCGACTCGTCCTTTCGAAGCTGACAGATCCGGATCCACTCTTCCGCAGAAGAGGCCGTATCAAGCGACAGACAGCCGGCAAAACGGTCGTCATTATCCGCGTCAAAATCGAGAATCTCCTGACGGAAATCCCAAATCTGTTCCGCATACTGATTATTCGGTTCGATCAGTTCGATAATATCCATATTACTTTCCTAAGGTGCACCCCTTACGCCTATAAATCAGCCCTTCAGGATCGATTCCACGACCTTGATCACATGATTGGCAGGTTCGATCGCTTCACATGTTGCTGCCACGAAATTCTCTCTCGTATCCGTGACATCGCCCATATCCACGTGATCCTGCGCACCTCCGACCTGTCCCGGCTTCGGTGCCATACTTACGATGATCTTTTTCGGCTGCGCATCGACATATACATAGTTCACGTCATGAGCCAGAGGATAGACGATTACCTGTCTTTCCTTTCCAAATGCTCTGATCCATCCCATCCTGGGCGTGCCGTAAGGAAGGTCTTCCGTAAGAAGACGTGCCAGCATCTTTTCGTTGTCCCATCCTTGAGTATTCTTAAAAGCTTTATACCCGTATGTAGAGTCATCTCCCGACGTTAACCAGTCAAATAAACCCATGCCTGTTCCTCCTAAACCAGCTTTAAGTATTATACTCTTCTTATGGTCATTCTCCTACGGTTTTTCGTAAAACTGTTCACTCGGAAAGGGTGCACCGGGGAAAGAGATTATCATCAGATACCGAAGATTTTCTCGGCCATTTCCACGGTTTCTTCCTGGCTTCGGTTCTCATCTCTGTAGATTACCGGAAAACCTGCGTTCTCCAGCTCGTCATAGCACTTCTGCGAATGGATCCTTTTCATGATCTCTTTATAGTTATCCAGCGCCGCCTGCGGGTCCGGTTCTTCCAGCATCAGCTGATAGATAAACTGCTTTTCCGGGTCCGGTCTGTCAAAAAACCTCGTGATAGCGATCTGCGGGTCGGAAAGCATGACCAAGACGTGCTTTTCATCCGTGATCTGATGCAGTGTCTCGATACAGATGTTGGTATCCACGAAGATCAGTTTCCCCTTTGTTTCCGGCTTCGGAAGAAGCTCGGCGAGGATCTTAAACTCCACGATCTCACACTCTTTCTTCACGGCGTTGACCCATCCCACATATTCATCCGGGGTGCGACGGATAAAATCATGCCAGTCCTGAAGATCTCTGGTATAGCACAGGTTCGGGAACTCCTTACTGTCGAGTTCCGGAAGTTTCTCGTCATGGTAGTTCTCTTCGAGAGCGATACCATTATGCTTTTTCGCCAGGTTCTTCACGATGGTGGACTTTCCTGCATAGGAAGTTCCGATGACAAAATATACTCTGCTAAAATCTAATTTCTTAATACTTTCAAAATCCATTATTATTCTCCTGTTATCTGCTAATTACTCTCTTTCCTCGCAGAAAACGCCGGTCAGAAGCGGCACAGAAAAACGGTTGGTAAACAACTCGCATTTACAAAGGAAAGAATAGTAGATATGTCTTCCCTGTCGGCTCAGGGATTCGTAATTTCCCTGTCCTTTTGACAGGATGACATCTGCCTGATCAAAAACCTGTTTTGCTTCATCGGGAAGCATCGTATAGACCGTACCCGCAATCGGAAGACCGTTGCTGATCACATTTGCCACGCGGTCAAGCCCGACCGTTTTCGCATCTTCGATCGTCGCGTCGTTCAGGACTTCTTTTCCACGTACCAGAACAGTAACGTAAAGTTCCGGGAAGCGCTTTCTTAGCTGCTCGATGAAGAGCTTGTCCAGGACGATCTCGCCGCAGTTATCCGCGATGAGAAGAAATCTTCTGGCCTTCTCGCAATCCGCGAGGAAATTTCGGATCACCTCTTCTTCCTGCGGACGGTTCTGCACGTTTTCGAAGAGTTCCATCAGGGTCTCTTCTTTTATGACGTTCATGGCCGCAACATCGATGTAGTTTCCGATCCGTGCATAAAGAAGAGCCTGAAGAAGCGGATCCTCCGAGGCTTCAATCTTTTCGCGGAAAGACTCCTCCATGGAAAGCAGAAGGTCATTGTACTTCTTCTTGACCTCGCTGTAAGAAGATTTCTTCCCGAAGCGTTTCTCGTATTCGAGATTGAAAAGATACACCAGATACGGCGATGTATCCTCCGGCTTTCGGGTCTCGATGATCTCCTTTATTCTCGCAAGATAAGAAGAGTCACTGCAACGGTGCGCCTGCTTATCATAAAGGCATTCCGCGCAGCTTTCAATGATTCGCATTTCCATGTTTTTCTCCTGATTCACACCATTTTTCCGTCTTCTACACGAACCGCGATCTGCCAGTCGTCTTCGTACACGATGTTGCCGACGAAGTTGGTATAGACGATATCGTACGGCTGCTCGTACTTATCCATAAGGGCCACTGCCGGTGCGATTTTTTCGAGCATCTCTTTCGTGGTCCCGGTCTTAAAGAAAGTAATGACCGTTTCTCCATTCTGACACGGAACCGGCTCCGGAAGATTCTCCTTAAACCAATCGTCGATGTCGCGGAAAAGCTTCTCATCCTCAGGGGACATGCTGCCATCCTGGATCAAGCGCCAGCCCATAGCAAAGATGCCTCTCGGGTACTGGGTTCTATACGCCTTATCTCTACCCTGGATCCGTACAAATTTACACGTCATATTTTTCCTCCTTACAGATCAAGGTACCAGATAAACTGTACCTCGTCTCTCGTTTCCGGATCGGTGTAGTAGGCGTAGGCATCCATCTTACCCAGCAGCGCGCCCTGCTTCTTATAGAAATTGCAAGCCGTCACATTATTATTCTGGCATTCGATGATCATCTGCTTATAGCCGTCTGCCTGTGCTCCGGCCTTTGCCATATCGAAAAGCTTCTGTCCGATCCCCTGGTGCTTATATCCATCCGCCACACGGATGTCCCACAGGACACATGCATCTGTTCTTCCATTCAACATATAGTTATTTTCGGTCGTACCTGCAACTGTCGCCGCACCCACCGGGGTTTCTCCGTCAAATGCCATATAGAAGCGCCAGTTACTGATATCGAACATCTTCTCGTACTCTGACGCGCGCTCATAGACACTCAGGTCTTTAACATGCGGTGTGACCGGCACTTCTTCCAGAAGCAATCCACCCAGCCCGTTGTCCACGCGCTTGATCCGGTACTCTGATTTTATTTCCACATTCTGTGTGACCTGATCGTACATTTCGAAACAGGTCTTATCCATCTCTTTAAACGTCACCATAATTTTCCTCTTTCTTCACGATCCGGAAGCGGCACTTCTCGTGTCCTCCAAGGATCGTCTCTATCTCTTCCACCAGAAACTTCTCCTCCGGCAGAAGCTGTCCCAGCCAGTACGTGATGCTCTGTCTTGAGCACTCGCAGAGTTTGGGGGTATTTACATTCATTTTGGTGTGCAGATCACAGTCGCAGGACAGAAAACGGATCTCATATTCTTTTCCCGGAATGACCACAACACCGTCTACCTTCTTAAGCTCATGCATTCTTCCGAAGAAACAGTCCAGATTGCCCTCGCACTCCGCAAAAAGATCTGCATACAGGTACTTCAGCGCATCCTTTCCACACATGGATGCACACCCCTGAAAAAGCCGTCCCCGCTCTTCACGCGACATCTTCTCCAGACCTTCTCCAAAACCTTGAAACCATCTCTCCATAAACGACATGATCAGCACTCTCCTGTTCAGGAATAAACCTTATTCCACAAGTCTGCGGCAGCCTCATGCGCTTTAGCCACCAGTTCTTCTGGATCTTTATATTTCGAGTTCTCCACGCCGACTTCCATAAGGATCGGGCCCTTGAATGGAGAAGCCTTCAAAAGTGGAGTGATTTCATCAAAACGGACAAATCCTTCTCCCGGAATGACGTGATCGACAAACTCGCGGATACGGTCAGACAGGTGCACAGCAATAACTCTGTCCTGAAGTTCGGAAAGAAGATCCATCGGTCTCGGGCCATCGATCTGATCGTGAGAAGAATCGTAGCAGAATCCGATATACTCCGGATCAGCCATCTTGACCATCTCGACACAAAGATCCGTCGGTTTTCCGGGAACCATGTTTTCAAAGGCAAATCGGATCCCTGTTTCCTTTGCGATCCGTTCCATCTCTTTGATCCTTCCGGCTACTAGCTGATACTTCTCTTCGTACTCATCGTCTTCGAACCAGAAGATCGTACAATGGATCACGACGACCGGCGCGCCAAGTGCTCTGGCCGCACGGGCCAGGATCTCATTCTTCTCGATGGAATCCGCCCGATCCAGATCGTATCCGTGTACGGTATCCACCAAAAGATCGTTTTCTTTAAGGAGTTTTCCGAGTTTTTCCCAGTTCGCTTCATCCAGAAGGCCGCTATGCTCGTAATTCATTCCAAACGATACATGTGTAAATCCCGCTTTATGGATCATCGGCAATTGCTGCTCGATCGGAACACTGTAATCAAAAGTCGTCGAAATGGATGTCTGCATAGTCACCTCTTCTTATTCTCCCTTGAAAGAATTGAACCAGGCACGGTCCGAAAACTCTTTCTTATTCGGCATTCTCACTTCGTCTTCCGCGATACCTACCGGCAGATAGCAGATGAGTTCGTATCCTTCCGGTACGCCCAGGATCTCCGCCATCTTCTCTCCGATCCTGTCTTCGTCAGTGATATGCCCTTCGTACCAGCAGCTCTGATATCCCAGTTCCACGATAGCCAGGAGCATATTCTCGATCGCTGCAGAATAATCCTGGATGGCGAAGCATCTGTCACGATATGCGCTGATCCGCTGCGTCAATACACAGATTGCGGCAGGTGCAGTCTGTGCAACCGGCGGATCGATCACTGCCTTGAGTTTAGAAAGCACCTCCGGATCATCAACCGCAATGAGGGATGTCGTCTGCTTATTGCAACCGGAAGGCGCGGCTAATCCCGCCTCCAGAATCTTTCGGAGATCCTCTCTCGGAACAGGTGTATCCTTAAACTTTCCACGATAACTGCGTCTTTGAAAAAGAGCTTCGAAAACATTCATGCTTATTCCCTCCACTCCTCTTTACTGATCTCCAGCTCCAGAACCTTCAGTTCTTCGCCATCGATATTTCGGATCACATCTTCGTTTATGGTGGATTTTCTAAATCCAACGGACTGATAGCACTTATATGCGGATGTATTCACTTCAAATACACCGATGGTTACGGTGTCTACCTTCAGGATCTCAAAGGAATACTTCAAAGCCAGTTCGATCATCTGTCGGCCATAGCCTTTTCCGCGGCGGGACGCATCAACGACGACCCAGCCGAGACGAAGGATCTTGTTGTCACCCTTGATATATCTCATGATGAAATGTCCGACGGCCCCTTCTTCGTCAAATGCAGTCATGGGATAGAAGTTATCTTCTTCCACACAGTCACCGTTATGGTTGAGATATTTGTCGTTCACGACTTCCGCCGTTAATGGAAATGCACCGAAAAGGGCACCTCCCCAAAGATTGAAGGTCCTTCTGTCTGTGATCCAGGATGCGATCTTCTCGGCATCGCAGGGCTTATAGGGTCGTAAACGTAACATTGTCTTTTCCACCTTTTCGTTTATCTGTTTTCGGCATTCCGAAAACCTCACATTCCTATTTTATCGCAGGGAGGCAATCCGGGAAATATACCACTTGTATATTCTCTTTTGGAAATGAAAATCCCCGGTGCATTTACCGCATCGGGGAGATTTCAAAAGGACGTATTACTCAAAAAAGGACTTATATGAAGTGTGCTTGTTTTCTGTTTATTTCTTAGAGTTCGCAATTGCAGTTGCGCCGCAGAACAGTGCCATGATTCCGAAGATCGCCATCTGTGTGCCGTTGTGATGATAAAATCCCCATCCGAACAACAGTGCACTTGCGACCATTCCGACGTATCCAACGATCGTGGTAACCATCTTTCCTGTTAAAACCTTCTCTGTTCTGTTAGCTTTTGTCATCGTGTTGTTTGTCATTGCTGTACCCTCCAAGTTGTTTTCGTTTTGCTTTATGTCTACATCTTAGCGGGCGCAGTTAAATATATCGCTAAAGGGAAGTAAAGAAATAGTCAGAATTTATTAAGTTAAAGTTAAGTACGCCTCACGCGACCGGGAAGCACACTTCTGTTACATACTCGTCCACATTCTGTGTCTGGGCCGGGCTGACGTGATAGATATTGAACATCGGTCCCGAGATCGTATAGCCATTGGCACTTACCCAGGATGCGACCGTTGCCATCGCGTCGCCCATCTGTTCGTAGCTGCCCTTTACGATGCAGCTTGCGACCTTCACTTCCGGAAGAGTCTTAAACTTCACATGTTCAGTATCCTGATATTCGCCTTTGACTGTCATCCAGATCGCGATCTCGACATTCTCTTCTTTAAATTCCTTATCGAGAAATTCCGCGGCAGCAAGGCAGGGATCTGCCGGAACAAGCGGTTCTTTACACTCGGAAAGCATACCCCATAGTTTCCCTTCATCTTCGTAGTGCGGTACGACCATTTGTACCGTTGCCGCGTATCTTTCAGGAATCGTCTTTACATTTACATTAAAATTCATGTTTTGCTCCTCTCTCAGCCTCGTTCTGGCTGAATCCAGAAGCATCAGTTTTCTTTCCGTCTCCTTCGACAGGTCCGCCAGTTCCTGCTGGCGCACCTTTAGAAATTCGTCCAGCTTTTCCTTATCGTTATAGATCTCGAGGATACGTACGATATCCGCCAGGGCAAATCCCATTTCCTTCAGTGCCGTGATTCTCGCAACAACGAAAAGCTGATCCTCACGGTAATGACGGTATCCGGTAAACTCATCGATCTCGGCCGGTTTCAAAAGACCGATATCGTCGTAGTGACGAAGCATCCTGATGCTTACTCTGGATAGTTTTGAAAAATCTCCGATTTTAAGCATATATGCCACCTCCATGGATGTGTTTTCTTGAGCTCATCACTACTTTAATGTCTACCATTATGTCAGAGTCAACACCTTTTTGAAAAAAGATTTCAGAACTCCTTGATGACCTTGATTTTCCCGATGATATGGCGGTTAAACTCGTCCAGTTCTTCGGCAGGCACCCAAAGCTCCGCGTGATGGGACGCACCGACGATATGGACTTCATACCGAGAAGCAAAAGCATCGTCCACGTCAAATTCCGTGACGTAGCCTTTCTTGTCGTCATTTAGTTTCGCGTTCCATTTCTCCGCGATCTCGGTTGCATATTCCACATTCAGGACAGGGTAAAAAATCGGCTGCTCCGGAAGCCTCGGCGGAAATGCCGTAAAGCCGCTTTGCTCGATCAGTTCTAATTCTTTTGTCCCTACCGGTCTAAACAGTTTCATTTTCTACTCCGATTATCAGATCTTCTTCTGCATCCAGAGAAGATCGTACCATCTTTCAAATTTCTTTCCGACAGTCTTCATGTGCGCAACTTCAGTATACCCTTTCTTTGCGTGAAATTCGAAGCTGTCGTGGGTAAGATACTCATCTTCTTCCTCACAGTATGCCGCTCCGGCCAGAAGGTTTACGATTCCCATTTCCTTTAATCTTCTCTCCAGTTCTTCGTAAAGAAGAGATCCGATTCCCTGTCTTCTGTAATCTTTGTCCAGATAGATCGATGTAGCTACCGTCCAGTTATAGGCTTCCCGCGTACTGTACGCGCTTGCATACACGTAGCCGAGGATCTTTCCATCCTTCTCACAGACCAGATACGGATACTTGGCGCTGATCGTCTCGATCCGCTGCGAAAACTCTTCCTCCGAAGGAACGTCATACTCAAAAGAGACCGCTGTTCGTAAAACATAGTGAGAATAGATCTCCAAAAGTCTCTTCGCGTCTTCTTTTCTCGCGTCTCGGATCGTAAGTTCACTCATTGTTTCTTTCTCCCTGCAGTTTGTGTTTCCATTTATTCATGATACTCCTTCCCAACCCGGAAGGAGCATCAGATACTGAAAATGTCGTCGATGATCTGTCCGTCTGTAGTATAGATACATACATATCTCGCAAACTGAGAAGTTTGTTTCTTTTTATATACATCCAGATAGACTTTCAGAAGATCGCATCCATATTTATCGGTTACGCAGAACGCATAGCCATTCAATCTGGCTTCTACGGAATTTCGATCTAAAAGGCCGAACTCTTCAGCTTCTTCTTTTGTGATCTCATCCGTAAGATAGTCGTCATAGCACACCCAGAAATTATCGAATGTGCGGTTGATCAGATCACAGGAAGCAACAATCGCATCCAGTGCTTCTCGCATATTCATAGTGCATCCCTCTTTTGCTCTAAAATATCGAATCAGATCCATTTTTCTCACCTCATATCTAAGGCGATTATAGCAGGAGAGGCACTATGAAATCATGCTCTTTCTAGTATAAAACTCACTTCAGAAACATCTTGATGGCAAATACCAGAAGCAGATGTGCCGGATAGAATATATAGAAGATCCACTTAGAAAACTTCGAAGAGCTTCCTTTTCAGCACATCACGATTGATCACCTTTAGATTTCTTTTTTCTTTTGTCTCTTCCATGAAGTCGTCTCCTCAAAAAAGTTCATCGAGCAGAATGTAGTAATTGATCTTGTCCCAGTCCGGCTCGATCCCAAGTTCAGTAAAAAGCATGTTCGGATCGATATCGGGATACACAGCCCCGCCGAAAGTTCCTTCTGCGTTATGTTTCAGGCTTCGGTAGCAAAGGGCGATATCTCTCCACTTATCCGCAACACCTGCCTCCGGAAGATCGATAAAGCCACAGAACTTTCCGTCCTCGATAAACACATTCGGCAGACAGTAATCTCCATGGGAAAGCACCATCTCGCAACTTGGGCGATGGGTCTCCAGCCAGGAAAGAAGATCCTCCGGATCCTTGAATCCACCTTCACCGTATGTCTCCGGTTCCGCGTCACTGGTATCCACATCATTATTCTCTACACGAACTCTTGCTTCTTTCAGTTCTGCATCCAGATCCATCATTCTCGGGCAATCGGAAATATCCACGCTCCAGAGAAATTTCATGCCATCCGCCAGAGCACGGATCATTTCTTTCGGGCGGTTCATGTAGTAAGGATCACAGCTCATGCTGCCTTTCACTTTGCTCATGAGCAGATACTGATACTCGTCTTCTCTTTCGTACGCAAGCACGCGAGGGGCCGGCACTTTTCCCTCCAGCCATCGCATCAGCTTGACCACATCTTCGTTTCTCTCCCGGAACTTCACGATCTTTAACACCATATCGTCAAAGATCAGGATCTTCGATCCGGATTTGCCCATATCATCTACAGTGTAAGTCTTTCCTTCAATCATCTTCCGGATGCTTTCAGGCAGTTTTATGTCTTTCATTTTTCATTCCTCTAATGTGTTTTTCAATCTGTAAAAATGCGCGGTCGTATTACCGATCGAGCACTCGAACGGGATATCCTTTTCGTACTGGAAACCAAGTTTTCGGATGACGTTTCCGGATGCAGGATTTTCCACTGCGTGAAATGCAATGATCCCCTCTGCCTTCAGTGTTTCAAATGCAAACTCGATCACTTTCTTCATGGCTTCTGTCATGAAGCCTTTACCCCAGTATTTCTTTCCGAGGTTATAGGAGATATCCCACGAATCGAACTCTTCGTCAAAGTACAAAAGGCACGCGCCGACGATGGTACCTTCTTTGTCTTCGATGATCCAGCGGTACCAGTCATCACGTTCGATATTACCAAGTTCGAATTCTACAAATTCTTTCGCAAACTCGATATCGCCCGCAGTCCACATCATGTATCGCGAAACATCCGGATCATGCATCCAGCAGCGGAAGATCTCGTCCGTATCCTCTTTTCGGATCGGGCGAAGAAGGAGTCGCTCTGTCTGTAGTTCCGGCGTTTTCATCATTTCTTACCTCGTCAGGATGTCATACTTTTCCGGGTGACGGTATTTATCGCCCATTACGTCATGGTCTCTATGAAAGCGCAGTGCATCCAGATCGATCGTAGCTACATACACGCCTTCCTCACCGGGTGCTTCCAGCACGCACATATCCCGCACACCGGGCTCGTCTCTCTTCCACGGCACGCCGTCAAATACAGCGGAGTGACCGTTGCAGTCCGGTTGTCCCTCGGCATAGTTGCAGGTCGCAACCGCCACCATATTCTCATAGGCACGGCTTCTCAGCGCCGCCAGACGGTTGATCTCCATCGGGCAGGCATTCGGATGCAGGATCACTTCCGCGCCCTTCAGCATCAGGATACGAGCGCTCTCCGGGAACTCTCTGTCGAAGCAGATCATGGAACCGATCTTTACCACGCCTCTTCCGAAATCCAGATCCGCCACATAAAAATCCTCACCGGGCTCCAGTACTTTTTCGAGGTCAAATGCGCAGGTGTGCACCTTTGAGTAATGAAGGATCTCGTCGCCTTTACGGTCGAAGAAGATCACGGAATTTCGGGGCTTAGGTTCGTGGCATTCAAGAAGTGTGATGCCGATCGCCATGTCCAGTTCTTTTGCCAATGCTTGAAATGCCTTTACAAATGCACTATCCGCGGGAATCGCCAGTGCTCTTAACGCTGCTTCATTCTGAGGAAGCGCATAGCCGTCGCTCCACATCTCCGGAAAAAGCGCCACGTCTGCGCCCATCTCCTTGGCCCTTCGGCACGCTTCGATGCCCTTATTTAATTGTTTGTCCAGCGTGTCCTCCGGGACAAGCTGTAATAGTCCGATTTTCAGATCCATCTTATTTCTCCATATCTTCTCTTCGGATCACCGAAACATGGGTGATCTTATTAGCTTCATCCGGGTACTCTTTTTCGAAATGCATGCCGATGGATTCGGCAGTTTTAAAAGAACCCTCGTTGGTGTATTTGCAGTAGGAATAAAGAGCCGGATACTCCGTATTGGCGAAGGCCCAGTCACGCACCGCGGCTGCCGCCTCTTTTGCATATCCTTTACGTTGCTGGTCTTTACGGATATGGTATCCGATCTCCGGCAGCATCTCGCCTTCGATATTCTGAAGTGTCAGACCGCAGTCACCGATCATCTCACCGCTCTCTTTCAAACATACGGCCCAAAGTCCGAAACCATTGTCATGGTAACGGTTCATGTTGCGCTCGATCCACGCACGTACACGCTCCTCATCGAAGGAATAGGGATAGTGCTGCATGATGTCCGGATCGCCGAGCACCGCATAGAGTGCATCCAGATCGCTCATCGTCATCTCACGAAGGAAAAGCCTTTCGGTCTCCAGGATCCTCTTTCTACACTTCACAACGGCCTCTGTCACATTGGTCATGACATGCTCGCCGTCTTGGTTATATACTTCGATCGTCAGCTCCACCAGACCATTCTTCTCGCTTCTTTGAACTAAATTCGTGATGGTTGCTTTACCGGTCAGGACATCCTCCGCAAACACGGGTTTCATCCACTCGATCTTGGAAGACTTTCCGGCCAGAAGCGCATCTTCAAAGAAAGCCACATCCAGATACTTCGCCCATACCGCCATAAAGGACATGACGCCCGGCGCGATGATTCTCCCGAAATGGGTCGTCTTCGCATATTCCTCATCCACGTGAAGCGGGATATTATCGTATTCCCGAGCAAATGCCAGCATCTTCTCTTTCTCGATCACCGCCGGTGCCGTATCGACTGTCATGCCCAGTTTCAGTTCATCAAAATACATCGTTTTTTTCTCCTGATATATTCTACAATTCACAAGTCGCGATAATCTTCTTGGCTCTCTTCAGTACCGGAAGCTCACGGTTTGCCACCAGTCTTCCGATCGGTGTTTCTCTTCTCTTTTCATACTCGGCAACTGCCTCATCAAAGCTCATCTTCAACGTAGAAAGATGGAAGTCGTTGATCTCATCTTCGGTCAGGTGCTTATCGCCGAAAGACTTCACCTTGCAAAGGAAATAGTTGCTCAGGTTATGTCTGTGGATGACGTTGTAGTAATCGCTGACCAGACCGATCTTACAGATCACATCCACCTCGACACCCAGTTCTTCACTGAGTTCACGGCGGATCGCCATGTTCAGGTCCTCACCTTTCTCCACTCCACCACCGGGAGTCTCGATCATGGTTGCTTTTCCGAAGAGATCATCACGCTCGGCACGGACGAAATAGAAGTTGCCATCCTCGTCGAAAACGATACCACGCGCAATCCATCGATCGTGATCAATGTATTCTAAGGGCCACTCATTATCCTTAAGTTCATTTCGAAGCTCCACCATCTTCTTTTCGCGGCTACCGTTTTCAAAGAAGTAGTACGGTCTGTCACCGATCACCTGGACCTGGGTTCCGTCAATGAAGATCGTATCTTCTTCAGGCAAAGCATATACTGCCGCGTTTTCGGAAGAATACTTCTCCAGAAATTCCGTAAAGCGCACATGTGCTTCCAGATTCCACTCGTTGGTGTAATGCGCAAAGATCGAACAGTCGTCCAGGACATTGAATCCAGCAGTATCCTGAAGATTACAGTCGTTCGGATCCATCGCGATCGCCGGCATGATGTCTTTTCCGAAGATGATCGCCCCCGCCGAGCCTCCGAATACGACGCCGTCGTTTCGGATATATTCTTTCATCTTGGCAAATGCACCACTGTCCTTGATGCCTTTCAAAAGCTCAAAGGTATTTCCTCCGCCGATAAAGAGCGCGCTATAGTCAGACAGATTCTTCGCCGCCAGTTCTTCGTAGGAACGGACCATATCGATCGACGGTACGTCCACTGCAGCCAGCTCTCCTTTGACCCATTCATAGCAGTCGTCATAGGTATGCTCTTTTTCATCCATGGCAAGCGGGATATAAAGGATCGGTCTTTCGTGGTCGATGACCGAGTTAAATACTTTCATGACATCTTCCGTTTGCTCGCCGCATCCGCCACCGCATAAAAACAGTTTCATATCTTTTCTCCTATCTTCTTTATAGCTTCTCGCTCCACTCGGCTTCCTTAAAACCGGTCAGGACAAAATCTTTTCCCACCAGAAGCGGGCGCTTGACCAGCATGCCATCCGAAGCAAGAAGAGCAAACTGCTCATCTTCACTCATATCCGGAAGCTTCTTTGAAAGCTCGAGTTCACGATACTGAATTCCGCTCGTATTGAAAAACCGCTTCAGCGGAAGACCGCTCATCTTATAGTATTCTCGAAGTGTTTTTTCGTCGGGATTTTGCCCCTTGATATCGATGACTTCGTGCTCGATGCCTTTGGCTTCCAGCCACTTCAACGCCTTCTGGCAGGTCGTGCATCTGCTGTAGCAGTATACTCTTAACATTGTTACTTCCTCGACTTTTCTATTCGATTATGGAGATATACTTCTCGAACATGCGCTTAGGCAGGATCGACCGGTAGATCGAACGATACCCTTCCGAAAGCTCCTCTCCACTATGTATTCCCTGTAAAGGATACTCCAACAAAAGATATTCTACCCCAAAAGCCAGCACGTGAACATTCGCATTCACGCACCCCGCTTTCTGATAGAAATCTAATCTTCGTTCTCTGGTGGTTTTTTCCTCCGCATCGCCGGATCTCGGATCTTCGATCTCGATGATGGTCGTTGGAAATCCTGCCGTTTCGATGGCAAGACGAAGGAATGCAGATCCGATGCCTTTTCCGCGCATAGCAGGCACCACCGCATAGTAATCCAGAAGGCATGTCTCCCTGATAAAAACGAAGAAAGCGTAAGCCAGAAACCTTTCTTCTTCGTCAAATGCACCAACGCAGAGATACTGGCCGTCACGGATCGATTTCTCGATCCGTGAAAGCGGCTTTCTTTCATCATCAGGGAAGTCGTAATACAGATACTTCTTATAGACTTCCCGTATCTCTTCGATTGTCAGTTCTCGAGTCTGCATAGTCCTCTATCTCCGAATCCACCTCATCATTATCTGAATCGGGCATTCATTTTTCAAGTATCTTGTTAGTATACAAACCGAAATCAGTAGCCGATCTTTCTATCAACGATATGCTTTAGCGGTCTGCCCTGCGCATAGTTCAAAAGATCCTCGCAGAACATATCCACATTCGTATCCAGCGTATATTCCAAAGTAAGATTCCCTGCAACATGCGGTGTGATCAGGAGATTCTTCGTCTTCCAAAGCGGACTGTCTTTCGGAAGCGGTTCGGTCCGGAATACATCCAGTGCCGCGCCACCCAGATATTCCTTTTCCAGGAGCTCCGACAGCGCATCCTCATCGATCGCCGAACCTCGTCCTACATTCACGATATATGCACCTTCAGGCAGAAGCGAGAGTCTCTCTTTCGACAGTATTCCTTTTGTCTCTGCGGTGTCGGGAAGACTCATCGCAAGAAGATCTGTTGATGGAAGGATCCCGTCAAGTTCACTGATCGGTACAACCTGGTCATAGCAGGTCTCTTCACTCTTTCCGCTGCGGCATACTCCCACCATCGCCTTCGGTTCAAATGCTTTGGCGCGTCTTGCGAAATTGCTTCCGATATCTCCTGTTCCCAGGACAGTGATCCGGCAGTCTTTCAACGACTTCTGCGGCTTCGGTTTTCCCCAGACGCCTTGAAGTGTTTCTGCGTAAGTAAGTGTAAGTTTTCTCATCATCATGAGGCTTACCGCGATCATGTGTTCCGCGATCGTAACACCATATGCTCCGGATGAATTAGTAAGTATGCAGTCTTCATTGGCAAATGCACCCGGCCCCATCAGATAATCTACTCCGGCAGAGGGAACGCACAACCATTTCAGTGCCGTACTCGTTTTGGCGGTTTCTGTTCCGAAACCATACAGAACTTCTGCGTCTAAAAATCCTTCGGGGATAGCTTTTTCTTCTTCCACAAAGCAAAGGACCGCACCAGCTTTTACTGCGGTTGCCTTGATCTTCTCGATCTGCTTTTCTTTCAAAACACGGCTCAAAATGATGACTTTCATATGTCCCTCCCGGGATTATCCCATGCTGTCTTTGTACTTGTCCAAAAGTTCCGGAGAATATACTTTCTCCTGATCTGATTCGCGTACGATCTTCCACAGCTTCGCAGCGGCCTTGAGTTTCTCCGGAAACTTGTCTGTTGCCGGATCTGCGCAAAAGTCTTTCACGAATCGATTCCATTGTAGCGCAGATCGATCGTAGGTAGCATAGGTTTTCTTTCCATAATAGATATCCAGAAGATCTCCGAGCGTAAAGGATTCGTCTCCGCTTTCTTTTACGGCCTTCGCCGTAGCTACCATGTCTACATTGAATTTAAAACGTGATTCACCCGTCTGTTTTTCGAAAAACTCACGGAAACGAGGACCAAAGGTAAAGCCACACTCTAGAAGTCCAGTCTTCAGCGACAGTTCTTTGACAGGTACTTTTCGCGCACGTTTCTGCTTCTTCTCAAGAAGGATTTTCTTACCTGAAAAATAGGCCTCGATGATCTGATTCAGCTCGATCTTTCCGCTGGCCGTTTTCAGTCCGTGGGCCTTACATATCTTGATGAGTTCTTCTCTGTACCAATAGTACTTAGAAAACTCCGAATACGTCTTAATGCTGTCAAAATCTGGTCTTTCCATTTCTCATTCTTTTACAGGCGGATGCCATGGCTTAGGTGTCAGAAGTGTTGTCTTACCAATATCGGGAAGCACATCGTAGATGGAGCATCCCATTTTCTTTTCAAAGTCTTCCTTGATGGCAAATGCGACTTCCCATCCGCGGATATATCCTTCCATGATGCCGTATCTTCTTGTTACATCCACAAAGCGTTTTTCCAGGATTACGAAACCGTAGTCCACAGCCAAAGCATCACAAAGCTGGATCAGCTTATCGTAATCGTCTGCCTCGATGGAGAACACATACTTTTTTATTTCCTTTTCGATGTCGCTTTCCGGGTCATAGCAGAACTCATCTTTCATGAGAAGATAAGAATGAGTCATACAGATCCTTGCGACCTCGTCCCATCCTTTCTGCATGCAGTACTCGTATCCCGCATACACATGTGTCGGAATATCTACGATTCCCACACGTCTTCCGATGTCATGAAGCACACCGACGATAAATGCTTTATCGGCATCCATCCCATCGATCTTCTCTGCGATATTTCTTGCTGCGATGCCTACATTCAAAGAATGCTTCGCCCATGGACCGGGATTCATCTTCTCTGCGATTCTCAGCTCTTCCAGTGCTTCTTCTTTTGTAGGTAACATCGCTTGTCCTTTCTTCTTTCAGTGCGTAGTCAGCCAGGAACGAAGGATTCCTTCAAAGATCTCCGGCTGTTCGATCTGCAGGTTGTGTCCTGCTTTCTCCACTGCGCAATAAGTGGAATTCGGATAGATCTCCATAAGATCGAACTGATCCTTATATCCCACTTCCGTATCCTGTTTTGCCGTGATGATAAGAGTCGGTATCGAAACCGGATCCATATCATCCACGTTAAAAGAAAAACTTCCTTCCAGATCCGAGTTCAGATACGCCCAGTCTGCCCGCGCCAGGGCCGGCATAAGATATCTTCTATATCTCTCCCATACAGGCCTTGTCAGTACCACATTCATAAGAGTAAAACTCTCATAGTCTTCCTTCGGAAGTAATGAGAGCAGTTCTTCGTCACGTTCCACGACTTGAAGCGGCTCGACGCGTCCCTGCCGCACTCCGGGGATTACGCAAGGAACTAAAAGGATCATTTTCTTTACCAGACTACTATACTTATTTACGAAACCTCTGGCAAGTAATCCGCCATAGGACTGTCCCACCAGAATGAACGGTTCTCCGATGACTTCTTCGGCAAATCCGTGAAGGATAGAAAGAATGTCATCCGAATTTCGCACATCACCATGCTCGGATCTTCCCATTCCCGGTAGATCTATGTAGAAGCGCTTGTATCCGCCAAGCGCTTCAAACACTACTTCTAAAGCACCCTGCATCGTCGTTCTGTCGATGCCCCAGCCGTGAATGATCAAGACCGGTGTACCTTCTCCCAATATCTCGTAATCGATGAATCCGTATTTCATTTTGTCTCTCTTATTCCTTTCTGATCGCCCAGTAGTTCTTGTAGGCGTATCTATCTTCGCCACCCACAAGGAAACGATCAGACTTTTCAAAACCGAGTTTCTTCGCCGCATCGATTCTCTCCACAGCGTAAAGCGGGATCTTCGTGATGATCTCTTCACAGTCCAGAAGCTCGTATGCTTGAGGGACTAAAAGACCCAGGATCTCCTGCAGTTCGTCAGACTTCTCATAGTCGGATCTTACATCCAGACGGATCAGTCCATCCCCGTCAAAATCATCATCGGACGGACGATGGAACATCTCTATGGTACCGATTGCCTGGGAGATGTTCTTATCGATGATCGCCAGTCGGACAAACCACTTTCCCGTGTAGGATTCCAGCCAGAAACGGATGGCGTTATCCATCTTCTCTTTCGTGTTGTAGTAGAAGTTGTCTTCATGGCAGTTATCACTGTTGAAAAATGGAAGCGCCTGCTTATCTCCGTACACCTTAAGTAGATCTTCAGAATCTTCCTCTTTCACAAAACGCATCAGCCATCTTTCATTTTCAAGTACAGGGCACTGTTCATAAATGTTACTCATTTCTATTTCCTCCTAAATCAATATTCGTAAGACCGGTTTGTAACCTTAAGACCTGCAACATAGTCGCATCCTTTTTCTTTCACGTTTTCCGGATCCATCGGGTAGTGGATGTTATACGAAACACTCTTTTCTCCAAAACGGTCCGCAAGGAATTCTTCGTCAATATGTCCACCAACGATTTCGAGACACACCATTACGTGATCATCTCCGGGTACGATCTCTTTTTCCCAGAGATATCTGCATTCCATATTCATAAAGCATTCTGCCACCATCGGTGCATCTACCCAGGACGCCTTCTCCACGGTAAGTCCGGATGCGGAGATCTCATCTGCTTCAAACTGATTATTCTGGATCGTTTTCATGCAGTCTTCGTACTTGTCCGAAGACATGAAATTGATGACCGCTTCTTTCTTCTCATTCAACGTTTGATGAAGGTGTCCGCCTTTTGTAACACTGGCAAGAACAGCGAAATATCCGTTACCATGATCCGCGCTGGTAAACGTCGCCCACGACTGCATGGTCGCATTCGGCTGTCCGTTGGACTTATATGTGGTCACAAGGAACATCGGTGTCGGGATCCCCATCACGAATTCCTTCCAGTCGAATCCGAAATTACTGGAGAACTCCGCATAGGTTCCATGTAGAGAAGATGGGATTTCATTATAGTGTTGTTTCATATTATTCCTCCAAATTCTGTATGTGATAAGGCGAACCGCCTGAAAATAGTTCGTTTTCGTTCAGTATAGCATAGCCTCTTTCAGTAGTTTCCGTGATACAATCTAAATCAATAAACAGACAATGGAGAAGATTCATGGACAGAAAGATCATCATTGCTCAGCCTAAAGATGCAGATATCGTATATGAGATCACTCAGGTCACGATCCATACGGTATATCCGAAATATTATCCTGCTGGTGCGGTCGAATTCTTCAGCCGTCACCATTCGATGGATAAGATCGTTTCCGACATTTCAAATAGAAACGTGTACCTTCTGAATGTTGACGGAAAGACCGTCGGCACGGTAACAGTCGCTGAGAACCACATCTGCAGACTCTTCGTTCTTCCCGAATGCCAGCATCAAGGCTTCGGAAAAGCCCTGATGGATTTCGCGGAAGAGAAGATCTTTTCATCCTTCGATTCCATCGAACTGGATGCGTCTTTCCCTGCCAAGAAGATCTATCTCAAGCGCGGATACCGCGAGACGGAATACAATGTTATCGATACCGAAAACGGCGATCACTTATGCTATGACGTTATGAGAAAGACTCGATGATCCCGAGGTTCTCCCGCGCTTCCATATTATTCCCGAGGACCATCGCCGCCTTCTCACAGGTCGTCACTTCACTGCAGTCAGCACATGTCTCGTAGTTCTTGCCCGAAGAACAGATCTTGATCGGACACATAGATTCGCAAAACGGAAACTTCACGCCCGGAACACGGCATCCTGTACAGTTGATCATCTCCGGCGTGATCTCTGCATCGTTCATCACTGACCATTCCTTGGCCACTTTCTGACGAAGGGCATCGTCGTTATTCATTGTCGCGATGCGCGCTTCGCACTTTTCGCAGTCCAGACCGCAGTATGCAATAAAATCCTTCATAGAAGCCACCTCTCTTGTATAGCATGTTATTATTTTAGCACATATGTTCGGTTTTGTTCAAGAGTTTTTTGATGAACGATATCGGCGCAAACAAATACGTCAAACTAAGAAATCCAGACGCACCAATGCTTTTCCGTTCGGGAGGGCTTCTGTATATTCAGGGCCTTTCCTGTATCCGGCATCCGTCATCGCAGAAGATAAAGAGAGTGTATCCATCTGGTGATGGACTGCGTCGAGTCCGTCAAAAGCGTGGATATAAGGCGAATCAGAAACCCAGTTTTCCGGATCCAGATTGATCTGGATAATGCAGGAAACATATTTCGGATGCGTCTTTTGAACCACGTTCACAAAAGCTTCTACTCCGATATATTCGATCAGAAGATTCGCGATCAGGTAGTCTGTGGATGGAAGCTTGTCTGCCTCCGTGATCAGATCTGCTTTTATGCACTCCAGAACTTCTCCAAGATACGCATATCGCTCGGCAGCGACCTTCAGATACTCTTCGTTGATATCGATCCCGTAGACCTTCTTAAACTTCTCAGGACGGATATGTTCCAGGCCGTTTCCTCCAGCCACGCCAAGAATCATGACATTATCCACATCACGATCGTCGAACTGCTTTTTCATCATGGCATTCAGCGTCGGAATCTGGTTTACCGACTCCAGGTTCATGTGATTCTCATAGTCATCCAGATTGATTTCTTCCCAGGGATTTTTCATGCGGTCACCATTTCATTTCAGATCGCAAAGAAGTCCGGCATATGGGAACTGATAAAGCAGCGCTTTGTTTCCGAAGAACTCTACAGTCTTTCCTTCGACTTCGCCGTTTTTGACCTGCTGTGCGCCTTCCAGAATCTGGCCGACCAGCTCCGGCTTGACCGGGAAAGAACCGTGCATCGGATAGATCTCATCGTACTCACTTTCAAATTCAGAAAGATGCTTCAGGCTCTCGATAAACTTATCGATATTTCTCATCGGTCCAAACATGAAGATGTGACCATCCTGCACAGTATCTCCGCTGATCAGGGCGCGGTTCTTTTCATCGAGGATCGCGATGCTTCCGGGAGTATGACCCGGGATGTCGATAATGCGCAGTACACGACCACCCAGATCGATCGTATCGCCTTCTTTTACCGGAAGGATCTTTCCTTTTCCGTTGAAGTTTTTGTAGTTTGCTTCCTCATTCGGAGACATGTAGAATTCTTCAAATGCACCGTTACCAGAAATGTGGTCCGGATCGGCGTGAGTGTTGATCAGGATCAGCGGAAGATCCGTCAGATCTTCGGCGATTTCTTTTGCGTTAGGAGTATTCATGCCCGTATCGATCAGGGCTGCTTTTTCCTCCCCGCATAAAAGCAGGAAGCGCACGCCTCCGTCTTCGATTCTCCAAGTATTCTCATTGACTTTGATCGCGTTTGCCATACTTTTCTCCTTTAGAACTTTCCGTTTGGTGTAGGTTTTCCATGTCCGTAATACACGATACGATCGCCCAGTGCACGAATCTTTTCCGCACTCTTCTCCGACGTCTCTTTGTCATAGTAAAGATGCGCCACACCAGGGCTGATCCAGTTATCCAGTGCGTCACCTACCAGAAGATGCTTTCCTTCTACATCCACACTGATGGAACCAAGTGTATGACCGGGTGTTTCGATGATCTTCGCAGGGATACCATATTCACTTAAATCATCGCCGTCTTTTACCGGGATCAGGTTTTCCGGTTTCTGTACTTTTGTTTGCCGCAATACTTTCAGGGAAAGACCGAGTACGACTTTTCCGACCAGTCCTACCGGCTTCAGGGGCTGTTTATCGAAGCTCTCGAAAAGCTCCTCATCTTTTGCGTGATAAGCAACAGGAATACCATACTTCTTTGACAGCACTGCAGCATTTTCCGCATGATCGAAATGCACATGAGTAAGCACGATCAGCTTCATCTCATACTTATCGCAGGCCGCCGTGACCATATCCAGATTTCCGCCACTTGCGGTATCCACCAGGATGGCCTGTTTTCCTTCAGAAACGAGATAACAGTTATCTGTTCCGCCTTTGATTCTCTCGACATTGATCATTCACTCAAATCTCCATTCCGTCGTTTCTCATAACGAATCCAGTCTATCACAATTTGGCAAAGACTTCTGTGAGGGTTTTGACACTTTCTAAACCTTTCGGTACCTCTTACACGCCGAAACGGTATTCTTTTTCGTCTTTTTCCACGGGCGTCAAGCCGAACTTCGCGATGACCTGATCGGCCACTTCATCCGGCTCGAGATTCGTGTTATCGATCTTGATATGGTTCTCGCAGAACTGCTCTCCCTCGAGGCTGTTCAGTCTGTATTTTTCTGCGTCCGCGAGGATGTTTTTACGGCTCCATTCGATATCGCGTTTCGATGCTTTTCGAGCAAGACGATACGGTGTTTCATTTCGTTTCAAACGCGTTTCCAGATCTGCGTACAGTTCTACGAAATAGACGTGTCCGCCGTTTTTTTCAAACTGATCTTTCAGGCCAAGAAGATAGTCCCACTCCCCTTTTATGTCGAAGGCGCACACGTAAGTAAAGATCAGGTCAACATTATGCTTCACCGCGAGATCGAAAGCCGTTTTTCGAAAGATCGCGTTGAACTCTCTCTGTGCAGGCGTATTAAAGCCGAAGATGCGATCGGATGTTTCGATGCTGTCGTGGTTCATCATCATGTTGTAGTGAAGTTTGTCGCGCAAACTCTCCGCGACCGTCATCTTACCTACTGCCTGAGGTCCGCATACTATGATCAGATTTGCCATATTTTACTCCTTCGGTACTTATCCTTTCTCGTAGAAAACGATATCCATCTTGTCGTTGATATGCTCGATCTGTCCAGTCTGGTGATAACCCATCTTTTCATACAGATGAAGGTTTCCCTTTTCCTGCAGGATCGTATCGAGACTCCAGTTATCTACACCATAGATCTTCTCTGCTTCGAGGATCGCTTTCTGCGCATATCCTTTGCCACGGAATTCCTCCATGATCCAGATCGGTGAGATGCGTTTTCTCGATCCGTCTTTCTTATTAACGATACGAATCACACCCACATTTTTATTCTCTGCCACGATGAAATAGTAGGTCGTCCACGGCTGGTTAAAGCGCGCTTCAATCTTATCAAGTTTCTCCGCTCCCGGGCTCATGTCGTAGTCCTGATACTTCTCAAGAAGCCCCGAAAAAGCCTCGACCTGCATCTTCCATACGGTCTCCAGATCTTCCTTCTTCACCGGCACCAGTTTTACGCCGCGAAGAAGTACAGAATACTGTCCAGGGAATACTTCTTCGAGGATGCGAAGTTCCAGTTCCTGCCGATGCGCAAAATGCGCGATCAGATCGGCTTCTCCGGATGTGCCATTCGCCTTGGAATAAGGACAGTTATCGAAGAACTGCATCATCATCGGAAACCAGATTTCTTTTCCGTTTTCATCGGAACGTTCTTTACGGATAACGTTCAGATTGCCCTCGATATCTTCCGCTTTCAGGTACATGATGTGAATTTTCTTTCCTTCCAGCGCCTGCTTGATTTCTTTGTAAAAGGCCACGATATCATCGTCCGTCGCGACGCGGAAAAGCATCATGTCCTCCACGATATTCTGAAAGAGAGAACACTCGAAAAGATACTTGTCTCCACTCCAGTTTTGAAAACGTGTCAGGATGATGCGCTTGAACTCTTCGAAGGAGACGCGGTTGTTATAGATCTCGTGCTTTTCCAGTTCCTGGTAAAAGCCGTGGTTTTCGGTCTGTACTTTCGTATAGCAGACGATGACATGTTCGTCTTCAAAGTAAGTTTTTTCTTCGATCTGGGCACGAAGATCCGAAAACTTTTCCAGCACTTCCGCATATTCGTCTTTCGTCAGATAGGCGCACCAGGCCAGTTCCACGGGAGAATACTCGCCCTCACGGATCGTCTTATACTCCGGGAAATGCTCGGAAAGCTGTCCGACCAAAGTTGTTTTGCCACTGCCCTGCAGTCCTTCTACAAAATAGTTCATGATACGATCCTCTTTACATCCTCTGCCGTCTGCGCAAGATAGGTTGCGCCGGCTGTTGTCAGTTCTTCTTCATCTCCATATCCATACAGCACACCGATGCAGTCAATGCCGACGGTTCTTGCCGCCGTCACATCGTTTTCACGGTCACCGACCATGACGGCCTGTGCCGGATTCGTGATGTCGCACTCGGAAAATGCATAGCGGATCACGTCGGATTTGTGCGGACGATCCTCGTCATTTGCCGTCGCTACAAAATCAAAATACTTCTTCAGATCAAAATGCTCTAAAACCAGATTCGTTCCGCGCTCGCTTTTGGATGTGGCTACGATCAGTTTCTTTCCTTCTGCTTTCAGATCCGAAAGGAGCTTCTCGATACCGGGATAGACCACATTCTCCAGGGCGCCGCCTTTTTCGAAATAGTATTGCCGGTAATATACGATGGCTTTTTCGGTATCCTCCGGACCATATCCGAGGATCTTTCCGAAAGAATCCTGAAGCGGCGGTCCGACAAACTTTCGAAGCATGGCTCGATCCGTCACTTCGCCGCCCATCTTCTCGATGGCATACGCAAATCCATTCATGATGCCGGGACCGGAATCAGTCAGTGTTCCGTCCAGATCGAAAAGGATGTACGAATAGGTTTTGCTCATGGATTACTTCCTCCACACACTTTTGAAGATTTCTCTCCCTCTATTTCACCAGTTCACGCAGCACCTGCAGCGTGATATCTTTTGCGATTCTTGTTGCTTCTTCCAGATTCGCGTTAAAAGCGTCGTCGCCTGTCTCTTCATCAGCATCCGTGATACTGCGGACCGCCAGAAACGGTATCTTGTTGACATAGCAGGCATGCGCCATCGCGCCGGTCTCCATGTCTACCGAAAGCGGGTGATATTTCTCGTTGATCTGTGTGCGTCCTTCCTGATCGATAAACGCTTCGCCCGTGACCATCCTGCCGAAGTGAATACTGCCCTTTGAAGGATACGAGGCAAGTGCTTTCTTTGCAGAAGCAAGCATCGCCGGATCCGCTTGGAAAAATATAGTTTTCATCCACGGATGAAAATCCGTGAGAATGCCGTCGGCCACGTCATGGTAGCCGACTTCCGTAGAAACCACCGTGTCCAGGATCTTTACTTTCGGGTCCATCCCACCGGCCACTCCGGCATTGATCACACCATCTACCTCAAAATGGTCGATCAGGACCTGCGTCGCGATGGCCGCATTGACCTTGCAGACGCCGCTATAGAGCGCCACCACGTCATTGCCGCCAAGTTTGCCCTCGTAAAACTTCAGCATCACATGCTCTTGCGTGCCGGTTACTTCCATCTCCTCTAAAAACGGCGCTAACTCATCGTCGTTGGCGCAGATCAATCCGATTCTCATGTCAATTCTGTCCTTTGCTGATTTGGGAAATCTACTTTCCTTCTTCATTGTATCATTCTGTCGGCCGTTTTCCTTATACGGTAAGTATACGACTCATTCTTCGTCGAAAAGACGGCGCAGGAACTGCTCTTTGTTGTCGAGAAACATCTTCGTGACCTGATAACTCTCGGTCTTTTCATACTCGATCGGATGGATGGGACCGTCGTCGAAAGAAAGGATCTGGGCATCCGGGATACCCAGAAGGATCGGAGAATGCGTGACGATAAAAAACTGCGAACCGTTTTTCGCACAGCGCACGATCTCCAAAAGAAGCGTCAGCTGTCTTTGCGGAGAAAGCGCGGCTTCCGGCTCGTCGAGAAGATAGAGTCCGTCTTGCCCAAAGTTCTGCTGAACCAGTTTGAGGAAACTTTCACCATGCGAGCATTCGTGGAAATGCTGCGGATTTCCGCCCGGACCTTTACTGTATTCATCCTCGGCAGTCGCGACGTTATAAAAGCTCTCCGCACGCAGAAAATAGCCCCACTTCGGACGGCGCACGCCGCGTGTGACTCGCATTGCTTCACAAAGCTTGGAGTGCGAATCGTAAGTGGAGAACTGGTAATTTCGAGATCCCCCTTCGGGATTAAAACCGCAGTCGATGGCCAGCGCTTCTAAAAGCGTGGATTTGCCGCTTCCGTTTTCGCCCACGAACATCGTGATATTCTTTTGGAAAGTCAGATCCTCAAGATCGCAAAGCGCAGGTATATCGCGAAGGTAGCTGTCATTTCCGATCTTTTCCCAGTCGATATGGATGCCCTTCACCAGAAGCTGTAAGTTGTTTTCAAACTCATCCGTCATAGCTTATCCTTCCCTTTCGATCGGGGTATATGAAGTAAGCGGAAGAAATCCATCTTCACGAAGGATCTCGGTCACACAGCCATCTATGAGGAGCTCTTCGTTCTGCGTCTTGCGGTAGTCTACTTCGTCTTGCGGAACCTTCCAAAATGCATGATGCAGACGGTATCCGTTTTCGGTCTTTCGAACCGTCAGTTTTCTCGGCAGGCACTGGATCCCGCGAAAGCCTTCTTTTTCTGTCGGCGTTGCATGCGCGCCTTCGGAAAAATCGCCGAGCCACGCGATCAGGATCGTGTCGGAAACGTTAGCAAAGATCGTGCCCGCATAAAAGTCCGGACCATAGTCGACAAGCAGAACTTCCTTCTGCTGCTCGTCCACTTTAAATTCTTTTCCGTCAAATGTACCGACGAAATACTGCATCGTTCTTTTATGTGCTACGGCTTCTTTCGGAAACTTCGAAAACTCCGATTCCGAAACATCCATACTCAGCATCAGAACAGTCTTTTCCACGCCGTCCGAGGCCTTGGTCGTAAAGATGCACGGGCACTCGATCATGCCGCGGAGCGCATATTCCGGAAGGGCAAATTCACCCGTTTTTTCCCAGCTGACAAAGTCCGTCGAGTGGTAAAACTCCACCACCGTTTCGCGCGTCAAGATCAGGCTGTATCCGCCGAGGATCGGATTCTTCAACACCTGCGGATCTCTTGCCGGAGTATGTTCTTTTCCCGGGATGATCGGGTTTTTCTCATACTTGGTGAAATGCTCGCCGTCGGTGGTATACGCGAGGCACTGCATCTCCCGCTTTGTCTGCATGTGATGAGATGTATAAAACAGCAAAAGCACGGGCTCATCGTTTTTTCCGAACCCGGATTCATTTTTCTCATCCACCCAGGCACTGCCCGAATAGATCACGCCCTGCTCATCCGGAAAAAGCGCGATCGGATGATGCTCCCAGTGCAGAAGATCCTTCGACTTCGCATGCCCCCAGTGCATCGTATCCCAAACCAGCGCATCGGGATCGTGCTGATAGAAAAGGTGGTATTCCCCCTTAAAGAAAACGGGCGCGTTCGGATCGTTCATCCAGCCCTTTTGCGGCGTGAAATGCACTTTCGGACGAAGTTTCTTTTCCATCTTTATCTCCTGCTTAAGTAGACGCGCATCTCGCCTTCTCCGCGGTTTGCCCAGAGGCGGTACGGGATCAGACGGACGGTCTTTTTCTCTTCCTTTTCACCCTGCCATGTACGATATAGCGGGCTTATGAATTCCGCGCCCTGCTCGTTTGGCAGGATGCGGTATCCTTCGACATCCAGTGCGATCGCATTCGCACCGGAGATACTGATCTTTTCTTCTTTTATTTCTGCACGCGGATCGATATACAAAGATCCCAATCCGTCACCGTTATCCGCTTCTTCGGCGCAGTAGACGATCGGTCCTCGAACCAGCGCGACTTTTCCGAGATCTTCGTTGACACGTGCATCGACCGAAACGAATTTGGGTTTCAGTTCGAAGGAAAGTGAGATCGTGGTTTCTTCATCCGGAACATTCACATAAAGATATCCGTCACGCACATCTTCGGAAGAAACATTTACGCCTTCTATCTGATAGTGGTCTTCACACCACGACGGGATACGAAGCGCCAGAGTAAGAGGCTCCGGTGCATTTCCTGAAGAAACACGGATCGATACGTTTCCGCTTTCCGGAAGGCCGCTTTCGATCTGGATCTTTCTTCCGTTTTTCTCCAGTTCCGAACCCATATAAAGATGCACGAAAAGCGTATCTTCTTTTTCGGTAAATGCATAGGTTCCGATCGAGGCTACAAGTCTTGCCAGATTCGGCGGACAGCAGGCACAGCCGAACCACTTCTGACGGACGGGCTTGATATGCATCTTCCGCTCATCTAGGTGGCACGCTTTCGGGATCACTTCGAGCGGATTGACGTAGAAAAAGCTCTTTCCGTCGAGTGCGATGCCGGAAAGGATACCGTTAAAAAGAGCAAGTTCCATGACATCGGCATATTCTCTTTTGGCTTCGATCTGAAGCATTCTTCTTGCGAAAAATACCAGACCGATCGATGCGCACGTCTCGGAATAATCCGTATCGTTCGGAAGGTCGAACGGAAACGAAAACGCCTCGCCCAGATGCGTCGCGCCGATTCCGCCCGTGATATACATTTTCTCGGACACCGTGCTTTTCCAAAGCGCGCGGCAGGCAGCAAAAAGCTTCTCATCGCCGCTTCGTCTTGCCAGATCCGCCATGCCGCTATAAAGATATACGGCACGTACCGCGTGGCCTACGGCCTCATCCTGGTCTCGTACCGGAATATGAGCCTGATGGTAGTAATCCACTTTATACTCTTCGCCCTTCGGCGTAGGATGTTCCTGATCGAAATACAGAGGCGCCCGGCCGCGCTGGTCGATAAAATACTCCGCGAGCTTTGCGTATTTTTCTTCACCTGTCACTTCGCTTAAACGAAGAAGCGCCATCTCCGCGATCTCGTGTCCCGGATAGCCGTGGATCTTTCCTTCTTCGGTTCCGAAACGCTCTGCCACATAGTCCGCAAAACGCATCGCCGCACGAAGAAGTTTTTCTTTTCCCGTGCCCTGATAGTACGCGATCGCACCCTCAACAAGGTGACCCAGGCAGTAGAGTTCGTGGTGGTCACGAAGATTCGTGAAGACTTTATCCATGCCGTTAATGATGTAATACGTATCGAGATATCCGTCTTCCGTTTGGGCACGGCACACCAGGTCGATCGCCTCGTCCGCGGTCTTTTCCAGTTCCGGATCCGGATGGGTCGCAAGCGAATATCCTACCGCTTCGATCCACTTGGAAAAATCACTGTCCTGGAAAACGAATCCGTAGAACTCGTCGTCTTTCGGCGCACGAGGATCATCCGGAAGGACATTGAATCCGCGATAGGAATATTTCGGCGGGACAAATGCCTTTCCCAGCGACTGTTTCTTTTCGTGAAGGAGTGCCGCGGCACGAAAGTTATGCATGCAGTAGCTCGGCGCCGCTTCGGGGATGCGGTCATTTAATACTTCCCACTGATACGGGATGACTTCTTTTCGGATCAGTTCCTGTTTGGTTGTCCAGAAGCTGTCTTGGATGTGTACTTTCTTGATGTCAATCGGATTGCTGCTCATATGTCTCCTCTCTCAATACCATAACGGTTGCAGATCTTCTGAAATTCCGGGCATGCGGCAAATGCACGAAGCACGTCTCTTCTGCTTGTTCCGGCCGCAAGTTGTTTCAGCCAGTACTCGTAGCCGTCCACTTCCGGAGCTCTTCCCATAAATGTCGTATAAAGGCGAGTCATGAACTCTGCGTTGGATACCTGTAATCCCATAAACTCTTCGGATTCAAAGAAGAGCTGGGCCGCCTGAAATCCCGTCGCGTCCAGATTCGTCAGTGCTAAAGACCAGTATGCAAGACCGTCGGCTTCTGCCTCGCGTCCCAGGCAGAACACGTAAAGACGGTTCGCGAAACGCCTTGCATTTTCCGAAGCAATTGTCGCTTTGTGATAGATCGCTCCGGATTTTACACCATACGCCGCACAGATGTTACACCACTCGACTGACTCGATAAAGTCATTGACCAGATCCGCCTTCGGCGATCCGGATGCAAGACGACCCAGCCAGTATGCTTTTCCATCTGCTTCCGATGCACGGCCGAAGAATGTCTGATAGAGCGTCTCGACGAACTGATCGTCCGGGAGATTTCGATTCATGAACTCCGGTGCTTCCAAAAGGAAGAAACGGGCGCAGTCCGCACCTGTCAAGCCTTTGTTGACCACCTGATCGACCCAGAATGCTTTTCCTTCTGCTTCCGACGCGCGTCCGAGAGCGACAGTATAAAGACGTTCCACGAAGTCTTCGAACGTGCCCTGATTTGCCGGCGGCTCTTTGATCAAGGTCACAAGTCTGTCGTACTCGAACAGCTGGTGAAGAAACGGATTATCGCTGGAATATTCATAACGCACATATTCTTTCCCGTTCTGCGGTTCCGTCAAGTATTGAGGCGGGACCTTCGAAATCAGCTCGCAAAGTACCGGACAGGCATCGATACGAAGTTCGGAAAGATAGTTAAGATGACAGGAAAGGATCTCAAGCTTCGGGTTGTGGCTTAGATCCAGTTCATTGAGATAATTACTCGGACAACAAAGCGTTTCCAGATTCGGATTGTGGCTCAGATCCAGCGCAGTCAGACAATTCGTCGCGCAATAGAGAGCTTTCAGATCCGCATTTTTCGTTACATCCAGGCTGCTCAGGAAAAGAAATTCACAATCGAGTTCCTGAAGTTTTGTGTTGGAAGACACGTCTACTTTACTGAGGAAATTGTACCCGCATTCGAGCACGAGCAGTTCCGGGTTACAGCTAAGATCCAGTGTAAAAAGCACATTGTCCGAACACTCCAGCGTCTGAAGCTTCGTGTTATATGTCAGATCCAGAGATTCGATTTCATTATTCGAGCAGTTCAGCCACGTTAACTGCTTCTGATTGACCAGATACAGATCCTTGATCTTGTTGCTGTCGCATACCAGAACATGCAGGTTGATATTCTCATCCACACGAAGAGAAGTAAGAAGATTACCGGTACACCACAGCTCGATTAGTTCCATATTCTGGGTAAGATTCAAAGAGGAAAGTTTATTTTCACGCGTGACCAGGACCTGAAGCTTCCGATTTGCCGTGACGTCCAAAGAAGCAAGTCCGCACTCAGAACAATCCAGTTCCACCAGATTGACATTCTTACTTACATCCAAGGAAGAAAGCGGATTGACATAGCAGAGCAGTTTCTCCAGATTCACATTCGAACTGACATCCAGGCAAGTCAGTTTACAATACCGGCAGTCCAGTTCTTTAAGTGCCGTATTGCTGCTGATCGAAAGTGAAGCAAGATCGTTATATCCGCATTCGAGGATCTCGAGATCTTTGTTCTGGCTTATATCCAGCGTCGTAAAAAGATTGAAACGACAATCCAGCTTTTGAAGATACGTAAAGTACCCGATGCCGGACATATCCTTTATTTCGTGAAATGAACAGTCGATCACGATCGTATTCGTGATCTCATCTGAAGAAAGCGTTCCATCCTTATCCGTATCGAGATTCTCGGAAATAAAGGCACGGAATTGATCATCCGGAAAGTGACTTACGTCGATACTCACAGGAGTCGCATCTGCATTATCTTGGGTTCTGACGCTTTTAACTTCAGATCCTGCCAGGATCGTTTTTCCGTGAAATGCTACCGCAGCCGAAAAAGCAATTCCCATTGCCAATATCGTCGCCGCCCATGCACTTTCCTTTTTCATCTTTACTTCCTCCAACACGACATCTTTCCCAAGCTGCGAAAGATCAGATCTGTCCTCGATCGATCCCGTACTGGTTGCAGATCTGCTGGAATTCCGGGCAGGATGCAAATGCCTTCATGACATCGTTTCTGTCCGTTCCGCCGTTTAGAAGTCCGAGCCAGTAGTTGAATCCATCCGCTTCCGGTTCACGTCCCATAAAGGTCGTATAAAGTCTCGTCAGATACTCTTCATCCGTTGTTTTCAGGCCGACAAACTCAGGAAGTGTGAAGAACAGACTTGCCGCCTGATATCCGGTCGCTTCAAGATTCGTCAGCGCCAGTGACCAATAGTTCAGGCCATCTTCTTCCGGATCTCTTCCGAGGCAGCATGTGTACAGTCTGGTTGCAAACTTCACTGCGTTCTTCGACGGGATCGTGGCCTTGTGGTACCTTGCTCCGGACTTTACTCCGTAAGTTGCGCATACGTTGCACCACTCAACAGACTCGATGAATTCTTCAACGAGAACAGCACGCTCTGTACCGGAGGCCAGACGGCCAAGCCAGTAAGCTTTTCCATCAGGTTCAGAGTCACGATCAAAGTAGGTCTTGTAGAGTACTTCAACGAACTCGTCATCGGTGAGGTTTCTTCCTAAGAACTCCGGTGCACCCAGCATGAAGAATCTTGCACAGTCTGCGCCGGTAAAGCCCTTGTTTACGACCTGATCTACCCAGAAAGCTTTTCCTTCTGCTTCAGACGGACGTCCGAGAGCAACCACATAGAGGCGCTCTACGAAGTCTTCGAAGGAAGGATCCTTTCCCGGTTCAGGAGTTGACGGATCCGGCTGCGGAGTACTCGGACCCGGATCCGGGATGACCGGTTCGATGACGACAGGTTTCAGGACGACCTTGGTCGCGGCATTTCCATCCGCATCAAGAATCGTATGTCCGTCCGGACTGATCACACCGCCCTGCGGCTCTGCGATCATGACATTATCCAGCGTGATCTTTCCGTTTTCCGCAAAGATCGCTTTTCCACCTTCACCGGAAGTCAGCGTTATGGTTTCGATGCCGTCTTTAATGACGATGTCGTTATCAGACCAGATGCCGTATTCCCCGTTTCCGGGAATATCGATCTTTCCGCTTTGGATCTCGATATCGCTTGCATGGATGCCGTATGTCTCGGCCGGATACGTCAGAATCATCTCATCCGCGATCGTCAGTTTTCCTGTGGATTCCAAAAACGGGATCGAAGACTCTTTTTCAAGACAGTATCCCGTGAGGATCAGATCGATTCCGGACGTGATAAAAGATGTCAGTTCAGAAGTATCTTTTGCCATACTCTCTGAAAAATCAGAAGACAGACGAAGCGTGTTCGTTCCGGGATCAAATGCATAGAAAGACGAATTGAGCGTAAAGGAATCGATATGTCTTCCAAGATAGTAAAGATCGTATTCCTGATATTGGAACTTAAGAACCAGCTTGGTCGGAAGCGATACCGGATCATTTTGCGTAGGATAACAAGCCGTGACCGTGATCACCCAGGTGATATTCGGGTTTGAGGCATTAAAGCCTGCGATATAAGCAAATATATCGACGCTCGGTTGTTTCGTATATGCACTGCCGGACATCGTGCCGCCGTTAACATCCAGACGATACCGCACCGCGTTCGGGTACGGATCCCAGGAAAGAATACCATTTGTGCCCAAAACGAGATTGGATATCTCCGCCTGCTTCCAGAGCACATCGTAAAAATCCGTAAATACCTCTTCACTGTTCTCATACGAACCGGTTCCGATCGCTTTTATGGAAAAACGGATTTTGCAGGATGTGTTTTCTTCTACCAGAGACGAAAGACCGGTCATCGTGTTATACACAGTCTTACTCTTAAGTTTTTCACCCGCTTCGTTATATGTAGCGAGCAGATATCTGTCGGCATGCGTGACTTTATCCCAGGATAAGATCTGCTTATCCGGATCATATTTGAAATTCGCAGGATTCGCCAACGCTTCACAAGGTGCATTTCCATCCGGATCAGTAAGGGCCAGGCACGTCCAGCCCGGAATCAAAGCGATGGTCAGGATAAGTGAGACAAGGATAGTGATCATTTTTGAATTCTTACGCATACTTGTTCCTCCTTTTTACAGGCCCAGAATGTGCTTTTCCATGCTTTCTAACAGCGCATGGGAATCATCCTCGATATGCGACAGATATGTCACCAGGATGCCCTCCTTCGGCAGGATATAGCACTTCTGCTTCCATTTCCCGTTAATGCTGAAACCGTCTTTGTATTTCCAGAAGAAATATCCATAGCCGCCTTCCCGGTTCATCTGCAAAACGGAAGTGGCGCGATCGATATATTCTTCGGAAAGGATCCGCTTTCCGTTATAGATTCCGCGATTAAAAAGCACCAGACCGATCTGACTCAGACCATGTACCGTAAGGCGCATCTTGGATGCTCCGTAGAAGTATCCTTCCGTGCATCTTCCGAGTTCATACTTTTCGATTCCGAGAGGTTTCAGGATCTCTTCTTCGATGAATTCACCCACGTCCTTTTTCAATGCATGAGTAAGAGCAACACCGACTAAATATGCGGAGATATTGCTGTAGTTAAAAGGTCTCGCATCTGGGTCTTTCACCTCGCATCGAAGCGAGAAATCCAGCTGATCCTCACCCTCCGGCCGGAAAGGAAGATCACCGACGGACATCGTCATCAATCGTTCGATCGAGATATTCTTCCACTGCTCCTTCAGTTTTTCCGGAAGTACGTCGATGCGCTCTTTCGGAAGATAGTCCAGAAGTGGTTTGGTGATATCGAACAGTCCTCGATCCCAGGCGATACCTGCCGCCATCGAAAGGACGCTTTTTGTCGCAGAATAGATCTCGTGGATATTCTCATCCGTGTCGCCGAAGCTATGGGTCAGCACACCGTTTTCGTACACTTCCGTGCCGAAAACAGCCCATTTATTCTCGACTATATCTTTCGTGAATAAATCAAACTCCATGGGGCTCCTTTTTCGATTCTTTTATCAGGTGTTCCGAGATCTCGATCCGTCCTTTCTCGCCGAAATCCGGATCACTCTTGTTGATCTCAAATACCAGGGCCGATTCCATACCGGGGCGAAGTTCCATCAGGGTCCTTCCCGAACGGTCATAAAGAGCGGTCGGTGCGGTCTGATGCGGGAACGTCGCATTACAGGTCAATGTATACGCGACATTTTCAACAGCACGTGTACGGACGTGTCCACGGATCAGGTTATATCTGTCCGGATCTTCTCTGTCGGATACATCGTAGAAAAGGATCACATTGAGATCTGTTTTTTCGTGATAAAGTTCACGGAAGTATTCCGGGAAACGTACCTCAAAGCAGATGCGGATGCCGATCCGGAAACCGTCGATCTCAAAGACACCGGGCTCTTCACCTGCAGAAAAGTTTTCTTTATCCCAGCCCCAGAGTGCTCTTTTGCTGTATCGTTCGACACTGCCGCTGGGCGTAAAGACCAGCGCCGTGTTGAAATACTTGTCTTCGCATACAGGAGAATCTCCGATCAGAAATGCTTCTTCTACCGCGCATTCTTCCTTGACGATCGTTCCTACGAGCACATAGATATCGTGACACCATGCAGACTCCGCGATGGCAGCATGTGCTTTTTCCACGGCTTTGTAGTCTACGGCTTTCGAAGAATCCACATCTCTAGGCGGATAACCCGTGATCGCGCACTCCGGGCACACCAGAAGACGGGCGCCTTTTTTCGACGCCTGACTTACTGCCCGCAGGATGCTGGCACAGTTCTTTTCCACATCGCCGGAAACCGGAAACTGATAGGAAGCGACCTTCATCTGATTCTCCTTTTTCTCATAAATCCTTTACATCATACCACTTTGCTACCCCGCCGCCTATATATTTTTTCGCACGGGCAAAAACTCTTTTCAATACTTTCCGATAAATAAGCACCGTCTAATTTGCTTCCTGCGTCAGTTTTTCGGCCCCTGCCTTAGTGATACAATAAAGTTGACTTATTAGGAACGACAGCACGATATGGAGGACTTTTTATGGAACAGAACAGATTGATTAAACTGATCGTAGGCTTTTTCTCATTTTTATCAGTCGTCTTGATCTTTGGTGGTGCCTTTTACATCATTCACGGCGGTGTGAAAAAGGCCACAGTTCAGAATCAGCAGATCGAGAAGGAGCGCCAGGAAAAACTTGAAGCCCAGTCGGAGATCGATCCGGATTCCGAAAAAGTACTTCTTACCGAAGAATATCTTCGAACCGAGTATGAGGCATATTACAAAAGAGGAGCATCTACAACGGGCGTGTTCAAAACGATGTTGATCTTTTTTGATGCCATTGTTGTACTTATGTCCGTGGGCGCCGTAGTTACCGCCTTTTTCCGCGCCCGTCGAAAAGGATCGGATCTGAGTATCTTCTCCATTATCGTATGCCTTAGTCCCATACCGTTTACGATTATTTTCTCTTTATTCTTCGCATCATTTTTGAATACTATGCCTAAACCGAGCAAGTCTACTATGAATGTCGAAAAAGTCTATATTACAGGAGTCGATACCACAACCACACACGATTCGGATGGAGACAGCCACACTTCGTACTATATCATCTACACGAAAGACGGCCAGAGAGAATCACGTCAGCTCGTTAATTCCGCCGTTTACTATTCCGTTGGTGAACCGGGCGACTACTATATGTGTTATGCTAAAAAAGGAATCACCACTGCAACCTTTGCTGTATATCCGACAGATAAGTATGAGTGGAGCGGTCCGCTTTCCTAAATCAGATTCTTTTTCAGGAGGCTTACATGAATCCGCAAAAATGCAAACTGTTCGCATTCCTTACCAGCGTTCTGGCGCTTCTTATCGTATTCTACTGCACAGTTCCCATCACCTCTGAGATCTCGTCTTCTCAAGAACTCACAAGGATTCAAAAGCTTTCCATCGCCGCGTCCGCAAACGTCTTCTCCGATTCGTATTTTTTGCAGGATCAGATCGAGGAAGATACGGATGCCGATACACCCTCTCAGAAAACGCTTCTTACAGAAACGATCCTTCGAAATGATTATGCGGAGTTTCAAAAGACCAACGCCAAGATGGTTTCTTTAGGCAAAAAGATATTCGGTGGCATTCTTCTTGGCGCACTCGTTATCGGCATTTTATCATTCGTGTTTGTCATCATCCGAAGAGTAAGGCAAGGAAAGAACATAAGCATTTTATTGATCATCGAATGGGTCGTGCCGATCGTGGGCGTGCTCGTCATGTTCATCGCCACTTCCATGTTCTTTTCGAAAGCGACGGTTCCTGATGTTGACAAAGCACAACTGAAAGTCTATCACATCAACGTCACACATAAGGCCATCGAAAAGCACTACTCCAGCAATGACGACAGCACACCGACTGAACATCACGTTCTGTATTACAACGATTCGAACGAAGTCGAGCGCTCCATTATCGTAACTACAGACATGTACGATACGGTGACTTCTCCCGGCTACTACTATATTGTCGCAGCCTATGACGAAAACATGACAAATCCGCACTATTTTGCGGTATATTCTTTCGAACTCTACGAGTATAAAGGATAAACTTCATCCTGCTTTCACAGAAGACAAAAAAGCCCTGTCCATTGGACAGGGCTTTTCCTTTCTTACTCGATGACCAGTTCCCTGACCTCGACTTTCTTTACTTTCCTCGATGCCAGGAAGGCAAAGCAGAAGAAACTAAGGAGCAAAAGAAGGATCGGGATCAGTGTAGACGAGAAGGTATGACTTGCAGTCAACGTAGTGACACCCATGCTGCGCAAGAGCATTTCCAGAAGCCTGTTCGAGAACAGGAAGCTCAGGACCGTACCGATGATAGATCCGAACAGGGCCACGATCATGAAACGGAATGCAAAGAGCAGTCTTAGTTTTCTCGATGTAAAACCTACGGCTTTATAGATTCCGATATCCCGTCTCTCCTGTGCGAAAAGCTTCGTGCATACCATAAAGACAACGACCAGAGCAAACGCGATGCTGAAACTGTAGATCATGATCTGCATGGCATTTATGGCAATTGTGAATGTATCATCGACCCAGCAGGTTTCGCTATAACGGATCAGCATGGAATCTCCGTATTCTGCGACAAGCGCGTCGTACACGGCTTCACTTTTTTTCGGATCTTTCAGGCTGAATTCCACCGTATAGGGTTCTTTTGTGCCGAGTTTTTTTGCCGCGTCATACGACATAGCGGTAACATGACCCACATCACTGATATAAAGAAAGATTCCGGAAATCACATAATCTCCGCTCATACCACGGCGTTCGATATGGACGCTGTCTCCGATACAAAGGTCGAATTCTTCGGCGATAATATCCGTGATCGCGATCTCGTTGTCGTAGAGCGGAGCTCTGCCTTTACTGATCACAAAGCTATTCGGATCACGTGCCACGATGCTTAACATCGTAACGTTGTCGAAGGAAATATACTGGGAGATCGTCGAATACACCGCATCGATCTCGGCCACGCTTTCCACGATCTTTTGCATCTCCTGAACTTTTTCCTCGCTGATTCCATCTTCTCGGTCCGTAACACGCACCTCGGCAAGCATGTTACCCATGGCATTCATCGCACTTTTTGAATTCATTACATTGACCATCTGATTCACCGTCAGCATAAAAAACATCAGCATCGCAGCGATCAAAGTGACGGCGATATACTTGCGTTTTGAAGAGGTGAACTGGCGGAAAGAAAGCGAGAGGGACAGTGCATTTCCGGAGATCGGTGCAGTCAGCGCTTTGTCAAAGTACACATCTCCTCTCTCACCCGTGATGGCTTTTACCGGAGAAACCTGACCTGCTTTTCTAGTCACCAGGAAAACAAACACACATGACATCAGAAGGAGCAGGATCAGTATCGGAAAGCTCGGGAAGAAAACGATATTTGTCTTCGCCTTGATACCTGTGATGGGCTGGAAAACATTTCCCAGAGCGCGGATCAGGGGGAACGAAAGGATCGTACCGACAAGTGCGCCGAAAGCTTCTGCGATCACGTACTGGAGACTTAGGAGAATACGGATCTTTTTCACTGTGAAACCCATAGCCTTCATGATACCAAGTTCAGTATAGTTCATATCGATACTGACAGAGATCGTATGCTTCATGATGATCAAAACGATGCCCAGAAGCAGGGAAATAAAGGCCAGCATAACGGACAGGACGATATCCGAATAGATAACCGTATAATTCTTCATCTGAGATCTGGTCGATGCGTTATACGCATAGCTCTCAAGTCCGGTATCCTGGCTTAACTTTCGCGCCAGTTTGTTGTCGGAAAGCGTACAGGAATCCGCCTTATAGATCATGACCATGGTAACAGAAAGATGGTTTTCGATATTCTTCTCGGCTTCCTTGCTCTCCGCGAGCATTTTATCAAAGGTTTCCCGGGCCACATACACAGTCTTCGAGCCAATCGTGGAAGCACCGCAGATCGGTTCGACAATGTATCCTTCAACAGTCAGATCCCACTGGCATCCGGAATTCTTCACAGTAAAAGTATCTCCCAGTTCGCAGCCAAATTCCGTCTGGATGCCAAGAGGAACATAAAACCCATCCGGCGAAGGTTCCGGAATCGAATCTACATAGCAGGAAAGATCCTCGTTATACATTCTTACGACATGTCTGTCCAAAGGGAGCACCTGCCAGTTATTGGCATACTGACCATCTTTAAAAGCAGTCTGCGTGATGGCAACCGCTTCTAAAACTTCCACATGATCGACCATCGGATGATTACGGACCTTTTCAAGAAGATCCTCAGGCAGGATCTTGGTAGGTATATCCATGAATACGTCTGCAACGTCGGCTTCTTCGTATGCTTCATCGACGCTTTCACGCACATTCGTTTTTACACTCATGATCGCCGTCATCGACATGGAGATGATGATCATGAGCAGCACGATTCCAACGAACGTGCCTTTTCTTCTTAACATATTGGCACGAAGTAAAATAAGGGTATCCATTTTCGTTCCTCCTTACCACTTCATGGAGGAAAGCCATGCATTGACCTGAGTCTCTCGGCTCTTCTCTTCCGCCGGATCATAAGGAGGAAGTGTCAGTTCACCGATGACGTTTCCGTCTTCCAGATAAAGGATGCGGCTGGCACGAAGCGCGGCACGAAGGTCATGCGTGACCATCAGGATGCTCTGTCCGTTTTTATTCAGATCGGTAAGAAGATTGAGCACTTCTTTCGTGTTTTTCCGGTTCAGCGCACCGGTCGGTTCATCCGCAAAAAGAAGTGTCGGCTCGTGGATCACGGCACGCGCGATGGCACAGCGCTGCTGCTCACCACCGGATACCTGCGAAGGAAGATGTGTACGTACATCGTAGATGCTCATCTGCTTGAGAAGTTCTTCTGCACGGGCCTTGACCTCTGCCGGTGACTTTCCCTTGTTGAGATAACCCGGCAACGTAATATTTTCAAGCAGGGTAAGGTTACTGATCAGGTGCATCTGCTGGAAGATAAATCCGAAGTCATGACTTCTCAGATCCGCCAGTTCCTTTTCCTTCATCTTTACAAGATCTTTCCCGTTAAAATGCACTTGTCCCGAGGTCGCGCGGTCCATCCCGGACAGAGCATAAAGCAGTGTGGATTTACCGGAACCGGACGCACCCATGACTACGGTAAAGTCTTTTTCGTAGATCTCTACGTTGAGGTGCTGGAGAACATGTACCTGCCCGCCGTTATGGGCAAAACTCTTACAAAGATCTTTTGCTCTTAATATGGTTTGACTCATGATCGGAACTCCTTTTTTCTCATCTTGTGTTTTGTTGTGCCCATTATCCACAAAAACTTATTAAGAAGTCCTTAACGAGACGGCAGCGGGAAAACAAGTTTAGCAAGAAGTCCCCGGGGCGTGTTGGTAAGTTTGATATCGCCGTTCATCTGCCCCATAAGATATTTCACTATATAAAGTCCGAGACCGGATCCGGGATTCTCTCCGTGGTTATGTCCTCGGTAGAATTTGTCGAAGATAAACGGCATGTCCTCGTCCGGGATCCCCTTTCCGTGATCCTGCACGCAGATCGAGAGGCTCGGCTGTCCGTTTTCGTCGGAAGCTTTTTCAATATATACTTCCACATCGGTTGCGGCATATTTTCTGGCATTGCTGATCAGATTTTCGATGCACTGGAGAAGCCGGCCCGGATCGGCTTTTATCGTCTCGGTAAATCCGGGCTTCATAAAGGAGATCTCTTTTCCTTCCGGATCAAGATCCCTTACCGCTTCTTCGGTAAATGCACTGACCTCGACATCTTTATTTTCGACAGTCAGTCGGTGCATGTCGGAAAGAGAGTGCAGGAAAAGATCGTTCGTCACTTTACTGACTTCATCGCTCTTTTTCATGATGACCTGAAGATACTGCGCACGTTTTTCCGGAGAACTGTCGAGGTTGGCTTCGAGACCTTCCGCATAGGCACGGATCGATGCGATCGGTGTCTTGATGTCGTGCGACAAAGTCGCGATCACGGTCTTGTTATTTTCGATGGCTTCCTTTTCCGAAGCACGTGCTTTATTGAGTTCTTTTCTCATGCTGTCAAAGGCCCAGGAGAACTCACCGACATCCGATCCGCGGTCATAAGTCAGAGGGATATCCGTGTTGCCTTTTGCGATCTCAGTTGTGTACTTTGCGATCTTCCGAAGTGGCTGTAACACTGTTACAAACACGACGATTCCGGCGATCAGAAGGCACAGGAGCGCTACGCCTCCGATGACCAGGATATAAGAATCGCGCTCGACTTTGGATGAATCCGCCCGAAGATCGGCCGCCAGATCCGTCAATTTTTCGGATGCTTTTTCACTCTCTCCGGAGTCCATAAGATTTTCGATCTCATTGACATCCACGATCCGGTCACGGGATTTTTCGTTTGCTGTTCGAGCCGTAAAAAAGTAAAGACCGAGAGTCACGCAAACGATCAAAAGCGCAAGAAAGATCATGACTCCCAGGAAGCGTTTACCCATGCTCCGGCACCTCCAGCATGTATCCTACTTTATACACGGTCTTGATATACTTCGGATCAGCAGGATCCTCCTCGAGCTTTTCACGAAGCCAGCGGATGTGCACCGTCAAGGTCGAGGCCTCAGACGTCATAAATGCACCCCAGACCGAGGTAAGGATCTTCTCTTTCGGCAAAGCCTGATTCTTGTTTTCGCAAAGGAAAGACAGCAGATCGAATTCGCGAAGCGACAGAGATACCGGCTTGCCGTTTTTCGTTACGGTACGCGCGGTCATATTCACGACGATGTCACCGAAGGAAAGGATCTTCTCTTCTTCAGAAAAGCCATACGTACGGCGCAGGATCGCCTGCACATGCGCGAGCAGTTCTTTCATGGAATAGGGCTTCGGAAGATAGTCGTCGCCGCCGATCTCGTATCCGACGATACGATCGTCTTCAGATGTTCTTGCGCTCGCAAAGATCACCGGCACCGTTGAAACACGGCGCAGTTCTTTACAAAGCGCAAATCCGTCACTGTCAGGGAGATTAATATCCAGAAGCAGCAGATGATAGGTGTTCTTCGAAAGCAGATCAAAGGCTTCGTCCGCGGAAAAAGCACTGCTCACCTGATATCCGTAGCCGGTGAGCATATCGGATATGACCATATGCAGGTCACGATCGTCATCGATGATCAGAATACTGTATTTCATGCTTCCTTCTCAAAATAATAAGCGTGCCAGTCACCTTTCTGCTTTTCTTCGATCAGTTTGAGCCCCGCGGCCTGGCAAGCCGTAAGAGCGATTTCTTTTTTGTGGTCGATGATACCGCTTGTGATAAAGCGTCCGCCCGGAAGAAGTTTATCCGGAACAAGCGGTGCGATACCTGCGATGATCTCCGCCACGATATTTGCGATAATGAGGCTATAGCCTTCTTTCTTCGCGTCTTTGAGTTCGCCGGTGTAGCAGTCTACCTCGACGTTATTTTCTTTACAGTTTTCGATCGCGACATCTACTGCAAGACGGTCGATATCGCATGCCTCCACGGATTTTGCTCCGAGCTTGCTGCAGATGATGGAAAGGATACCCGAACCGCATCCGACATCCAAAACTGTATCATCTGTCGTCATGTGCTCGTCAATAAATTCGGCGCACATAGATGTGGTCTCATGTGTACCGGTTCCAAAAGCAGAACCCGGATCAAGGAAGACGACTTTCTTTCCGGCCGCAATCGCATCGGCGACGGATTCTTTTTCCCAGGAAGGGGCGATCATCACATGCTCGGAGACGTCGAAAGCGTGATAGTCCTTCTTCCACTCATTCTCCCAGTCTTCATCTTTGACATACTTATAGGAAACCTTGCCGTTACCGACCGGCAGGAATTCTCCGATGGCGGAAAGTCTTTCTTCAAGAAGCGCGATTGTTTCTTCCAGGCTCTTGGAACCTGTGGCAATGTTGCCGTAGATCGTACCGACGCCTTCCGGATTCTCATATTCTTCTTCCTTGGCGCCCAGACGGATCCCGTCATCGAACTCCGCGAAATAGGCATGGATCGTTACATCGGAACCCAGAGAATCTACGAATCCGTCGTCCGCATACGCAAGCGAATCCGGATCATCGATAATGCGCTTGATCTCTAATGGATCGCACACAGCAATACCATCTGCACCCAGCTGCGACAGCATCTCACAGATCGCATCTGAAGCCTCTTCCGTTGTAATGATCTCAATCTCTACCCATTTCATAGCATAATACACCTTTTTCAAAATCGGTATTCATTTTATATCCTTTACCGTCAGCGTGCAAGAAATAACACCGCATCTTTTCCGATGTTCCATGTCAATCAGTAACATATGCTTTCAATTCATCAACAAAAGATGCCACGTACTTCGAATAGCCGGTTTTATTAAGGATTTCTATCATCATATCAATTGAACTACTATCATCAAGGCTGGCTTCCAATTCTAGGACCATTGTCCCATCCCAAACATCAATATATGCTTTATTGGTTCCCTTTATAGAATCTATGACATAGAGAATTTTAATATCGTTTCCACATTCTAATGAAGAAATATGTGCATCAGAAGCTTCTCCTAATTCAAACGAGACAGGGAAGTGATGTATTCCATTCCTGTAAAAGTACTGATCTGCATCTTCGGTTGAACTAAAATACGTGCAAGTTCCATTTTGGTATTGTATTCTCTTCTTTATCTCTATTGCGCTTCCAATTTGTTCTTCTTGATGCCCAACAACGAAATACTCATTTTCGCCAGCATTATATGCTTTAAGAGAAACTTTACTATATCCATAATGGCAAATTACATCTTCAACTTTTCTTATCTGTGGATACATAAGAAAATGCATACCGAAAAAAACTAAAACAATCAGTAGACATAGTATGCTAGTTATTCCCAATAATGCTTTCTTCTTACTATTCTTCATATGCTTACCTTTGATACATCTTTATATGTGTAGGAAATATCCCCAGACGAATTAATGGTATACTCAACACACTTATAATACTCTCCGCCAAAACGGCCTATGCAAGAACTAATTAATTCAGTATCATTATTCAGGAGATTAGTTACATTTGTTCCATCCCATGCTCTTACACAACCAAAAGTTGATTGAGAACACAAAAAGGCAACGGCTAGATTTGTTCCACTTCCTCGTCGTTGATCTTCCTCATAAAAATATTAGGAATTGTTTACCAACCTGGGTTGATCAAATGAATAATCATCATATTGGGTACTGGTATAGTCTACCCGCCCACTCATACAAGTATCTAGATAAAGCGTTCCATTTACCTTTTTAGGAGCAAGATCATTGACATCATACATAAGCCAATTGCTATCCGTACGCATTCCAGCTATAAGACTGGAGGTACTGGTATCATAATCATTGTGATTCAATCGATAACAATCAACTTCTTTAAGAAGTGCAACGTACGATAAAAGACCACCTGTAATTAAATTAAGTTGACCGATAGAATCTCTACCCATTTCATAAGTATTCACGCTCACTATCTTATTTCGCAAGAAGCTTCAGCTCGTCTTTCAGGCGGGCCAGGATCACCTTGTCACCACCGACGACCTGCTTTTCCTCGCCTTTTTTCCGGATCAGCTCCAGATCGCCTCCAATGCCCTTGACCTTATATCCCTTATCGCTGAACTCGTATACTTCCGCCTCGTAAAATGAATAATCGCCCTTGCGGATCGCACCAGAGGTGGAGAAGATGTTATAGACCGAATATGCCGGCCAACATAACACGACAAGCATTATGAGTACGATCTTTAGGCTGTACACGATGATGTGTATTACGAAGACCATGAGAAGCACGATCAGAAGCGCCACCGCAAATGCAGCGATGGAACCGAAAAACATGCCCACAGCGTCCTTTTTCATCTTGGAAAGGAATCTGTTTTTTGTCTCTTCATCCGGCTCGATGGGCGTGATCAGATTCTGCTCCTGTGCCTGTGCAAGAGACTTCATTAATTCTTCCATTCTATCTTGTTCCTCACTTAAACATATTCTTCACGCGGTCAAAGAAACTGCCACGCTTCTGGTAGTTCTTTTCCGTTAATGTCGTGTCAAATGCACGGATCCGGTTCTTCTGGTCTTCCGACAGTTTGATCGGAACTTCGACTGAGAAGCGTACGGTATGGTCACCACGTACACCGGCACGGTTCTTAAACGGAATACCCTTGCCGCGCAGTGTCAGCGTATCGCCCGGCTGTGTGCCTTCTTTTACATGCACGACCTGCTCGCCGTCGATGGTCACGACATTGACATCGGCACCGAGAGCGGCCTGTGCGAATGTGATCGGCACTTCGCAGAATGTATTGTTGCCCTGTCTTTGCAGGATCGGATGGGGCTTGACGCGGAACTGGATATAAAGTGTTCCGTAAGGTCCGCCACGAAGACCCGGCTCACCTTCACCGGCGATCGGGAGCATATCTCCTGTATCGACACCTGCCGGAATATGTACCTTGAGTTCTTTACGAACGACGGCACGTCCACGGCCACGGCAGTTCGGACACGGATTCTTGATGACGGTTCCGCGGCCGTTACAAGCCGGACAGTCACGTGTCACCATCGTCATACCAAAGAGAGTCTGCGTCTGCTGCTGCACACGTCCGCTGCCTCGGCATGTCGGACAGGTCTCCGGAGAAGAGCCCGCAGCGGCACCGCTGCCCTTACAAACTCCGCAGATATCCTCTTTGTTGATCGTGATCGTCTTATCTACGCCAAATGCCGCTTCCATGAATTCCAGCGACATGTTGTACTTTAAGTCAGCACCACGGACAGGTCCGTTGTTTCTTCTTCCGCCTCCGCCAAATGCACCGCCGAAGAACGATCCGAAGATATCGCCTAAGTCCACCGCGGTTCCGTTGAATCCGGAGAAGCCCTGACCATCTACGCCGGCATGACCGAACTGGTCGTAGGTTCTTCTCTTTTCCGCATCGGAAAGCACGGCATAGGCTTCGTTACACTCTTTGAACTTGGCCTCGGCTTCCTTGTCTCCCGGATGCAGATCCGGATGGTATTGTTTGGCCATCTTTCTGTAGGCCTTCTTGAGATCTTCATCCGATACGCCCTTACTGACGCCCAGGACCTCATAATAATCTCGCTTTTGCTCAGCCAAAGCTTTCTTCCTCCTTTATCGGCGACAGGAGGCTGTCCACGAAAATACGTGTACAGCCTCGCCGTTTACCTCATTTCATACGCGAATGCGAAGCGGCATATCAGAAATCACCGCCGGCATTCTTAAAGCCGTCGCCGCCCTGAGCGCCCTGATCCGGAGCAGCTCCGCCGGCAGCACCGTTAAAGCCTGTGAAATCCTGCGGATTCGGCTGGCCGCCTTCCGGCTGAACCTGAGCGTAGAGCTTCTCAGCTACCTTGGAGAATGCATTTGTAACGTTCTCGGTCTCAGTCTTCATGTCAGCTGTGTTGTTTGCTTCGATCGCCTTCTTCAGTCTCTCGAGCGGTTCTTCAACAGAAGCCTTGTCAGCAGCGTCGATCTTGCCTTCAACATCCTTCAGAGTCTTCTCTGTCTGGTATACGCAGGACTCAGCCTTGTTCTTGACTTCGACTTCTTCCTTACGTGCCTTATCTTCAGCAGCGTGCAGCTCAGCTTCCTTGATCGCCTTGTTGATATCCTCTTCACTCATGTTGGAAGAAGCGGTGATCGTGATGTGCTGCTCACGGTTTGTACCAAGGTCTTTTGCACTTACGTTAACGATACCGTTGGCATCGATATCGAATGTAACTTCGATCTTCGGAACACCACGCGGTGCCGGAGCGATACCATCGAGGATGAAGTTACCGAGCTCTTTGTTGTAAGCTGCGATCTCACGCTCACCCTGGAATACGTGTACGTCTACCTGAGACTGATTGTCTGCTGCAGTAGAGTAAACCTGGCTCTTCTTTGTCGGGATCGTTGTATTTCTTTCGATCATCTTGGTGAATACGCCACCTTCTGTCTCGATACCGAGAGAAAGAGGTGTAACGTCGAGGAGCAGGAGGCCCTTTACATCACCGGTCAGAACAGCAGCCTGGATCGCAGCACCGATAGCTACGCACTCATCCGGGTTGATGCCCTTGAACGGCTCTTTACCGAAGAAGTTCTTTACTGCATCCTGAACAGCCGGGATACGTGTGGAACCACCAACCAGAAGGATCTTCTGGATGTCGCCCGGTGTCATGCTTGCATCGGACATCGCACGGCGAACCGGCTCCATCGTAGCTTCAACGAGGTCACGTGTCAGCTCATCGAACTTTGCTCGTGTGAGTGTGATATCGAGGTGCTTCGGGCCTGTGGCATCTGCTGTAATGTACGGCAGGTTGATGTTGGAAGTCGTTACACCGGAAAGCTCGATCTTAGCCTTCTCAGCGGACTCCTTCAGTCTCTGCATCGCCATCTTATCGTTTGTCAGGTCAACGCCCTGTTCTTTCTTAAATGTATCTACGAGGTAATCTACGATCTTCTTATCGAAGTCATCACCACCGAGGCGGTTGTTACCGGCTGTAGCCAGTACTTCGAAAACGCCGTCGCCGATCTCAAGGATGGATACATCGAACGTACCACCACCAAGGTCGAATACGAGGATCTTCTGATCGGATTCCTTATCAAGACCATAAGCCAGAGAAGCGGCTGTCGGCTCGTTGATAATACGCAGTACTTCGAGACCTGCGATCTTACCTGCATCCTTTGTAGCCTGACGCTGTGCATCGGAGAAGTAAGCCGGAACCGTGATAACAGCCTGTGTTACCGGCTGGCCGAGGTAAGCTTCTGCATCGCTCTTGAGCTTGCCGAGGATCATCGCGGAAACCTCTTGCGGTGTGTACTGCTTATCGTCTACGGATACCTTATAGCTTGTACCCATCTCACGCTTGATGGACTGAACGGTTCTCTCCGGATTGGTAACCGCCTGACGCTTTGCTACCTGACCGATGAGACGCTCACCGTTTTTGCTGAATGCGACTACAGACGGGGTCGTTCTGTTTCCTTCCGGATTCGGGATGACCACCGGCTCGTTACCTTCCATAACGGCCACACATGAG
>JAGCVX010000032.1 GCA_017962145.1 Clostridiales bacterium | reverse complement strand
GTCGTATAGACTTTCCGGTATGTCCAGTAATATGCCGCTCCTCCAAGGATCATGGCGCAGATCACGATGATCCAGGCTTTCTGCCACAAGGCTTTTGCTACCTTCAACAGATCGATTTCTTCTATGTTGTTATTGCTGTTGTTGCTTGATTTGTCTGTTGCCATGTTTTACTTCTACCCCAAATCAAATAAGATAAACCAAGTTTGATTATATCACAATTTAGAGCAGTTGTCATAAGACAGGCAATTGTCAGTACAAGCGGAAATTTACAGATGTTCCACCGATGCTATTTTATTCCTCGCTTTGCCACTGCTTCACATACTCATAAAACCGTGGAAGATCAATCTTTATCTGTCCTCTGTCGCTAATAACGATGGCTCATTTTAATTTAGTGGTTGACAGTCGAACGTTTGTTTTATAGAATGTAGGTAATCATTTGTAAGGAGTAGACTATGTCGGATCTGAAGGACGTTATAACTGCATATCGGAATCTGTCGTTCAGTGACCGTGTCGTGTTCTATTCCACGGTATCCAGCGATGTAGATGTGCGCGAAGAAACAATTCAGACATTCCTTATTGAAACAAGGATGGGAGACAACTGCTCCTGCCTCTATTGCAAAGGCGATCACGTAGTCAGAAACGGAAAACGGAAAGACGGAACACAGCGCTTCCTCTGCAGGGATTGCGGAAAGTCCTTTATTCCGGGCTCCAACTCCATTACAACAGGAACAAGGAAAAGAATGGGTATCTGGATCAAGTACCTGAAATGCATGCTGGATAAGAAGACCCTGAAAGAGTCTTCGGAAGAATGCGGGATCTCCGTCACGACAGCATTTCTGTGGAGGCACAAGATTCTTGATGCTTTGCGTGAAGTAACAGACAAGGTATATCTGGATGGTACTGTCGAAGCAGATGAGACCTTCTTCAATGTTTCGTACAAAGGGAACCATAAGAACAGCAAGTCTTTCACTATGCCCAGAAAAGCACACAAGAGAGGAAATGACACTCATTCTAAAGGACTGTCTGCCGAGAAAGTATGTGTGCCCTGTGCTGTAGATACGTCAGGTGTCTCCTATGCCAGACCGGCAAAACTTGGGAAGCCCAGTTCTTCGTGTATCTCTGCCGTGTTCGAAGGGATCATCTCACCCGATGCTACGCTATGTACTGACAACGAGAAAGCATACAGGGCTTTCTCAAAGAGCAGGGATATACGCCTTATCCAGATGGATACAGACAGCCATATCTCTGTAAGAGACGGAATCACATACGGGGTACAGCGTATCAATGCCTATCACCGGACTTTGAAGGAATTCATGCAGAAGTTCCGTGGTGTTTCCACCAAGCATCTCGGGAATTACATCGTATGGAATAACCTTATTGCAAACAACAGAAGAAAGAGAGAAGAAACCCTTGGCCTGATGTTCGGTCATATGCTGAGTGCAGGTATATCTGTCAGAAACAGGGATATCTCTGCCCGTTCCCCTCTACCCTCTCTGGAGGTGTGAACATGATACTTTCAGAAGAACACAGGATCAAGGTCAGAAAAAACAAAAACCTTGGTTCTGAAATCGACAACTATTGCTATCTTGTAAAGAATCTTTCCAACTCTGTCAATTATCTCATCAGGCAGTGCTACCGTATCCATACCAAACTCAAGACAGGAAAAGACCTGGAAGAGTGGGAACAGGAAATGCTTCAGGCTGTGAACGATGGTATCCGGAGATATAACGAGAGCCGTCCCGGGAAAAAGGAACTCAAGTATGTAGATGCGGAGAACAGCTTTATAGCGGATGCGTATTTTCTCAGCTGCTATCTGAAAGGTACATCTGAGTACAAGGCCGTACCCTATGCTACCTGCAGTCAGATCTGTATACAGGAGAAGTGCCGGGAATGGAAATCATTCTACGTAACAAGCAAAGAATACACTAAAGAGCCGGACAGATTTCTTGGGCATCCGCATGCTCCCGGGTATTTGGATTCCACGGATGGAAGAGGCGCGCTTGTTATCACGAGCCAGAACTTCCATATCGAAAAGGATGGCTATGTTAAGATGCCGGGATTTCTCAAAGGTATCCGAATCCGCGCAAGACATGAAAACGTCAGACAAATAAGAATCAAGACAAGTAAAGATGCTATCCATATCTCGCTGCTGTATGAGAGAAAAGAATCCGAAGCAAAACAATCGGACACCGTCATGGGTATCGACCTGGGAGTCAATAATCTTATCGCAGCGGCATGGGATTCAGAAATGACGCCAGTAATCGTTAATGGAAAACCTTTGAAATCGATAAACCAATACTTCAATAAGACAAGGGCACTTCTACAGAAGGAGGCGAAGACAAGTAACAAACGCGATAAGACAGTAAGAATAGAAAGACTGACGGAAAAGAGGAACAGGAAGGTCAAAGACTATCTCCACAAGGCGAGCAGAAAGATCGTGGATCTTGCTGTTGTGTCGGGAGTGGGTGTCATTGTGATCGGCAATAACCACGGATGGAAACAGAATGCCAGTATGGGAAACATAACAAACCAGAACTTCGTATCCATCCCTTACAAGATGCTGATCGACATGATCTCCTACAAGGCGAGACTGGAAGGGATAGAAGTCAGGATAGTACGTGAGAGCTACACCAGCGGGACGAGTTATCTTGACGGAGAAAGACCGGAAGTGTCATACTACGATAAGAAACGAAGAATAAAGAGAGGTCTGTTCCGAAGCAACACCGGGATCTGCATGAATGCAGATGTCAATGCTGCGTACCAGATGATCAAGCTCGTAGGTATACGGGAGATCCGGATCAAGGAAAGAGAACAGATCACGAAACTAAAAGTAGCCTGAATTAGATCAGGTAGAGGCATCAGGCTAATGCCATTAAAGTACCGATGGAGTTATTTACTTGTCGGCGGTTTATAAATCTCAACTACGAAGTTGAAAATAGCCATATCGATTAGATGCTTATTTCTGATCCGCTGGCGTAAAGAATCGTATCCTTTCGGATGCGGCATTAACGCTTTAATATCTGCTGCTTTTCCTGTTCCGGAATTGATTACACATCTGATAAATTCCTGTTCCGCGCCAGTCAGCGACTTCCATATAAGATCATATGAATCTCCAAATATGATTCGGTCAAACTTCGCAACAATATCATCCCATGTCTCGTCTTTGCGCTTGTCAAAATATATGGACCCCAATACTTGATATGCATATGCATATCCGCAGGTGAATTTTGACAGTCTTACAGCTTCCTGATTATCCACACCAAGCAAATTGCGATACATTAATGCAATATCGTATCTGTCCAGCGGCCCTGTTTCTATTGGTTCACTTCTCTTAAAGAAGGTAAGATTTGGGGCATCCGTAAAATCTTCTATGTTTTTCGCCAAACCAGTGCAGACAAAATAGATGCGTTTTTTGTCATCCAACAACATTGCTCCCCATATTGACAAAAACTTGACCATCTCTGGGGTCCTTGCAATATCATCAATTCCGACAAGCACCTTGTAACCTTTGTCATTGGCTTTCTGGATCATCTCAGCCAATTCCGCTTCGGCAGAATAGTACATGGTATTGATTACGGATGTTTGCGAGATCTTCAAATCAGATGACCCTTTTACTATGCCGATACCTGCTTCGGCTGAACCTCCTGCAGATACTGATGTTGAATGTACTTTGCTGTCGATAAACGACTCCTTGCTTAACTTTGCTATCAGGGTAGTCACTGGATCTCCGGCTGCAGACAAAGTATACACAAGCCAACCTTGCTTTTTTGAAAGGGTATTTATGACTTTACTGTATTCAACGGATTTACCGGATCCCCTCAATCCCACAATCTTATATACGAACTTTGATGAGAGATTGCTCTCGAAATTATCGATTATCTCATCTGCATAATGCATATTTATAAAAGCGACACCTGCCACTCCTGGTGTTCTGGTAAACGGATTAATCTTTGTCATGCCAACCTCACATTTGTAATAGAATACAGTTTTTGTGATGATTTTCTTTTGTTTGTGATGATTTGTGATGATTCTCTCTGTTTGTGATGATTTGTGATGATTTGTGATGATTTTAGCATAGTGCCAATAATCTGTAAAGATTCTTGCAATTTAATACATGATTGATAATCATTCATGAGAGCGGGAGCCAGAACATGACGTTCGCTGCGCGAGGTTTATGCGAGCTGGAGGAGCTTGCAGTTCGGGATGCCTTCGGCCCAGAATTCGGAGACGGGACGGTTTTTGAACTGGCAGGTCAAAGCGGAGTTCGTGGCACCGTGGGCAACGATCAGGATGTCTTTTCCTTCCTTAAGCCCAGGCTCGATGACTTCATCGAGGAACGCCTTCGTTCTTCCGAGGATCTCGTCCATGCTCTCCCCGCCTTCCACCGGAACAGTGTATTTCTCGGGATTCCAGAACAGGACATTTACCGGGCAGTCCGGGATCTGAAAGGAGTTTTCGATTCCTTCGTAGATACCAAAGCACATCTCTTTTAAGCGGTCATCAAAGACGATTGGGACATCTCTACCTTTCAGAAGGATCTCGGCGGTCTCTTTTGCACGGATCAACGGGGAACAGTAGCAGATGTCAAAATGGACATCGGCATATTCTTTTGCCGCGTCCTGGGCCATTCTTCTTCCTTCATCGTTCAGAGGAATATCCGTTCTACCCTGGATCTTTCGAAGTGCATTCCAATCGGTCTTACCGTGTCTCATGATGTACAGCATATCTTCTTCCTTTACTTATCCGTCGTTATTCGCGCTCACGAATTCCCACTTTTTCAATATCTCGGGGAGCACGGCGCGCAGGATCGCTTCGATCTGGGAAGCAGTCTTCTGGTAGGTGATGTAGTCCCCACCGTAGGGATCAAGAACTTCGCCGGAGATGCCCTCGATGAAGTTATCTTCGAGGATCTCCTGGAAGGAAAAGACCTTCTCACAGGATCGGGGGTATTTGGTTCTTAAGTAGTGCGAGTGGTCCGAAGTCACGCACAGGATCAGGTCCTGGTCATCGAGGCGGTACTCGGTCACCGGCGTGGACCATTCGTTCGAGATGTCCTGGTCATATTCGTATTCGGCGATCTCGACGGAGAATCTTGTGTATTCACGGTCTTCGGATGCCGTCACACCGGCGGATGTGACCTCGAGCTCGGCTTTGACATCCGGTCTTCCGAGCATCGTGTGGGGCTCGCCTTCTTTCCAGAGCGCGCGAAGGATCGCCTCGGCCAGCGGGCTGCGGCAGGTATTGCCGGAGCAGACGAAGAGGACTCTTCTTTTGGACGGAGCGGGTTCGGCGGTCGGACGGTTCTCGGAGGCGGCTTTCTTTAAGCGGTTCATGTAGGCGATGCCCAGGCCTTCTTCCGGGAACGCCGGCGCAAAGAGGATCGTGGCCTTCTTCTCATCGAGTTCACGAAGTCCGTCGAAGAGATGGTGCGCGGCCTGCTCGACATCGAAGTCGTCGCCGTATTCGTAAAAGAGGATATGGTCGAGCTGATCGGCAAAGAGTGTCTTTACTTCGTGGGCGATCCTGGTGCCGACAAAGAGGCCGACCGGGGTCTTCTCATCGAGGATCTCACGCTCGACGGCTTCCTTATAATATTCCTCATAGTTATCGAAGTCGCCGGATCCCAGGATCTTTACTTCACAGGACGGCGCGTAGTGGCGGTATTTCATGCCGGGAGCACGCGGGGCTTCGCCGGCTTTCTGCTCGAGGGCGCGGATGGTCTCGGGTTTCTCGATACCTGCATTTTTCAGGGCTTCTTCCATCTGTTCGATCGTGATCGCACCGGGACGCAGTATCTGCGGCCAGTTGCCTGTCGCATCGACAACGGTCGACTCCAGGCCCACCTGGCATTCGCCGCCTTCTACGACATACGGGATACGACCCATCATATCCTTCATGACATGCTCGGCTCTCGTCGGGGACGGACTTCCGGAAAGATTGGCAGACGGGGCCGCAACGGGCACACCGCTTGCTTCGATAAGTTTTTGCGCAACCGGATGGATCGGGAAACGGATACCGACGGTGTCGAGACCCGCGCTGACGCAATCCGGGATGACGGGTGCTTTTTTCATGATCACCGTGATCGGGCCCGGCATAAATGCATCGATCAGGACTTTTGCCACGGGCGTGATCTCTTCTACAAGCGTCGGGATCGTGTCTTTACTTGCCACATGGACGATGAGCGGATTATCCGACGGGCGGCCTTTGGCTTCGAATACCTTTGCCACGGCCTTCGGATCTTTTGCGTTACATCCGAGTCCATAGACGGTCTCGGTCGGCATACCGACTACCTGTCCCTCATAAAGTGCGCGGGCGGCGGCAGCAAATCCTGCCTCGTCTTCGATCGTCACCAGTTTTGTATCCCAATGCTCCATTGCCACGTTTCTCGCCTCGATTTTTCTTTGTTTTTGGTCGTGTAACAGTGTTACACAGACCGAAGTTTCAGTGTTTTTACGTTTTTCTTATTCTTCGTCGTCGGGAGCTGCCGATCCGAGTTTATTTGCCCGGTCCGCAAGCGTCAACTGACGTACGATCTCTTCCAAGTCACCGCCGAGGATCTCTTCTAGACGGTAGAGGGTCAGTCCGATCCGGTGATCCGTGACTCGGCCCTGATGGTAGTTATAGGTTCGGATCTTTTCGGAGCGGTCTCCGGTTCCGACCTGGGATCTTCGTTCCGCGGCGATCGCACCGGTCTGCTTCTGCTCTTCCATCTCCAAAAGACGGCTCTGGAGAACCGCCATCGCCTTGGCACGGTTCTTGTGCTGGGACCGCTCATCCTGGCAGGTCACGACAAGTCCTGTAGGAAGATGCGTGATACGGATCGCGGAGTCGGTACGGTTGATGTGCTGACCGCCGGCACCGGATGCACGGAATGTATCGATCTTTAGATCGTTCGGGTTGATGTTGACCTCGACTTCGTCGACCTCCGGAAGCACCGCGACGGTAACCGTGGATGTATGGACACGTCCACCGGACTCGGTCACGGGAACACGCTGTACACGATGCACGCCGCTCTCGTATTTGAAGCAGCTATATGCGCCGCGGCCTTCGATCGAGAAGACCAGTTTCTGGTAGCCGCCGAGTTCTGTATCGTTGCTGTCAATATACTCGGTTCGCCAGCCTTTACTTAAGGCATAGGCGGTGTACATCTTGTAGAGGTCAGAAACAAAGAGTGCCGCTTCTTCTCCGCCCGCGCCGGATCGGATCTCCATGATGACCGAGCGCTCGTCTTTGGGGTCTTTGACCGCGAGAAGATCTTCGAGGTCCGCTTCGATCGCCTGGAGTTCAGCTTCAAGACTTGCGACTTCTTCGGCCGCCATCTTGCGCATCTCTTCGTCGTCCTCGGCGGTATGCAGTTCTCTTGCGTCGGAAAGTTCCTTTGTCACACGGTCTTTATCGTGGATGCGGGAGACCACGGGCTCGAGGTCACTTAATTCTTTGGTGAGTTTTAGATAGCGCGCGCCGTCACTTACGATCGCGGGATCGGCCATGGAGGCCAAGATCTCGTCGTAGCGGTGGAGGATCTGCAGGATTCTTTCTTTTTCGTTATCCACTTAGATGTACGCTCCTTCGCTAAGTTTCATGATAGCCGCATAGATCTTGAGCTGGGTCTCGTCGCTCTGCTGTCTTACGACCTCCGGAATGATAAAGGGATTGTCCGCAAAGCCGGGCTCGCACTGCCTGCCGTTGTCCCAGAAGATGATGCTTCTTGTATTTCTCGAATAGACATCGAAGAAGAATCCTTTTTCCTGCATGAGCGGGAGTTTGTCAGATCCGAAGTAGATCAGGATATAGCCGTCGTAACGCATGAGGTTTTGCACCTTCGTCCACTGCTCGTCGGTCATCGGAAGATCACCGGCGAGATCGTTTAAGATCAGGATATGACCGACATGCTCGGGGTTATCTTCGGGGCCGGCCAGGGACGCCGTCTCAAAATCAACGATCTTTCTTGCGCGCAGGGACTGGGGCGCTTCGATGTCGGCACCGTAGTACATGATGTCATACTGCTTGTTGTTGAGTGTTTCGACCGCTGCGGTCACATCCTGGGCTTTTTCTTTCCAGATACGGTTGTTTCTGGCCAGATTGTCCACGGCTGCGCTGATGATCCAGATGAAAAATCCGATCAGGACGATGGCGAAAACAAACGTGACGATCAGTCGCTTGGCATTCATGGCGTGTTGGTCCCTGCTCCTTTTTAGTAATTACATTCTATAATTGTACACCATGATGCAAGGGGGAGGCGCGGGGACGGATGCGCGCGGCAGCGTCCCCGGCGCGAAAGTTCGGGTTTTCCGGCGCGCCGGCGGAGTTACTTACTTTCCTGAAGGAGCGTGGTGGCGCGCTGCTGGATGATGCGGCTTACTTCTTCGGCGGTCTTCTGGCCGTTAAAGTAGGCGGGGGCTTCTTCGATGATGATGTCCACGATCACGGGATTGGTCTGAATCGAGGTATCGATCCTCTCGATGAGGGCGATGTATTTTTTTGCAACATCTGCGTTGAGCTCGGCACTCATCTCGGCTCTTTCCGGGTAATCCTTATAGAGCTCGACGAGTTCTTCGTAGCTTTCGATCTCGAGCTGGAAGGCGTTTTCTGTCATCTCGCGGTTGATGCTGATGCCGCGCCAGCCGGATCTTGCAAAGAGTTCCTGTGCTTCATACCCGGTCAGGTACGCGCAGAAGTCCCACGCTTCCTGCGGGCAGTCTGAGAATGCGGAGATACCGACGAAGATCTGCGCATTTGCGGAAACACCTTTGCCCTTCGTGGTCGGCCATCCGATAAAGAGCGGATCGCCGCCGTTAAGATCGGCGTAGGCTCCGAAGGACGCGAGGTTACTACATATCATGGTGGACAGTGCGCTTACCCCGTCCTGCATAATGAGTGATTCGATATTGTGGTAACTCCAGTCATCGTAGCGTTCGTAAAGATCCATATACTGTTCGCTGTCGAGGCGGTCTCCGTACTTGGCGGCGACTTCCATGAGTTTTCGGAAATCGTCACTGTCGAAGTTTGCTTTGTTTCCGCTATAGTCCACATAGTGGCTCATGTCGGAATAAAGAAGGCTTAGAAGGATGCCGAGCTTGGACTCGACCGTGATGCCTTCTTGTGTATTTAACTCCGCGGTATAGCCGAAAAGCGGGAATACTCCGTCCGGGAGGGCGCTCATCTTTGCGTCGAATTCATCGACGGTCCAGCCTTCGGTTCTTCCGAGAAGATCGGGGTTTCCGTTAAAGCCTTCCAGGTAACAGATGATCGGCATCTGGTAGAGTTTTCCGTCCACTTCAAACGCACGGAAAATGTTGTCGAAAAGTGAATCTCGCGAAAGACCGTTCTCGCCGTCGATGAAAGTATTCAGATCCAGAAGGATCTTGTCGGAATTGAACTGGCTGAATTCGGCGCAGTCGAGAAGGATATCCGGGCCGTAGCCGGACTTCATGTCGAGAAGGAGTTTGTCGGCCGCGGTGGACTTTGCCTTCGAATAGGCGGTCTCGGGATCGATCTGCTGCACGTACGAAACGACTCGGCATTTGCTTTCCGGACGGCGGTTATACGCTGCGACCATCTCATCAAATGCACTCATGGAATCGGTGCAGGACGCGGCGTAGATGATGCGTTTTCCGGCGTGCGGGTTCTTCTCTTCTTTGTGAAGGCGTGTCATGTACGGGTAGGAACGCGCGGTCGGGCCGGAGCCTTCGTATCTGGAGTAGAGGATGTCGATGTCACCGTTTTCGTTTACGCGGATGTCGCTCATGCCCGACAGCACGACGTCAGCATATTCTTTTATGAAAACCGGTTCCTGCGTGCCTTTTTGCAGGTCGCAAAGATAGATATTGCCGTCTTCGTCCATGCCGTAGAGCTTGCCGTTTGAGAAGCGGAACTGATAAGGCATCGTCGAATCGATCTCGGTGGGCGCGCCGAGGGTGCCGTCAGTGATATTGACCTCGTGAAGGTATCGGTGCCAGATGGTCGTTTCTCCGGTATATTCTGTCTCTTGTGACAGAACGTATTCTTTGTCGCCGATCGGGAACAGTGCGACGACTTCTTCTTCGAACGGTGCCTTCGCGTAGATCTTACCGGTATTGTCGATCAGGACGACCTGATGGCCGTTGTAGGATTGGGAAACAAGGAGGAGATTTCCGTCCGCGAGCTCGTCGAGGAAGGCCGCGGCCATGCCGTCTTCAAGCACGATCTCCTGCTCGCGCTCGCCTTTTTCGTTTACGATCAGAAGTTTACTTCTGTCCTCCTGTTCTTCAGGAAGGAATTCATCGACCGTGACGGCGAATCTTCCGCCCGTGAGAGGCTTGATCTCGTTGAGGCCTTCGTAGATACTGAGCTCTACTTTTCCTTTCTGCGTTCCGTCTTCTGCGAAGATCTGGATGCCGGCAATATTCTGGGAAAAGGTCAGTTCGTAGCTTCGAAGAATTTCTTCCGGATCGTTATAGTCAATGTCATACAACTCCGCTGCTTCGGCGGCGGTCAGAAGAAATCCTTGCGTATAGCCGACGAGGATATTGTCACCTGAAAACTTCATGCCGTGGATGCCAAAGCCTTCGAGTTTTCTTTCTGTCTCGATGATCGGGACAGTTAAGTCTATGGTGGTTGCCGTAAAGTACGGATCGTCTTCTTTGACGTAGAGTTCTCTGGGCGTGCCGTCCGGATAAAGCGGGGTATTTACCTTCTTTTCCTTCTTCTTGCAGGACGCCGAAACAGGCAAGATCAGGGCAGCGCAGAGCATGAGTGCGAGAGAGCGGGAAAGAGATTTCTTCGATGCATTTTTCATAAGAACATCCTCCTTCTATCGAGGAAGCAAAACAGGGGATTTGCGGGCATTTTACGATTCTAGTTTCATTATGGGGGGGGATCCGGGAAATACAAGCCTTACGCGCGCGATGTAACCGAACTGTAAAGGTGCGGGGGCGAAAAGGCCGTGAAAACAGGCGCTTTCGGGAGCTTGCGACAGTGCATTTGGGAAAGCGAAATGAAAATCATTTTATGCGTGAAAAACCTTGCAATTTGTGCGTTTATCAGGTTGTCATTTTAATGAGATTTGCTATAATAAACGAGGTGTTGTTGTGTGCCGGCTTTTCGAAACGGCGTGCACAATGGCTACACGCAATATTTCGAAAGGGGTTTTCAACATGATCAAGACACATGAAGTTGAACAGATGACTTGCGTTGCAAAAGGCTGCAACCATGGACCTGCTCCGATTCCTGAAGAGGGAAAGTGGATCCAGGCCAAAGAAATTAAGGATATCTCCGGTTACACACACGGTATCGGCTGGTGTGCACCGCAGCAGGGTACTTGCAAATTGTCCCTGAATATCAAGAAGGGCGTTATCCAGGAAGCTCTCGTAGAGACGATCGGATGCACCGGTATGACTCACTCCGCGGCTATGGCCGGTGAGATCCTCCCGGGTAAGACGATCCTCGAGGCACTCAATACTGACCTCGTTTGCGACGCGATCAACACCGCTATGAGAGAGCTGTTCCTGCAGATCGTTTACGGACGTTCCCAGTCTGCATTCTCCGAGGGCGGTCTTTCTATCGGTGCCGGTCTGGAAGATCTTGGTAAGGGTCTGCGTTCTCAGACAGGTACGATCTTCTCTACTCTGGAGAAGGGTCCTCGTTACCTCGAGCTCACAGAAGGTTACATCGTTAAGCTGGCTCTGGACAAAGACGATCAGATCATCGGTTATCAGTTCCTGAAGATCGGACCGATGCTGGATCAGATCAAGTCCGGTAAGGATGCAAACCAGGCTTACAAGGATAACCTTGGTACATACGGCAGATTCGCTGATGCGGCTCGTTACATCGATCCGCGTAAAGAGTAAGAGGAAGGAGATTTAAGATTATGGCATTGTTTGAAAGCTATGACAGAAGAATAGATCAGATCAACAAGGCTCTTAAAGAGAACGGAATCTCTTCCATCGAAGAAGCTAAGAAGATCTGCGACGCAAAGGGCATCGACCCTTATAAGATCTGCGAG
>JAGCVX010000031.1 GCA_017962145.1 Clostridiales bacterium | reverse complement strand
TGCAACCCGTCTTTATACCTGCTGTCTGGCAAGAGATCCTGAAGCAGACGGACTGAATTACTGGTCACTGGCTCTAACAAATCTGGAAGTATCCGGTTATCAGGCAGCAAGTCTCTTCTTCGAGTCTCCTGAGTTCCAGGGATTCAATACATCCAATGAAGAGTACCTGACAAGACTTTATACGACCTTCATGGGAAGAGAGCCGGATGCGGATGGATTTAACTACTGGCTGGGACTTCTGAACGGTGGAACCACAAGAACGGATGCCATGAAGGCATTTGCTTCCTGCCCGGAATTCCAGGAGATCTGCAACCAGTACGGAATCGATCGAGGAGAGATCTGATCGGTTAGTTACTAACTAAAAGCCAATGCCCCGGAGTGATTCAAAAGGTGCTTAACGCCTAGGAACCGCTCCGGGGCTTTTTCTTTCTTAAAATGTGATCCGGACGGCAAGTGCTTTTTCTTCGTGATACGGACGTGTACGTTCGGGGAAGTGTGCTATACTTGGGATAATGAATAGCTAAAGGGGAATTTGCCGTGCATTATAACTGTCTGATCATAGACGATGAGATCGATCTTTCCAAGATGACGCAGGAGTATTTCGAGATGTTCGAAGTGTCCTGCGCATGTGTGGCGACGACGGAGGAGTGCCTGGCGTTTCTTAAAGAGAATACGGCGGATGTATTTCTGCTGGATATCAATCTCGGAAATGAAAGCGGATTTGCACTTTGTAAGACGCTTCGTGAGACATATGATACACCGATCCTTTTTATCTCCGCCCGGCAGAGTGATGACGACGTTCTGGTGGCACTGAATATCGGCGGCGATGATTATGTGAAGAAGCCCTATACTCTGAGTGTCCTTCTTGCCAAAGTCAAAGTCCATCTTAAGCGCCTGGAGGCGATGAAAAATCACGGCAGCAGTCAGGCCGTAAATCATCTGGCCGGCGAGAGTGTTCTGGAGATCGATGAGGCGACGATGAGCTGCCGCGTGGAGGGCAGGACCATCGCGCTCAAGGCCAAGGAATTTGCACTGCTTTCCTGCCTTCTTGCGCATAAGAATACGATCGTTTCCAAGGAAAGACTTTTCGAAGAAGTGTGGGGCGATTCGTTCTATTCTGACGGTACGCTCAATGTGCATATCCGAAGACTGCGTGAGAAGATCGAGAACAATCCCAATGAACCGAAGTGGATCAAGACCATCTGGGGCACGGGCTATATGCTGGAGATTCCGTCATGAAGTTACGGATGATCGCACTTGCCTATACGATTCTGGTGCTCCTGACCGGACTTGTTTTCTGGAACCGGATCGAGACGAAGACGGAATTTCCCATCGACATGCTCGAGCTGAATACGAAGGTGACAGAAATCACGGAGAAACTCACCTCGATCCGAAGCTCCGCGGAGGAGCTCGATGAGGCTTCGATCGAAGAACTGGAAAAAGAATATAACTGTGATATTGCTCTTATTTCGGATAAGAATTATGAGTCTGTGAATAATGACTGGATCCGAAGAGGCTGGTCGGTATTTGATTACCGCGATGGAAAAGATATCGCCGGAAAGATCGCTTTTGATGCGCGGAATACGGAATACCGGTCTATGGTAAATAAGCAGCGGACACAGCTGGTGACGGTACTATGCGCAGCATATCTTCTGGGGATGATCCTCCTGCTTCTTATCTGGTATTTCTATATCCGTCCGTTTACGAAACTTCGCACATTTGCCGCGCAGGTCAGTAAAGGAAACCTGGATATGCCGCTGGAAATGACGAAGCATAATTACTTCGGTGCTTTTACCGAATCCTTCGACCGCATGCGTGAGAAACTCAAGGAATCCGCGGAAAGAGAGAACCGCGCCAACCGGAGCAAACAGGAACTGGTGGCAGAGCTTTCGCATGATATTAAGACGCCGGTGGCGACCATCAAGGCGACATGTGAGGTGATGGAGCTTAAGCATAAAGATTCGGATGTGCAGGAGAAAGTCGCGGTAATTAAGTCGAAGGCCGATTCGGTCGAGCACCTGGTCGATAATATGTTTAAGGCGACTTTGGAGGAACTGGAAGAACTGAAGGTGGAACCGAAAGAAGAAAGTTCCCTGATCATTTCCGATATGCTCTCCGATCTTCGTTACTATGGCGAAGTGAAGCAGGAAGGGGAAGTTCCGCAGTGCCTGATCCTGGTGGATAAACTTCGTCTCGAGCAGGTGATCGATAATATTGCGGGTAACTCGTTTAAGTATGCGGGCACACCGCTGGAAGTGAGCTTCTCTACGGAGGAGGAACACATCCATGTGATCCTTTCGGACAGAGGACCCGGTGTGCCGGAAGACGAGCTGGATATGCTGACGGCGAAGTTCTACCGCGGATCCGTAGCGACGGAATCCGGTAAAGACGGAAGCGGTCTGGGTCTTTATCTTGCGTCCATCTTTATGGAACGCATGGGCGGCGGTCTGGAAGTCCGTAATCGTGAGGGCGGCGGATTCGTCGTGGAGATCGTTCTGAAGAAAGTATGACAAAAGTCATACCGTAAAACCTGTCTTTTTTCACTTCTGCTATAGAAAATGGACTGATATGCTGATATCAGTGAAGACCGAGGCGTGGGAAACGCGTACGGCAAACCGGAAAAACACATTTTCTTTACGGAGTGATTCTTATGGAAACGATTCTGAAACTTACGGATCTGACAAAAAAGTACGGCAACAAAGTCGTGGTCGACAATCTCAATATCGAGATTCAAAAGGGCGAGATCTTCGGTCTTTTGGGACCGAACGGCGCCGGTAAATCCACCACCATGAACATGATCTGCAACATCGTGCGTCCGACTCTCGGAAGTGTCGAGTTTTTCGGAAAGGATTTCCGCAAAAACAGAAAAGAACTGAGTAAAAAACTCGGATATATCCCGCAGGATCTTGCGATCCACGGAAGACTCAAAGCCTGGGAGAATGTAGAGCTTTTTACGTCGCTTTACGGCATCAAGGGCAAAGAACTGAAAGAGCGTATCGATGAGTCGCTCGAGTATGTCGGACTTCTCGATCGCAAAAACGAATATGCCAAGAATTTTTCGGGCGGTATGAAACGTCGTCTGAACATCGCCTGCGCCATCGGCCATCACCCGGATCTTCTGATCTTCGATGAACCGACAGTCGGTATCGATCCGCAGTCGAGAAACTTTATCCTCGAACGCATCAAGAAATCCAACCAGAACGGCGCGACCGTCATCTACACGTCTCACTATATGGAAGAAGTCGAAGCGATCTGTACGCGTATCGCGATCATGGATAACGGAAAGATCATCGCGACCGGTACCTCTGAGGAACTGAAAAAACTCGTTGTTGAAGATCCGTCCACGATCACGCTCGAAGAAGTGTTCCTGACGCTTACGGGTAAGAAACTGAGAGACATCTGAGGAAAAGACGAGGCGAAGAATATGATTCGTTATATGATAAAAAACAACTTCAAACTGATGGGGCGAAGCTGGCTCAATGCTTTCATGCTGATCCTTTGTCCCCTCATCGTATCGGCCGTCCTGATCAGTGCATTTTCCGCATTGATGGCCAAATACGAAAAGGCCGAAAACTTCTCCTGCGGATATAGTTTCGAAGAGGGAAGTCCTTGGAAAAACGGCGAAGCGATGCTGAAAGAAACAGGGCTTTCCGCCGGGATCCGGTTCCTTCCTTTTTCGGGCGATGAGCCGGAAGAAACGATCCGGGAAAATGATCTGGGCGGCTTTGTTACGTTCGGCTCTTCGGGATATACCGTGTACCGTACGGAAGATCAGAAAGTGGAAGGCATGACGCTCGAATACTTCCTTTCGGAATTCGTCGATCAGGCGATGGATGCAGCCACGGGAAATGCCTCTTCGGAAGAAACCGTGAAGCTGTCCGTTGAGCATCCGGAGTTTGTACCGGCAGTAGATTCCAGAGATTATTACGGTATGGTATATGTCCTTTATTTTGCCTGGTGCGCCTTTGCCGGTGCCGCCGCGCTTCTTTCCAATGAGAAAAAGTACGGCATCGGAAAGAGATTTCAGGTATCGAACCTTTCGGACACACAGATCTACTTGGGAAAACTCCTTCCGATTTCTCTGGTCGTGATCGTGGATATCGGGATCGCCATCCTTCTTTCGACGGCATCTTTTGGTGTGCACTGGGGGAATCCGCTGATTGTAGTGGGACTTCTTCTGGTCATGATCCCGGCAGCGGTAGCGCTGAGCCTGATGGTTCACAGTATCACGGATAATGTCATCGGTACGATCGTGGTCATCTTTGCGCTCGTGTGGATCTGGGGATTCTTCGGCGGATCTTTTGAAACATACATGTTTGCCGATCATCCGAAGATCATCAAGCTCCTGTCGCCGATCTATCACTGTAACCGTTCCATGGTCGAACTGGCTTCGATGGGAAGATCCGACTATTACCTGAGCGCGATCCTGTACTGTGGCGGTCTTGCTGTGGGCTGCTCACTTCTGGCCATCGCCATCATGAAAATGAAAAGGAGGGGAAGAGCATGATCACCCTGATTTGTTCCAGCATTAAACTTCTATTCCGCAACAAGTCTTTTCTGTTTTTTCTCGTTCTCATCCCGGTCATCAGCAGCCTGATCCTGGGTATGCAGAACGGCGCGATGGGCGCCCACTCCTATGAGCTTGTAAGAGAAGTGGTCGAGCATGAAAGTATCGGGAAAAAAGTCGTGTACTACAACAACGATGGTGCATTTGTCATCAAGGTTTTTGATGCATCAGAAAGTGACGGCAGTGATTATCTTTTAGAAAAACTTGCGGGCAGCGGTGCATTTATCGTAGTACGGATCAAGACCCCGGATATTACAAAAGAACAGGTCGATGCGCAGATCAAAGATGACGCCGAAAATGACCGCATGGGTGCAGCGATGTTCCTGACTCGCGATTTTGAAAAGATGGTTTTTGAAGGAAGATTCGAAGATGCCATGACGCTGTACGTGATGTCCGACGATGAAAGATACGACCTTTTCGAAAACGACGTCAAGATTCTTCTCGGAAGGATCCGGACCGCGCAAAACCAGGCCGGCATCGAGGGGGCCACAAACCTTCTTCGTACCCGTGAAGAGATGATGCCGGAAAAGGAGATCAGTATCCTTTCCGGAAAGAACAGCCGCCGTCTTACAGATCAGCAGCAGGATCAGAAATCCTCCATGGGCTATGCGTTTGCGATCATGACTCTGGCCTATGTTTTGAGCGGTACATTTGTCGCGCATACCATCATCAAAGAAGAACACGATCAGGTTCTGACGAGACTTCGTCTTACCGGTCTTTCTTCACTCGGATATTTCTTCGCAAAACTTGTTGTCAGCGTAGTATCCTGCGCTTCGGTCACGGCGGTCCTCGGCATCTGCACACTCTTCTTCGATGCGAACCGATTCGGGATGGGAAGAGGAAAGCTTTTGTTTCTGATGTTCTTCCTGGGAATGATCTTCAGTTCCATCAGCCTGGACCTCGGTGTGCTCATGGGTGACGTCATGAGTGCCAACATCATGGCATTTACGATCTGGTCGATGTCTTCGCTTCTGGCAGGTACATATTTTCCGCTTGATGATACCGGTGCGCTGGTAAAGGCACTGTCGGCGGTCATGCCGCAGAAGTGGTTCCTCGAAGGAACGGAGATGATCTTCGTTGGCGACAATACATTTATCCCGATGCTGCTTTGCGTATTTCTGGCATACATGGTCATCTCGATCTCGCTGGGCTCGATCGGTATGAAGTTCCGCCATGCGGAGGAGTGAATATCTGGTGTTTTATTGAGTGTGAAAAGGGCAGGAAGACGTACTTCCTGCCCTTAATATGCTATTATGTGAAGTAGGATAGATCGTAGTGAGGGGAAGCTTTTGGAACGACTGAAGAATCATTATTTTGTGCTGGTGCGTCTTTTGCTGATGTTCACTTTCGGCGCATATGGTTTTATCGAGAGAGCAAACGGCGAGGAGGTCTCGGCGTGGGTGCTCCTTCTGTTCTCGCTTTATCTTTCTGCGATGGGTGCCTTCGAAGTGGGAAAGAAAAAGTATAAGTTCCTCTGCCTCCTTCTGGCTGCGGCCTTTTATATCGTGCTGATGGTTCTGGGTGAGACGGGATTTCTCCTTCTGGGCTTTGTGATCCTCTACGATTTTCTTTCGCTTTTTGATGCCGTCGATCCGAAGATCTATCTGATCCCGATCCTTGGCGCGGCGATCCCGAGTCCGATCTCCGTAGTAACACGATTCATCGCCATCGCATTAACGGCCGTCATATATATCCAGCACAACTTCGTTATCCGTTCCTACAAGAAACAGATGATGGAAGATACCATCAACGAGCAGAACCTCAAACGCGACATGCAGCAGAAGGAATATGCGGCGAAGATGGAACAGAGAAAGAATATGATGATGGCCGAAAACCAGATCCTCGAGCAGCGCGCTTCGCTGTCGCAGACACTTCACGACAAGCTCGGTCATAACATCAACGGATCCGTGTATCAGCTTGAGGCGGCCAAGGTCCTTTTGAAGAAAGATCCGGAGAAATCCGAGACGATCATCCAGGCGGTCATCGACCAGCTTCGCGGCGGCATGGACGAGATCCGCGGGATCCTTCGAAAAGAACGTCCGGAGAAAAGGCAGCTTGCGATGCTGCAGCTTTATAAGCTCTGTGAAGACTGCAACAACAAGGGTGTACAGACAGAGCTTACGACAGAAGGAGATACGGCGCAGATCCCCGATAAGATATGGGAAGTCATTCTGGATAATGCATTTGAAGCGGTATCCAATTCGATGAAATACAGTAAATGCAGCCGAATCGATATCGGGCTTGTGGTCATGGCGCAGCGCGTGCGCGTCAGTATCGCAGACGACGGGATCGGCTGTTCGGAAGTGAAAGACGGCATGGGCATCTCGGGCATGCGCCAGAGAGTGCGTGAATGTAACGGCACCATCTCGTTTGAGAGTATGCCGGGCTTTACCGTGACGATGCTGCTGCCGATGAAGGAGGAATAAAAATGGATAAGATCAAAGTCATCATCGCAGACGATAGTGATTTTGTAAGAGACGGCATGAAGATCATCCTCGACGTGGATGACGATTTTGAGGTGCTCGGCTGTGCCGCAAACGGTAGAGAAGCGATCGAGATCGCAGAAAAGAGCAAGCCGGATGTATTCCTCATGGATATCCAGATGCCGGTGATGGACGGCATCGAAGCCACCGCCGAGATCGTAGAAAAAGATCTCGGAAAAGTTCTGATCCTGACCACGTTCGACGATGACGATCTGGTTAGAAAGGCACTGGCGAACGGAGCGAAGGGGTATCTGATCAAGAACCATACTCCGGAGCATCTAAAGCAGATGATCAAGTCTGTCTATAACGGTACCGGTGTCATGGATGAAAATCTTCTGGAGTCGATCAGCAAGTCCGCGGTCACGATGAACGCCGGAAAGGGCTTTGACGAAAGCGGGTATACCGAGCGTGAACTCGAGATCGTGCGCGCAGTTGCCGACGGTCTTTCCAACAAAGAGATCGCGAGCAAGCTTTTTATCTCGGAAGGCACGGTGAAAAACTACATCACATCGATCCTTGCCAAGGAAGGCCTTTCTCATAGAACGGCGCTGGCGGTGTATTACATCACGGGCAAAAAGTAAGACTCGTCACACTTTTTCATCTTCCAGAAGAACGGTTCTTTCTTTTCCGCCGTTTCTTGAGACGATAAGTGAATTGATCGTGTTCTTCTTATTCATGGTCAGAGTATAGAAGCATTCACATTCTTTTCCTCTGGTATGTGCGTCGGTTTCTTCTGTGCAGCAGTAGAGCGTGATACAGCATGCTTCATCTCTGTCTTTTACGACGTCGATGAGTATATCCCGGATCTCTTCATCGTCCTGAAAGTTACCATCTTCTTTATAGATGATCACGTTGATCCGGTTAAATCTCAGATAATCTTTGATGAATTCTTTTTTGGAAATATCTTCGATCGGTGTGACCGGGTCAGTTAACTTTAATTCGATTTCATAGTCTTCGCAGTCAAATGCTCCGTCGAAATACTCTTCGACGTACTCTTGCACGTCTTCCTGATAACGGATGTAGTTATAGTTTGTCACCAGTTCGCCATCGTTGTTTTTCCTGACGATGATCTCGGCGTCCGGATACTCTTTTGATTTGACTCGTGCGACACGTGAATTTACTCCGAAAGGAGTACTCGAGCCGGGACCTACATATTCAAACTTATCGTCATCGAAGACCTTGCTGAGCTTCTTGACCCATTTTTTCTGAGCCGCGCTCTCCATGGGGCTGAGGCAGCCGGAGAATAAAGAGGCGATCAGACATACGGCCATGCCAAGAATTGCGGCTTTTTTCGTATTGTTATGTAAAGTATTCATCTTCGATCTCCTTACGACTTGAACATGTATCTTACTTGCTTTATACACAATTGACGAAAAAGAAACAAGGACTGTTGCATGATCTGGTACTATCCAGGGAAAGAAAATCCTGCAGTTCGTGTATAATATACTTAGTTTGAAGGAGGGGAATGAGTATGATCATTCATTGCGAGTATTGCGGTACAGAATATAATTCATTGAAGGGCACGTGCCCGCATTGTGGAAGTTCCCCGGCAGGAAACCAGGAGATCCTGGAAAAGAAAGAGCGCGACGAGCGCATCGCCGAAGAGGAAAGAAAAGGCAATGCCGAGATGATGAAGCGTCAGATCGAGGAGTGGGACCAGAAGCATCCGGAGCGATTCCGTGCGACGCCGAAACAGACGGCGATCATCAAACTGGTCGCGCTATGCATCGTGATCGTCCTGATCGTGGTCGGCATCGTCGTCGGTGTTTCTCTGGCCAAGTAATCAATCGAAAAAAGGAAAAGAGCAAAGAAAATGGGTATTGAAGATTTCTTAAGTTCCGGCAATCCGCGTCTGGATCAGCAACTGAAGTTTACCGCGGAGATCGATAAGATGACGGAGGTGTACCGTCGTACACTTCTGATCTCCGGCGTCCGTCATGAAAATGACGCGGAGCATTCCTGGCACATCGCCGTTATGGCACTTCTTTTCAAGGAATACTGTGTCGAAGAACCGGACGTTGAGCGCGCCATCAAGATGCTGGTCGTGCATGATCTCATCGAGATCTATGCCGGTGATACTTTCGCCTACGATGTAAAGGGAAATGAGAGCAAGGCCGAGCGGGAAGCCGCCGCGGCGGATAAGCTCTATTCCCAGCTCCCGCCGGAGCAGGGTGCCGAACTTCGTGCGCTATGGGAAGAATTTGACGCGATGGAGACCGTAGATGCAAAATATGCGGCGTGCCTTGACCGCACCCAGCCGCTTCTGCATAACACACTGACCGAGGGGCACACCTGGCGCGATGGCGGTGCAGTCCGTGCGCAGGTCGAAGAACGCGCCCACATCATCAAGGAATTCATGCCGGAAGTCTACGCGTGGATCATGAAAAACCTTGACCGCGGTGTGGAAAAGGGCTGGCTGAAAGAGTAAGCGGTCCTTCTTTTAGAAATTTCCGATTCGTCGTATAATAATCCGTATCACGTTTTAAAGGAGCGTCTTCATGGCCAATACCGATCTGCCAAATGCGAAGATCATCATTCTCTATATTCTTTCGAAGGTGAACAGTATCCCGTCGTCCCAGCTGATGGACTGCGCGGTCGAGTCGCTCTATATGGATTATTTCCTGTTTTCTCAGGCGAAAAAAGAGCTTCTCGAAAAGCACCTGATGACCGAGGCCGAAAGAAAGGGAGAACTGCGTAAAGATGCTTCCGGAAAGACCGTCCTTTCCTGTGATATTACCCCGGAGGGAAGAGAGATCCTCACACGTCTTCTGCCGTCGGTTCCGGCGGGGATCCGTGCCTACTTAAGTTCCGCTTCCAGATCCTGGCGTCACGAATCCAGCGAGTCGGAAACGGTGTACGCGGATTATCTTCCAAACGATGAAGGCACCTGGGAAGTGACTTTGAAACTGATCGAAAAGGGTGCCACGACATTTTCTCTGGTCTGGCAGGCACCTTCCGAAGAAGTGGCCGAGCGCACATGTAAGAGATGGAAAAGCGCGACCGCGGAAACGTATATCGAGATCGTCCGTCTGATCTCCGAAGACAGATGACCTGCTTTTTTGACGCAACCGATTTCGATTTCCATTTTTTCTTGACATAATCTGAAAATTGTCCGAAAAAACGATTTTCTTAATGAATTCTGATGCTTTTTCTGCGTTTCAAAGCGTCCATTTTGCCATAAAAGTGATATACTGATTTCGGTGCGAGAGCACCTAATTTTTTCATAAAGAGATTGAGGAGTATTTTTATGATTACAGTTGACACATCGAATTTAATGGCATTCCTTGCAGATTCCGAGATGGAAAAGATGATGCCTCAGGTGGAAGTTGCTCACAACATGATCCACAAGAAGACAGGTCCCGGCAGTGATTTTCTTGGCTGGGTAGAACTTCCGAGCAAGTATGATAAAAATGAATTCATCCGCATCCGTAAAGCGGCAGTAAAAATCAGAAGAGACTCTGACGTACTTCTGGTAATCGGTATCGGCGGTTCTTACCTCGGTGCACGTGCAGCGATCGAACTTCTTTCCCATTCATTTGCCAACATGGCACAGAAGAAAGTACGTAAGGCTCCGCAGATCATTTTCTGCGGTAACTCGATCAGCGCTACCTATCTTGCTGACCTGATGGATCTTCTCGAAGGCAAGCGTGTTTCCGTAAATATCATTTCCAAGTCCGGTACAACAACTGAGCCGGCGATCGCTTTCCGTATCATCCGTGCCTACATGGAAGAAAAGTACGGTAAGGAAGAGGCAAGAGCCCGCATCTATGCGACAACAGATAAGGCGAAGGGTGCTCTGAAGAGCCTCGCTACAAAGGAAGGCTACGAGACATTCGTAGTTCCGGATGACGTCGGAGGACGTTTCTCCGTTCTGACTGCTGTAGGTCTTCTGCCGATCGCGGTTGCAGGTATCGACATCCGTCAACTCATGACCGGTGCCAGAGATGCAAGCCGTGACTATAAGAACGTTTCTCTCGAAAACGAGTGCTATAAGTACGCAGTTGCAAGAAACTGCCTGCTCCGCCGTGGTTACACAACAGAGGTCATGGTAAACTACGAGCCTTCTTTCCACTACATGACAGAGTGGTGGAAGCAGCTCTACGGTGAGTCCGAAGGTAAGGACGGCCGTGGTATCTTCCCGGCAGGCGTAGACAACACCACCGATCTGCACTCCATGGGTCAGTACATCCAGGATGGTAAGCGTATGCTTTTTGAGACTGTTGTCGTAATCGACAAGGCCCGCCGTTCCTTCAAGATCCCGAACGATCCGGAGAATCTGGATGGACTGAACTTCCTTTCCGGTATGGACATGAACGATGTAAACATGAAGGCGATGCAGGGTACTGTACTGGCTCATGTTGACGGTAAGGTTCCGAACATGATCATCCACGTTCCGGAACTCAACGAGTACTGGCTCGGTCAGCTCATCTATTTCTTCGAGAAGGCCTGCGGTATCTCCGGTTACCTCAACTCCGTAAACCCGTTCAACCAGCCTGGTGTAGAAGCTTACAAGAAGAACATGTTTGCACTTCTTGGCAAGCCGGGTTATGAAGCCGAGAAAAAAGCACTTGAGAAGCGCTTGAAGAATCAGTAATATTTATTTGTGCCCCGGATGGATTTCGATGTGCGTCCGGGGCACATTTTTACCAAAGGAGAAAGTTCCGACATGATGAATCGTCCTGTGCCGCTTACGAAAGCGGACCTGATGCAAGTTGAAAGTCCGGCCAGATATGTGGGCGGCGAGTACAATGCGATCGTGAAGGAAGATATGCTCGAGGAACTTTCGCGTACCGGAAAGACTTCTTATGTAAGATTTGCTTTCTGCTTTCCGGATATCTATGAGATCGGCATGAGCAATCTGGCTCTGCAGATCCTGTACCACGTGTTAAACGAGAGCCCGTTTGTCGCTTGCGAACGGGCTTTCTCTCCGTGGCTCGATATGGACAAGATCCTGCGGGAAAAGAATATCCCGCTTTATTCCCTGGAGACGAAGACCCCGCTTTGTGATTTCGATATTCTGGGCTTCACTCTGGGTTATGAGATGTGCTACACCAATGTCCTGCAGATGCTGGATCTGGGTCACATCCCGTTTTATGCCAAGGACCGCGGTGAGAACGATCCGATCATCTGCTGCGGCGGTCCGGTCACGTATAACATCGAGCCGATGGCCGATTTCTTCGACATCGTCATGATGGGGGAAGGCGAAGAGATGATCCTGGAGCTTTCCGAAAAGATCCGGGAATTCAAGCTTTCCAAGGACACCGATCATCCGATGACCAAAGAAGAACTTCTTAGAAACTGCGACACCATCGAAGGTGTCTACGTTCCCGCACTATATTCATTTTCCTACGACAAATGCACCGGAGCCGTCATTACTCCGGTTGATGATACTGTGAAAAAATCGATCACCAAGCGCATCATCTCGGATCTGGACCATTGTTCGTATCCGACGACGCCTGTGGTGTCGAATCTGCGTGTCGTTCACGACCGCTCTTATCTGGAAGTCTTTCGTGGATGTATCCGTGGCTGCCGTTTCTGTCAGGCCGGATTCATCTACCGCCCTGTCCGCGAAAAGTCAGTGGAAGTGCTTTGCGAGCAGGGCAGACTTCTGGAGGAGAATACCGGCTATGACGAGATGGGCCTTCTGTCGCTGGCGACCAGTGACTATACGAAGTTCCCTGAACTGGCGGAGAATCTGCTTTCCACATTTGAAGGTCACCACACCAGTCTGTCGCTTCCGTCTTTGCGACTCGATTCGTTCTCCCTCGACCTGATGGAGAAGGTGCAGAGCACGAGAAAGTCCGGACTGACTTTTGCGCCGGAAGCCGGAACGCAGCGCCTTCGTGACGTCATCAACAAAAATATCCGTGAAGACGATATCTTCTCCGCACTGCGTCTGGCGTTTATGGGCGGCTGGAGCACCGTAAAACTTTACTTCATGTTGGGTCTTCCGACCGAGACAGACGAGGATGTACTGGGCATCGCGGATCTTGCGGCCCGTATCGAAAAACTCTATTACGATGTCGGACGTGAGACCGGGCAGAAGATGCGCCGTCTGGAGATCACGGTGTCGACTTCGCTTTTTATTCCGAAGCCGTTTACGCCTTTCCAGTGGGAGCCGCAAAACAGCAAAGAGGAGCTGATCCGTAAGCAGAGACTGCTGAAAGATCACATCCGAAGCAGAAATATCCGCTACGCATGGCACGATTTTGATTCGTCCGTTTGGGAAGTTGTTCTGGCCAGAGGCGACCGCCGTCTTGCGCCGGTACTTCTGGAAGGCTATCAGTCCGGGCATTTCTTTGATGCGTGGGATGATCATTTCCGCTATGACGACTGGGTGGCGATCCTTGAAAAACACGGCCTTTCGATCGAAGATTTTTCCAGAGAGTTCTCGGAAGAAGAGACACTTCCCTGGGATCATATCAGTGTAGGCGTGAAGAAGTCGTTCCTTCTTTCCGAGCGCCACAAAGCCCATGAAGAAACCACTACACCGTCCTGCCGCGAGCATTGTTCCGGCTGTGGTGTCGCCTGTTTTGGCGTGGGCGAGTGCTTTGCCAAAAGAAACGTGAATAAGGAGGAGTCGTCCGATGCTGCAAAGTGAACGTGAGAAGATGATGACCATGCAGCAGCACCAGACCGCCTATGTGCAGCGCTGCAAGTTTACCCGTACAGGTGCGACCGTATATCTCGGCCATCTGGACCTGATGACCTGCTTTGAAAGAGCGGCCCGCCGTGCCGGCCTTCCGATCCTTTATTCCCAGGGCTATAACCCACGCCCGATGATGGTCTTTGCTCTTCCGCTGGGTGTCGGCATCGAGACGATGTGTGACTATCTCGACGTGTCTTTGGACCGTCCGTACGATCCCGATCATTTCGTCAAGGAAATGAACGCGCACCTTCCTTCCGGCCTTCAGCTTCTTACGTCCAAGGCGATCCCGGAACCGAAAGACAGCATCATGTCCATCGTAACGACCGCATCTTACCGTTTCGAAGCAAAAGGCATCCGGAAAGCCATGGAAACGGCGATGGAGCAGGAGACGCTTGTTGTGGAAAAGATGGCCAAGGGCAAGGTCAAGCAGACCGATATCCGTCCGCTGCTGATCTGCCTGTCCCAGGCTTCGGACGAGGATCCGGATGCAGTGACGTTCTATGCATTTGCCGGATCCGAGCGAAATGTCCGTCCGGACCTGATTCTAAACAGTCTTTGCACCTATTGCGGGATGGATCGGGCCCTTTCAGAGAACACGAGAGTAATCCGTACCGGTCTTTTCTCCGGTACCTATCCGCGGATCGTCCCCATCGAAGATGTAGAAGTCAGACCGAACACGGCCGGAGCTTAAATAATCGAAGATGATGACAGAGAAAATTGATGTAAAGGCGCAGCGCCTAAGGGAAACGGGGAAAAACAGCAAGTATTTTTAATTGTATTTTTACTTTGTTTCGTGTAGAATTTCTTTATGTGCTGGCGAAAGGGGTATAAAGATGGATCAGATCGAACAAGATTTTGCCGAAAGCTTGCTTCATATTTTTGACAACGTCCTTCTTACAGAGGGAATGGCACTATCAAAGGGGTATTTCTCCGATCTATCGATTGCTGAACTTCACACGCTCAACGCTATCGGACCGTACGAAGCACGTACGATGACTGAGACCGCGAATATTCTCGGTATCACAGTCGGTACGCTGACGGTAGCGATCGACCGCCTTGTGAAGAAGCAGTATGTAGAACGTCAGCGCGATACAAAAGACAGACGAATCGTCCGTATTTCCCTTACTCGTCAGGGTAAGCTGGCCTATCGTATGCACTCCAAGTTCCATCGGGTGCTGGTAAGAAGAATCATGGATCCGCTTTCCGAAGAGGAAAGAAAGATTCTGACCCGTACGATAGTCGAGATCGATTCTTTTGTCGAAGAACAGTACAAAAAGTACAGTAATGGGGAACAGTACAAGAAGATCGTGCGGGACGATACAGAGGTGTAAAGATGACAGCTTCTAAGAAAAACACAAAAGGAAACGCTGACGGTGCGGACAAGCAGGTCCAGCCGGCTATGAGTTTCAAAAAAGAAGACATCTTCGATACACTGACAGATATGCTTTCAGAACTTCTTGATATGCCGAAATCCGACTTTAAGATGGACACGGCGATCTTTGAAGAACTTCCGCTTGATTCACTGCAGCTTTACGAACTGGTCGTTGATCTGGAGTCGAAGTATGCACTTCGCATCCCGGATGAAGCGATCGAAAAGGTAAGCACGATCGAAGACGTCGTTGAGATGGTTCACGGCGCCAAAGAGACTTCCCATTCCTAATAAAGTAAACAAATCGATTCGGGGATACTGATTTGCGCTACATTTTTATCGTTAATTCGAATATTCACAGTGGGAAAATCCATGCTTTGAACCGGGCGATCGCTGCCCTTCCGGAGGATATCTGGAGAATTGTTGAGTTCACAGAGCACGAAAATCACGCAGAACAACTGGCGACGTACTATTCTGAAAAGTACGGCGCAGACTGCATTATCTTTGCATGCGGCGGAGACGGCACGGTCCATGAAGTGGCCAATGCCCTGGCTTTCCGTAACTCTCCGATGGCGGTGCTTCCGCTTGGTACCGGTAACGATTTTGCCCGTACGATCTATGATCCGGAGATCTACAAGAAGCCTCTTTCGATCCTGAAATATCTGAATACTCCGAATATCCGTCCGATCGACATGCTGCGTATCGACAGCTACGATGCGCTCGGAAATCACCTGCCGATCTGGAGCCGCTACAGTCTGAATATCGCTTCGATGGGCTTAGATACTCTGGTACAGGCCAAAGCAAAACTTATTGTAGCCAAGCATCCGAAGAGTCGTTTCTACAGAAATAATGCCTACTCTCTGGCTGCAGTTTCCTGTCTTCTTGCAGGCTGGCGCTATAAGATGGATTATTCGATCGAACTGGAAAACGGTGAGATCGTTGAGAAGAAGAATGTCCGTTATTCTCTGGCCAGTATCTGTAACGGAAGATACTATGGCGGCGGATTCTGCCCGGCACCGGATGCGCAGATCGATGATGGCGTGCTGAATGTCTGCATCGTAGATCACATGTCCCGTATGCAGGCGTTCTCCCAGCTGATGAAGTATAAAAAGGGCAAGCACGTTGGCCAGCCCGGTTTTACATTCTATCGTTCAACAAGTGGTATTTTCTCTTCTTTGGATAGTAATTTCCAGCTTCAGGGAAACTATGACGGCGAAGATTTCTTCGGTCACAAAGTCAGATATGAGATCGTTCCGAAAGCGATCCAGCTGGCGACGTTTACTGAAGATTAACGTCTTTCTTTTCCATATCCTTCATCCAGTTATATACGGCTTCCGTCAGCTTATGTGCGTCGCGGTCATAGTCGTCCGGCATGAAAGGCTTTCCGAAATGAATGGTGATCTTCTTTCTTCTGTGATGCTCGTGATCCCATGTCTGCGGCTTTTTCATGTGGCGTGACCATGCCTGGTAACCGCCCTCGATATAGACGGGAAGAAGCGGTACATCTGCCTTTACAGAAAGATAAGCAGCACCATCTTTGAATTCTGCAACGTGACCGTCCGAAGTACGTGTACCTTCCGGATGAACGAGGATGATATTTCCTTTTTCCACTTCCTTCTTCGCTTTGATCAGACCGCGGACCGGATTTCCGAAACGGTCAACGGCGATACCGCGTCCGACGTGCATCATGACACGACCGAGACGGCCGTAGTTTGTCTCGAGGTCAGAAGCAGCCAGGGAACAGAAGTACTTTCTGTGCTTTCCGGGAAGGAAACTCATGATCCACATGCCGTCGGCATAGGTCTGGTGGTTCGAACATACGATATACGGATTGCTTTGCGGGATATTCTCCTTGCCTGCGGCACGAAGACGGACGAGTGTCTTGGTGATCGCCATGGAAACGTGATACCAGAAAAATCCGGTAAATCCTCTCGGCGTAGGATATTTATTATTCAGTTCCTCTGCGGAGATCGCAGGGTGTTTAGCACTTGTGTTGTTGTTCTCAGCCACGAATACATCCCCTCAATAAATACTTATTAATGGCACTATGCTAGAACACAAATCCAGGATTGTCAATTGATGGGCAAAATTCTTTTGATTTTCAAACTAATTTTCTTCTCTAATAGACGAGAAGCAGAGAAAGTGGTATGATTCTATAATGCATGGCGAGGTTTTCAAAGGGAATTAAGAATTGGGGCCAGCACGGAGGTTGTATGCCGAGCGTTATCGGAAAACCATTACATGAGGGCATTCGTTACGAAACGATGCGTGATCTGATCTTAGATGTCCGGGAAAAGTACAGTTCCCGGGATGCTTTCATTTTCAGAAGAAAACCAACCGAAGCCGAGATCCATAAGACATATGCGGATTTTGGCCGTGATGTTGAATATATTACCGAAGCGATCCGCCTCAATGGCTTTTCCGGCAAGCACCTGGGTGTTGTCGGCGAGAACTCCTACGAATGGGTGACTTCCTATACCGCGATCCTTTCGAGCGGCAGTGTAGGTCTTCCTCTGGATCGACTTCTTCCGGAACAGGAACTGGTCAATCTTCTGGTCCGCGGAAAAGTGGAAGTGCTTTTTTATCACCAGAAACATCACGAGATGATCACGAGTATCGCTTCTAAGGCGGACGAGCTGGGTATCCTCGTAAAGAAATTCGTATGCATGTGCACAGAGTATATCGCTCCGTCTCTGACTTTCCCGAAAGATGACGAACGTTTTGTGGATTTTCAGGACTGGCTTTCTGAAGGTAAAGCTTCTGTGGATGCCGGAAAGAGCGAGATCCGAAACGTGCAGATCGACCCGGAACAGACCCGCATCATCCTCTTTACATCCGGTACGACCGCGATGAGTAAGGGCGTTATGCTGTCGAACAAGAACATCATGACGAACGTCTATGCGATCTCTTCGACGCTGACACTTCATCCGGGTGAGAGAACATTCTCGATCCTGCCTTTGCATCATACATTTGAAAATACATGTGAATACTTCATGCTGACCCGTGGATGCTGCATCTGCTTCTCGGACGGCCTGCGTTATATCGTAAAGAACCTTAATGAGTGGCATGTCGAAGCATGTATCTCGGTTCCGCTGCTTTTTGAAAATATCCACGGCAAGATCAAGACAGGTATCGCCGAGTCCGGCAAAGAGTCGCTGATCTCGGTCATGATCCCGATCAGTAACATGCTTCGCAAGTGCAAGATCGACCTGCGCCGTGTGTTCTTCTCATCGATCATTAAGAAGCTGGGCGGACATCTCCGTCTGATCGTTATCGGCGGTGCCGGTATCAGCAAGAACTATATCGAAGATTTCAACAACTGGGGATTTGAATTCCTGATGGGATATGGTCTGACAGAGACCTCCCCGGTTATTTCCGTAACCACCAGCAAATACAACGTCTACGGCAGCGTCGGAAGACCGCTTGTTGGTGTAGAAGTGAAAATTGATGATGAAAGTACCAAGTTTGGGACAGTTGGTGAGATATTATCTAGAAGTGACTGTGTCATGCAAGGGTATTACGAGAATCCTGAAGCGACCGCCGAGGTCCTCGAAGAGGACGGATGGTTCCATACAGGTGATATGGGTTACCTGGACAAGAAGGGCTGCCTGCACATCACGGGCCGTGTGAAGTCGATGATCGTTCTGACGAACGGTAAGAAGGCTTTCCCGGAAGAGATGGAGTCTCTTCTGAACAACATCCCGGGTGTCAAGGAGACATTTGTCTGGGGCGCGAAAGATGAGAAAGACGCAGTGGATATTTGTGCGAAGATCCTGATCGACCGTAAGGTGATCGGTGAGAATCTTCCCGTTCCGGATACGACCGCCGGTGATAACGCCGTCCGCGAGTATCTGATGGCGAAGATGAAGGAAGTCAATCATCAGATGCCTTCCTACAAAGCGATCCACTATTTTGTCTTCTCCGAAACAGAGATGGTGAAGACCACAACGCTGAAAGTAAAGCGACCGCAGGAACAGAAAGCGATCGAAGAAGTGCTTGCTAAGGCGAATACGACTATGAAGGCGGCGAACGGACAGAATCTCGATACCCTCTGATAAAGGAGGTATAGAAAATGGCGTTTCATTTGATCTATGGTGAGCATCCGGTAAGGCTGATCGATGCCTGCCTGGAGCGAATCTGTGAAGAAGCGGTCATGTGGCCGACGCGTCGCGGATATATTATTGTTCCCGAAAAGATGAAAGCGGAAGTTGAACGCCGCTATATCGAGATCCTGCAGGAGAAGAAGGGCGGAAAAGCCTCGGATTCGGCCTTCATGATGATCGACGTCGTCAGTTTTTCCCGATTTGCATATCGTGTATTAAGCGAAGTCGGCGGCATGGGCGGAAAGCAGATGAGCCCTGCGGCTAAGACGATCCTTTTGCACCGAGTTCTGGCGGAGCATAAAAGTGAGATGCCCGTTCTCGGTAATTTCGCCGAGCGTGTAGGCTTCGTTTCGGAACTTGATGAGGTTCTTGGAGATTTTTACCGCTATGGTGTTTCCGGCACGATGCTTAAGGAGATGGATCTCGGATCCGAAGATCCTCTGACGAGAAACAAGATCCGTGATTTCGGTGAGCTGATGGAGCGTATGGATGCATTGCGCGCCGAGATGGGCTTTGCTCCTGAAAGAGATTCCATGAGAAGACTGTCGGAAGTCCTCACACTCTTTTCCGAGGACGCAGACGAAACAAAGAAGTGGCCGTTGTCCCGATTGAGCTTTTTACGGGAAGCATCCTGCTGGATCATGGGGTTCGGAGAGAACCGAAACTTCACTCCGGAAGAGTGGAACATTGTTACAAAGCTTGCTATTGTTATGTCGCAGGTCACGATGACATGTGTGGCCGGATCGGACGACGGAGAAGACTCAGGTGAGGATATCTGCCATTTTGGAGAGCAGACGATACGGAATATCCTCAAGACATTCCCGCTTGCTTCGGCTGTAAAAGTCGAACCTTCGGAGAAAAGAGACCCGGCACTTTGCCGGCTGTCTTCTGATTTCGCGGCGCGTTCTTGCGAGAAGCGTCCGGATCTTTCGATGCCCTGTGAGATCAAAGTATTCCATCAGATCTCCGATGAACTGGAATATGTGGCAGCCAGAATAAAAGAGGCAGTCCAGTTTCAGGGCCTTCGCTACAGAGATATCACGGTCGTCCTTTGTGATCCCTCGCAGTATTCTACAAATCTTCATGCCGCATTTTCGCGATATGGACTGGATGCATTTATCGATTCCCGTCGGCCCATGATGGGTACGATCTGGATGCAGTATCTGACCGCGCTTTTGGATATGTCCATATATAACTGGGATCTGTCTTCCGTGATCACATATCTCAAGTCCGGTTTTGTTCCGGTTGAATATGAGATGGTCGATCGGTTTGAAAATTACTGCCTCGCACATGGTGTGAAAAACAAAAAGAAGATGCTGGACTGCGAGAGATTCGCGCTGACATATGCAGAGAAAAAAAGCGTACAGGCAGTGCTTCCGCATCTTAAGAAGGCAGCGGAAGATCTGTCTTTGATAGAGAAGGCAAAGACCTGCTGCGAACGTGCGATCGCTCTTCACAACATGATCGGCGATAAGAGAAAGAACATCGAGTACTATGTCGATGAATGGCAGAAGGCCGGTAACTCGGAGGCCGCGCTCGCGCTTGCCGTGTCTTATAACTATGCGGATGACGCGCTGCGTGCGCTGGCAGAAGAAATCGGCGATTTCCCGATCTCGATTTCGAACTTCAGAGACGCGCTTTTGTCTGCGCTGGAGAATAAAGAACTGGCGGCGATCCCGTCCTATGTAGATCAGATCACGATCGCCAAGCCTTCAGATGCATACCGCCGTCCTTGCCGGATGATGTTTATCGTGGGTGCGGAAAGAAAGAACTTCCCGTATTCTGCTCCGTCAGAAGGATATCTTCGTAACCGTGAACGTCAGGTCATCTCCGAGAAACTTTCGATCGATTTCCCGAATCACGCAAAAGACCAGTCCTATGCGGACTTCTTTACGGCATATGCACTTCTGGATGCACCGTCAGAACGATTGATCTTTACGGTACAGAATTCTGTAGAACCTTCGTCGGTCGTGCTGTTTTTGAAAGAGATGTATCCGAGCGTGCAAAGCGAGATCTTAGGAGGCCTGTCGCTTTCAGATCCGCGTGTTCTGATCCGTGACCGTATGGAGGACTATCTGCGAGCGGTAATCTCCGGACGACAGCAGGTCTCTCCCGAAGAATACGATAAAGCAATCGCGGTCTGGCAGAACTGCTTCTCGGCGGATGAACTGTCCTTTGAAGAACCGATCAATACCGAGCTTTTGATTCCAAAGGATCTGATGGATGCACGATATGGAGAAAAGCTCCTGATGAGTGTATCGGCAGTAGAAAGCTATGTGTACTGTCCGTATCACTATTTCTGTGAAAAGGTCCTGCGTCTTCAGGAAAGAGAGATCCAGCAGGTGCAGGCAACAGAGATGGGTTCTTTAGGACATGAGGTTCTCGAGCGTGCATTGAAAGAATTCCGTGAGAAATATCTTGCGGCAGCAGACGAGCAGGCAAAAGAAAATGTGCTTCTTCTTTACCAGAACAAAGATAAGATGGCATGGAGCCGGGAGCTTCTGCATCTTACCCAGGAAGCAACGCATTATGGATACTGCGACGATGCCGCGCTGAAGATGGCGGCGGATACGAAGCTTCTGGCCGCGACGTCTGAGACGTTGTCGATGATCTTTTCGACACTTGATCCGAAAGTGTCGATGCCGACGCATTTTGAGTGGAGTTTCGGTGACGCGGAAGTGCCGGGTTATGAGCTCAAACTTTCAGACGGACGCGTCGTGACGTTCCACGGAACGATCGACCGTGTGGATATTAACGAAGAAGGAAAATCGTTCCAGATCCTGGACTATAAGACGGGACCGAAAACGATCGATTACGATAAGCTTTTTGCCGGAGCGAGTGTGCAGCTTCCAGCGTATATGCATGTATACCACGATCAGCATCCGCAGCTGGATCCGGAGCGTGTTTCGTATATCCGTGTTACGCGGGTGAAGACCCGTAAGGATGAACTGGCTCTGCGGCTGGATCCGGAGACGATCAAAAATGCGCGTGAAAAAGCGGTGAAAGATACATTCTGTGCTTCTAATATGCAGGCCGGACGGGATGTGGAAGAGATGAAACAGATGGGTGAATTCGCGATGGAGAGGATCCGCGAAAACTGTGAAAAACTGTACGCAGGACATTTTGACGCGAAGCCCGGAAAAGTCAACAAGCATCCGTTGATGAAATGTATGGATTGTGAGTTTAACCAGGTCTGCAACGGAGATAGCGCGGCGCCGGATTACAACTATCTGCCGCAGATGAAGAAGGTCTTGAAAGAGGATGGAAAGGCCGTATCCAAGAAAGCGGACCAGTTCTTTGGAAATCTGAGAGGGGAGGCGGAAGAGTCATGAAACTGACAACTGAACAGAACAATATCGTGATCGCGCCTTCCGGGAATATTCTCGTCAGCGCAGCAGCCGGCTCCGGTAAGACCAGTGTTATGACGGAGCGTATCGTGAAGCATATTCTGGACCGTGAATTGTCGGTCGAGCATATGCTGGTCATGACATTTACCAATGCGGCCGCAGCGAACATGAGCGCGAAACTGGAAAAGCGCCTTCGTGAGAAACTTTCGGAGACGAAAGAAAAGGGCGAACGCAAATATCTCAGTGAGCAGATTGCGGCGCTCCCGACGGCATATATCTCGACCATTAATGCTTTCTGCAGCCGGGTCATCAGTAACTTCTCGGCACAGAGCCGTGATGAAGAGGGAAATCTTCTTCTCGAACCCAGAAGCATGATCCTTGAAGAGACACACGCCAAGCGTCTTCTGATGGATGCATTTGACGAAGTCTTTTCCGAAGCATATGACTTCTGCCGGAAAGTGGAAGAGGATCCGGAACTTGCGTCTTCCGTGATGCCGACGCAAAGTGGCGCTACCCCTATCGGGGTTCTCGTAAGCAAATAACTTACTGCTGCAGAATGGGCGAAGTCTTTCCTGTCTATGGTGGCGTCGTTTGGAAGCGGAAGAGACGATACAAAACTTAAGGAAGACATGGAAGGGAAACTGGCATATCTGCGAAGCCTTCCGGATTACGCAGGATGGATCACATCCGCGCTGGAAAACAAGAAAAAAGAGAGTGAAGCCTTTACGGATTCCGAGATGTATAAAGAGATCTTTTCGATCACGAAAGAGGCCGTTCGAACACGCCTTGAGGTGATCCCGAAACTTCGCGCATTGATTCCGGAAGTGAATTTCGTTAAGACTGCGAAGACAAACGAAGAAAGAAAGCAGTCCTTCCTGGAGTGGATTGTCTTCCTTGAAGAAAACGGAAGAAAGATCCTGGAAGATCCTTCGATCACCTGGAACGATATCTATGCGATGGGAAGCCGTGTGCCTTCTGACAAACTCCCGACGTATAAGCTTTCGGATGATCCGGCTCTGGTCGAATTCGATTCTATGTCATCGGACTTTTATGAACTGGCGTATATCTTGAGCGGCCAAAAGAAAAATGCGGATATCGTTGACGGATTAAAAAGTGAGACGCGCTATTTCTTCGGAAAGACACAGGAAGAAGTGGAGATGGAGCTTCGTTCCATGTATCCGCTCTACGAACGCTTTTTCGAGATGGTTCTGGCAGCAGATCGCATTTATCAGGAGAAGAAACGCCTCGAACATGGTATGGATTTTCCGGATCAGGAGCAGGTGGCATTGTCACTTCTTTCCAATCCGGAGGTATCTTCGTATTATCGTGATCTGTTCGATGAGATCTATATCGATGAGTATCAGGATAACAGTGGTGTACAGGATGCCATCGTGCAGTGCTTTGCGAAGGACAATGTCTTCTTCGTAGGTGACGTCAAGCAGAGTATCTATCGCTTCCGTCATGCCAAGCCGCAGATGTTCCTTGACCGAAGTGAGCTGTATCGCGACGGAAAAGCAGGCACGCTCTTTACGCTTAATAACAATTTCCGAAGTGTACCGGGTATTCTTTCTTCGGTAAATGAGATCTTCGGAAAAATCATGAGTGAAGAATATGCGGATATTGAATACGACGGTTCGCACGCGCTGAATCCGGGGCGTCTGGAACAGGGCTATACCGAGACATCGGGTGCGGCGGTGACCTTGATCCTGGCGCAGGACAGTGAGCCGGCTGCCGAGGAAAGTGATCAGGACGGATCGGATGATTCCGAAGATATCCTCGATATGAAAGATGCTGAAAAGGTTCAAAAAGAGGCGCTGATCGTAGCCGAGAAGATCGAGGAACTGCATAAGCTGGAAGGCTTTGCATATGAGAAGTGTGTTGTACTGACGACATCGAATCGTGGCGCGATGGCTGCGGCGGATGTTCTTATGAAAAAAGGTATTCCTGCACAGGGTCCGAACCCGGGAAATCTCCTGGCGCATCCGGATCTCCGGGTCATGCTGGATCTGGCCCGCCTTTCTGACAATGCGTTCCAGGATATTCCGCTGGCCGGAGTAATGAAGTCGAAGATCCGACAGGCAGGCTTTACCGACGAAGATCTTCTGAAGATCTATCTGTTCTCCGCTTCGGCGGAAAAGAGAAATCTGCCGTTTTGTGAAAAACTGGTCTACTATGCCGAGGAGGCCGATACACATCTGGCCAAGCGTGTGCAGCATTTTCTGTCTTTCCTTAACACGCTCCGTACGTTGTCGATGCAGATGACCGTGACGAAGTGGCTGGAGCAGGTGTATACAGTTACGGACTATCCTGCATATGTACTTTCACAGTCGGATGGAGAGGCGCGTAACTATGCCTTGATGTCTCTGGTCAACTGGGCGACCCGTTTTGAAGCGGGAAGAAGGCAGGGACTTCGTGCATTTGTCTCTTATATCGATGAACTTTCTTCCGGAAAAGATCAGACGACAGAGATCGATCTGTCCGAACCTCTTGAAAATGTCGTGCGCTGCATGACGATCCATAAGAGTAAAGGTCTGGAATTCCCGTATGTATTTCTCTGTGGGATCCAGTCCTCGCAGCGCAAAACGGATCGGACTCTGATCTTGAGCGAAAAAGGAACGATGTCGGCAAAGCGCTTTATCGAGGATGTGGGTCTTACCTACGAACCGCACGACTATTATCTGCTTGCCAAGGAGGAAACGCGTGAGTCTGAGGCAGAGAAGATCCGCCTTTTGTACGTAGCTTTGACTCGTGCTGAGGAAAAAGTATTCGTGATCTCTCTGATCAAGCGTAACGCAGAAGAAATGGTCTCGGAGGCCGCGACGGTTCCGACACGGATGCCGGATGGCGTCGAGAAATATCCGCCGGTCATTATGGCGGCACTGAATACGCATCTGAAACGTTTCCTGGCAGGTCAGGTCGGTCATGCCGGATATCCGCTGTCGATTGCACTCACTTCTGCGGAACCGGTCTACTATGGCGATCTGGAATTCGGCGGGCCATCGAGAAATCCGGATACGGATGATCTGGCGCTGATCTCGGATACGCTTACGAATATGGTTACGGTCTCGAAAGCAAAAGCAAGACCGGTCGCACAAGAATATGAAGCGGCAAGAAACCGCCGCGTCGACGTTGCATTTAGCGAAGAAGAGCAGGCACGACTTGATCTTCTGACTATGGATGTGAACGAATGGGCGGAACCGGAAAAGGTTCCTTCGAAGACAACAGTCAGTGAGATGAAGAGACTGCTGTCGGAAGAAGAATCGGATGAAGACTTTGAAAATGTCGAAGCCCGCGCCGTGAATATGCGTGTTCGGGAGTCGGAAGAGAAGTGGAAAGGAAACGGCTACACGGCATCCCGACTGGGTACGCTTCTGCACAGTGCATGGCAGTATCTCGATTTCTCCGGACTTTTGAAGGCCGGAACGGATCCGGACTGGACGGCGGAACTCGAAAAACTGTCCGAGTTCGGCATGATCACGAAAGATCAGATCCCGATCCTTTCTGAGTTTACGGAAGGTATGCAGGCATTCTTTGAAAGCTCCCTCTGCCGAAAGATGACAGAAGCGGAGACAAGAAAAGAGAATGGTCCGTATCGGGAGATCCCGTTTGCGCTGGCCCGGCCGAATGAGAATGAAGATTTCTCACTGGTTCAAGGTATGATCGACTGCTGGTTCGTGGATGAGGATGGCGATGCGGTCCTGATCGACTATAAGTCTGACCGCCTGAGCGGTACGGATCTCGAGAAGCTTGCGGAGCTGAAGAAACGCTATCAGGTGCAGCTTGATATGTATGCGCAGGCGATCACCGCGGCGACGGGAAAGCGCGTGAAGAGTAAGATCATCTGGCTGATCCGGGACGGTCTTTCTTTTGAGCTCTGAGTTCGCGGAAGAATTGTTTCATAAGGGCGCTGCATTCTGATTCCAGGATACCTCCGCGGTATTCCACATGATGGTTATGCGGCAGATCGAAAAGGTGGCAGCAGGAGTGGACTGCGCCGCCTTTTGGGTCGTAGGCACCGAAATATACATTCTTGATATGGGACTGGATGATCGCTCCGGCGCACATGTAGCAGGGCTCGAGCGTCACATACAGGTCACAGTCGAAGATGTGCCAGGCGGCAAGCTTTCTGCAGGCTTTGGAGATACAGACCAGCTCGGCATGGAGCGTGGCATCCTGACGTGTCTGGCGGAGATTGTGCGCACGGGCGATGATCTTGCCGTCTTTGACGATGACACAGCCGATCGGAGATTCGCCGAGATCGTATGCTTTTCGGGCTTCTTTCAGCGCGGCACGCATGAATTCTTCGTGTCTGGAAAGGTCTTCGATGTGCTCGTTTTCTGTCAAGGGTGATCTCCTTCTGCATTCTTCCGAATCTGGCGGAAGAGGGGGCAATAAAATTGTGCATGATTTTGTTTGCACTTTAAAAGCAATGCGTATATAATGTACTTTGCCTATATGTGGAATTATATCCTTTAATAGGCGATTATGCAAAGGAACAAGGAATAAATGGCGACAAAACAAGGTATTTGTAAGAATTGCGGTTCCCTGCTTGTAGTGGATCCGAGTGACGAATTGTGTGAATGCGTTTTTTGCGACTGTGTCTTTCCAAGTGCAGAAGCAATCAAGATATTTGAAAATCCGGATGGAGTAGAGTTTCCGAACGTGCCGCAGCCGAAGCGTGACAAGAGTCAGGCTCGCCATGTGGTTACCCCTGTTTTTGACGACGTTGTCGAAAAAGCAGTAAAGGTCGACAAGGCACAGAACAAGGAGACGAAAGTCGAGAAACTGTTCGAGATCTCTCCGGATGATGTTACCACTCCGAAAAGAGTAAAGATCGCGGTATATTCCATTACCGCTGTTTGTATTGCAATCATTCTGGGTATTTCGATCCCGCTTAGTGTGATCCGTAATTCCCACTACAACAAGATGGATAAGAATATCGGAAACTGCATTTCCGCTGCGGAAATGACTGTTTCTACCGAAGCCGATGACGGATATGCCACCGGCTATAAGCTTTATGGCCTGACGAATAATAAGCTCTGCCTGGTTTCTTCCAAAGAAGTGGAGGAAGAGCAGGTTATGAAGGCTTACCAGTCTTTCTGCGGAATCCGCGGTGAAGAGTACGGCTATGAGGCGTCTGATGCAGCTCATTACTACGATGGCGTAGTTCTTACAGTATATGCTCCGAATGGAAGATTTACGATTGAGGGGAACAAGGATGGGGTCAACGAAGGTATGATCGAGCACTATGTTCCGGAAAAAGAGTCGGACAGCAATACGAAGAAGAAGTAACATCGAAGTGGTGAGGGCAGTCCCATGCGACTAAGTTCGCAGACATGGAAAATGTAGGGAGGAAAGCAAACGGATGGCAAGTGATTTTTCAACCATTTTGCAAAAACTAGAAAACCTGGCAAATGCCAATAATAACAGCATTTCATCACTCGACGTGATGAACATTATTGAAGAACAAGATGGCGATCCGGATATGGTCGATAAGCTCTTTGATGAGCTGGAAGCCAAGGGAATCGCGATCGTAGCGGAAACCAGCATCGAGGATGATGCGATCCGCGAATTGAATCTTGACGCAAACGTAGCCGATGGTGCAGGCATGGACGATCCGGTCCGCATGTACCTGAAGGAAATCGGTAAGGTTCCGCTTCTTACTGCGGAGCAGGAACAGAATCTGGCCCAGCGCATGCTCGAGGGCGATGAAGACGCAAAGGCCCAGCTGATCGAAGCAAACCTTCGTCTCGTTGTTTCTATCGCAAAGCGTTACCTGGGTCGTGGAATGCAGTTCCTGGATCTCATCCAGGAAGGTAATCTTGGTCTGATCAAGGCAGTTGATAAGTTTGACCATTCCAAGGGTTTTAAATTCAGTACATATGCTACGTGGTGGATCCGTCAGGCGATCACCCGTGCCATCGCCGATCAGGCCAGAACGATCCGTATTCCGGTTCATATGGTTGAGACGATCAACCGTCTTGTCCGTGAACAGCGTGCGCTGATCCAGGAGCTGGGCCGTGAGCCTACCGTTGAAGAGATCGCAGAGCGCATGGGTCTTTCTGTTGAAAAGGTTCGTGAGATCCAGAAGATCTCCCAGGAGCCGGTTTCTCTGGAAAAACCGATCGGTGAAGAAGAGGACAGCCACTTAGGTGACTTTATCCCGGATGATGATGCGATGTCTCCTGCTGATCAGGTTGCATACACACTGCTCAAAGAGCAGCTGCTGGATGCTATGAAGAGCCTGACCGCTCGTGAAGAGAAGGTACTGCGCCTGCGTTTCGGTCTGGACGACGGACGTCAGCGTACACTTGAAGAAGTAGGCCGTGAGTTTAACGTAACTCGTGAGCGTATCCGTCAGATCGAGGCAAAAGCACTTCGTAAACTTCGTCATCCCAGCCGTAGCAAGAAACTGAAGGATTATATCGACTAATCTGCTTCTTGTGCGAAAGGCGGGCACATGAAGAAATTGACTTTCAAAAACGGAATCATGCCCAGAGACGGTTTGGACTTCGTACGTCAGCGCAAGTATATGCGTGAGGCGCTTCTTGAGGTCTGTTCACCGCGTGAAGTCATCCTCCCGATGCAGATGCATGTAGGCTCTCCCTGTAATCCGGTCGTTTCGGTCGGAGACAGTGTGGCCATGGGCGATCTGATCGGCGCGCCGACCGATATGCATGGCGTTCCGGTTCATGCCAGTATCTCGGGTACCGTTACGAAGATCGATTCGATACGTCTTCCCAACAAAGTCAGCTGTAAAGCCGTTTATATCAAAAATGACCTTCGGCGCCGGGTCTCCTCGCAGATCCGGCCCCGTAAGGATTATGCGCGTCTTTCCCTGAGCGAACTGTCGAAGCTGCTTTGGGCTTCGGGTATCTGCGGAATGGGCGGAGAAGGCGTGCCGACATATACTAAGTGCATGCGGGCAGAAAAACTCGGTGTTGATACTCTTTTGGTCAATGCGACGCAGAGTGAACCGTTTTTGGCCTGCGATCTGCACCATATCCGTGTAAATGCATCGAAAGTGCTTCAGGGCGCGATGGCGCTCAGCGGTATCTGCCGCGTCAAAAGGATCGTATTCTGCATCGAAGATACCTGGGCCGACGAGATCGAAGCGCTGACCCGTGCCGTAGAAGAGCAGAAGCATCGTTATCTCGACCGAAAGATCGAGATCCAGCTTTTTAAAACGCGATTCCCGCAAGGCTGCCAGCAACTGATCATCAAGGCACTCTACGGAGTGGAACTTCCGATCGGAAAAGGACCGGAAGAAACCGTAAAAGCAGTCCTTTTCAACGTTTCGACCTGCTATGCATTCTTTGAGATGATCGAGAAGAACCAGACGTTGACATCCCGTATCGTTACGATCTCCGGTGATACCATCACCGGACACAATGTGCAGGTTCCGATCGGAACCCGTGTTTCCGAACTGCTCGAGAGAGTTCCCGGCGCACATACCGCGCAGAGGATCGCCTGGGGTGGCGCGATGACCGGCGTGGCGATCAAGAACCTCGATGTACCGATCATCAAGACGACGACAGCCGTGACCATTATCCGCAAATTCGAACCACCGCGCACTAACTGCATCCATTGCGGCGCATGCGTAGGTGCCTGTCCTGTCGGACTATCTCCATATCTTCTGAACCGTCTGATCGAACTGGGTGAGACGGATATGGCGATCGAAGAATCCGTGCAGCAGTGTATCGCCTGCGGTGCATGTTCTTATGTATGCCCGGCCGGGATCGAGCTTTCGACGAATATCGCCAAAGCGGCCTATCGGGCAAGAAGAGGAGGCGCGAGATGAAGAGAAAACAGTTAGCGCCTCATATTCACGCCAACCAGCCTGCTTCCGAGCGGTATATGTATGTCCTGATGGCCATGCTTCCGGTACTTGTGGGCGCCGTTTTCTATTTCGGTATCCGCGTACTGATCTTGGCCGCCGTTTCGATGGCATGCTTTTTCTTCTGTGATTTTTTCTCGGCCAAGAGCCTTTATCCGGAGCATGCGTTCTACGTAGATTACAGTTCGCTCGTCAGCGGTCTCATGCTGGTGCTGCTCATGCCGGCTTCGGCATCGATCTGGGTCGTCGCGATCGCAGCGGTGTTTGGATCGCTTCTTGTAAAACAGTCTTTCGGCGGAGTCGGAACGAATATCTTTAATCCGGCGCTGGCGGCGCGTGCGTTCCTGCAGATCGCATTTCCTGCACAGATGGATGCGCGTCCGATGCCGCTTACTGATATGTGGAATCTCTCGTCGCTTCTGACCGGTAAATGTGCTGCCGATGCCGGGGCTGTACACGTAGATGTGTCCGCGATGGAAGTCATCTCCGGAAAACTTCCGGGTATGGCGGGTGTGACCTGTGCGGTCCTGATCCTGCTTGGCGGTATCATCCTCTTTGAAAGAAAACTTTTCCGCTTCGAAGCGCCGCTTACTTATCTGATGGCGATTCTGATCGGGTATGTTCCCCTTTACTGGAATCAGATCCATCCGGATCAGTTCGTGATCTGGGTGGCCAGCAGCGGCATACTGTTTGTTTCGGTATTTATGCTCAACGACTGTACGACTACGCCGATGGACTCGAGAGGACGTTTCCTGTTTGGAGGCGGAGCGGGTTTCCTTACGATTCTGCTTTCGCGTTTTGCAAATGATACCTACGCGGTGATCTTCCCGATTCTGATGATGAACATGGTGACACCGATTTTCGACTACTATATCCGTCCGCGTGCATTTTCTCACGGAGAATGGTTTAAGGAGGTGGAGAAATGACTCGATCCTTCTTTAAAGGTCTGACCATCCGTGCCGTGATCGCAGTATTCTTAAGCCTTCTTTTCCTTTTCGGCTGCCTGATGTACTCGAAAAAAGCACAGGGCGCCAGAGAGCAGGAGCGTTACAAGGAAGAATTCGGTTCGCTTCTTATGGCATCCGAATACCGCCTGCTGAACACGGAGATACTGAACGGACATAAAGATATCACGGCCGTTTACAGTGCATTTGACGAATCCGGAAAACTGATCGGTTATGTGATCGACGTCGCTACGACAACGACAAACGGCTACATCCATACGCAGATGAGTATCAGTGAAAACGGTGAAAATCTTCTGAATATCCGTGTGGTCGAGGAAGAAGGCTCCATCACATTTACCGAGGAAGAGATGGAGGAGATGCGCAATCAGCTCAAAGGTGCCCGTATTCCGGTGGCGCTGAACCAGACGACTTCTGCCGATATCTCCTATCAGGTCGAGTATGACCCGCTTTTGGGCCTTCATGACGGTATCTACTATGCGGAAAGAGAAGAAGTATCTTCCGACGGATACAAGGATTACTGTGAGATCCAGGTCTCCGGAGGACGTATCGTTTCCGTAACCTGGGATGGTGAGAATGCAAAGACCCATAACACGCGCTCTCAGGATTCCATCAGCGGCGACTATAAAGTCAGCGGAAATATGTGGGCGGATCAGGCTTATCGACTCAGCAACTATCTGGTACTCGTCCAGGATCCGATGAAACTTGCGATGAAGTCGGATGGAACCACGCAGATCGTGGAAGGCGTTACCATCAATATCTCGACATTTGTTGAGCTGGTGAATGAGTGCATCAGTAATTCCCGTTCGTCTTTTACCAAGGAGATGTACATGCAGTCGCTCCAGGATGGTGATGACGAAGACAAAGATAAAGACACAAAAGAACCGGAAGTGACTCCGGATCCGCAGGAAGAGGTAACGCCGGTTCCTGCAACACCGATTCCGTCTCCGACGAGACCTCCGCAAGAGATCGGTGTTATCGGTGGTGAAGACGGTGTTGTTCAGGGAGAGACCGGAAGCATCCTTTCGGAGAGTATTGACGGCATTCCGATGAGTGAGATCCGTACCATGATCATCGGAATTCCCGGCGAAAACAAAAAGTGCGAGGCTTGTCTTACGACAGTAAACCTTGCTTATAAATTCATGCGAGAATATTTGAACTGGGTGGGCTGATATGAGAGAGAAAAAGTGCATTTCGAAAAATCAGTACCGTATTATCCTGGCATTCTCGCTGGTGATGATCTTTACCACCAATACCGTGCCGCTGCTTCTTACGTGCTGGCTGATCTCGCTTTTGTTCTGCCTGATCAATGTGCCTTTGTTCAAGAATGTGAAGAATAAGCGCGTGTGCTGGGGCATCTTTACTTTCTCCTCGGCACTCATGGGCGAGCTTTTGTTTTTCCTTTCGAAGATCCTTCCGTTTACGGTTCCGACCGTTGGATTCTTCCTCCTTCCGGGTGCGACATTTCTGTTCCTTCTGGCACCGATGTTTAACCAGCTCGATGAGGAGGAACCGATCACCGCGGGAAATATCGTACACGGATTTCTTTTCTACCTGATCGACGGTGGCGTGATCGCGATTCTTCGAGAGGGACTCGGATTTGATACGTTCTTTAATGTACACCTTGGGATCCTGAAAACGCATACGATGCCGTTTTTCAGCCATTCTTCAAGCGCGGCACTGATGGTGCTTTTGAGCCTGATCTTTCTTCGGATGCTTCGCAAAGCCGATACGGGAGAACCCTGGGTCATCGATACAGATGAGAGTATCGCATCGAAATACCGCCCGATCTCTCTTCCAACGGAGAAAAAGTATTTCACGCTCTGCTTCTGCATGCTGGTCTATGACCTGCTGTTTGGAGGTATCAGCGTACTGGTGATTCTGCGGGCACCGGAGTTCCTTATAAGAAAAGAGCATATCGTTTTTTATTCGACTATCGTGACGCTTTTGCTGTTTACACTGATCATCAAGGGATTCAAACAGTCGGAAACGCTCGATGAGAATAAGTATGTTCCGCTTCTTACGGTAATTAAGTCTTCGCTGCCGATGATCTACTATATGAGCCACCTGATGTATTCCGTTTCCGAAGAGCTGCCGCAGCAGATCCTCTGGTGGATCATGTTGATCCTGGCGGTGTGGCTTTCTTCAACTGTTGTAATGCTATATACCCACGTTATCCATGCGCGGTTCATGTTCGGAAAGCAGCCTCGCTGCATGCAGGGGATCCCGTTTATCCTTCTGCATATCCTGCTGGCGCTGACCGTGTTTATCCCGTGGATGGAGATACTGGCCCGAATCTGACGAAGAATAAAGGAGAACAGGATGAAAATCGTAATCACATGTCTGTTTGGTCTGGAACACTATTGTGTAGAGGATCTGGAAAATATAGGCTATACCAAGGACCGCATCGAGGTTTCCGATGGCCAGATCCTGGTAGATACAGACGAAAAACGCATGGCGGAAGATGCGGCACGTATCTGCATCTGGATCCGTCGAGGTGAGCGTGTTCTTCTTTCTATCGCAGAATACGAAGCGGATACTTTCGAAGCTTTCTTTGACGGCATGCAGATGATCCGCTGGCAGGACTGGATTCCGGAGGGAGCCGCTTTTCACATCAACGGCTATTCACGTGATTCGAAACTGTTTGGTATTCCCGCATGCCAGAAACTCGGGAAAAAGGCGATCGTAAAAGCGCTTCAGTCCGGTCGTCATCTTTCTGAAGATACGAGGATTGAAGAAGATGAGGCGCGTGGTCTGATCAAGGTCGTATTCGGTATCGTCAAAGATATGGTCCGTGTCATGATCGATATCACGGGCGAGGGACTGCATAAGCGTGGCTATCGTCCGCTGATGCATGAAGCTCCGATCAAGGAGACGCTTGCGGCCGGAATGGTCAGTGCGGCACAGTACCGTTTCTTCGGAGAAGAAGCGCTGGTCGATCCGTTCTGCGGGTCCGGTACCATCGTGATCGAAGCCGCCATGATGGCTTTGAATCTGGCGCCGGGTCTCAAAAGAGCATTTTCAGGTGAAAAACTTCCGTTTATCGGACCGAAAGCGTACGACCTGGCAAGAGAAGAAGCAAGAGATATGGCTGACCTTTCGCCGATGGACGATATTTATTTCTATGGTTCCGATATCGATCCGAAAGCTGTCCAGACCGCAAAGCGAAATGCAGAAGCGGCAGGTGTTTCGGCATTTACCAGATTCGAAGTGAAAGATTTCGTGGAACAGACTCCGGCGCGTCTTGCTTCATGGACGCATATGGACCGCCAGCTGATCCTGTGCAATCCCCCATATGGTGGGCGTCTTCTGACTCCGCAGATGGCCGAAGAGATCTATCGGAACATCGCAAAGACATACCTCGATAAGGATGGTTTCTGCAAAAAAGGAATCCGTCTTTCGGTGATCACACCTGACGATTCTTTTGAAAAGCAGGTCGTTCGAAAAGCAGATAAAAGACGAAAATTATACAACGGTTCCATTCGTTGCCAATTGACAAATTATTATCGTCTTCCGCCGAGAGAAAAACAGTAAACAACAGTCCACCGTACGTGGACACCTGAAATATCAAAAGTGAAATTCTATCCTTGAAAAGCACTCATATCAGGCGATTTCGACACCAAAAAATCTTTTTGGAATTTTTCAAAAAACACTTGACAGAAAAAAGGCTGCGGAATTTCAAGCGTTTGAACAGGGTGTTTTTCGAAAAGCCTTGTCTTTGAGTTATCCACAGACTTTTCCACCTTTTCCACAGATTTTTTCCTTTTCCAAATTCCAAAACTGTGGAAAACTCTTCCGAATTGTGGATAATTATATGTTTTCATTTGCTTTCAAAACGAAAGTAAAAATCTTCTTAACTTACCGCTCCAACAAGGGCCTAATCTGATATAATATAGTGAATTAATGTTTAGATAGAAGAAGGTTAGGTTATGACAGATTTTGAAACCCGTGCAAGAGACGCAAAAAAGGCATCTTATGCCATGGCTGTTCTTCCTACGGAAGTGAAGGATCAGGCTCTCCTGAAGATCGCGGATGCGCTGAATGCGAATAAGGATGCGATCTTTGCCGCAAATGAAATCGATCTTAAGAATGCCAAGGAGACGAATCTGCCGATGCCGCTTCAGAAGAGACTCCTTTTCGATGACCATAAACTGGCAGATGTCACTTCCGGTCTGAAGAGCTTGACGAAGCTCGACGATCCGGTTGGGAAAGTGCTTTTGAAGACTGAACTCGATGATGATCTGGTGATGACTCGTGTATCCTGCCCGATTGGTGTGCTGGGTATTATCTTCGAGTCCCGTCCGGATGCGCTGGTTCAGATCGCATCCCTGGCTCTGAAATCCGGTAACAGCTGCTGCCTGAAGGGCGGTAGTGAAGCGGTTAATTCAAACCGTGTGCTTTTCGAGATCATTGAGAAAGCTTCTGTGGAAGCAGGTCTGCCGAAGGGCTGGATCACGTTGATGGAAACGAGAAACGACGTTGCAGAGATGCTGCTTCTCGACAAGTATATCGACCTGATCATCCCGCGCGGTTCTAATTCTTTCGTTCAGTACATCATGCAGCACAGTTCCATCCCGGTAATGGGTCATGCGGACGGTGTCTGCCACCTGTATATTCATGAGAAAGCTGATCGTGATATGGCACTGAAACTTGCTGTGGACAGTAAGACTCAGTATGTTGCCGTCTGCAATGCATGCGAGACGATCCTCGTTGATGAGTCCATCGCAAAGGATTTCCTGCCGCAGCTGGCTGAGGTCCTTCGTGAGAAGAATGTCGTTTTGCATGGCTGTGATAAAACGAAGGCGATCCTGCCGGATGTTCTGCCTGTTGAAGAGTGGCATCACGAGTATCTCGATTACGAAGTATCTTTGAAGGTCGTTTCCGGTATCGATGAAGCAATCGATCACATCAATACAAACGGTTCCGGCCACACCGAGTCTATCGTGACTACTGATAAGGAAGCGGCCGAAGCTTTCCAGAACCGTGTGGATTCCGGTAACGTTTTCTGGAACTGTTCGACACGTTTCTCCGACGGTCTGCGTTATGGTTTTGGTGCCGAGGTCGGTATCAGCACCAGTAAGCTCCACGCAAGAGGCCCTGTCGGTCTGGAAGGTCTGGTAACGTATAAGTACAAGATCTGCGGTAACGGAAATCTCGTAGCCGATTATGCTTCCGGAAACCGTACATTTACGCATAAACATATTATTTGAAAAGAGGGTATGAAAATGGTTATTTCAATTGCTTCTGATCATGCAGGATTTGCACTTAGAAAGATCGTTGTCGAGCACCTGACCAAGCAGGGTCACACTGTAGTTGAGGGTGGTGCGACCGCATCTGATGTTCCGTACAGTTATGTACTGGCCGGACAGAAAGTCGCAAAAGATGTTCTGGCAGAAAAGGCCGAGCGTGGTATCGTGATCTGCGGAACCGGCATCGGTATTTCCATGGTAGCCAATAAATTCCCTGGTATCCGCTGTGCACTTTGCACCAATGAGTACATGGCCCGCATGGCACGTCAGCATAACGATGCCAACGTCCTTTCCATGGGCGCACGCGTAGTCGGCAGCTCCCTGGCACTGGGTATCGTAGATGCCTATATGAATGAGCCTTTCGATGGCGGCCGTCATCAGACTCGTGTAAATGACATGAAAGAGCAGGAGAAAGAACTGTTCAAGTAATACTTCAGATTGAAAGAAAAACAACTTAGGAAGTGAGGAACAACATTATGGCAGAGTCAAACTTTTTCTTATTCGATCATCCGCTGATCCAGCACAAGATCTCGATGCTCCGTGACAAGAGAACATCCACGAAGGAATTCCGTGAGCTTGTTAACGAGCTGGCCATGCTGATGGCTTATGAAGTAACCAGAGATCTTCCCTTGACGGAAATCGACATCGAAACTCCGGTCGCAAGTACAAAGGCTAAGGTTCTGGCCGGCAAGAAAGTGGCTCTGGTTCCGATCCTCCGTGCAGGTCTGGGTATGGTCGATGGTATGCTTTCCATTATTCCGAATGCAAAAGTCGGACATATCGGCCTTTACCGTGACCCGAATACACTTAAGCCGGTAGAGTATTACTGCAAGCTTCCGGAAGATATCACAAACCGTGAAGTCATTCTTCTTGACCCGATGCTTGCAACCGGTGGTTCTGCTTCCGCAGCGATCACTTTCCTCAAGGAAAGAGGCATCAAGAACATCAAGTTCGTATGCCTGATCTCGGCTCCGGACGGAATCGAGAGACTCCGCAACGATCATCCGGATGTACCGGTCTTCTGTGCGGCAAAAGATGAGAAGCTCAATGACCATGCTTACATCATCCCGGGTCTCGGTGATGCAGGTGACCGTCTTTTCGGTACGAACTGAGTTTGCTGAGTGATCAGTACACAGGATATTTAATGTAGTTTTCCCGAGGATCTTTCCAAGGAGATCTTCGGGGTGTAGGAAGGCAAAATTATGAATGTAGCTCTCGAGGCTTCCTGGATGTCGCAATTCTGGGAAGCACTGAAAAAAGAACTGGCTGCAGCGTTCAAGGTGGATTTCTCCAAAATCGGTGAAGAGATCCGCCATGGGATTTTGCAGTGGAAAGGTTCTTTCACGCTGGGCGGTCAGAAGTTCCTGATCACGGACGCAGTGATCGTGACATGGATCGCCATGTTCGTTATGATCATTCTGGCGATCTGGATGAGCGGCAAGCGTGAGAAAATGCCGAGTGCCCGACAGGCACTGCTGGAATCTTTGATCGGACTTCTTTTCGGTCTTTGCAAAGATTACGGTCTCAACGAAGAACAGGCAGAAAAAGTCGTGCCTATGGTAGGTACGATCGGTCTGTTCCTGATCGGATGCAACGTCATTTCCATTTTTGAAATACCACCGCCGGCAAAGAATATCGCATTCCCGGTATCGATGGCCTTGTTTGCGATTCTTTTCGTAATCTTCTCGGCGATCCGCTTTGTCGGGATCAAGGGCTTTGCCCGATCTTTCGTCGATCCGAAAGGCTTTATGGTGCCTTTTAAGATCATCGACTTCTTTATCAAACCGATCTCTCTCGCCCTGCGTTTATTCGGTAACGTATTCGGCGCATTTATCCTGATGGAGTTCTTACATCTGGTTATCCCGATCATCATCCCGGGTGCATTCAGTCTCTGGTTTGACCTCGCGGACGGTGTTCTGCAGGCGATCGTATTCAGCTATCTGACCATCTCTTACATTGGTGAGATCGTAGAAAGCGCGCATGCAGTTGAAGAGAGAAAAGAAGAACAGAAAGCAATGAAGAAGAAAAAAGCAGCGGAAGCCGAAGCGGAAGCAAAAGCCGCCTGATCGCGAAGCTGGGAAATAACAGGAGGAAGAAAAAATGTTGATGAGTTTATCGAAAGTAATGCTGGATGTAGCTGCCATGGATCCGAAGGGTCTGGCCGGATTTGGTGCCGGTCTGGCAATCGGTCTTGGTGCGCTGGGTACATCGCTCGGTATCGGCCTTGCAGCCGGACGTGCTCTGGAAGGTGCTGCCCGTCAGCCTGAAATGTTCAGTAAGTTGCAGACACTTCTTCTGATCTCGATCGTATTTATGGAGTCCATCGCGATCTACGCAATGGTTGTAAGTTTGCTCCTTATTTTCACATTCTGATATCCACGAGGTATAGATTATGGGTTTACTGAGTTGGACCGGTTTTAGTAACGTGACAGCGGTAGCACTGAATGTGGCGCTTGCGGCGGAAGCAGAGAGTTCTCTTCTTTCTCCCGATCAGATCGCGCATTATGTGGCGACGGCGATCTTTACGATCATCAACCTTCTGGTTGCGTATATCATCCTGAAGCTGTTCGTCTTTAAGAAACTGATCAAAGTTATCAACGGCAGAAAAGAAAGTATCTCCAACAGCGTAACCAATGCGCAGGAGAAAGAAAAGCAGGCGGACGAGAAACTCGACGAAGCGATCAAGCGCGTCGACGCATCTCACGAAGAAGCGATGCAGATCATCGCGGATGCACGTAACCAGGCCGAGAAACAGTCTGAAACGATCATCGAAACTGCGAAGAAAGAAGCGCAGGAGATCCGAGATCGTGCAGAAGACGATGCCAAGCGTACACGCCAGGCTATGCTGGAAGAAATGAAAGATGAAGTCGCGGATCTGGCCGTATCGATTGCGGGCCGCGTTCTGGGTTCTTGCAATGACAAGACCAGTGAAAAAGAGATCCGTGAGAAGGTTATGAATGAACTGCAGACGGCAGAGGTGAAGACGGGTGAATAACGCGAGTGGTTTTGAAGTAATACGTGTCGTCACCGCGTCTGACGATATGCCGCCGGAGAAAGTGGCCCTTATCGCGCGCCGCTTTGCCGAGCATCTGCATATCAGCGGATACACCATCGAGCAGGAGACCGACAAGTCCCTGATCGGCGGTTATGTGATCTATGCGGAAGGCACGAAATACGATTACAGTATTGCCGGCCAGCTTTCCCGTATCGGCCGTCATTTGAAGACGGATCGTGGTTCTGCGGAAAATGCACCGGAGACGAATTCGGATGCTGCGAAAGAGATCCATCGTTCTCTTTCCGAAGCGCTTTCTGAGTTCAACGAAAGCCCGGCGATGCTTTTCGATGATGATTCGCTCTGGGAAGGGGAAGACCTGGAACAGACATCGCAGAGAGATAATCTTCTTTCCGACTTTGCGGAGGCTTCCGAAGTCGAGCAGATCGGTAAAGTCATCTCTGTAAGTGACGGCGTTGCCAAAGTCCAGGGTCTGGATAACTGTGTTTCCAGTGAACTGATCATGTTCTCGGAAAACTCCTATGGTATCGCCATGAACCTCGAGACCGACAGCGTAGGCGTCGTTCTCCTGGGTGAATGTAATGACGTAGTCGATGGTGCGATGTGCCACCGTACCGGCCGTACCGTGTCGGTTCCGGTAGGCAGAGGCCTTCTTGGTCGTGTTGTTGATCCGCTCGGTAATCCGATCGACGGAAAAGGCATCATCCGTTCTACCGCGCGTCGTCCGATCGAGACACCGGCTCCGAACATCGTAGCACGTTCTCCGATCTGCGAACCTCTTCAGACAGGTATCACGGCAATCGATGCCATGACACCGATCGGCCGTGGCCAGCGTGAGCTGATCATCGGCGACCGTCAGACAGGTAAGACGGCGATCGCACTGGATACGATCATTAACCAGCGCGGTAAGAATGTCCTTTGTGTATATGTTGCCATCGGACAGAAGATGTCGAATATCGTACGTATCGTAAAAACTCTGGAGCAGTACAATGCTCTTGAATATACAGTTATCGTTGCATCGAGCGCATCGCAGCAGGCTTCGCTGCAGTATATCGCTCCATATGCAGGCTGTGCGATCGCGGAAGAATTTATGTATGCCGATCACGAGGATGTCCTGATCGTTTACGATGACCTTTCCAAGCACGCGCAGGCATATCGTGCGATCTCACTTCTTTTGAGAAGACCGCCGGGACGTGAAGCATATCCTGGTGACGTATTCTATCTGCATTCACGTCTTCTGGAGCGTTCGGCCAAGCTCTCTGATGAACTTGGTGGCGGTTCTATGACGGCACTGCCGATCATCGAGACTTTGAGCGGTGATATTTCCGCTTATATTCCGACGAACGTAATCTCGATCACGGATGGTCAGATCTATCTGGAATCCGAGCTCTTCTTTGCCGGTCAGCGTCCTGCGATCAACGTAGGTCTTTCCGTATCCCGTGTAGGTGGTGCAGCGCAGACCAAGGCCATGAAGAAAGTAGCCGGTCCGCTCCGTATCAGTCTGGCACAGGCTCGAGAGATGGCCGCATTTGCCCAGTTCGGATCTGATCTTGATGCGAATACGCAAAAGCAGCTCAAGCGCGGTGTCATCCTTAACGAGATTCTGAAACAGGAGCAGTTCGCACCGCTTCAGATGGATGAGCAGGTCGTAGAGCTTTATCTGGCGACAAGCGAGAAACTGATGTTCCTCGATAAAGAAGACGTCAAAGAATATATTGGAGAATTCCTGCAGCGTGTTACCGTTCTGCATCCGGAGATCATGAACAAGATTTCCGATACGCGTGTTCTTGATGATGACACGAAGAAGCAGATCGATGACCTCGAGGCAGAATACCGAGAGATGTTCATTGCCGAGCATAAAGAATACCAGCATCGGGATGAGGATTAAGAAGGACGATGGAGAGTCTTAACGATATCAAAAAGCGCATAAAGAGTGTCAATGACATTTCTCAGTTGACTCATGCTATGCAGCTTGTCAGTGCATCCAAGATGCGCAGATCAAAGTTGCAGCATGAACTTGTCACGCCGTTTTTTACCATCTGCGCAGAAAGTATGATGGAGCTTTACCACAGCGCCGGCGATATCGATAATCCGTATCTGACTCTCCGTGAGAGACAGGCCGGTGAGACCTGGAAGATCGGTTACTTTGTACTGACCGGTGATCAGGGTATGGCCGGTGCGTATAACAATAATGTCGTAAAGATCACTGAGGAACACATCCAGCAGAAGATCCTGGAAAATGCCAAGAAGAATGTAAAGACCGAGTATAAACTTTATGTTTTCGGTCAGATGGGTTCCGATAAGCTGATGCGCGATGGCTACAACGTAGACCCGGAGTTCTCCTTCCCGATTTCACAGCCGACTTTTTATCAGGCTCGAAATGTGGCGAATATCATTCGCGCGAAGTATTTGAACGGAGAATTCGATCTGGTATATCTGATCTACACCAGACAGGAATCGGCGATCAAGATGAAGCCGGTCATTTCCCGCGTGGTGCCGATCAATACCAATTCGCTTCAGACTTTGCTTCAGCCGGGTCTGGAAGATGCGGGACTTGCTGTAGAGGAAGGATCCACCGTGGATTATCATCCGGATGCGAACTCGGTATTCGCATTCTTGATCGATACGTATCTGAACGCGATCCTTTACGGCGCGATGGTGGAAGCTTTCGCGTGTGAACAGACTGCAAGAATGACGGCGATGGACAACGCCAACAAGAATGCGGATGAAATGATGAAAGAATTGACCATGAAGAGCAACCGTGCACGTCAGGCCCGTATCACGAACGAGCTTAACGAGATCGTAAACGGTGCGAATCAAGTAGAATAAGAGGTAGTTACAATGGCAGAAGGAAGAATCACACAGATCATCGGACCGGTTATCGACTGTGCTTTTGGAGAACATGATATACCGCTCATCAAGACAGAAATCAAGGTGAAATGTGGAGATCGCGATATCTCGGCAGAAGTCATGCAGCAGCGTGGCGGCGGTATCGTGCGTTGTGTTTCTTTTGAAGCGACAGAGGGTCTGGCCCGTGGAATGAAGGTCGAGTCCACCGGTATGCCGGTCATGGTTCCGGTAGGTGAGAACAATACCGGTCGTCTTTTCGATGCGCTCGGTCGTGCGATCGATAATCAGGGCGAAGTCAAAGCGGATACGACGTGGCCGATTCACCGTAGTGCTCCTTCTTTCGTTGAACAGTATCCTTCAGAAACGATCCTGGAGACAGGTATTAAAGTCATCGACCTGCTGGTTCCTTTCGCACGTGGCGGTAAGATCGGTCTTTTCGGCGGTGCCGGTGTAGGTAAGACCGTATTGATCCTCGAACTGATCCGTAATATCGCACAGGAGCATGGCGGTTATTCCGTATTCACCGGTGTCGGTGAGCGTTCCCGTGAAGGTAATGACCTCTGGAATGAGATGAAAGATTCCGGCGTTCTGGATAAAACAGTCATGGTATTCGGTCAGATGAACGAGACCTCAGGTGCCAGAATGCGTGCCCCGCTGACAGGTCTTACGATGGCGGAGTATTTCCGTGATGAGATGAAGCGTGACGTTCTTTTCTTCGTGGATAATATCTATCGTTTCGTACAGGCAGGTTCTGAGGTTTCCGCCCTCTTAGGAAGAATTCATTCAAACGTAGGTTATCAGCCGACTCTGGCAAATGAAGTCGGTGAACTTCAGGAGCGTATTACATCAACAAAAAACGGATCCATCACGTCGATTCAGGCAGTATATGTACCTGCAGATGACTTGACTGACCCGGCTCCGGCAACGACATTCGGACACCTCGATGCAAATATCGTTCTTTCCCGTGCGGTCGTAGAACTGGGTATCTATCCGGCTGTGGATCCGCTGGAATCCTCTTCGAGAGTACTGACCGAGAGTGTTGTCGGACGTACGCATTATCACGTTGCCAGAATGGTACAGGAAATGCTCCAGAGATATAAAGAACTTCAGGATATCATCGCGATCCTGGGTATGGAAGAACTCGGTGAGAAGGACCGTCAGATCGTAAACCGCGCCAGAAAAGTGCAGAAGTATCTCTCCCAGCCCTTCTTTGTTACTGCGGACTCTACAGGTTTTGCACCGAGATACGTACCGGTCGAAAAGACCGTACAGGCTTTCGGTGAGATCATCTCCGGTTCTTTGGATCATATTCCGGAGCAGCACTTCTTCATGAAGGGCGATCTGGATGATGTTCTGGAATCCTATAAAAACGACACCGGAAAATAAGGAATACTAGGCATGGCTGAGACAGAACAACAAAAGAAAACAATGACGCTGGAAGTCGTAAATCCCTACGAAGTATTTTTCGAGGGACGGGTGGAAAGCGTCGTTATTCCTGCTCTGGATGGACAGCTTGCGGTATATCCCGGACATTCTCCTTTAGTCGTTGCCGTCACACCGGGCATCGCACATTTTGTGGCGGACGGACAGGAGAAAAGTTTTGTCATTTCTGAGGGTTTTGCTGAGATCGGTCATCGCGTGGTCGTCATCGTGTGCAATGCGGCAGAATGGCCGGAAAAGATCGATGAAAACCGTGCACAGGCAGCTCTTTCTCGTGCGTCAGCACGATTTAACGATGTTACACAGACCGAAGAACAGCGGGTTTACGCCCGTCATGCCATGAGACGAGCAAAAGTGCGTCTGAAGATGGTCGAAGAGTATAAAAAGAGCAAAGAGGACTGATTTTTTCTTCAATCCCGAAGAAAATGAGCCTGAAATTCGAGATCCCCGAGTCCGATTATATCTCCTTCATGGATATATCCTTTTTCTTTCTCAAGAAGCCTTCTGCGATTCAGAAAGGTTCCTTTCCTGGTAGATAAATCTTCGATGAAAAGACCTTTTGTATCCCAGCCAAAGCAGGCATGCTTTAATGAAAGCGAAGGATGATCGATTGAAAAGTCACAACAGTCTACATCCATTCCGATGGTAAACGTATTTGTCCAGATCGTAAAACGAATATCACCCGGCTCTTTTTCGCCCTTGCAGTATACTTCTTGAAACTGAACAGGATGAGATGAGAAGAAAGAAAGCAATTCTTCTGATAAATCCTTCTGCTTTACATCCGGGAAAAGCATCTGCACGTTTCGTGTCTTTCTTCGCTTTTCTTTTTCACTGGACAGTTTCTTTCCATCTTTCTTACTGCTTCTGGAAAATGAAAGAAGAGGGAATAGTAAGGCAAGAGTTGAAATAAAGAAGATGATCTTAATAGATGAAGCGGCAATTGAGCCGGAAAAACCTGCTTCGATGATCTTAGAAAAAAGAAGGATCAGAAGCGCCGTAAAACCCCAAAGAAGGATCATGATACGAAGCTTCTTGGGAATGCTCCTGCTGTCTTCGATAAACTCTTTGTTGATATAGTGAAACGTAGTATTCTCGTCATTCGTACGGAAGAAACAATAGAGCTTTTCCATAGCACGTTCAGAAAGCCATTTATTTTCGTAAAGAAAAGAAAACAGCTCATCGAGTTCATGCTCGTCAAAAGAGGCAATTTCCGGTGGCGAAGAAAGAATAATCGAGTCGATCGGCAGATAGATACATTGAAACCTTTTTGTTTGGTTGTTGAAGTACAGATGTTCATGTGCATATACGATTGCGGAAGGACTGACAGCATGATCCATCGAACGAATAAGATCACATAAGAAAATCTTCATTAATGTGAGCCTGTGTTTTTTTACATAACGAAGCTCTTTTCCTTTTAAGTTAGAAACAGGTGTGCAGTATGAATGATCAATGATCAATGCGTGCTCTTCCTGTGCTTCTTTAATTGGAAGAAAACATCCGATGAGACCTGCCTGCAAAATAGTAAGCGCGTGCAGACAGATCCCATCTTTTTCCGAAAGATGGATAATATAATTCTGACCCGAAGGTCCTGGTTCAAGATAATATTGTTTTGTACTCATGTTGCTCTCCGTATGTTAGTTTATAGCTGGCCGATTACTTTTCCGTCATCAAATACGTAGGACATAATAGAGTTAGCATAACGTGTCAGTGCGCTACGGAATGTAAGCGCGAGTGCAACAAGGATGGCAATGATCAATACAACTTCGACCGTTCCCATTCCCAAGCGTTTTCTAATGAATGAAAGATTGTTCAGTTTTCTCATGACAGTACCTCCTAGATCGATTGAAATGTGTTTAGTGCCGGAGCGATAGCAACAAGAAGTACAGAAACGAAATCAAGC
>JAGCVX010000030.1 GCA_017962145.1 Clostridiales bacterium | reverse complement strand
ATATCCCTTGCCACGATACTCCTTTGAAATGCTATATCCTATGTGACCCGCGCCTTCACGAAGAGCGTCGGTAAGGTGATGTCTTATCCTAAACTCACCAATTAGTTTATCTTCATCCCATAAGTAGTAATAGGTTTCAGGCACAAACCAGTCCGGCATGTGGGTAGGATGCTCATGAGAAATCAGCTCCGGCAGAACTTTTTCAACATACTCGTCATAAGCAACACCGTGATAAGGATTCGTCAATCCATTCTCATCAGCAGGCAGCGCTGTTATGTATTCCCACTGCGCATAAGCGTCCTGAATGTTGATTTTTTTCAGCTTCATATCAAAACCTCAAAATACGATTTACCTCTTTGTCATCAATACTACCGTCTCCACATGCTGCGTCAGCGGGAACATATCCACCGGCACGGCATACTGCGGATCGTATCCGTGCTTTTTGAATTCTTTCAGATCGCGTGCCAGTGTCGTGGGATCGCAGGAAACATACACGATACGTTGGGGACAGAGTGTTTCACATGCGCAGATAAATTCCGGTGTCGTACCGGATCGCGGCGGGTCCAGAAAAACGACATCGTACGTTTCATTTTTCGCGGAAGCTTCCTTCATATATTCTGTTGCGTCCGCGGCGATGAAACGCGCTTTTTCCATCCCGTTTTCTTTTGCATTTTCGCGCGCATCTTTAACCGCGGCACGGTTGAGTTCCACGCCGGTCAGAAGCACGCCTTCCGTTTTTGACGCGGAACAAAGTCCGATCGTTCCGATACCGCAATACGCGTCCAGGACCTTCTCACCTTTTTTGAGATCCGCGGCTTCGTTCGCAAGCGAATAGAGTTTCTCCGTCTGGTCGTGATTGATCTGGTAAAACGATTCCGGAGAGATCTTAAAACGAACACCGAGGAGTTCATCCCAGATAAAACCTCTTCCGAATTCCGTGATGGTCTTGCCGCCAAGGATCATGGAGTCGGTACGGGTGTTGATGTTGATAAGTATAGTCGTGATCGAAGGATGCTTCTCGGTAAGCTGCTTGATGAAACCTTTCTTTCCGGGAAAAACCGGGGATGCCAGAACAAGAACCACCATCACTTCTTTGGTAGCCATGCCTTTTCGGATAAGCGCGCGGCGAAGAAGTCCGCGGCGTGTGCGTTCGTCAAAGGGCTGGATCTTGAACTTCACAGCGAGATTTTTGATGTCGAGAAGGATCTTGCTGCACTCTTTGTCTTCCAGAAGGCAGGTATCGTTTTCGATGATCCAGTGGGAACCTTCTTCGTAACGTCCCGCGATCAGATGCGGACCCATATGGCCGAATGCCCAGTGGACTTTGTTTCTGTAGTAGAAAGGATCATCTGCACCGACGATGGAACGAACGGGACAGATGGAAGAAAGAAGATCTTTTACCTTCTGTTCTTTCTTCTTTTTCTGCTCAGCATAAGGAACTCCTGCATAATCACAGCCGCCGCATTTACGGGCGACCGGGCAGAAATCTTTTTTCGTTTTGCGATTGTTTTTCTCCTGTTCCACGAAGTATTCTCCGGCTGTTTTTTCCTGTTTTGATTCTTTCATATTATAGCAAATCCGCCTTTAAAATACCCATGTGTTGATGTATGATACAGATTGTCGGTATGGATTTAATGGAGGGAAGTTCTTTTGGAAGAAAAGAAGAATACAAAGCGTGAACCATTGATGAATCGTGATATCACCGTATGTCTTAAGGGAATCACGGTTCTTCTTATGCTCTCTCACCATTTCTTTGCCTTCCCACAATGGCAGCCTCGCATGGATTTTTACGACTGGTCTTTGGAAACCTTTACTAAAATCGGATATGCCACCAAAATTACTGCCGCTATATTTGCTTTTATTTCCGGTTATGCATACTGCTACGCCAAGAAAAAAAATTACCAGTACTCCCTTAAAAAGATCGGTCACCTTCTTCTTCGTCATCTGATCGTGGCAATTCCGCTGACTCTTTTATCTTTACTTTTGGGTGTCTATTCATTTCATCCGGGAAACATCGTGTTGGAATGTCTGGGTGTAAGAAATGAGATCATGGTCTTCTCGTGGTATGTGTATTTCTATATTTTCCTAATGCTGGCCCTTCCCGTTCTTGTTCATTTTTTGAAAGACCATCCGGCTTGGATACTGATCTCGGGTCTCGTTCTGGGTAATCTTCTTTCGGGACTGATCTATGCGAATATTCCTCATTCCTGGGAAACGATCCGACTTGTCTTTACCAACTGCTGGATCTATTTTCAAATTTCGACCGTTGGATATTGTCTGGCAAGATGGAACGTGGGAGACAGATTCCGAGATCTTCTTTCGAAGCTTCCTTCCTGGCTGATCTGTGTTGTGAGTTTTGCCGGTGTTGTAGTTGCATTTCTCATCCGCATGAATTTTGACAGAAAGATCATCACGGTAGTAGACGGGCATCCGCTGAATATCTCTTTTCTTATCAACGAAGAGTGGATCTGTACCCCGTTGCTGCTTTTCTCCCTTTGTGTGCTTTTAACTTCATTTACACACGCGCACATTCGCAAAGCACTTTCCGTTTTAGGTAAATATTCTGCCTTTATCTGGTTCTGGCATGCACTCTTTTTCGGCGTGCTCGGTCAGTACACACGCAACATTCTTTATGCACCAAAATACCCCATCCTGGTTCTGGCATGGGGTACTCTGATCAGTCTGGGTCTTGCCTTTGTTTCGGACCGTCTGCTCAACGTTATTCTTCGGATTTGCGCTCCTCGTGAACCCGCTTCTTCATCTCGTACATAGCATCGTCTGCCATACGGAAATATTCATCGAGCGTGATGCTATCTTTCGGATCCATCTGTACCGAACCGACGCTGACACTCAGTTTATAAGGAAGCATCAGCACCTGTGCTTCATGCTCGACAGCGGTACAAAGCTGGCGCTTTAAGATCGAGCCGTCATCGACAAATACTTTTTCTCCGATAATAACAAATTCATCACCGCCATAGCGGATGCCGTACCAGCCTTCGGGGATGGTCTCCTTGATCGCTTTGGCTACAAGGCGGATCGCCAGGTCTCCCTGCAGATGTCCGTAACGGTCGTTGATCATCTTCATGCGGTTGATGTCTACGACCATCATCATGGCATACTTTTCTTCTTTCTTGATCTGCTCCAGAAGAGGGATGCCTCGTTTCTCCAGACCCTTACGGTTCAGAAGTCCGGAAAGTTCATCCATGATGGAGATCTCGTTTAGTTTTCGGTTCATCGTATCCATGACGATATTCTGACGACAGCGCATCAGTCCGGTTCTTAAGTGACGCATCCAGGAATAGAAGAAATATGTATCGAGGATCTCGACCCTGTTCTTAAATACTGCATAGCCGATGCAGGAACTCAAACTGTGAAGCGGACCGATAAAATAGATATTTCCTTTTTCTTCCGGATCGGCAAATACCGGGAAGATATACGATGTTTTTATCTTCTGGTAAGGAAGATGTTCGCCGTCTCTTTTGGCATAAAGAACATGCATCTGCTCACTGTATCCGAGGCAGCGCGGTTCAGTTGAATCGTAGATGGAATCGACAAAAGATTCATCAAGGCAGATACAGAAAGTATCGCCTTCGTATGACGTCGGACCACCACTGAAAAAACTCTTCAGTCCGTCGTGGATCTCTTCGAGATTCAGCCGTCCGGTCGTCGCTTCATCGAGTCCCGTCAGATGCCAGTCAAAGAGTGTTCTTTCGATCGGCACGGTATAGACCTGGTTGATGGTGTTCATCTGTTCTTTTCTGACATCTTCTGAAACAGGACAACCGCAGCTTTCACGATTCATCAGATGCGACGGACAATTAACGATACCCTGCTTCGGTTTACCGTCGATCAGATCCAGAAGATGCTTAAATCCGTCATAGCTTCTTTCCGTCCAGCGACGGTCTACTGTCGTCAGTGAAGGGACAAATGTGCGTCCTGATCCGATGTTGTCAAATCCGGTCACGATACAGTCCTTCGGAATGTCATATCCCTGGCGGATCAGATAGGTCATAACACCCATCGCCATAACGTCGTTGGCACAGATAAATGCATCCGGAAGCTCGTGTGTTTTTAACCACTCGACGATCTTGAACTGGACGGTATAGTAGCTCCACTCACCGTACATGATGTTGTCATTGGAAAGAGGAAGTTTATGGTCCGCAAGACACTCTCTTACCGCACGCAGTCTTTCCTGATTCTCATAGTGATCTTCCGTACCGGAAACGAATACGACATTTTTGACCTGATGCTCGGTGATCAGATGCTCACAGAGTTCGCGCATACCGGAATAGTTATCCGTGCAGATGCAGTCGATCCCGTCGATCGCATATTCAAGACACACTGCGGGGATATCCAGTTTCACGATCCGGTCGCGGAGGATATCAAGTTCGCCTGCGTTGTTCAATGTGTTTCCCATCAGGAGCACACCATCGTAGTCTTCCAGTTTCGGAAGGTTTAAGATGTTGACTTCTCCCTGCACATTTTCATCGTTTCGATCATAGGAAGAATAGTCGATAAAGAAGTAGACATCTACGTCGTTTTCAACGGCGCATTTCTTGATGCCCGCCAGCGCGATTTTCAGATATTCATCACTCCAGCCGTTGCCGAATGCCGCAATCTTTCTTTTCATAATCGGTTCCTCTTACTGAATTGATTTCGGAAAAAGACATAGTCTTCCCGGACTCATCTATCACAGAATCTATACTACAAAAGAATTCAGATACCTTATTTGAGATTTTGAAAACAAATAGTAAATTCGAAAGAAAATGAAACGATCAGAGCGCAGTTTTCATCTGCTGTTCGCCGATAAATGTCACCTCGGCACGTCCGCTCGTGATATCGTTTACAAAAGTCAAAAACTCTTCTTTCTCTTCTTTTCTGCATGCAATCGGAATCACGGGACGCGCTTCGTAGATCACATCGCCCATCACGTAACCCTGCTTTTTTACTGCGTACTGAAACTTTTCAGAAAGAGAATAATCGAGTGCCACATGGAAAAGATGCAGCATCTCCATCCGGCAGGGACCGGCCTTCTCGACCCCCATCGAAGCGGCGGTAGAATATGCACGTGTCAGTCCGCCTGTACCTAAAAGAATGCCTCCGAAATATCTTGTTACCACGACCAGAACATCGTCGAGTTCCTGATGCAGAAGCACATCCAGAACCGGCATGCCTGCCGTTCCGGAAGGTTCGCCGTCATCACTGTATCTTTGCTCGACGGTTTCTCCGCCGACACGCCATGCATAAACGTGATGACGCGCATCGGGAAATTCCTTTTTTATCTGACGCAAAAAATCCGTCGCTTCTTCGCTTGATGTAACGGGAAATACATCAGCGATAAAGACGGACTTTTTCACCTCGTACTCGATACGGGCATACTTCTCTACGGTTTTCCAGTTTCTGCGGGACAATTACACGAGCTCCTTGTAGCGCTGGTAAGCCATCATCAGAAGGGATCTGTCCTGGCTGTAGGTGACCATCTCCAGAGCTTCCTCTACCGGGAAGAAACCACCCTTTGAAAAGTTCTGCTCTGCGTTCGGAGTCACCTTATCATCTTCGGAACGCATGACATACCAGACGATCTTGTTGCATACCGGACGCTGGCGGGTGATGGAATAAAACTCATAGTTGGTTCTGCCGACCGGGAACAGGATCTTGGCTTTTACACCTGCCTCGACAGATACTCTTTCGAGCGCAACATCTTCCGGTTTTTCGACGGTGCGGATCACGCCTTTCGGAAAACACCACTCTGCTTTTTCATTCTGAAGAAGCAGAACTGAGTCATGGAAAAATACGATACCGCCTGCACAATTACGTTCCAGCATTTGCATCACCTCGCTCGATGTCATCAACTTTATTTTACCATGACAAAGAAGAAATTGACAATGCGGGAAGTATAGATGAAGCACTATATATTCTTGCATCACAACTTTGATATAGGTATAATAGTCTCGTTTTTAGAAACTATGTATGAGGTGGATTATGGGGTCAGCATTAACACGTGAACAAAAGCGCGCACGGATACAACTTCTGCGCAAAGTGATCGCTGTTCTTTTTGCGCTCTGTGTTTTGCTTTTCTTCGCAGACATAATCTGCGGTATCGTACTGATCGTAAAAAATTCCAAGTCAAAATCCAAGTCATCAAAAGCTTCGATTTCTTCTCTGACATCCGTCACGGATGTTTCCGATCCGTCTGAAATGACCACTGAACCCGAAACCACTCCGGTTACGGTTACCATGAACGAAGATCTCCCGGTCAACGATCTTGCTGAAGCATACTGGGGACCTCTTCCTGAGGTAGCGGAAGTCAAGCAGGCACCTCATAAAGAAGTACATGGTCTTTATATCGGTGCGGCTGCCAAGATGGATGCGAATATTGCCATCGCGAAAAATTCCGAGGTCAATGCTTTCGTCATCGACCTGAAGGAAAACGATGGTGTCTACTTCAACAGTTCCAATCAGTTCGCTCTCGACATGGGGGAAGTGAAGGGTTATTACAACCTTCAAAACGTTGTTCAGAAATGTCACGACAACGGCATCTATGTCATCGGCCGTATCGTGTGCTTTAACGATCCGCATATGGCATCGAAACATCCGGAGATGAGCATCAAGGATGCCAGCGGCAACTCCATGAAATTCTCTCTTGAGCACAACAATGCATTCGTTAATCCGTATGACACAAGAGTGTGGGATTACCTCATCGATCTGGCGATCGAAGCGATCGAAGCAGGCGTCGATGAGATCCAGTTCGACTATGTACGTTTCCCGACCATCAGCACCAAGAAGGGCGAGAGTCCGTACTTCGGACCGGAAGATACCACACCGACAAGAATCGATGCGATCAACCGTTTTCTGCAGACAGCACGCCGTCGTATCCAGGACACCTATGGTATCCCGCTGACGGCTGACGTATTCGGTATCATCCTCTCCAGTGAACTCGATGGAAAACTCATCGGTCAGGACTGGGCGACAGTCGGTCTTACCGGTGTTGATTCGGTATGTCCGATGCTCTATCCTTCCCACTACGCAAGACCGACTTCACTGAACGGAAAAACGTTCGACAAGCCGGACCTTTATCCTTACGAAGTAATGTACAACGCACTCATGGTCGGCAAGTCCGCGGCATCGGCTTCAGGCTATGCCGTAGTTCGTCCTTATGTGCAGGCATTTACCGCAAGTTATATCGGGGAAGGAAACTACAAAACATATACCTACACCGACATCAACGCCCAGATCAAAGCCCTGCAGGATGCGGGTTATACCGAGTGGATCCTTTGGAATCCTTCGGCGAATTATCCGGAAGGAAATTATGGTGGAAACGCAGGCTGATCGAGCTCCATTTTCTACACAGAAAAATAATTCTAAAAGTAATTAAACTGAAATGAAAATCATTTCAGTTTTTTTCTGTTTTATGTGTTAATATGTTTTTATAGACACTCGGAGAAAGCAGGGTATTTTAACATGCGATCGCTACATGCATTTGCCGGTGGTGTACATCCGATCGGCAACAAGAATACCGACGTTCTACCTTCTATTCACCTACATGGATTCCCCGAAGTGGAACTGCTTATGCAGCAGCATATCGGTCCACCTTGTACCTGTGTGGTCAAACCGGGTGATCATGTGGATGTGGGAACGCTGGTCGGGCGCGCCGACAAGCCCATGGCAGTGCCTGTTCACTCAAGTATTTCCGGTACCGTAAAAGAGATCCATTATGTCGTTTCTGCAAACGGTGCACCTGTAGAAGCCGTTCGAGTTGAATCGGATTTTAAACACACGATCAACCCATTCTGCAAACCTCCGAAGATCGAGTCCTTTGAAGACTTCGTGCAGATGATCCGCGACTCCGGCCTGGTCGGACTCGGCGGCGCTGCATTTCCAACATATATTAAAGTAAATCCACCTAAGAATAAGATGCCGGATACGCTCATCGTAAACGCGGCAGAATGCGAACCGTATATCACGGCGGACTACCGTCAGATCTGCGAGCATCCGGACGATATCATCGACGGTATCCTATGCGTGATGAAGTGGCTCGAGATCCCGAAAACGATCATCGGTGTTGAGGACAACAAACCTCTCGTTACACGTATCTTCTCACACGAGATCAAGAAGCGTGTTTTCAAAACAGGAAGACATCCCGATATCGAAGTACGTACGCTGAAGACCATCTATCCGCAGGGCGCGGAGAAGATGCTGATCTATACACTCACCGGAAGAAAAGTACCTCCGGGAAAACTCCCGATCGATGTGCATACTCTGGTGATGAACGTCAGTACGCTCCGCTTTATCGGCCTGTACTTGAAAGAAGGTATTCCGCTGACGAGAAAACGTATGACACTCGACGGCAGCGCTCTCAATACACCGGGTAACTTTATCGTTCCGATCGGCGCGCGTATCCAGGATATCATCGAGGCGGCAGGCGGTACCTGCGAAGAGCCGAAGAAGATCATCATGGGTGGTGCCATGATGGGTGTGGCACTCGACCGTATCGATCACGGTATCATCAAAGCCAATAATGCGATCCTCGTTTTCGGAAGCGAAGAGACAACGCTTCCTCCGGAATCCGCGTGCATCCGCTGCGGACGCTGCGTGGCATCCTGCCCGATGGATCTGATCCCATGCGGCATCGACAAGGCGACACGTCTTCGTGACACCTCTATGCTGGAAAAATATCACGTTATGGATTGCATCGAATGTGGCTGCTGCACGTATGCGTGTCCGGCCAAGCGCTTCCTGACACAGAGCATTAAGAACGGCAAGATCATGGTCCGCGCAGAGCGTGCCCGTGTGAAGAAGGAGCAGGAGCTCCGTGCCGCTTCCGAACAAAAAGGAGGTGCATCGCCCTCATGAAACTGCAGGTTTCAAATTCCCCGCATGTAAGAGATAAGGCGACCACACAGTCGATCATGCTCGACGTGATCATCGCGCTTTTACCTGCGACATTTGCCGGCTGGTACTTCTTCGGTATCCGCGCCGTACTCGTCACACTTCTTTCCGTCGTGTCCTGTATCGGGTTCGAATATCTTTCCCGCCGGATCATGAAACGAAACAATACGATCTCCGATCTGTCGGCGGTCGTCACCGGCCTTCTCCTGGCCATGAACCTTCCCGTATCGATCCCGCTTTATATGGTCGTGATCGGTGCGTGCTTTGCCATCGTCGTCGTCAAGCAGATGTTCGGCGGTATCGGCAACAACTTCGTTAACCCAGCCATCGCCGCCCGAATCTTCCTGGTCATCGCATTCCCGAAAGCCATGACTTCCTGGACGATCCGAGCCGGAGAATGGTTCAGCCTGCGTTCCGTCGATGCGGTCTCTTCCGCAACTCCCCTGACGCTGGTCCACGATGGAAATGCACCGTCGATGTGGGATCTGTTTATCGGAAATAAAGCCGGCTGTATCGGTGAGGTCTGTATCCTGGCACTTCTGATCGGCGCGCTCTATCTTCTGATCCGTCACGTGATCCGTCCTTGGATCCCGGTTGCCTATATCGGTACATTCCTGATCCTGGTATTCTTCTTCGGTCATGTGAATGTATTCAATTTCCCGGGTGGGGATTTTACCGTCTTAACGACCTGGACCGATCTTTTCTATGAGTGCTGCTACATGCTTTTAAGCGGCGGTCTGGTCCTCGGTGCATTTTTCATGGCAACGGACTACGTCACGTCTCCTCTCACCGTCAAAGGAAAACTCCTTTTCGGTTTCGGATGCGGCGTGCTGACGTTCCTGATCCGCTACTACGGAAATATGTCGGAAGGTGTTTCCTTCTCGATCATCCTGATGAATATCCTGACTCCGCATATCGATGACTGGACGATGGGAAAACCGTTCGGGGAGGTGAAAGAAAATGCAAAAGCTTAAGCTCAAAGATTTTCTTCCTGCCCTGCTGCTGGCCCTGATCTGCGGAATCTGTGTATTCCTTCTGGCCGGTACAAATGCTCTTACCAAGGAGCGCATCGCCAAGCAGGAAGCCGAGGGGGCAAAAGAGCGTCAGCTGACGATCTTCCCTGACGCACGTTCTTTCGAACCTTTCCACTACTCCGATGAGATCGCTTCGGAACTGGATGCACGTGGGATCCGCCCGGATGAGGTCTATGTGGCTTACGATCCGGATGGAAAGGTCCTCGGTTATATCTTCGTTAATTCCGGATTCGGTTATGCCGGACAGATCGTTACCACTACCGGTATCGGTACCGACGGCACGATCGTGATGGTCATCGCGACCGCCGCTTCGGATACACCGAAACTGGGTAAAGAAGTAGAAGGCCGTCCGTTCCTCGACGGATTCACGGGTCTTTCTACCGATACGGAATATGTAGTGAATAAAAACGTCAAAGCCGTTTCCGGTGCGACGATTTCTTCCCGCGCGGCCACAGGCTGTATCAACCGCGCACGTGAAGCATACCTTCTGTTTGTGGAAAGGGGGCTGATCCAATGAGTGACAGTAAGATGAAGGACGTCACCTACCGTTCACCGGATGAGCGTCTTGCTGAAAAGAAAAGTAAATATACTCCGAAGTATATCTTCTTAAACGGCGTACTCTTTGAGAACCCGGCTCTTCGTCTGGTACTGGGTACCTGCCCGCTCCTGGCGGTCACGATCTCCGCGAAGTCCTCGTTCTTTATGGGTATGGCAGTGCTTTTCGTACTGACGGCTTCGGAAGCGATCATCTCGCTTCTTCGAAATGTCATCCCGAACAAAGAACGTATCCCGGCATTTATCACGATCATCGCGACCTTCGTTACGATCGTGCAGATGATCATCTCCGCATACTTTCCGGCGCTCAATGAATCGCTGGGTATCTATATCCCGCTGATCGTTGTTAACTGTATCCTTCTGGCGCGTGCGGAAACTTTCGCAAGCAAGCAGAAAGTCCTGCCGAGTATCCTCGATGGTTTCTCCATGGGTGTCGGCTTTACACTGGCGCTTCTTCTCATGGGTTCGATCCGTGAGATCTTAGGCTGCGGAACATTCTTCGACGTGAAGCTTCCGCTTTTCGGAACGGTCGTTGAGCCTATGATGTTCTTCATGCTCCCGCCCGGCGGCTTCTTCGTTTTCGGTATCTGCATCTGCCTCGTCCAGCTTCTCATGAAGAAGCAGGAAAAGCACGCATCGTCCGGCTCGACTTCCCCCTGCGGTACCTCGAGCTCCAGCGACTGCCTGTCCTGTGCCGGATGCAATCTGTGTAAAGGAAAGGAGGAGTAAATCATGACAAAAGAATTCCTGATCATTATCTTCTCCGCCATTCTGGTCGACAACTTCGTACTTTCGAAGTTCATGGGCATCTGCTCCTTCCTGGGTGTTTCGAAAAACTTAAAGACAGCGATGGGTATGTCGGGCGCGGTCGTATGCGTTATGCTCGTTGCTTCTGCCATCACCTGGCCGATCCAGCATTTCCTTCTGAATCCGCTGCATCTCGGATATCTCCAGACTCTGGTCTTCATCCTCGTTATCGCGGCGCTCGTTCAGATGATCGAGATGATCATGAAAAAGTCCATGCCCCCGCTTCATAAAGCACTGGGCATCTACCTCCCCCTGATCACCACCAACTGCGCGGTACTGGGTGTAACGATCCTCAACATCAACTCGAACTACTCGTTTGCTGAGTCTATGGTAAATGCACTGGGCGCCGGCATCGGTTTTACACTGTCGCTGTTCCTGTTCTCCGGTGTTCGTTCCCGTATCGACAAGGCGGATGTTCCGGAAGCGCTCAAAGGCCTGCCGATCACTTTGATCTCGGCATCGCTGGTTGCGGTATCCTTCCTGGGCTTCAAGGGCCTGGTCGAGAATCTGTTTGGAGGTTGATCGCTTATGCCCCAGTCTCTAGTGAACATACTCATTCCAACAGGCATCATGCTCGGTATCGCTCTGCTTTTAGGCCTGCTGATCGTGCTCGTCTCCAGAGCATTTGCCGTGGAAAAGAACGAAACGAAAGAAAAGATCCTGGAAGCTCTGCCAGGCGCGAACTGCGGTGGCTGCGGCTTTGCCGGATGTGAAGGATACGCGGATTATCTTTGCACGAGCGGTGCGAACACCGCGCTTTGTGCAGTCGGCGGCGTGGAGTGCGCACGTGAGATCGCGTCGATCCTCGGCACCGAAGCGGCGATCCCCGAAAAGAAAGTCGCGGTCGTCAGATGCCAGGGTACCTGCGAGCAGACCAGCAAGCGCTACGTCTATCTCGGAACTTCGAGCTGCCACGCGGCGTCCGGACTTCTCGGCGGACCGAACTCCTGTACTTTCGGCTGCCTGGGCTTCGGCGACTGCATGGCGGTCTGCGCATTCGGAGCCATCAAGCTCGTTGACGGCATGGCCAAGATCGACCGTGCCGAGTGCCATGGCTGCGGCCAGTGCGTAAAGGTCTGCCCGAAAAAGCTCATCGAGCTGATGCCGGTAACCGCGACGGTTGCCGTACGCTGCCAGAATGAGTGGCCGGGTGCGAGAACCAGAAAGAATTGTAATATCGGCTGTATCGGCTGCCAGAAGTGCGTTCGTTCCTGTCCGCAGGGCGCCATCTCGATGCGCGAATCCCTTGCGGTGATCGACCAGAGCAAGTGCATCCATTGCGACGCTTGCGTCAACGGCTGCCCCACTCACGCCATCGCATTTTTGCGCCCTGAAAGCGCCCGAACAGAAAAAACAGAAAATCCTTCTGAATCTCTTGCACAAGAGAAATAATTGTGTTATCATTTTGTCTGCGCGTAATTCAGGTCGCGTATTAAGTAGCACATAGGAGGTGTTTACATGGCAAAGTGTGAGATCTGTCAGAAAGATACTCATTTCGGCAGAAAGATCAGCATCACGCGTTCACAGGTTTCCCGTCGTGCGTTGACACAGCAGCAGCCGAACGTTCGTAACGTTAAGGTCGTTGTTGATGGCACCCCTAAGACTATGCATGTTTGTACGCGTTGCCTTCGTTCCGGTGCAGTAGAAAGAGCATAATCTTTTCAAACCGAGCGAACAGATTAAAGAGAAAGTATCCCGCTTCTTCAGAAATGGAGACAGCGGGTTTTTTCTTTAACTAAAGCCCTCCGGAGCTGTCCTCGGCCTATACTATTGGTTTTACTCTCCGCGCGGTTTTATCGGTATAATAGTTTTATACTTTTGTTGGAGGTTTCCCTATGAAGAATCCTGTTATTGAGACTGAGAGACTGATCCTGCGTCCGTTGACGCTTGACGACGCGCAGACTGCGTTTGATACATGGACGTCTGACCCGGAAGTGGCAAAGTATATGCGCTACTACGCGCACAAGTCCGTGGACACCACGAAGGAGTGGCTTGAGCATACCGTCTCCAACGAATACAGCGATACGGATTATGACTGGGGTTTTGTTTTGAAAGAGACCGGTGAACTCATCGGTTCCGGCGGTCTTTACTATGACGACGAAGACGGCATGTTCGAGATCGGCTACAACTTTGCCAAGGCGCAGTGGGGCAAGGGTCTTGCCACCGAGGCGGCCCGCGCGATGCTCGATTTTGGAAGAAATACGCTTCATCAGACGCAGTTCCGCGGACGCCACAATGTCCTAAACGCGGCTTCCGGCAACGTCATGAAGAAGTGCGGTTTCGTTTATGAGGGCGATTGCATCGATCACATGCTCGAAGACGGCGCGGAGAGAAATGTCAGCATGTACCGTCTGTCCACTCCGGGAAAGCCGGAGAACTTTAAACTCAGTAACGGAATCGAGATCCCGCCTGTGGGATTTGGTACATATAGAAGTACTTTGAACGATGGAAAGGCACCGATCCTGGAGGCGCTTGAACTTGGATACCGTTACCTCGATACTGCTTCCTTCTATAAGAACGAAGAAGTGATCGGTGAAGCGCTTGCTGAGTGCGGGATCCCGCGCAAAGAGATCTTCCTTGCTACCAAGATGTGGCCATCGGAGATGGGCTACGAGCAGACAAAGGAAGCATTTGCCCGTTCCTGTGAAAAGCTTCGCACCGACTATATCGACCTGTATCTGATCCACTGGCCGAAAAAGAATCCGCAGGATCTGCAGTGGAGACAGGCGATCCGGGATACCTGGCGTGCGATGGAAGAACTGTATAAGGAAGGAAAATGCCGTGCGATCGGTGTTTGTAACTTCCAGCCCCATCACCTTCAGGTGATCCTTGATGACTGTGAGATCGCGCCGATGGTCGACCAGCTCGAACTGCATGTCGGATATCTTCAGCAGTACACGCTGGATTTCTGCCGTGCGCACGGGATCGTTCCGCAGGCATGGAGCCCTCTGGGACGGATGTATTTTTCCGAGGAGCCGTGTCTTCAGAAGATGGCCAAGCAGTATGGCCGTCCGGTATCGCAGCTTCTTCTGCGTTTCCTGAATCAGTCGGGGATCCAGATCATTCCGAAGAGTACACATACCGAACGCATGAAGGAGAATATGGATATTTTCGGTTTTACCATCAACGAAGAAGACATGCATTTCCTGTCGGTTCTGCCGCAGATCTTTTTCTCGAAAGAATTTCCGGACTGGGCGGTGCGTGTAGAGGAGTAATCCGTTCACAAAAAACACAGAATACAGTATATTGTTAGTAGAGTTTTTCATTATCCGGGCGGGGTAGGTTTATGTTTTCAAAACTGGTTCATCCGACAACCAAAAGCTTGAAGATCATCATCGTCGGCAACGGAAAAGTCGGTCATACACTAACAGAACAGCTGAGTAAAGAAGGCAACAATATCACTGTGATCGAAAAGGATGCGTCTGTCATCGCGGATCTGGATGCACAGTTTGACATCATCACCATCAAGGGAAATGGCGCGAGCTACAATACGCTGAAGGAAGCCGGGGTCGAAGACGCCGATCTTTTCATCGCCGTGACCGGTTCGGACGAACTGAACCTTCTTTGCTGCACCATCGCCAAACAGTTCAGCAAGTGTGCCGCCATCGCCCGTGTACGTACTCCGGACTACAGCCAGGAAGTCGCGTATCTGCGTGACAAACTGGGTCTGGCCATGATCATCAACCCGGAGCTCGAATCCGCCCGTGAGATGGCAAGAATCCTCTATCTTCCGACTGCCCTGCAGGTCAACACATTTGCGCACGGCCAGGCGGAGATGATCAAGTTTAAGATCCCGGAAGGCAACATCCTGGACGATATGACGATCGCAAACTTAGGAAAACACGTCACGCATAACATCCTCATCTGCGGGATCGAGCGTGCCGGCGAAGTCGTGATCCCCTCCGGTGCATTTGTATTAAAAGCAGACGATATTTTGTACTTCGTTGCCAAGCGCGACGAGGCCAGAAAGTTCCTTAAGAACATCCATATCTTCACTAAGCAGGTCAAAAATACCATGATCGTCGGTGGCGGTCTGTCCACTTATTATCTGGCAAATGAACTTCTGCACACGGGTATCGATGTGCATATCCTCGAGTCTTCTTTCGAGCGCTGTAACGAGCTGTCGACGCTTCTTCCGGACGCTGTGGTCATCAACTCCGATGTCTCTTCACAGGAAGGTCTTCTGGGCGCAGGCTTAAAGGACATGGAAGCTTTCGTACCGCTTACCGGTATCGACGAAGAGAATATCCTTCTGACACTTTTTGCGAAGAAGGTATCAAAGGCCAAGGTCATCACGAAGATCAACCGCATCAATTTCTCGGATGTCATCTCGGATCTGGATCTGGGTTCTGTCGTATATCCGAAGCTGATCACGTCTGAAGCCATCATCGCATACGCTCGTGCTCTGCGCGCTTCTCGAAGCAGTGAGATCGAGACGCTCTATCACATCTTCGATTCCAAAGCAGAAGCCATCGAGTTCCGTATCACGGAAGCCTCCCCGGCTGTCGGCAAGGAGTTAAAAGATCTGCAGCTGAAGAAAGATCTGCTCATCGCATTTATCAATCGTAAAGGAAAGATCATCATTCCTTCCGGTTCCGATACCATCGAGATCGGAGATACGGTCATGATCGTTACCACCCATACCGGATTTACCGAGATCCGTGACATTCTGAGATAAGGAGTCCCGGCATGAATGCTTCCATGATCATCTATATCCTCGGTCATGTGCTGCGCATCGAAGGCATTTTCATGCTGATGCCTGCCCTGATGGGACTGATCTATCAGGAAAAGAACGGCTGGGTCTTTCTTTTCATGGCTGCCGGTCTTTTCCTTCTCGGCTTTCTCCTTTCATTTAAGAAACCGAAAAACACCACGATCTACTTAAAAGAAGGCTGTGTCATCACGGCGCTTTCCTGGATCATGATGAGCTTTTTCGGATGCCTGCCCTTCTATATCACGAAAGAGATCCCTTCCCTGCTTGATGCATTCTTTGAGACGGTCTCCGGTTTTACGACCACCGGTGCGAGCATCCTGCCCGATCCGGAAGCACTCTGCCACGCAACCCAGTTCTGGCGCTGTTTTACGCACTGGGTAGGCGGCATGGGCGTACTCGTCTTCTTGCTTGCGATCATCCCGATGAGCGGCGGATCAAATATCAACCTCATGCGCGCGGAAAGCCCGGGACCTTCTGTCGGAAAACTGGTTCCGAAGATGCGTCAGACCGCGGCACTTCTTTATCTGATCTACTTCTTCCTGACCATTTTGGAAGTATTTTTCCTCGTACTTGGTAAGATGCCTGTCTTTGACAGCGTATGCACTTCTTTTGCTACAGCAGGAACAGGCGGCTTCGGCGTATACCGGAACAGTTTTGCCGGCCAGAGCGATTATCTGCAGTGGGTCGTAACCATTTTCATGATCTTCTTCGGCGTGAATTTCAACTTCTATTTTCTGCTTTTGTACCGCTATTTCAAAAAGGCCTTTAAGATGAGCGAAGTCCGTGCGTATCTGTTTATTATCCTGGGTACTACCCTTCTGATCTCCGCCAACTCTTTCCAGCTTTTCAATGATCTTCCGGATACGTTCCGCCACGCTGCATTTCAAGTCGCGTCTATTATCACGACCACCGGATTTGCTTCCAACGACTTCAACCTCTGGCCGGAACCCAGTAAGGTCCTGCTGGTCGTTTTGATGTTCGTAGGTGCCTGCGCCGGAAGTACGGGCGGCGGTATTAAGGTATCCCGTTTCATGATCCTCATCAAGTCGATCAAGAAGGAACTGCAATCCTATGTGCACCCGAAGTCCGTATCGAAGCTTTCCATGGACGGAAGCCCGATCGAGCATGAAGTCGTTCGTTCCGTAAATGTATTCTTCATCACCTTCATGATCCTTTTCACGGCATCCGTCTTCTTCGTATCTTTCGATAACAAAGGCATGATCACTTCCTTTACCGCCGTCGCGGCGACCATCAACAACATCGGCCCGGGTCTCGAACTGGTCGGTCCGACACAGAACTACGCAGGATTCTCGCCTCTGGCCAAGATCGTGTTGTGCTTCGACATGCTGGCAGGAAGACTGGAACTGTTCCCGATGCTGATGCTTTTCAACCCGAAGCTGTATCATACAAAACCGTTCTACACACACAAGATAAAGTAAGTCCCTTTTTGTAGTTATTCATGCTCATTTGTGGTATGCTCAAATCATAAGATTTGGGTTGTTTCTACGTAACTAGAAGGAGGGCGAATATGGGACTTTTAGATAAACTCCTTGGCAATGCCGCCAAGAAAGCCATCAACGACGCGATCAGCAGTGTGACCGGCCAAAGCTCCGAACCATCTTACACTCCGGCATCTCAGCCGCAGTCTTATTCCGAGCCGCAGGTCGTCGATGAAGATATCCCCGTGGACCAGAAACTCGATAAGATCTTAGCTTCCGAGTTTCCTGCTTATCAGGTTCAAAAGAAAGTGGATCCTCGCACCATGGGGGCTGCCGATACGCACCTTATGCCCTACGAATACGTGATCTCCCAGAACGGAAATCCGAAGCTGATCATCATGCTCCCGGATAAGAACACCTGCTCCACAAGAGCATATAAGTTCTCCAGAGCATTTGCCGAAGGAAAAGGCATCACCTTGATCAACTTCCTTCTCAATTCTCCGAACGAGGAGACATATATCATCGGTCGTCTGCATCAGTTCCTCTGATGCGCGATATATAAAAAGAAGAGAAATGCGGTTTCGCACCTGCGGTGGGTCAAGCCCGTGCCCTGCGTCTTTCAAAAGACGGTCTTGCAGGTGATCGGTGCGGGTACAGATCCGGTAACACAAGCAATGCTTGTTTCAAAGCTGTTTCTCTTCTTTTTTCTTGCCCGTTTACGGCGAAAAAAGCACTATAGCCCAAGGAGGAGCTGTCCTAACTACCATGTCCGGTATCCTGGAAGCGATCGCAAAAGAAGAAAACTGGCAGGCCTTTCTGCAGTATAAACTCGATGGACGCTACGTTTCCCGAAAAGAACGGGAAGCCCTGATTTCTTATGTGGACGAGAAACGCTATCTGCCCATCGCAGAAAAACTCCTTCGTCGGGAATACTGTTTCGGACTTCCCGATAAACGCACCATCAACAAAAGCGGTACCACCAAAAAGCGTGTGATCTACACCTTCAGCGAAGACGAGAACCTCTTTTTAAAAGGCCTGGTCTTTCTTCTTTACCGCTACGATGACCGACTTTCTCCTTGCTGCTATTCTTTCCGAAGAAGCCTTTCGGCCAGAGACGCGATCTTTTCGATCCTCTCGCAGAAAGATCCGGATACGCTTTTCTGCTTTAAGGCCGATATCTCCAACTACTTTAATTCCATCCCGGAAGACCGCCTTGTGCTGGTACTCGAAGAGATCCTTTCCGACGACCCGCAACTTTTATGGTTTTTGAAGAATCTTCTTTTAGACAACCGGTGCATCCTTCCGGATGGTTCGGAATCAAACGAGCACCGCGGCGCGATGGCCGGTATCCCGATCTCACCGTTTCTGGCAAATATCTATCTTCTTTCGATGGACCGCTATTTCGAAAAAGAAGATGTCGCCTACTACCGCTACTCTGACGATATACTGATCTTTTCTGAAAGCCGCGAAAAACTCGATAAAGCCATCGAGGACTTAAAGACCCATATCCGGGATGCGGGATTGGTCCTCAATCCTTCGAAACTTCATCTGTCCTGCCCGGGAGAACCATGGGAATTTCTGGGGTTTCGATATCAGGATAAGAAAGTGGATATCTCCGATGTCACGAAAGAAAAGGTCAAGGGCAAGATCCGAAGAAAAGCCCGTGCCCTGCTTCGCTGGAAGACGAAAAATGACGCGGAGTATGAGCGTGCGGCGCGTGCCCTGATCCGCACCTTCAACAAGAAGTTCTATAACGATATGCACGAGGATCTGTTTACATGGAGCCGCTGGTTCTTCCCGGTCATCACGACCGATGAGAGCCTCGCCCGGCTCGACGAATACCTTTTGAAATACGTGCGGTATCTGTATTCCGGACGCCACTATAAAGGCAACTACAAGGTCACCTACGAGCAGATCAAGAAGATGGGATTTCGGAGTTTAAAGCACGAGTACTATCTTTCCCGCAAAGTCGAATCAGGAGAAGACTCGACGGACGGTAATGATACGTGAGACGATATCCGAGGATGAGTCAAATGTGCAAAGGCGGATGGACGTACCTGTCGGCGCGCGCATGAGAAGCACGCCGGTCTCCGTACAGATCGCCAGTTCGTAAGGCGTTTTGCTCGTCTTGTCATACGGGTCGCAGAGGAATACGAGATCACCCGGCATGATACTGTCCAAAAGAAGATCTCCGGTCACCGCGTCATACTGAAGCTGCACTTCCTGTCCGCATTTCATCTGACCGCTGAGTTCTCTCGGGATCTTAATTCCGTTTACGCCCGCGGCAACATACGCAAGTCCGTTGATACTGATGCCGCGCTTGGTAAGTCCGCCGTTTAAATATGTCGAGTTCACCATCGTCAACGCGGAGCTGACGAAATAGCGCACGCCTACGACCGCCGTTTCTTCGTCGGTCTGCAGTTCGATGACACCGTTACTGCTGATCCAGCCGCTCTCGCCGTTCGGGAGCTGTACCTGATATACGCCGTCACGTTTTACATCCGCGTAAAGCACCGTATTCATGGTCACTTCCGCGATCAGGGTACCGTTGCTGGCGTGAGACATGACGCGTTTACTGATATCTGCCACCACGAGTTTAAACAGATGCAGATCCGGCTCACACGAGGACATATCCGTATTCAGATCGTCCGCCTTAACGTATCCGACGATGTTGTCCATCGTACGGATCAGGACGTAGCCGTTCTTACAGTCATCACTGAGGAAATGCACCGGTTCGTTCATCAGGACCTGTGTGATACGCCGGCTGGTGACGTCGTCATCGCTCATGACGCTGCTGGCACTGACCTGCACGACACGATAGGTATCGTCATAGATGAGCTTCGGGTCGACCTCGACAAAGAGGGCGATATCCGTATTCTTAAAGAACCTCGGAAGGACTCTCGGAAGCACAAGGAAGACAAAGAGCAGGATGATGATAAAACCCGCTGCCGCGATCACGAAACGGGGCCAGCGCTTCTTCTGTACCTCCGTAACACGAGAATCCGCTTTATCCAAAGACCAGACATCCGCGAGGTCTTCGGCCTTACCGTATTCTCCGCCGGGCTCGTCAAAGATACCGCCGGTGAATACACCGTCGTCACGGTTCTTCTTATGAAACATCCTGGAAAATGCCAGTTTGATTTGTTTGAACCAGCGTGAATCGGATCTCATTTCTTTCCTTCGTTTTCCTTCTTTTCTTCGTTTGCGTCATACTCGATACAGCAGTATGCCACGGCAAATCCACCGTCGTGGGAGATGGAGATGCTGATGGATCTTCCCTGCATCTGATTATACACTTCCCGGGCGTGGCCTTTCAAAACCACATACGGTGCACCGTTTTCCCGGTTTAATATCTCAAGTTCGGTCATCGCTACGCCTTTTCCGCCGATGCCGGTCCCCAGTGCCTTTGCCACGGCTTCTTTGGCTGCGAATCTTCCCGCCAGGCTCTCGATCCGGCGCGCCTCATGGCGTCCTTCACAGATCTCCTGCTCTGCTTTTGTATATACGCGGTCGGCAAATGCACTTCCCTGTTTTGCAAGTGCATTTTCGATCCTTTCGATCTGAACGATGTCGATGCCGCAGGCAACCATAGGATCAGTCCTCTTTTTTCGCGGAGAAGGAGAACAGCTGGAAGGATCTCTTCAGACGGTCATAGACACGTGCGCCGTAAAGAGACTTCAGCGACGGGATATCGTAATTGGTCGTGATGATGGTCGGTCTTCCATGGAGCACACGTGTGTCCAGGATATAAAGAAGATCGCCCTCGGTGTTGGCATTCTTCGCTTCCACACCCAGATCGTCGAGGACCAGAAGATCCACTTCGGTCAGAGCTTCGCGGCGCTCCTTGATGCGGCGCTCCTTCGCAGGTTCAGTATAGAAAGACTGCACGAGCTTTCTGTACTCCATGAGGATCTCCTGCGCCTCGGTCTGCTTAAGGACCAGCGCGGACATGCCGGCAGACGCATACTCTCTGGCCGCCGAGACCGCCGTAAATGTCTTTCCTTTTCCTGCGGTGCCGAACAGTACCATATTATGGATCATGCGGCGCTCCGCCATCGTGCGGACCGCGAGAAATGCTTTCTTTCCTTTTTCGTTATCTCCGAAGAACTCTTCGTTTCCGAACTCGAAAGAGTAATCCGGATAGTCGTTGACCTTCGAACGAGCGACCATGGTGGGGGCCAGAAGTTTTCTGACACAGTCACACATCACGGATTCCGTGCCCTCGCCGTCCACTTTCTTGATCTCGACAAATCCGGTATCGCCGCAGCGCTTGCAGTAAGGCTGCACTTCAAAATCCGCTTTCGTCAGGCCGTGGACCGTAAGGAGCTCTTCTCTCTTTTTATCGAGCGCGTCGATCTTGTCGGTAAATGCACTGTCGTGTTTTCCGTCGAGCGCCATCAGGAGCTCTTCTTCGGTCACCCGTGCGATCTCCTGCTCGATGCTTTCCAGATCCGGATACTGGTGATGCAGTTTCTCGATCCGGTCATGAAGCCGGATCTCGCTGTGGATCCTGCGGTTCTCGAGAATATGCTGAACTTCTTCGTACATCTCGTTCATGATTCTTCTCCCTGGCCTTCCTTCATGAGACGGGAAAGGAATTCCATCGGATCACTTTCCTCGTTTTCCATCTCTTCCTGTGTATATTCTTCTTCCATATAGGGGACTTCCGAGGTCGCAGCATATCTGCTTCCGCGTTTTCTCTCCTGATAGGCTTCCTGATTCTTCTTTTTGCTTTCGGCCTCAAACTGCTTGGCTCGCGTTACGGAAAGGACTCCGTTTTCTTTCCAGAACGCCAGGCGGTCATCTACATTTTTCAGCGTGATGGTCACCATATAGTTACGAAGTACATCGTAGGCATACTTGACGATCGGCTCCTCCCAGTGATCTTCGTTGACCCATTTGTCGATGATCTCCAGATCCATACCGTCGAGTCTCTTTCGGAAGAGCTCTCCGCAGAAATCCTTCATGGCGCGGGTACGGTCGGCGGCCAGCTTCTGCTTTTCATATTTTTCCGCCGAAGCGGCATCGTGGATGTTATGCGAGAACCACTCCTGCAAAATCTCATCCATATCCGCAAACGTTACCTTTTCGCGCTTAAGATCCTTACGCAGATAAGTGTAAAGGAACGGTGGCACATCCGGCTGCATCTTATACTTTGTGATCCATGTCGTTACATAATCGATCGCGACACCGTCGAGTCTCTTTCTGGTCTTTTTGCCCATGACCGAGACGCACTCGTCAACCGCGGCATCTTCCGTCATGATCTTTTCGAGATCTTCCGCGGTATGCACGCCGCGCTTGCACCAGTTCGTGCGGAGTTTCTCCGCCGAACGGACCGTCATCTCGCGGGTATCGTATTTTTCTCTCTTCTTCAGATCGTCCGACAAGGTACGGAAAAGCGCATAGATCACATCCGGATTCAGCTTGAACGTGACGTAACTGTCGTCGATGAAATTGCTCCAGGAAATGCTCAGGCCCTTTCCGAAGAAGAATGTATCGGCGATGCTCTTCTTGAGCTTTTCGATCTTCGGATCCTCGTGCTGCGGCGGGATCTCGGATTCTCCTTCTTTCGAGTCACGGATATACTGCTCGACTTCTTCTGCCTTAATGTCTTTTAATACATGCGCATCTTTGCCCGAAGGCTCTAAAAGACCCGCCTCCACCAGATAGAAGAGCTGTTCTTTCAGATCTTCTTTTGACATATGAAGCCAGTTTGCGAGTTTGTCGTTTGAAATCTTCAGACCGCCTGTCTGCGACTGCATCAGCATGGTCAGATAGATCTGGATGGCCGGTCCGGAAAGTTTCGGCATATATTGTGTGATAAAGATATCCGGAACCTGTGTGTCCGAGAATAAAAACTTCTTTTTCTCTTCCGAGTTCATGGCCGACCTCCATACAAAAGTATAAATATTATAGCACCTTTTCGCCCTCAGAAAAAGAAAAGGAGCGGTTCCCTTATCGGGAATCGCTCCTTTTTGAAGCCTTGTTATCGGGCTCGAGGTAAGTTTTAACTTAAGCCTCGTTAGCCTTCTTTACATAGGTACCATAACGCTCGATCGCATCCTGGTGTGTCTTCTCGAACATGCCGTCAACGACATCTTCCGGATACTTCTTGTAGAGGGAGTTGTAACGAACTTCGCTCTTGAGGAATGCGATAAAGTCACCTGTCGGCTCCTTGGAGTCGAGTGTGAATGCGTTCTTGCCTTCAGCTGTGAGAGTCGGGTTGAATCTGAACAGATGCCAGTAACCGCACTCAACTGCTTGCTTCTCCTTGATCTGAGCTACCTTCAGGCCACCCTTGATACCGTGGTTGATACACGGAGCGTAGCAGATAACGATAGACGGACCATGGTAAGCCTCAGCCTCTGTGAAGGCCTTGATCAGCTGGTTCTTGTCAGCACCCATGGAAACCTGAGCAACATATACATAACCATAGCTCATAGCCATCATGCCGAGGTCCTTCTTCTTGATTGCCTTACCGCCGGCAGCGAACTGAGCAACTGCAGAATGAGGTGTAGACTTGGAAGCCTGTCCACCAGTGTTGGAGTAAACCTCAGTATCGAGAACGAGAACGTTAACATCCTCACCGGAAGCGAGAACGTGATCAAGTCCGCCGTAACCGATATCATAAGCCCATCCGTCACCACCGATGATCCACTGGGATCTCTTCATGAAGAAGTCTTCATACTCGAGAGCCTTCTTAGCGGAATCGGAACCTTCAGCCTTCAGAGCGTCAGCGAGCTTCTCAGCATTCTCACGAGCCTGATCGCCGGAATCGAAACCGTCGATCCAAGCCTGTGCTGCAGCCTTGAGGTCTGCAGAAGATGTAGCTGCGACTGTCTCCTCAACGAGGGACTTCGCTCTGTTTCTAAGCTGCTTGTAACCAAGGAACATACCGAGACCGTGCTCAGCGTTGTCCTCGAAGAGGGAGTTACCCCAAGCCGGACCGAAACCTCTGTAGTTTGTTGTGTACGGCATAGACGGTGCAGAACCACCCCAGATAGAGGAGCAGCCTGTAGCATTGGAAATCTGCATTCTGTCACCGAAGAGCTGTGTAAGAAGCTTAACGTAAGGTGTCTCACCACAACCAGCGCATGCACCGGAGAACTCGAGGAGCGGCTGCTCGAACTGAGAACCCTTGATGCTTGCCTTGTTCATCGGGTTATCCTTATGAGACAGAGCTACGCAGTAATCCCAGTTCTCAGCTTCCTTGAGGTTATCCTTAAGCGGAACCATCGTGATAGCCTTTTCCTTAGCGATACAGGACTCTACGCAGATACCGCAGGAGAGGCAGTCCATAGCGGAAACCTGAATGCGGAACTTGTACTGCTCGTAACCCTTCATGCCATCCTTTGTCTCGAACGGAGCCTTAGCAGCCTCTTCCTCGTTGAGGAGGAACGGACGGATTGCAGCGTGCGGGCAAACGATAGAGCACTGGTTACACTGGATACACTTGGAAGCATCCCAAACCGGAATATCAACAGCAGTACCGCGCTTTTCGTAAGCAGCTGTACCCTGCGGGAATGTACCATCTTCCATACCCTTGAAGGTAGATACAGGCAGAGAGTTACCTTCCTGTCTGTTCATTACGTTAACAACCTTCTCGATGAACTCAGGAACAGCCTTCTTCTCAACCGGCTT
>JAGCVX010000029.1 GCA_017962145.1 Clostridiales bacterium | reverse complement strand
TGCTGCCTTTCTCTTATCCAGCTCGTTCCTGACCAACTCGGAGAAGAGCTTCTCGGACTCTATCAGTGATACCTGTACGTTACCGTGAGGATCTCTCTAGAGGAAGAGCTGCTGCTGTATACCCTGGGGAAGGATATCGAATACCTTGAAGGCATCGGCTGTAAGACCGGCCTTGATGAATTCATACTTGGCATTCCAGTCGGGAAGAGCATTGAACTGGGCTGTCTTCTCGCCTGCCAGGAGCTCGTTGATCTCAGCGATCAGAGCAGAGAACTCAGGAACGAATTCTACGATACCTTCCGGAATGATGGCAACGCCGAAGTTCTCGCCATTGTTGCCACGCTTTTCAACTGCATCAGCGATGTAGTTGGTGATCTGAGCAAGAGACATCTTCTTAGCGGCAACTTCCTCACCGATGAGGCAGATGTTCGGCTGTGTCTCAAGTGCGCACTCGAGAGCAACGTGAGAAGCGGAACGGCCCATTACTTTGATGAAGTGCCAGTACTTCTTTGCGGAGTTAGCATCACGCTCGATGTTACCGATGAGCTCGGAGTATGTCTTTGTAGCAGTATCGAAACCGAAAGAAGCCTCGATATCCTCGTTCTTGAGGTCGCCATCGATCGTCTTCGGGCAGCCGATGACCTGGATGCCTGTGTTCTTAGCAGCCATATACTCAGCAAGAGTAGCAGCGTTTGTGTTGGAGTCGTCACCGCCGATGATAACGATAGCGGTAAGACCGTTCTTCTTAGCATTCTCTGCTACGATAGCGAACTGCTCTTTGGTCTCGAGCTTGGTTCTGCCGGAACCGATGATGTCGAAACCACCTGTATTTCTGTAAGAATCGATGAACTTGTCGTCGAACTCTACATAGTCGTTCTTAAGAAGTCCATCCGGACCACCCTTGAAGCCGAGGAGTACGTTCTCCTTGTTTGTTGCCTTAAGAGCATCGTACAGACCGGAGATAACGTTGTGTCCGCCCGGAGCCTGTCCGCCGGAGAGGATAACACCTACGACCTGCTTCTTAGCAGCAGATGTGTTTGTGCCTTTTTCAAATGTGATCTCAGGCTTGCCGTATGTGTTCGGGAAGAGAGCCTTGATCTTTTCCTGATCAGCTACGCTCTGTGTAGCAGCACCCTCTTTAACGCAGATTTCTGCGATACCGTTTCTGAGCATGCCCGGAAGCTTCGGCTGATACTCGTATCTTGCTTTTTGAAGTGGTGAAAGATTCATAAGTAAACACTCCTTTTATATAAATAATGAATTACTTGTATTAATTCCACATAAATGCTAAAACATAATCCAGATAAAGTAAAGAGCAAAAAGCATTTTGTGCAAAAGTATTTACAAGTAGAATTTCCTGTGTTAATATTTGCAGGTATTTTTCCGTAGACACAGTTTTTGGAAGGTTCCGACCATCTACTTTGCTACAGGACTATTGGAGGTAAATAACTATGGGACAGATCAACAAAGCAGAAATCATCAAAGAGTATGCTCTTAAGGAAGGCGACACAGGTTCTCCTGAGGTTCAGATCGCTATTCTTTCCGCAAGAATCAACCACCTTACTGAGCACCTCAAGGTTCATCCGAACGATCACCACTCCCGTCGTGGTCTTCTGATGCTGGTAGGTCAGAGAAGAGGTCTTCTCGACTATCTCGCAAGAATCGACATCGAGCGTTATCGTTCTATCATCGCTCGTCTGAACATCAGAAAGTAATCGTTCAGATAATCGATCAAAAAGAAACCGGAACTGCCTTTGGTACATACCAGAGGCAGTTTTTTTATAGATTACTTTGAATGACTTGATTTTTCTTTCTCATATCTTTAATATAGTAATGCTATGCGAATTTCGCATATTAAGCCGATTTAAGGGGAGTAGTGGGTAGATTGATATCCCGTCTCGCACGGAGTGTGAATCTACAAGCTACCTCCTTATACAACTGAATATTTGGAGGTTTTTATGGAACGTGTATTCAAGACCGAACTGGCTGGCCGTCCGCTCGTTGTTGAGACAGGTAAACTGGCTCAGTTCACAAATGGCGCATGTCTTATCCGTTATGGTGAGACAGCAATCCTTTCCACAGTAACAGCTTCTAAGACACCGCGTGAAGGCGTTGATTTCTTCCCGCTGTCTGTTGACTACGAAGAGAAGATGTATGCTGTAGGTAAGATCCCGGGTGGTTACATCAAGAGAGAAGGCCGTCCTTCTGAGAAGGCTATCCTTACATCCCGTGTTATCGACCGTCCGATCCGTCCTTTGTTCCCGAAGGATCTGAGAAATGACGTAGTTGTTTCCAACATGGTTATGTCTGTTGACCAGGATTGCTCTCCTGAGATCGCTGCCATGATCGGTACATCCATCGCTATCGCTATTTCCGATATCCCGTGGAATGGCCCGGTTGGTGGTGTTGTTCTCGGCCTGATCGGTGATGATGTTATCATCAACCCGACAGAAGCACAGAGAAACGAGAGCCGCATGTATGTAACTCTGGCAGGTACTGCCAAGAAGATCTGCATGGTTGAGGCCGGTGCAAACGAAGTCCCGGATGAGACAATGCTTGAGGCAATCGCTATCGGTCACGAGACCATCAAGGAAATCGTGAACTTCATCAACAGTATCGTAGCTGAAATCGGTAAAGAGAAGTTCACTTACGAGTCTGCAGATGTTCCGGAAGAAGTATTTACCATGGTTAAGGACTTCGCTTGGGACAAGATGCGTCAGGCAGTTCTTGCTGTAGATAAGTCCGTTCGTGATGAAAACATCGAAGCTCTTACAAAAGAGATCGAAGCTTACCTGACAGAGCAGAACGAAGAGTATCTGCCGTACCTGGCTGATGCTGTTTATAAGCTTGAGAAGAAGGTCGTTCGTAACTACCTCTTCAAGGAGCACGTTCGTGTTGACGGCCGTCGTCTTGACGAGATCCGTCCGTTGTCCTGCGATGTTGGACTTCTGCCGCGTGTTCATGGTTCCGGTCTCTTCCAGCGTGGACAGACACAGGTCATGACAACATGTACTCTGGCTCCGCTGTCTTTCTCTCAGACACTTGATGGTCTGGACAACGAAGTTTCCAAGCGTTACATGCACTATTACAACATGCCGGGTTACTCCGTAGGCGAGGCTAAGGCTTCCCGTTCTCCGGGACGTCGTGAGATCGGTCACGGTGCTCTCGCTGAGAGATCTCTTGTACCTGTACTCCCGTCTGAGGAAGAGTTCCCGTATGCGATCCGTACAGTATCTGAGATCTTGATGTCCAACGGTTCTACATCCCAGGGTTCTGTTTGTGCTTCCACACTGGCTCTTATGGATGCAGGTGTTCCGATCAAGAAGCCGGTAGCAGGTATTTCTACAGGTCTTATCGTTAACGAAGAAGATGAGAATGACTTCCTCGTATTCATGGATATCCAGGGCATCGAGGACTTCTTCGGTGATATGGACTTTAAGGTTGCCGGTACTGAAGACGGTATCACATCCATCCAGGTTGATATCAAGGTTGACGGTCTGTCCCTCGACATCATCCGCAAGGCTTTCGAACTGACACAGAAGGGCAGAAAGCAGATCATCAACGAAGTACTGCTTCCGAGAATCTCTGCTCCTCGTGCTGAGCTTTCCAAGTATGCTCCGAGAATCATCACCATGCAGATCCCGGTTGACAAGATCCGTGAGGTTATCGGTACAGGCGGAAAGGTCATCAACAAGATCATCGCTGATACAGGCGCTCAGATCGACATCAACGATGACGGTATTCTGCATATTGCTACACCTGATCAGGAAGCTGCTCAGAAGGCTATGTCCATCATCAAGGGCATCGTTGCTGATCCGGAAGTCGGAACCGAGTATGAGGGTGTTGTTACACGCCTGATGCAGTTCGGTGCATTTGTAGAGTTCCTGCCTGGTAAGGAAGGTCTCGTACATGTTTCCAAGATGGCTTGGAGCCGTGTTGAGAATGTTGAAGACGCCGTAAAGGAAGGCGATGTTGTTAAGGTTAAGCTCCTCGAAGTAGACAGCCAGGGCCGCTACAACCTCTCTATGCGCGACTGCATGGAGAAGCCGGAAGGCTATGTGGAAGAGGAAGCTGCTCCGAGAAGAGACCGTCCGAGCCGCGAGCGTCGTGGTCATGGCGGTGACCGTTTCGAGAAGCGTCAGAGAAGAGATTCTTCCGAGCGTCCGGCAGAGGAAGAGGCTCCGCATCCGGGTTCCCGTTCCCGTGAATTCTGATCCTTTTCGATTCTGAAAAATAAAGAGTTATGAGGAAGACCGCACGAAGCGGTCTTCCTTTTATTTTGTAGTGTTTTCGGTTGACACATATCAATGTTGTGTTAGAATTGATACAGCGTCGGGGTGTAGCTCAGTTGGCTAGAGTGCTTGCTTGGGGTGCAAGAGGTCGCCTGTTCAAGTCAGGTCACTCCGACCACTTTTTTATAACTACTTTGGAGGGTAGAATTATGTTCTGTATTAAGTGTGGTAAAGAGTTCCCGGACGGAAGTGTTGCTTGTCCGCATTGTGGTGCTCCGGTTGCAAATGAACTGCCGGTTACCCCTGCTGTAGCTCCGGCTGCTTCCGCTTCCTCTAACAGCTACGATATTGTTGGTTTTTTAACTGATTTCCTCAAGCGCCCGATCGAGGCTTGCTCCAGCAGAGAGAATGCTCAGAATGTTCTTTTGGGTCTGACATTCCCGGTTGCTTATGCTGTTTTGGAGTTCATCTATGACCTGATCAACAGCTATTCCATCGGTGCGGCTGTCGGATATTTCTTCTGTGAGATCATCGCGATCGCATCTTTGATCGGTTTTGCATTCCTTTTGGCAAATCCTTTCAAGGTTAAGAGCACAGATATCATTTCCAAGGCTTCTTTCATCGGTCTTCTGTATTTCCCGAAGGTTGTCCTGAGACTGGTTGCTTTCCTGAACACAAAGCTTCTGAATGTTATGGATAATCCGATCTTCTCGATCTCCGGCATTCTTACCGATGCAGCGCTCTTCTTCATGATGATCGCGATCTTCGACAATGCTCTCGAAAAGAAGCAGCCGAACGGCGACAAGAAGACTGCACTTCTTTATACCATCTGTGTATATGCTCTGTACTCTCTGGTACATTACGCACTTACATGGGGTCTTATCAAGATCATGTACTGATTTTTCAGAACTGAGGACGAAAAAGAAAGGACCTTCCGATTGGGAGGTCCTTTTTTATGCTCAAAATGCACTTTCTCAGATCATGTGATGAAGCCGCCGTTTACGCCGATGACCTGACCGGTGATAAAGGACGCGGTATCTTCAGCCAGATAGAAGATCGTATCCGCGACTTCCTCCGGCGTTCCGATCCGGCACAAAGGTGTCTGATCTGCAAGGGAAGCACGGGTCTCATCATCGAGCGATGCATTCATCTCGGTATCGATGACGCCAGGGGCGACACAGTTAACACGGATCGAAGAAGGACCGACTTCCTGGGCTAGTGCTTTTGTAAAACCGATAATGGCGGCTTTAGATGTGGAATAGGCAACTTCACAGGATGCTCCGCAAACGCCCCACATCGAGGAGACCGTCACGATACTTCCGCTGTGTCTTGCGATCATGCCCGGCACGATCGTGCGAGTCAGATTGAAAAGGCCTCCGATGTTGGTATCCATGACGCGGTTCCACTCAAGCGGTGTGATCGTATTAAAAAGACCGATATGGGAAACACCGGCATTACAGATCAGAACGTCTACGGGTCCGAAGGTGTCTTCAGCTTCTTTAACTGCGGCCTGGACGGCATCCATATCCCTTACATCTACTTTATAAGCCAGACAGTCGAAGGTGATGTTGCGGATACGCTGTTTGGTATAGTTTGCGGACTCTTCATCCTGACGGTAGAAGAACGTAACCTTGTAGCCGGCCTGCGCGAAGCGGTATGCGACAGCGGCGCCGATGCCACGTGATCCTCCGGTTATGAGACAATGCTTGCGGTTTTCCATAATGTATCACCTCGAGTCTTTCTTTCCTTATCGTACATAACAAATGCCGTTATGACAAGGAACCGTAAAATAAAAAGGTTGCGCATTTTCTAAATAAACATTATTATCTCTTTAGTGATTGTAAAAGAAAGGGTTTTTTCAATGGCTAAATATCTAGAAAACGAGAATGAGTCTCCGGAAGTCGATCTGAAGAATATGACCGTAAAGCTTGCGGGCATGGGCTTTGACGACGAGATCGAGTCTCATATTCCTGGTAAGAAAGAGAAAAAGGGCAGTAAAGCAAAGAAGGAGGCTGAAGAGAAAGCTTCTGAGATTGAAGAGAAAGCCGAAGACATAGAAGAGAAGGTTGAAGAGTCAATCGAAGAGGCAGTCGAAGAAGTTGCCGATTCTGATATCGATGATGAGATCTCTTCTGAAGTTGAAGAGTATTATCGTAAGAAAGAAGAAGAGAAGAATCTTACTCTTGAGAAGGTAGAACAGCTCGAAAGCGAGATGGCTTCTTCCGGTGAAACCAAGAAACAGAAACTCGGTGCGCTTGATACTGTTATCGCAAAGGAAAAGAAGGTTGAAGAGCCGAAGATCTTAAAAGAGCGCAAAAAGGCGAATTTTGATGCAGTTACGATCTGTGCGATCGTTCTTGCGATCCTGGCTCTCGGCGGTGGTGTATTCTATCTTGTCATTTCTACACGCCGTGAACCTTCTCTGAAGATCACCGAGCAGGATTTCCGTGTAAATTATCTGCAGTGCCCGATCTATAAGAGCATACTGGATTTCGGGTTCCTGATGGGACCTCCGACATATCGTGATGAAAACCCGGCATTTAAGGCGCAGACAAATGCAACAGCTGATCCGACTGCGATCACAACTGTCATGGAAGATAAGTATCGTTACTATGACGGCGTTCTGACAAACTCGCTTCTGATCCCTGTTTATTACACCGGTAAAGAGTGCAAGGATACTCAGTATATAAAGTCCATGCGTTTCTATGCACCGGTTGCTGACGAAGATGAAGTTTCTGTTGTAAATGTATTCTTCGGTGCGGTTCTTCAGTCGCTTTATTCGAGCGAGGACAGCCAGGCCTGCTATGACAAGATCAAGAATGCTTATGCCCAGTCTTCGCAATCCGCGATGGCAGCCGTGATCATCACAGACGGTGACTATGCATATGCGGTATCGAAGAATGAGATCGAGGGCGAGATGTGTATCGTTCTGGACGTCATCCCGGCAAAAGAAGCAAACAAGTACGTATTCTATAACTCGATCTTTGTCTGATCCGATTTAACTGAATATTGAAGAAGGCACGGACCTTTGGTCTGTGCCTTTTTGTTTAGAAAAATGCAAAAGAAAAAGCTGTTTCTTGCGAAACAGCTTTGGCAGGGGAGACACGATTCGAACATGCAACCAGCGGTTTTGGAGACCGCTGCTCTACCATTGAGCCACTCCCCTAGGTATATGGGTGTTTGTCGTTCACAAACAACATGCATTAGTTTACTCAAGTGTTTGCATGATGTCAAGTAGAATGTTATGATTTTATAGATAGGAAATAGAAGGAAACCGAGGTGTTTTTATGATTTTTTCAGTAATTGGTACCGGCAATATGGGAAGAGCCCTCGTGGGCGGTTTTATCTCGAGCGGAATACTCGATCCTAAGGATGTCCGGCTTTGTGATATAGATGAGAAAAAAGTACAGGAACTGGCGGCAGAAACAGGCTGTCAGCCTTATACAGATGCTGCAGCAGCAGTTACCGGTGCAGATTATGTACTTCTTGCCGTAAAACCTCAGGTTTTCGACAAGACCGTTTCTTCGCTCGCTTCCAGCTTGAAATCTGATGCGGTAGTCATCTCGATCGCAGCAGGCGTTACGCTTGACCGTATCAGCGGACTTCTTGCCGATGGTGCTTCGATCGTTCGTGTTATGCCGAATACTCCGGCTCTGGTCGGTGCTTCTGTGTGCGCTGTATGCACGAAGAATGTAGATGAGACAAAGAGCGCGTGGGTACTTGATCTTCTTAAGACTTGCGGAATCGTTGTTCCTTGTGATGAAAAGACACTTGATGCGATCGGATGTGTTTCCGGTACAGGTCCTGCATATGTCATGCTCTTTATCGAAGCGATGGCAGATGCGGCTGTAAAACTCGGCATTCCGAGAGCAACGGCTCTTGAGATCGCTGCGATGACCGTTTATGGTTCCGGAAAACTGATGGTAGAAACGAAGACACATCCTGCGATCCTGAAAGATCAGGTATGTTCTCCTGGCGGAACGACCATCGAAGGCGTACTGGCTCTGGAAAAGGGCGGACTTCGTGCTGCTGTAGAAGATGCCGTTATCGCTGCGGATATCAAGACGAAGGCACTGCAGAAGGGGTAATGATCTGTGAGTGATTTGACTGCGGTAGAGATCTATACGGATGGTGCCTGCTCAGGTAATCCCGGTCCCGGCGGCTGGGGTGCGATCCTGATCTGTAAAGGCGTGGAGAAAGAGATCTCCGGCGGAGAGAAACTGACTACGAACAACCGTATGGAACTGATGGCCGCTATCTCAGCCCTAAAGTGCTTAAAGCGTCCCTGCCAGGTGACTTTATATAGTGACAGCGCCTATCTGATCAACGGATTTACGGCTGGCTGGATCATGTCTTGGAAACGTAACGGTTGGAAAAACAGTTCGAAACAAACCGTTAGTAATATTGATTTATGGCAGGAACTTGACCGTCTTTCCGGCATTCATACGATCAAATGGATGAAAGTGAAGGGGCATGCGGATAATCCGTACAACAACCGATGCGATGCGTTGGCGGTTGCTGAGTCAAGAAAACAGGGAGAGGGGAACCCATGACGAAACCAAAGGGGAATATCGAGGCTGCGGAGGAACAGCTGGTAGAAAAGACGATCTCGTCCGAGACTTTGTTCAATGGACGTGTTTTTGATGTACAGGTCAAGCAGGTAGAGCTCTACGACGGATCTGCCGCCAGACGTGAGATCGTCGTACATAACGGTGGTGCGACCATCGTGGCTTTGGACGAGGATATGAATATCTATCTTGTTCGTCAGTTCAGATCTCCGTTTGAGAAGATCCTTTATGAAACTCCTGCCGGTAAACTCGAGAAAAATGAGGATCCGAAAGTCTGTGCAATCCGTGAACTCAAAGAAGAAACGGGTATGTCTGCGGACAAAGTCGAGGATCTCGGATTTATGTATGCGACTCCGGGTTATTGCGCGGAGATCATCCACATGTATCTGGCAACCGGTCTTCACCGTGGTGAGGGAAATCCTGACGATGGTGAGTTCCTTCAGGTCATCCGTATCCCGCTCAAGCAGGCGGTAGAGATGATCGAGAGAAATGAGATCTCGGATGCAAAGACTTCTGTTGCGATCTTAAAGACGGCGAGAAGGGTTGGAATCTGATGGGTACAAAGAGTACGCAAAAACATGAGGTAACAGGTGTATTACTGTTTGCTGTGGCGATCCTTCTGGGCTTGTCTTATTATCTGCCGCTTACTGTTACCGGTGCACTGGGAAAACTCCTTCGCGGAATCGGTACTGGTCTTATCGGCGTAACGGCGTATTTTATCCCGATCATCCTTCTTTATGCTTCGATCGATTTCTTCCTGGAAAAGCGTCCGGACGTAGCGCCTGTACGTGTTCGTTCCGTATTGATCCTGATGGTATGCGTTTCTTCCATCCTGGCTGTATGTACGGTAAGTCCCGTTTATGTGAAGGCTGCCTGCGCGGTGCCTCCGAAGGGGGATGTTCACGCAAGTAAAGCGATCGCGCTTCTTTGGAAAATGGGCATGGACAAGTCTCTTCTCGGAGCACCTGAAAAAGATATCGTCCTTTCCGGCGGCGTGATCGGCGGCTCGATGGCTCTTGCTCTTCGTGCTGTAGCTGCTAAGGCCGGCGCACTGATCATATTATTTGCATTTACACTTTCACAGATCGTTCTGATCTTCAATATCAGCATCTCAGATACAGCGGCAAAAACTGCTAAAGCTATTAAGACCACTGGCCAGAAGGCAAATGAGTTTATCCGCCAGGACAGACAGCTCAGAGAACGTGAAAGAGCTATGCGCGAAAGACAGCTTGCTCAGCAGGGTAAGACCGGTCCTTTTGTTGTGCAGAAGAAGTTTTCTCCGTTTGAAGAGATCGAAGACGGCCCTCAGGGCTTTATCGATCTTGATGGAACAGATGTAAAGATGAACCAGCAGACATGGGAAGAGAGAGAAAAGAGCTTTGATTTCGATCTTCTCCATGACGAAGATATGGCACCGGAAGCAAGAAAAGTCGATGTTCCGCGCGAACCTCGTGTAGATGTAAGCTTCAGTAATCCGGATCTGTATCAGAAGAAACAGCAGACATCTTCGGAAGAAGAACCGCAGTTCCTCGATGTTCTTATCAATCAGAATGAACCGAAGCCCGGTTCGATCCTGCCGTCGCCTGTTGCGACAAATGAGATCTATGATGATGGTAAGGTTCATCTGCAGGGCGGAACGCAGATCCGTGTTGCAAACCTCAACGAACTGGATCGTCCTGCCGAGCCGATCGCACCAACGAGCGTTCCGGATATGCCGGCTGTTGATCATGTCGCTCCGGCTCCGGCACCTGTTGCTGCGCCTGTTCCTGCTCCGGTGGCACCTGCTCAGCCTGTTGCACCTGCGGTTCCTGTTGCTGCAACAACAGCTACGGCTTCTGATGTACCGGCCATCGCCCGTGCTCCGAAAAATACACGTTATGCCAAAGCTCCGACGAATATTCTTTCTCACGATACTCCGCCGAAAGCACGTCGTAATGTAAGCACACAGGATCCGGAAGGGTTGAAACTTGTTGCCGCGCTGAAGAGTTTTGGGATCGAGACACGTCTTAGTGAAGTGACCCGCGGTCCTGCGATCACTAGATTTGAAGTTGTTCCGGCACCGGGTATCAAGGTAAGCCGTATCACAAACCTTTCAGATGATATCGCTCTGGCGCTTGCTGCACAGAGTATCCGTATCGAGGCTCCGATCCCCGGTAAATCTGCCGTTGGTATCGAGGTTCCGAATAAAGAGATCGAGCCGGTTAATCTGGGAACACTTCTGGATTCCCGTGCATTCCGCGAATCGACATCCCCGCTTACCGTTGCTCTTGGTAAGAATATTCCGGGTGAACCGATCCTTTGTGATCTGGCGAAGATGCCGCATCTTTTGATCGCAGGTGCGACAGGTTCCGGTAAGTCCGTATGTATCAACTCGATCCTGATGAGTATCCTCTGTCATGCTTCTCCGGAAGAAGTCAAGATGATCATGGTCGACCCGAAGGTCGTTGAGCTTGCCGTGTATAACGGTATCCCGCACTTGCTTTGCCCGGTCGTAACGGATGCTAAGAAGGCTGCAAATGCACTGAACTGGGCCGTGAACGAGATGACTCAAAGATATGCGAAGTTTGCAGAAGCGGCGGTCCGTGACTTTAAGGGCTATAACGAGTACCAGAAGATGAACGGGGAGAAGGAACTTCCTCTGATCCTGGTCGTAATCGATGAGCTAGCCGACTTGATGCAGGTTGCATCGAAAGAAGTAGAAGAATCGATCTCCCGACTGACTGCGATGGCACGTGCAGCCGGTATCCATCTTCTGATCGCAACACAGAGACCTTCCGTTGATGTTATCACGGGTGTAATCAAAGCCAATATCCCGTCCCGTATCGCATTTGCGGTATCGAGCCAGGTCGACAGCCGAACGATCCTCGATATGGTCGGTGCGGAAAAACTTCTTGGTAAAGGCGATATGCTCTACTATCCGCAGAGTGCTGCGAAACCGGTGCGTGGTCAGGGTGCATTTGTATCCGACGGCGAAGTTGAGAAAATAATTGGGTTTATTAAAGAGCATAATGTTGTACAATATGATGAGGAAACGGCGGAAGCCATCGTAAATAGCACGAAGTCGGGTACGACTTCCAGCGGAAGTGCCGGTACGGATACGGACGGAGAAGACGAGCTCTTCAACGATGCCGTAGATGTGGTTCTTCAGGCAGGATACGCTTCTGTATCGATCCTCCAGAGACGCTTGAATCTCGGTTATCCAAGAGCGTCGCGCCTGATCGACCGTATGGCGGATAAAGGCTATATCGGTCCGTTTGAAGGAAGTAAGCCGAGAAAAATACTGATTGACCCGGCCCAGTGGCTGGAAATCAAAGCAAAGAAGGGGTAAATCATGAGCGCTACAATCATTTCCGGAAAAGAGTTATCTTCCATCATCAGAGAGAGAATCAGTAAGGAAACTGCTGAAAAGACAGCACAGTACGGCAAGCAGCCGGGCCTTGCGGTAATCCAGGTGGGTGAAGATCCTGCTTCTTCGATCTATGTGAATAACAAGAAGAAGGCTTGCGAGCAGGTCGGATTTAAGTCTTTCGGTTATTCTCTGCCGGAGAGTGCTTCTGAAGCTGAACTTCTTGAGTTGATCGATACACTCAACAAGGATCCGAATGTACACGGTATTCTCTGCCAGCTGCCGCTTCCGAAGCATATGGATGAGTTTTCCGTTATCTGCGCAATCGCGCCGGAAAAGGACGTCGATGGTTTCCATCCAGTAAATAAAGGTCTTCTTTCTATCGGTAGAGACTGCCTCGTATCCTGCACACCGAAGGGCTGCATCGAGCTTTTGAAGTATGCAAATGTGGATATGACCGGTAAGAACTGTGTCGTTATCGGAAGAAGTAATATCGTAGGTAAGCCGGTTGCATCTTTGATGCTTCACGAAAATGCGACAGTTACGGTAGTGCATTCCAAGACGAAGAATATCAAAGAGATCTGCAAGCAGGCAGATATCCTGATCGTAGCCATCGGTAAAGAAGGATTTGTTACGAAGGATTTTGTAAAGGAAGGCGCTGTGATCATCGATGTAGGTATTAACCGCTGCGCCGACGGAAAGGTAAGAGGCGACGTTAACTTTGACGATGTAGTCGATATCGCATCTGCTATCACACCGGTTCCGGGCGGAGTCGGTCCGATGACGATCACGATGCTTTTGCAGAATACTCTGGAAGCTTTTGAAAGAATCGAGAAAGGAAACAAGTAATATGAGAATTCATTCCGCTGAAATTATTTGTGTCGGTACCGAATTGCTGATGGGTCATACCCTCAATACCAATTCCAGTTTCCTTGCCAAGGAACTCGTTTCCCTGGGCATTTCTTCCTATCGTCAGATCGTGGTTGGCGATAATCACGAAAGACTGGCTGAGCAGATCAAAGAGAGTGCGTCCCGCGCAGATCTGGTCATCATGACCGGCGGTCTGGGCCCGACGACAGACGATATCACGATGGGCGTTGCCGCTGAAGTGGCCGGAAAAGAACTGGTCTTTGATGAAGAGAGCTATCAGAATATGACCGAGTACTTCAGAAGACTTTGCCGCAATATGCCGAAGAGCAACCGAAAACAGGCGATGCTTCCGGAAGGCGCAACGATCCTGAAGAATAACAACGGAACCGCTCCAGGCGCAATCTTTGAGTATGCATGCCCGTCCGAGCAGGATCCGGACCGTGTCGTTCATTTTGTACTGCTTCCCGGTCCGCCGTCGGAAATGTCTCTGATGTTCACCAATGAAGTTCGTCCGATCCTTGAGAAGATGAGCGATTCCAAGTTCGTTACGAAGTTTGTACACCTGTTTGGTATCGGTGAATCCGATGCGGCAGAGCGCATCTCCGATCTGATCGATGCACAGACAAACCCGACGATCGCACCATATGCGGCAGAAGGTGAGTGCATGTTCCGCGTTACACAGCGCATCGAAAAGGGAGAAGAGGAGAAAGATCTGATCACTCCGATCATTGACGTGATGAAAGAGCGCTTCGGACAGTGCATTTACGAGATCGGAACACGTCCGTTGAAACAGGTCGCTTATGATCTTCTTCTCGAAAAGAATAAGACAGTTTGTTTTGCAGAGAGCTGTACCGCAGGTATGGTTTCCTCTGAATTCGTAGATATCCCGGGTGCATCCCAGGTATTCATGGGTTCCGTCGTATCTTATGGTAATAAGGTCAAGACAAATCTTCTGGGTGTTTCGGATGATGTTCTGGAAAATCTGGGTGCGGTTTCACGCGAGTGTGCACAGGAGATGGCAGAAGGTGCCAGAAAGCTTCTCGGAACGGACATTGCTGTTTCCATCACAGGTATCGCCGGTCCGACAGGTGAGAGTGCCGCAAAGCCGGTAGGTCTTGTTTATCTTGCGATCTCCGATGAGAACGGAACCGAAGTCAAGGAAGTTCACCTCAGTGGTAATCGTAGCCGCGTAAGACATGTAGCTGTTCTGCATGCATTTAATCTGATTAGAATGAGACTTGCATGAGTAGTTCAGAGAAACAGCTTCGAAAGCGCGCCAAGCCTTCTTCGAAACCGAAAAGCATTGCCTTTTCGACGATCATCATGATCATCGGCCTGATCCTTTCCAAAGGGTCAGGTTTCATTCGTACTGTTTTAGTTAACATTACTTTTGAAGAGCAATATCGTGAAGCATTTATCGGCGCGTTTTTGATCCCTGATTTCATCTTTGCACTTCTGGTCGGTGGTTCGATCCAGTCCGCGATCACGCCGACTCTTTCCAAAGCGATCGAAGAGAAGAACCAGAAGAAAGCCTGGAAGGGCGTCAGCATTTTCATTACCTGGATGAGTATTTTCGTCTTATCCTTTGTTGTGATCTGCGAGATCTTTTCCAATCAGCTGTATCAGATGTTCTATCAGGGCGACAGTGAAGAGATCGTACGTCTTGCCGGTAATATGGCCAGAACGCTCTATCCGCAGATCTTCTTCATGATGCTCGCCGCACTTTGCATCGGTGTTCTAAATGCCTATAAGAAGTTCGGATCCACGGCATTTGGTCCGCCGGTTTATAACCTCTTCGTTCTTCTGGCAATCGGACTTCTCGGCGCGTCAAATAACAAAGCTCTCTATATGACGGGCTTCGGCATCATGATCGCTGCCTTTATCTACTTTATCTTCCAGCTGTTTATGGGAAGAAGGGAACTGGTTCAGTATCGTCCGTGTCTGGATCTGAAGAATCCGGAATTCCGGAGACTCTTTAAGCTTGCGGTTCCGATTCTGATCTCCGCGTCGATCGTGCAGATCAACATCCTGATCCTGAATTCATTTGCATCGCGTTATGGTGATGGTCCTTTCAATGCTTTGAACAATGCGTCGACGCTCTGGCAGCTTCCGTATGGTATCTTTGCCGTCGGTATCGGTAACGTAATGCTTCCGTCTTTGACGACACATTATGCCAATAAGGATTTTAAAGAGGGAAGTAAGCTTCTTTCTACCAGTATTAAAAATGCACTTTTCCTTACGATCCCGTGCGCGGGAATCTTCCTTTCCATGCCGCTTGATCTGGTTAAGACACTGCTTCAGTGGTCCTCCAGATTTTCGAATGAGAATGCGAACATGGTTGCGCTGTTCCTTACCGGATACTGTGCCGCGATCGTGATCCAGTCTGTCATCTTTATCTTTAATCAGGCATTCTACGCGATCGGTCAGACACGCTTCCCGCTCTTTGCCGGAATCGTATCTATGTTCGTTACGTTCGTTTTAAGTTTCATTCTGGTCGAGATCGGCTGCGGTCCGATGTGCCTGACGATCTCATATTCCGTTGCATGTCTTGTACGTATGACGCTTCTTGCCCTGGTATACTGCCGAAACAAGAAACTTGCTCCCAGACGCATGAAAGCTTTCCTGATCAAGTCTGCCATCTGCCTGATTGCTGTAATGGGTGTTCTGCTTTTGGTCAATACTGTGATCCCGTGGGATCCGTCCCGTAAGCTTTTCCAGTTTGTCTGGTTCGGTGCTCGAGCTCTTCTTGGGTTTGCGGTGTATTTTGCCATGGCGTTCGCTCTTAAGATGGAAGAACTGCAGACTGCATATGACCGTTACCTGAAGCGTTTCTTTAAGAAATCGGTGAAAGCGTAAAGCCCTGAAAATCAGCCTTCGACAATTGTAATCATTTTGTTTGAAATTGTCGGAAAAATCTTGATTAAAAAGGGTTGACGATATGCTAATGTATTGTTAAGATTAATGACAAGGAACGAATGTTCGACAAGGAGGAAGATATGGCTAAGAAAGATTCCAATAAGTCCACACAGGATGTGTCGAAGAAAGTAGACAGCGAGAGAGCAAAGGCTTTAGACGCCGCTTTGATGCAGATCGAAAAGCAGTTCGGTAAGGGAGCTGTTATGAGACTGGGCGAGCAGACAGGCATGGTTGTGGATGTGATCCCGACCGGTGCTTTGACTTTGGATCTTGCCTTAGGTGTAGGCGGACTCCCGAAGGGAAGAATTATCGAAGTATACGGACCTGAGTCTTCCGGTAAGACAACTGTTGCACTTCATGTTGTAGCGGAGTCTCAGAAGCAGGGCGGTACTGCTGCATTTATCGATGCTGAGCACGCACTGGATCCTGTATATGCCGCAAAGATCGGTGTAAATATTGATGAGTTGATCGTTTCCCAGCCGGATACCGGTGAGCAGGCGCTTGAGATCACTGAGGCTCTCGTTCGCAGTGGTGCTGTCGATGTAATCGTTATCGACTCAGTTGCTGCTTTGGTACCGAAGGCAGAGATCGACGGTGAAATGGGTGATTCCCATGTAGGTCTTCAGGCTCGTCTCATGTCTCAGGCACTTCGTAAACTGGCCGGTATCATCAGCAAGTCCAGCACAGTATGTATTTTCATCAACCAGCTTCGTGAGAAGGTCGGCGTGATGTTCGGTAACCCGGAGACGACACCTGGTGGTCGTGCTCTGAAGTTCTATTCCTCCGTTCGTCTGGATGTTCGTCGTGTCGAGTCCCTGCGTAACGGTGGTGAGGTTATCGGTAACCACACACGTGTTAAGGTCGTTAAGAATAAGGTTGCTCCGCCGTTCCGTGAGGCTGAGTTCGACATCATGTACGGTGAAGGTATTTCCAAGGAAGGATGCATCATCGATCTGGCTGTTGATAAGGACATCATGGAAAAGAGTGGTTCCTGGTTTGCGTACAACGGACAGAAGATCGGACAGGGCAAAGATAATGCCAAGCTCTTCCTTAAAGAACATCCGGAGATCCGTGATGAGATCGAAGAGAAGATCCGTGCTTGTCTTGCCGGCAAGGAGATCGACGCGGATGCAGCGGTTTCTGCCGATGAAGCAGACGAGGATGATGATATCCTCGGTATCGATATCTGATGGACAATGAGTATTCCAAAACCTATAGTGAAGTAAGAAACAAGGCGATCGCGCATATCGGGATCGCCGTTTCTTCATCCGGAAAGATTCGTGACTATCTTTTAGAGGCGGGTTATCCTTCTGATGTGATCGAAGATGTCATCGAAGAACTGATCGAAGAAAAGTATGTCGATGATCACAGATATGCCAGAAAAGTTCTTCGTACACGTACCGGAAATAAAGCAGAAGGCCGGATAAAGCTTCTGGCAAGACTGCTGCAGGCAGGTGTTCCTGAAGATGTTGCGGAAGATGCACTTTCAGATGATGAGTTTTCCGACGAGAATACGATCATGGAAGTGATCCGCAGCCGCTATCCTGCTGACTCGTTTTCATCCGATCCTGCAACAGCGAAGAAAGAACTTGCCAAGGCGGTTCGTTATCTGGAAAGCCGTGGTTATTCCACGTCACTTGCGCTTGCCTCTTTCAGAAAAATGATTCGTGATGTAGAATAACGAATATAGCTTATTTCAGTTTGGTGGTTGACGTTCGAACAGATGTTCTGTATAATGGAGTCAAGTATTTCACATGGAGTCGGGTTATGTCAGAACTGAAGGACGTTATAACTGCATATCGTAAGCTTCCGTTTGGAGACCGTGTCGTATTCTATTCCACGGTATCGAACGATGTCGATGTGCGGGAAGAGACCGTTCAGGACTTCCTTATCGAAACAAGGATGGGCGAAAGTCTTTCCTGTCTCTACTGCAAAGGCGACCATGTAGTCAGGAACGGGAAGAGAAAAGACGGAACCCAGCGCTTCCTGTGCCGGGATTGCGGGAAATCCTTCATCCCCGGTTCCAATACGATCACTTCCGGAACCAGAAAGAGAATGAGTACATGGGTCAAATACCTGAAGTGCATGCTGGAC
>JAGCVX010000028.1 GCA_017962145.1 Clostridiales bacterium | reverse complement strand
AGGCCTTTCCGAGAAATGCCCTGTCCCCAGTTCCGGATGCTGTGGTACCTCGTACCAGACTCCATCTATACAGACCTGCAGATACGCAAGGTCAGAGTACAGGATCTGCTCATCCCGATCGTTTTTGATCAGAACACTGAAATCATTTTCAAGCATGTCGGAGTTTCGCACTTCAGCCGGAATATCCGTAAACACATCTTCAGTAAGTTCGACCGGCTTCAGAAAACGCGTGTCCCACGGGATGCCGAATCCACCCGTAGATGCCAGTTTCCGAAAAAGAGTCTCCCCTCGGATGCTTTCCAGTTTTATGGCGGGAAATACCGTATCACAGGCTTCGACAAAGCCGGTGAAGTTAATCTCGCATGCGTAGATCGTCTCCTCATCTACGATCAGATATCCGTTCGTCCAGACCACGGAGATCGCTTTTTCATCTACGGAACGAAAACACAAAGCATATACCGGATACGTGATCTTGTCCGAAGACAAGTTTTCCATATCGATCTTCCTTCCTTTGTTTTTGGAAAGACCACGGATCAGTTTTCTTGCCGTATCTTCTCCTTGCTGTGCATTTACCGAATCCCACTTCGCTCCGGATTCTCCATCAAAATAGGCAAAGGAAATCTGAAACGTGTCATCGGAAAGGTTTTTCATCGAAGTCAGTACAGGGATTGCATGCGGCAGGCATCGGTCGATCTCCGGCCATAGGAAGATGAAGTTCGAGATCAGAAATGCGATACCAAAGAAAACTACCAGCGCGATGTGCGCAGTTTTCTTCGGGATCGGGGAATAGTCTTTTTTCTTCTGATCCGGTGCTTTCATAGGCATACCTCACATCTATATCTTAACTATATAACACCCTAAGAAGGAAAAACGTTACAGATTTCTCCGGCACCGTCTTATCGAAAAAGAACACTCTGGCGAAGAAACGTTCCGTTTTTTGCAACATCGCCGCTTCAGAATTTCAAAAATAAAATGACTTTCCGGGGAGTCGTTCACCTCTTCTAACTCCATCAAACATCGTTGCCTTGCGCCGTTCATGATTTATCTACCCAAACATCCGCGCAAATCCACGCATTGGAAAAATCTTTCATTTTTTGCAACGTTTTTTATTCTTCTTGCAAAAATCTGCATATTCCTATTTGCAAATCGAAATGCAGGTTGTATAATGACAAATGTTGAGCCAGAAGTCCGACCGACTCGTGCATTTTCTGAAGAAAAGCGTGTCGGAGCCGGGTGAATCAGGCAAATTGATTTCAGATTTTCTATATGGAGGAAGTTACTATGGCACTTAAGAATGAGTATGTAAAGCGTGTCTATGAGAAGATCCTGCAGAAGGATCCGTATGAGAAGGAATTCCATCAGGCAGTTCTCGAGGTTCTCGAGTCCCTCGAGCCGGTTATCGATCGTCACCCTGAGTATGAGGCAGAGTCCCTCTTGGAGAGAATGGTTGAGCCGGAGCGTATCATCACATTCCGTGTTCCGTGGCTGGACGATCAGGGCAAGGTACAGGTAAACCGTGGTTTCCGTGTACAGTTCAACTCCTCCATCGGACCTTATAAGGGCGGTCTCCGTCTGCATCCTTCCGTTAACCTTTCTATCCTGAAGTTCCTCGGTTTCGAGCAGTGCTTCAAGAACTCCCTGACTTCCCTTCCGATCGGTGGTGGTAAGGGTGGTTCCGACTTCGACCCGAAGGGCAAGTCCGACCGTGAAGTTATGCGTTTCTGCCAGAGCTTCATGACAGAGCTCAGTAAGCACATCGGTCAGTTCACAGACGTACCGGCCGGCGATATCGGAACAGGCGCTCGTGAGATCGGTTATATGTACGGTCAGTACAAGAGACTGAACAACGACTACGTTGGTGTTCTGACAGGTAAGGGCCTCTCCTGGGGTGGTTCTCTTGCTCGTACAGAAGCTACAGGTTACGGCCTCTGCTACTTCGTAGATGAGATGCTCAAGGCTAAGGGCACATCTTTCGAAGGCAAGACAGTTGCTATCTCCGGTTCCGGTAACGTTGCTATCTTCGCTTGCGAGAAGGCAACACAGCTCGGCGCTAAGGTTGTTACACTTTCTGACTCTAACGGTTTCATCTACGATGAGAACGGCATCAACCTCGACCTTGTTAAGGAGATCAAGCTTGTTAAGCGTGGAAGAATCAGCGAGTATGTTGCTGCTGTTCCGTCCGCTAAGTACACAGAGGGTGCTCGTCCGTGGAGCATCAAGTGCGATATCGCTCTTCCGTGCGCAACACAGAACGAGCTCGACATCGACAACGCTAAGGCTCTCGTTGCTAACGGCTGTAAGTTCGTTGGTGAAGGTGCGAACATGCCGACAACTCCGGATGCTACCATCTACTTCCAGCAGAACGGTGTATACTTTGCACCTGGTAAGGCTTCCAACGCCGGTGGTGTTGCTACTTCCGCTCTCGAGATGTGCCAGAACTCCGCTCGTCTGTCCTGGACATTCGAAGAAGTTGACGCTAAGCTCAAGGGCATCATGCAGAACATCTACAAGAACGCTTCCGCAGCTGCTAAGGAATACGGTGATCCGGACAACCTCGTTATGGGTGCGAACATCGCTGGTTTCCAGAAGATCGCAGATGCTATGATGGCTCAGGGTATTGCTTACTAATACTCGATACGCGTTATCAGATTAAAAAGTTCGATCCCGCTTCGAAAACTTCGGAGCGGGATTTCTTTTTGTTTTCGTGTTTTTTGTGGGATTTGCACATCTTCTCTTTCATCTCCCGGAAGCCTAATGAGGACTATAATATTTTTTGGTGGGAAATGGGTTGTGCGTTCGGCACTCTTTTTCTCATACACTAATCGATTTATTCGGGGGAATAAGTATGAAAAATGCAAAGAAGATTCTTGCTGTTCTTCTTTCACTCGGCATGATCTCCGGTTTTGCCGCTTGTGGAAGCAAGGAGGAGACAAAGGACAGTAAGAAAAAGAAAGACGACAAAGAGACCGAAGCTGTCGAGAGTTCTGACGACGAAGAAACAACGACGACCGAGTCTACTGAAGAGACAACAGTCGAGACCGCGCCGCAGATCCCGGACGGTTATGAAGAAGTCTCTTTCGTAAATGAAAAGTACGGCGTACAGATCAATTTCTGCGTTCCTTCTGCCGGCACTGTCGAGCAGACATATGACGATAAGTACACCTGCTACGAAGACAAAGACAACGACGGATACATCCTCGGTTTCGAGTACAGCGCATACTGTGCCAACCTCGATGACGACGACTGGGAACACAAGGTCGGTGACTACGAAGTCGTAGATTCAACATATCCGGCATACCTGAACGCATACGACGCATCGCTCAATTATCTGACGTTCTACGGCGGAGAATGCTACAACGGAAAGTACATCGTATCGATCACCTGCACCAACTGGTCCGAAAGAGCCGACGCCGCACTCTTTGACGAGGCAGTCCTGACCGTTGCCAAGACCATGCGCATCACTTCTTTAGGTACCGATGAATTCCTCGACGAGGACGGCAACTTTGTTACCACCTGCGACTATGCCAAGATCGCACCGAGCATGACGATCGATGGTCTCGAGCGCACACCTTACATCTACATTGACGAAGGCGACAGCGGATATCCGTACTTCAAGGTAGACTTCGACAGCACAGAGAACGATCACGTAGACATCCTGTGCCGCGGCGGTTACGGCGGAACGCTGTATAACTCACGTCAGGATGACGATTCTTACAGACCGTGCACGATCGCAGGTTATCCGGCCCTCTGCAGACTCTCGAACAGCATGGGCACCCTCAGCGCATACTACATCATCGTTCTGGGTCACGAGGATAGAGAGACCTCCGAGGGTAACAAGTACGAAGAGGATATCGAGCTTTACATCATTCTCGATGGCGATTACAGCGATGACTTCCTCAAGGATCTCTTCAGCGGCGCGGAACATCCGGAACTCGACGAGCGTCTGGACCGCTATGCGACCGGCTACATGAACGGCGTCATCTACACACCGGGCGAAGGCAGCACACCGGTTGAAAGATCCGTCTGATCTCGATCGATCAAAATTCTTCCAATAAAAAAGGAACTCGCGAAAAGCGGGTTCCTTTTTTGACGGTTATTATTTCTGGTTTAGAAAGTGAATTCTTCGTTAGTGGTCTGGAAGACGATCGCGACTTCCAAAGTCATGGACACGGAGAGGATGAAATCGATCACGAGAGCGAGGATGCCGGCGTAAAGAAGCGGGTGAAATAAAAAACTTCCGATGATCAGAACGGCGGCAGCCACCAAAAGATACCGAAAGTAAGCGAAAAATGAAACTAAAAAACACGCCAGAGCATTTCTCAATCTTTTCTTCATGACACCCTCCTACAGTCCCTAAATTCAGTGAAAGCATCGTGATAACTTGTCCCTATATTTTCATCTTAACACTCTTTTTTCATTTTGATGCAATAGTAAATCAAAAATTCTTGGAAAAATTTTCATTTTCCTGAAAATGCTCTGACGCCCATACAAAAACTGCGCCCCGGGGAGCTTTCCCGAAGCGCAGTCAATTTTCGTTTTTTTCATCTGAAAATGCACTTTTTCAGTACTTATTCATCGTCGTCCTCGTAGTCCTCTTCCCCGTCCGTATAGTTATCGAGACGGCGTGCGATGTCATACACATCCTGCTTGAGCTCCATAAAGCCTGCTGCCGGAAGGCCATGGGCAGAAGCCGTTCCTCCCTTGATCAGGGCTTCCCAGTCCGCCAGCGAACGTGAAAACAGGAACGATTCTTTGCTTTCTTGTGAACCGGCTACACATCCGATCGTGTCGCTGTAAGCCAGGACCGTCTTCGTGTACTGCGGGATGCGCAGAAGTTCCCCTGCGGTCAGTTCCCACTCCGGGATCGGTTCCTTGTCCGAAGCATCTTCATAAGGAAGGACTTCTCCGTTGTCCGTGATGCGAAGCTCCTCACGAAGTTCTTCACGCACTTCCATCAGGACCTGTCCCAGAAGATTCTCGCCTCTCCACTTCGTGATATCCTGCACCTCCGGATCCGACGTAGAAAGGAGGATACCCCAGTCCTTGTCTCTCGGAGAGCACTCCGCCAGGATCGCATTGCCGGTCGCAAGAAGCGTCTCGAGCATCTGCGGATTCTGCGCGAACTTGGCACGGATACCGCGCTTTACTGCAATAAAACGGGTTCTTTTCCAGAGGGCCGCGTCAAATCCATCGAAGAATTCTCTTCCCAGGATCTTACACTGTTCCGGGTCGGCGGTGCGCATGATCTCGTCGCCCAGTTCTTTCTGGCCGAACATCATGACCTTCTGATACATCATGAACTGCTCAGAATGCAGATAATGTTTCCCCGCATAATCGAACTCAGCCGGATACCAGTTACAGAAACAGCCGTTTTCTTCATACTCTCTATGGAAACCGATAATCTCATTCTTCATTGCCGCACCTCCCTCTTTTTCCAGAATCCTTATGTGACTATTCTACCAGAAATGCACTGGCACTTCTACATCAGAACGTATACTCGTAAACCGTGAGGTAAGCACTTCCATCAAGATAGATCGTCTCGATCTGCGTCAGAAGTCCCTTGTCATCATATGTATAATACTTGGAGCATGCGCTCTCCGGATCTTCCACGTTCTGCATATACATGATCCAGTTGATGCTTCCGTCGTCATTGTAATCATACATTCTCTGTCTGTGGTATGTCGTGTCGTGCCAGTAGTAGAAGATGTCTTCTGTCGCGATGCTGCCATCTTCATTGCAGGTATAGTCGATCGACTCCTGGAGCTCGTCCTGACCCTTGGAGATAATGTATGTCTTTTTCGAAAGAAGATATCCGTCCGCATCATACTCATAAACGATGTGGCTGTCCTGATACCAGGGATCGCCTGCGATCACCTTGGTGCTTTCGAGTTCGTCGAGGATAAAGCCGTCGTCATCGTAGGTATACGTGGTCACGGTCTCCATCTCAAGCTTGTCTTTTCCGCCCATACCGTTATCTGCGAGCATATACTCATGAACGGTCTTGGTAAGAAGTCTTCCGGCATCATCGTAGGTATAATCCGTCACCCACTCAGTCTCATCACGGCCGTTTCTTTTACCTTCTGAGCGGATACAGAGACCATCCTTGTACTCAAAAGTCTCTTCCTGGCCCTGATCCGAGTCGCCTGACCACCAGTAACGGCTAAAGACCAGGTTTCCGTCAGAATCGTATTTGTCATTATAACACTCCTGCAGATCCAGTTCGGTATCGCACGTTGTATTCTTCTCGGTAAGACCCGGGATCGGCGTCGGAGTCGGTGTCGGCTGGATCTTTCTCGGAACCGCCGTCGGTTCTGCCGTTGTCGCTTCCGTCGTTGTTTCCGCACTGCTTTCCGTCGTAGTCGCAGCCGATGTCATAGCTGCCGTAGTCGTAGTCGGTGTTTCTTTGTTACCACATGCTGTCATGACCGCAAGAGTTGCGACCGCAGCGAATGCAATAATGATTCCTTTTTTCATTTCCCAAAACCTCCTGCTTTTGGCATTTCTCTTTCCAATCACGTCATTTCAATTGTTTTTATTCATGACAACTAATATAATAGCATAGGTATTGACCAAAGAAGTGACACGATTGAAATCATGTCTTCTGCGGACATTCTTGGAGGTTCGGCATGAAAGATCCGGTATTATACATAATTATCCCCTGTTATAACGAAGCGCAGGTGCTCCCGGTCACCGCCCCCATGTTCTTAAACCAGCTTCAGACCATGATCTCCGACGGTCTGGTCTCTTCTTCCAGTAAGATCCTGTTCGTCAATGACGGAAGTAAAGATGAAACCTGGAGCATTATCGAATCTCTCTCCAAAGAGAATGAAGCCTATCACGGCATCAGTCTCAGCCGAAACCGTGGTCATCAGAATGCGCTCCTCGGCGGTCTGATGGAAGCAAAGGATCTTTGTGATATCACCATCTCCATCGACTGTGACGGCCAGGACGACATCACTGTTATGACAGAGATGGTCAAGCAGTATCGGGATGGCAGCGAAATCGTTTACGGTGTCAGAAGCAAGCGTGATACCGATGCTTTCATGAAGCGTTTCACCGCGGAATCCTACTATAAAATGCTGAAAGGCATGGGTGTTGAAGTGGTTTATAACCATGCAGATTACCGCCTGGTCTCTTCGCGTGTTCTGAAAGAATTCAGTCATTTCGAAGAAGTGAATCTTTTCCTTCGCGGCATGTTCCCTCTTGTCGGCTTCAAAAGCACTTCCGTGTATTACGAGCGTCACGAACGACTCGCCGGAAAGACACACTATCCGTTTTCCAAAAGTATGCATCTTGCCTTTGACGGCATCACCAGTCTATCAACCAGGCCGATTCATATCATCACCTGTTTTGGACTGCTTGTCTCGGTTCTTTGTTTTCTTTTTATCATCTATATCATCATCGGATATTTCATGGGCACCACCGTTCCAGGCTGGGCCAGTACGGTAACCGCCATCGGATTCTTCAGCGGTGTCCAGCTCATCTGCCTCGGTGTCATCGGCGAATACATCGGCAAGATCTATCTTGAGACCAAGCACCGTCCGAGATATATCATCAGTGAAAGAACCTTCGATAAAGACAAAAAAGATTCGGATTCCGAAAGCTGATCCGTCTTCCGATCCAAACAAGAAATTGAAAAGGCTGCCCGGCAAGAGGCAGCCTTTTTCGGTGGTATTGGAGGCAAGGATTTGGGGGTCCTTGGTTGCCGGCTTTTAATTTCCCGGTCTTCCTCCGGGTTGTCCGTTCTCAAAACCCTCCGGCGGTTCACCCGGGAACTGTCCATCTTCAAAACCCTCCGGCGGCTCACCCATCTGACCGCCGGGGCCTCCTTGCGGGTCACCCTGACCGCCGGGTCCGCCCATGAACTGGTTCGGGATCGTATCGGTCTCTTCGCCGTTGATGATCAGCGTTCCGCCGTTCTTTTCTGCCACACCGTCATAGTCGACAGTGGACTGTCCGGTGATGCGGATCGTACCGCCGTTGATGTAGATATTTCCGTTCGAATCGACGCCGTCGGTGTCGCCTTCGCCCATCATGATAGTGATGTCGCCGCCGTTGAAGATCACGGTCGCCGTATAATCTTCGACCTTCTGCGCAGCATTGATGCCGTCGTCGCTGGCCGCGATCGTGATCGTACCATCGTTGATCGTGATATAAGTACCCTCGAGGCCTTCCGCTGCTACGATGTCGTAGGTGCCGCCGTCGATCTGAAGGATCCCGTCTGTATGGATCGCGTCATCTCCGCAAGAGATCGTAAAGGATCCGTCCGTGATCGCAAGAGAGTCGTTCGTGTTGATCCCGTCTTCGAGTGCGGACAAAACATAACTTCCTCCGGTAATCACCATATCGTCCTTGCAGACGATCGCGTGTCCGGCAGTAGAGGTCACCTCGAGCGAGCCGCTTCCGTTCAGCGTCAGATCGTCTTTGGAATAGATCACACTGTCGATATCGTTAGTATCGATCGCGACGAAACTTCCGCCGTTGGAAAGATGATTCTCTCCTTCAAGTGTTACATAGACCTCATCCGCGGAGATCACGTAGATCGCCGCCGATGTCTCGCTGTTGATCGTCGCATCTCGAAGCACGAGCTGCACATCTTCTTCCTCTCCGACATTGACGATGATCATGCCGTTATTCGTGGAACCCGAAACGATATAGGTGCCCGCTTCCGTGATGTTGATCTTTCCGATATTCTCAGTAAGTTCGATCTTCGTGCTGTCGGCTTCGCTGTATTCCGTCTTCAGATCCTTATCCGTGATAGGAAGCTGCATATCTTCCGCTGCCGGAGATGCCGAGTTTGTTCCAGCATTTCCTGCATTTTCCGAAACGCCAGTATTTCCTGCAGCCACGCCGCTCGTATTCGTTTCTGTTTCATCGTTTTTTGAAGCCAGGCACGCCGCACCGCCCATAGTGAGTGCCAGTGTCAATGCCAGAACCGATGCTTTCATCCATTTCCTGTTTTCCATTTTCATTCTCCTTTCCGATATGACCGGAGCCGCTTATAACTCCGCCGTTTCTTTCGACATCACCGCGGACAGCTGGATCTCCAGGTTTCCGTTGATGCAGCGGATGTCGTCGATCAGTGCCTTTTCCGAAGAGCCGGAGCGCATGTCGATCTCGTAGTTGAGTTTAAATACAGAACCCATGCCGGCTGTCTTCGAAGACAGCAGTCTGTGATTCGTCGTATGTCTTGCGAATACGTCGTCAAATGCACCGGCGTAGTCGAGATTTTCGGGGATCGTGATCCGAAGGTTTCTTCGAAGTTCATTCTTCTCTTCGCCAAGCCCTGCCAGATTAAAGAGGAACATCGCGCCTCCGATGAGGAGCGTAAAGATCGCGGCGTAAAAGATAAATCCCATTCCGCAGAGAAGGCCCATCGTCATCGCAAGGAACAACGCTGCGATCTCACTTGCCGTGCCCGGCGCCGAGCGGAATCTTACGAGGCTAAATGCACCTGCGACCGCCACGCCTGCTCCGATATTTCCATTTACTGCCATGATGACGACACATACGATCGCCGGCAGGATCGCCAGTGTTCCGACGAAGGATTTGCTGGCGCGGTTTCGGATCATGTAGATCAGTGCGAACACAAGTCCGAGGAACAACGAGCAGATCATCGGCAGAAGAAATGCACTGATCGAGATCGTGGTATTTCCCATTAGTGTTGAGTAAATATTCTTAAGCATAGAGGAGTCCTCCCGTCGTTTCTTTCTGTGTTTCTTCGTTGATCAGATAATTCTTGTAGTACTCTCCGTATTTGGAGAAAGTGCATTTCATGATGAAGTGTTTACTGAGGTAGTGGCTGAGCCAGAGCGGCATCACGCCGGGGATCTTTATTTCCATCAAAGTCAGTTCTTCGCCCAGGATCGGCTGTCCGTAGATCGCGCTGGAAAATGAGATGTCTCGGTTTCTTCCGAAGATCTTGGTATCGAAAGTGATCCGCAGATCCGACCCGTCGATCATCTCGTAGGCTTCTCGCTCGTAACTGATAAATGCCTTCGGTTTCAGTTCTTCGTAGAAATCCCGAAAGTACGTGATCTCTCTTGCGATCTGGCTTTCTTCCGGAGCCTCTCCGCCTGCTAATAGCCAGTCCATCGCAAGGCTGTTTGGAGATTCGATCCTTCTTTTAAAGACCACGCCCTCGTACTTTTTCTTCAGTTCCACAAAGACTGTATCTTCATAGGTCGCGTAACGGTAACTTCTAAGGCGGATCTTTTCTTTATAGACCGGACGGTCCAAAGATGTGCGGATCAGGCGGTAATTATCTGTATCGAGATAGATATTGCGGATCACCGTCGGTCCATATGCATCGATCCGCATACGGGAGGACAGCCAGTCCTTGATGTCCAGAATCTGTCTTTTGTTCAGTATATATTTGAGTTCATATCGCTGAAATACATTCTGATAATCCATCTTTTTGCCCTCGACCTTTCTTCTTTATGGCTTCAGTTTACAAGGGCAACCTTAATCGAACCTTAAGTTGCGAATACTTTTTCTTGCGCCATCCGGGACATATTGCGGCTTCGGACTTTTGGGCTATAATGTGGATAAGATCAAGCAAAGGAGAATCTTATGCGTATCCTTTTAGCCGAAGATGAAAAATCCATGTCGCGGGCACTGACTGCGATCCTTACCAAAAACAACTATTCAGTCGATGCCGTCTATGACGGAGAAGAGGCCCTGACCTATCTTCTCTCCGGTGATTATGACTGCGCGATCCTCGATGTCATGATGCCGAAGATGGACGGATTTACGGTTCTTTCGAAGATTCGTGCCAAAGGAATGACGATTCCTGTTTTGATCCTGACCGCCAAGTCCCAGGTCGACGATAAGGTCGAAGGACTGGACCTCGGTGCTAATGACTATCTGACCAAACCATTTGAAAGCAAAGAACTTCTCGCTCGCCTTCGCGTCATCACGAGAAGCGTCACGCCGGCCGTCGACAACACACTTCATTTCGGAAATGTTGTCCTCAACCGCGGCACCTTCGAACTGACCACCGCAACCGGCAGCGTAAAGCTCGCCGCCAAAGAATTCCAGATGATGGAATACCTGATGTCCAACCCCGGCACCCTGATCTCCGCCGAGCGTTTCTTCGAGAAAGTCTGGGGTATGGATTCCGATGCTGACATCAACGTCGTATGGACGAATCTTTCCTATCTTCGAAAGAAACTTGCTTCCATCGACGCGAACGTAAAGATCAAAGTGACCCGTAATGCGGGCTATTCTCTGGAGATCGACGCATGATCAGAAAACTACGCATCCGACTCATACTGATTACGATGACCGCCGTCCTTCTGGTACTTATCATCCTGATGGGCGGGATCAATATCTTTAACTATCAGAAAGTCGTTTCCGAAAGCGACGACATTCTTCAGTTCCTGATGGAAAGCGGCGGTACGTTCAGCATCTTCGGACAACCGGATATGCTGCCCCGAGATGGTTTTGACCCGGATATGAGCATGCCGGAAGTGCCCTCGATGATGCCTTCCGAGGACGAGAGTTTTCCCTCGATGCCGTCACCAAGAGATTCCGGTTCTCCTTTTGGCCGAGGGCGCATGAGTTCTCCTGAACTGGCTTACGAGACACGTTATTTCAGCGTGCTCCTTTCCAAAGACGCAGAAGTGCTCCGTACCGATATCGACCGCATCTCCGCGGTCTCCGAGTCCACCGCCAATGAATACGCGGTCTCGGCATTTGGTACGAAAAAGACTTCCGGCTTTATCGGAGACTACCGTTTCCTACTCGGAAAACCGGACGAGATGGGAAACCGTCTGATCGTTTTTCAGGACTGCGGCGCCAGTCTTTCCAACTTCAGAAGCTTTCGAAATATCAGTATCTTCGTTTCCGTTATCTGCCTGCTTCTTGTCGGCGTCCTGGTCTTTTTTGCTTCCGGGCACATCGTCCGTCCGGTCGCGGAAAGCTATGAAAAACAGAAACGCTTCATCACCGACGCAGGTCATGAGATCAAGACCCCGCTGGCCATCATCTCGGCCGATACGGATGTCATGGAGATGGAACTTTCCGAGGAAAATGAATGGCTTTCGGATATCAAGCTTCAGACCAAGCGTCTTTCGGATCTGACACAGGATCTGATCCTGCTTTCGAAGATGGAAGAAAACTCTACCGTACTGGACATGAAGGACCTCGATCTTTCCGCGCTTACCAAAGCCCAGACCGGTTCATTTCAAGCCATATCGACCGCATCCGGAAAGACGATCACTTCAAATATCGAGGACAACATTCACATCCAAGGCGACAAGAAATCCATCGATTCTCTGCTGTCGATCGTCCTGGACAATGCCGTGAAATACTGTCCGGAAGGTGGCAGCATCGATGTGCGCGTTTCCCGTTCGAAAAGAGGCGCGCTGATCGAAGTCACCAACGATACGAAAGAAACAATCTCCCAAGAAGAGTGCAAGAATATGTTCGAACGATTCTTCCGCACCGATGCTTCCCGAAATTCTACGACCGGCGGCCACGGTATCGGTCTTTCCATCGCCAAGGCCATCGTTGAAAAATACAAAGGCCGCATTGCTGCGGCCTCAAATGCGGAGAAGAAACTGACCATCTCCATTACGCTTTGATGCGTCTTATAGTTCTTTTAAGATCGTTGCGGTACGGTTCTGGATATTCTTCAGGACTTCTTCTTCGCTGCGATCGCCGGCAAAGTACGCGGCAGATTCTTCCATGATCACCTCGATGATCGCGTCGTCATAGCAGCTGACCGTATTTGCCTGTTCCATAAGAAGTCTCAAAGAATCGATATCTTCCTTATGGATCTCGGTATAGATGCCGTCAAAATCCCACACATCCGCATCACGGAGGCGAGTCTGGTAGTAGTTGTTCAAGCGGTTCATCTCATCTTCGCATTCTTTTTCAAATGCCGCACGGTTGACGGAAAAGGCCATGTCACTGACTTCTCCGTCCGGTGAATACTCCAGATAGGCGCGGATCAGTTCCCAGGCCAGATCCTTCTGCTTGCTCGTGGCAACGATTCCGATCGAAAGATAGCTATTGATCTCCATGCCGCCGTTTTCGAGGGAAGGATATCCGATAAATGCCGTATTCCCACCAACCTTTTCCTTCGCCAGACAGTAGTCCATCAGATCCGCGATCTGGAACAGTTTCGCAGCCAGAAGTCCCTCACAGAATTTGATATCCGTACGGTCTTCTCCACCGTAATACGTGCCTCCTCCGGCATATTCCAGGTCCATGCCTTCATCGGAAGGAATTTCTTTCACGCCGTACTTTTTCGCCATCTGCAAGTATTTCTTCATGGTGTCATTTTCAAAATCCACGGTCTTGTTCTTATAGTCCACAAACTGCGGCAGTGTCGCATAAAGAAGCATGCTGAGAAAATCAGAATACTCCTGACTTTCCAGGAAGCTGACATTTTCGGGAATCGCAGAAGCCGCTGCGTCAAACTCATCAAAATTCCATCCGTCCATAGCGGGGATATAGTTCGTATTTATCTCAAATCCGGCAAGCGAAACACGAAGCGGAATATGGTACAGCTTTCCATCACGCTCCTGCGCACGAATAATATTGTCGAAATACTCATCACGGTTGATGCCGTTTGCTCCGTCCAGATAAGGATTGAGATCTTCCATGATCAAATCTGTCTGGTACGGTGCCGAGCCCGAAAAATTCAAAAGGATGTCCGGGCCTTCTCCGGAGACGATATCCAGATACACCTGACGTTCCAGATCCAGATACGACTCGGAATCGAAAAAACCCTCCGAATAGTCTACATAGACCGCACGGCAGGAATGATTCGGATCTTTGTTGTAATCGGCAATAAAAGATGTAAATTCTTCGTTGTAATCCAGATACGATCCACCGATCACGAGCAGTTTTTTGCCGGCGTGAGGGTTCTTTTCGGCACGGGTAAGATGAATCAGGTACAAGGTGCTTCCCGTCATAGAATATTCCGTGCAGGTCATATAAAGCTCGTCTTCGCTCATGGGGACGCATGTATAATTCTGAAGGAGATCTCTTCGGATATCTGTATCGTTCCAGTCGAAGAACTGCACCAGTTTCTTGTTCTTCATGTCTACCTTATAGCAACCGTTCACGGTCGTCGTAAACAGTCCGTTTGTATTCTCCTGAAGACCTGTGGCATTCATGAGATAGTTCGCCTCGACACCTTTACCGAGTTCACCTGTCTCCATGTTCACTTCTTTGATCTGGATATCTATATCTTCACCGAAATCGTACACACCGGAGACCACATAGGATTTGCCGTCTTCTGTAATGATGCTTTCGGAGATATCTCTTCCGAGATCCGAGATCTCAAAGCACTTTTGACCCTCTTCATCATAGACCATCAGATTTCCGTCACCGGAGATCGTAAATCTGCCATCGGAAAGAATATTGAGTTCACTCCTTCCTGATTCGGTCGGGTCAAAAGGAGGCTGCTCGATCGGGACCGTCTTTACGATTTCTCCCTCATGATCGACCACCTCGATCTGCAATTCGAACTTTCCTTTTTCCCTGTTAAATGAACCGATCAGCATACAGGCATTTCCGTCATTATCTGTTGCGATGTCGAAAAGGACGATGTTTCCGTTTTCGGAGATCTCTCGGATAAAATTTCCCTTCTCGTCAAAAAGACCCGTTGAGTCAACCGTATACTCTTTTCCCTGTTCGTAGGAAAGATCTTCATAAGAGACGCCTTCCGGAAGTGCGTAGGAAATATAGTAACTCACGATCGCAAGTCCGTCTACGATGCTGCAGTCCGAGATAAAAACGTCCCGCAGTTCCTTTTCCTCATCGATCGGAAGCTTTATGGTATTGATCTCCGCGTTAAAGTAAGGATCCGTCTCCTTGATCTCCTGCCCGGATTTATATCTTCTTGTCAGTTCCTGGGATTGTTGTTCTTTTTTCTTGCAGGCAGTCACGGGTAAAACCATCGTGACAGTCAAAAATGCCGCAAGTACTCTCGTCCTCTTCTTCATTGCTGCTCACTCTCCTGTCAATCGTACGAGATATGCCGACCCCCACGCCTCTTGTCAATATCATATTACCATCCGAAAATCAAAAGGAGGTGACATTGTTGTCACCTCCTTTTTGTCATTTCTCTTTCGCGATGATCGATGCGCGGTTCTGGATCGTCTTTAAAACATCATCCTCCGATCGGTCTCCGGCAAAGTATCCCGCGGATTCTTCGAGCACAACATCTAACATGGCCTTGTCGTAGCAGTAAGCGTCCGTTGCGATCGACATCAGTCTTCGGATCTCATCTATATCTTCTTCCGTCGCCAGCGGAAGCACACCATAGAATTCTCCTCCTTTTCCAACGAGCTCCATGGTCCTATCGTAATCCTTCTGCATGTTTTGACGCTGGATCTCCATCTCATCTTCAAAGGTCTGCCTGTTGATCGGAAGACCGACTGTATACTCAGACAGCTTGGGATCATACTCCATATACGCACGGATCAGATCCCATGCCAGATCCTTGAATTTACTGGTACTGACGATGCCGACAGAAGAATCGATATAGATCGCCATACCCTGTCCGGATTCAGATGGATACCCGAGGTAGGATGTATCAAAGCCCAGGTTATCTTTGTTGATACAGTATCCGAACAGGTTCGAGATCGTTCGTTTTCTCGCCGCCAGCAGACCCGCCTCAAACTTCATATCCGTGCGGTTTTCAGACACAAGATAGAATCCCATATTCTCATCGTATTGAGTGTCCATACCCTCATCTGCCGGGATATCCCGTACACCGAATTTCGCAGTCAGCTGCAGAAGTCTTCGCATTTTCTCACTCTGGAAATCCACCGTCTTTTTCCCATAGTCGACAAAGCTCGACATGTTGCAGTAAAGAAGCGTGCCCAAGAAATCATCGTACTTCATGCCTTCAACGAAGCTGATACCTGCCGGCACATTGTTTGCCGCATCTTCAAACTCTTCAAACGTCCATCCGTCTTTTTTCTGGATAATGTCCGAATTCACCTGAAACCCTGTCAGGATAACGCGGATCGGGACGTGGTAGAGCTTTCCGTCTTTTTCCATCGCACGAAGGATATTGTCAAAGTAGTCGTCACGGGAGATCCCGTCCGCACCATCGAGGTACGGGTTCATATCGTCAAGTACGGCACCTGTTTGAAATGCCGAAGAATCCGAAAGATTCATCAGTACATCCGGACCTTCTCCGGAAAGGATATCCAGATAGATCTGTGTTTCGATATCCGCATAGTTCGCCTCATCAACGGACTCCTCGGAATAATCTACCACGACGGCTCGCGCCTTATTCTTCGGATCGTGATTATAGTCATAAAGGAAAGACAGGAAGAAATCGTTTTCAGCCAGATCGACACCGCCGACAACAACCATTCTCTTTCCGGCATGCGGATTTTTTTCGGCGCGGGTCAGATGGATCACATTGATATATTCTCGAAACTCATCATACGTGACCGATATCGCCAGTATCTCATTTTCATCCTTGGGAAAGATCTTTGCACCTTCGACCGCATCTCTTCTGATATCCGTATCGTTCCAGTCGAAGATCTGCCTGAGTTCTCCTTTTTCTATATCGAACTGATAACAGCCGCTGGCCATGGTTACAAAAAGTCCGTTCTCCGTCTCCTGCATATCATCAAAAGCGGCCAGATAATTCGCCTGGACACTCTTTCCAAGTGTGCCGGAAGCCAAGTTCAGCTCCTTGATCTGCATATCCGTACCCTTTTCAAAATCATATTTCGAAGAGATCACATAGGTCTTCTCTCCACAGTTGATGATCGATTTGCCCAGTGTACGGCCCGGATCTTCAATGGTATAACTCAGTTTTCCTACCTGGTCATACACGACCATTTTTCCTTGAAATGCCACGAGATATCTTCCGTCCTGAAGAATGTTCAGCTGTGGTGCCATACTGCTGTCATTTACCGGAGGGACACTGCTGAGCTCAAATGTCTTGATCTCTTCGCCTTCCGGACTGATCACATGCAGATCGACCTTTTCGGTTATATAGTAATGGTCGATATCGTAACAAAGGACGACGATGTTTCCGTCCCGGTCAACATCTATATCGTAGATCATGACGCCGAAATCATCCTGAGCGATCTTCTTGATCAGTTTTCCGCTTGCGTCAAAAAGCGCGGTTCCATTGACATAGTACTCTTCCATCTGGGCACGAGAAAGATTATATTCATCTACATCTTCAGGAAGAACGTAAGAAATATAGTACTTGGCAAGGATCGCACCGCCCACATATGACCAGTTGTCGATAGTCACGAAATCGAGTTCTTTGCTTTCGTCGATGGGAAGCTGAAGCTGATTGATCTCAACATCAAAATAGGGATCGGTCTCTTTGATCTCCTGACCGGAAACGTACCTTTGCTTTTTTACGCTCAGCGGGTCTTTCTTCTTCTTTTTGCATGCTGCAAGTGGCAGCATCAAAGTGATTGCCAGTGCGACCGCCAATGCCCGAAGACCCTGTTTCATAAGCGTTCCTCCGCCAATTGGGATGTGAAAGATCCTCACGGTATGTTTGCCATTTCTTCAATCTCATCATATCAAATACGAAGCCAGATGCGTGACTTTCCCGTCACATGAAAAAAGGACTGTTTCCGGATTCGGAAACAGTCCTTTGGAATTTGTCTTTTTCTTTTCGATCAGCCGAAGAGTGCGAGCAGTGTACCTGCTGCTACAGCCGATCCGATAACGCCTGCAACGTTCGGACCCATGGCATGCATGAGAAGGAAGTTACTGGGATCATACTTCTGTCCCTCAACGTTACTTACACGAGCAGCCATCGGAACAGCGGATACACCTGCGGAACCGATGAGCGGGTTGATCTTGCCCTTTGTCAGGAAGCACATGATGTTTCCGATCAGGAGACCACCGAATGTAGAGAATGCAAATGCGATGAGACCCAAAACGATGATCTTGATCGTATCCAGCGCCAGGAAGTTCTCACCCATTGCCGTAGCACCAACGGTAACACCGAGGAAGATCGTAACGATATTGCAGAGAGCATTCTGTGCAGTATCGGAAAGTCTCTCCGTTACGCCGGACTCCTTAAAGAGGTTACCCAGCATGAGCATACCAAGGAGCGGTCCTACGGAAGGCAGGATCAATGTGCAGACGATGGTAACGATGATCGGGAAGCAAACCTTCTCGACCTTGGAAACCGGACGAGCCTGCTTCATCTTGATCGTTCTGGACTTCTTATTCATCGCAGTCATCGCCTTCATGATCGGCGGCTGGATGATCGGGATCAGCGCCATATACGAGTAAGCTGCGATTGCGATCGCAGAAAGAAGATGCGGAGCAAGCTTCGATGTCAGGTAGATCGCTGTCGGGCCGTCAGCACCACCGATGATGGCGATGGAAGAAGCCTCTGCGGCAGTAAAGCCGAAGCAGGAAGCCATGACGAATGCGAAGGAAATACCGAACTGTGCACCTGCACCCATGAACAGGGATGAAGGTCTGGAGATCAGCGGACCGAAGTCGGTCATCGCACCTACTGCCATGAAGATCAGGCACGGGAAGATACCGAGCTTAACACCTAAGTAGATGTAATCGAGAAGACCAGGAGCGACATCCGCGGATCCGCCTCCGAGAAGATCCCAGTGGACATGTCCACCGGCAAAGATCTCACTGTGGTAGAGACCTGCGATCGGAAGGTTACTCAGTAACATACCAAAAGCAATCGGGAGGAGAAGGAGCGGTTCGCACTTCTTGCCGATCGCCATGTAGATCAGCACAGCGGCAATCACAAGCATTACGCCCTGCTGCCAGGTGATAGCGTAGATGCCGCTCGACTCCCATATATTCTTTAATGCATCAATAAACACGGTTTGCGACCTCCTTACTCATGAAATAGTTACGAGTACGTCGCCGGTTGCAACCGTCGCGCCCTTTGATGTGAGGACCTGTCCTACCGTACCTGCGCACGGAGCATAAATCTCATTTTCCATCTTCATAGCCTCGAGAACGACCAGCAGTTCGCCTTCCTTCACAGCCTGACCGGCAGAAACGGCAACTTTCAGGATCGTGCCCGGGAGCGGAGCCGGAACCGGAGTACCGGAAACCGGGCCAGCCGGAGCTGCGGCCGGAGCCGGAGCAGCTGCAGGTGCAGCAGCAGGAGCCGCCGGTGCTGCAGCAGGAGCTGCAACTACTTCAGTTGTTCTCAGAAGGTTTGCTTTACCCTTCTCAACTTCTACTTCATAAACTTTATCGTTAATTGTTACGTTATAAATCATTTTGGCGTCTCTCCTTTACTTTTCTTCTACCAGCGTAATGGACTTGAAAATCAGTTCATTGAGCGGGATACCGGTGTTGTCGCTGACGATGGCCATGATCATGGCAGCAGTTTTCTCATCGCAGCCCTTGAGTTTCAGAGAGCCGGAAGAGAACTCCTCGCCTTTATCTTCTACTACAGGAGCTGCCGGTGCAGGAGTTTTCGCAGCCGGTGCCTCAGCCGGTTTCTTAGAAGCGGAACCGACGATTGCGCCGAAGATACGGATGCAGACAAAGATAATGAAGAGAACGGCAAAAACGATCGCCCACGTAAAGAGCGCAACGCCAAGTGCTTCGCCCGCACCATACTGTCTCAGTCCGTCTTCTACGGAAAGCGTGACTAATGTAGGATTCATGAAGATCAATCCTCCTTCTTCTCGATCGTGTAGTTCACGGTGTTGCTCTCCTGCTCTTCACGATAATCGAAATACTTCTCGGCTACCTGCGGGAAAGCGATGTAGGAGAGGACATCCTCGTCAGAACGGGCACGCTTGCCGAGTTCTGCCTTTGTCTTTTCAAAAGCCGGCTCAAGGGTATCTGCAAATCTGCCCTTTACGATTTCTTCCGGCTTCCAGCATCTGTCGATGAGTTCCTGGTTTACTTCGCCCGGAGCTCTGCCGTATTCTCCACGGAGATAAGCCTTGATCTCCTTGGAGATGTTCTTGTAACGCTCGCCGAGGAGAACGTTCTGAACAGCCTGGTTACCAACCATCTGGGAAAGAGGTGTAACGAGCGGCGGATAACCCATATCCTTACGTACTGCAGGAATCTCAGCGAGAGCTTCGTCGAACTTATCGAGAGCGTTCATATCCTTGAGGTTTGCGATCATGTTAGAGAGCATGCCGCCCGGAACCTGATACTTGAGGATGTCAGCCTTGATACCCATAACGGTAGGATTGAGTGTACCGTTGTCGAGGAACTTCTTTCTTACAGGAACGAAGTAATCAGCGATCTTCTTGAGCAGATCTGTATCCAGACCGGACTCATAACCGAACTGACCCATGGTGTATGCCATCGTCTCTGTGCAAGGCTGGGATGTACCACCTGCGAAAGAGGAGATCGCACAGTCAATACCATCAACACCGGCTTCGATTGCCTTCATGAGAGTCATCGGGCCCATGCCGGTTGTGTGGTGAGTATGGAAGAAAAGCGGAACGGAAATATTAGCATCCTTGATCGCCTTTACGAGATCATAAGCTTCCTTCGGAGAGCAGATACCTGCCATGTCCTTGATCGCGATGGAGTCAACGCCCATGCCAACGAGTTCTTTGCACATCTCAACGTACTTTTCGAGTGTATGTACAGGAGAGGTCGTGTAGCAGATGCAGCCCTGTGCATGCTTGCCGCACTTTTTAACTTCGTCAATGCAGACTTCGATATTACGGAAATCATTGAGAGCATCGAAGATACGGAAGATGTCCATGCCGTTCTCGGCAGACTTTCTGATGAAGAGACGAACAACGTCATCCGGATAGTGCTTGTAGCCGAGGATGTTCTGGCCACGGAGAAGCATCTGAAGCGGAGTCTTCTTCACTTTTGCCTTGATCTTTCTCAGTCTCTCCCACGGATCTTCGTTGAGGTAACGCAGGCAGGAGTCAAATGTCGCGCCTCCCCAGCACTCGAGCGAGTAGTAACCCGCGTCGTCCAGTGTCTCCAGAATGTCTTCGAAATCCGAAAACGGCATTCTGGTAGCGATCAACGATTGGTTCGCATCACGCAAAACGGTCTCAGTAATGTTCACTTTCATACGATGAGCCTCTCCTTATATATAAAAATTTGAAACGATTTATGGGAAAAACAGGTGTCGAAAAACCCAACTTTTTCCGAATACAGTATAGCCGAAATGCTATGTCAAAACAAGGAAAATGCGAATAAAAATTCTTTTCCTTTTTAATAGATATGATCCCTCCTTTACCATCAAAAAAGCGAGCCGTGAAAACGGCCCGCCTTTGGGTGTTTATTATGGTTTTTTCGCCTTCCCGAGCGTGATGACCTGATCGGCTCCCGCGATCGTTGACAGGCGGTGGGCGATGATGAATCCGGTTCGCCCGCGTGTCATGTTATCGAAGGCCTCGACGATACGCTTTTCGGTCAGGGTATCGACGGCACTCGTCGCCTCATCGAGGATCAGAAGTCCCGGATCCATCAGAAGCACTCTCGCGATACACAAAAGCTGCTTTTGTCCTTCGGAAAGGGAGATATCCTTTCCCGGAACCGTATCATATCCTTCCGGCAGACGCTTGATGAAGCCGTGCGCACGAGCCGCCTTGGCCGCCGCGATGACCTCTTCGTCCGTGGCATCCGGTCGTCCGTACGCGATGTTGTCGCGGATGGATCTTTCCAGAAGCCATGTTTCCTGAAGCACCATGCCGAAGCGGTGTCTCAGCTCGGATCTCGGCATCTCGCGGATATCTTTTCCGTCGATGAGGATCCGACCTTCATCCGGTTCATAGAAACGCATCAGCAGGTTCATGAGTGTGGTCTTGCCGCATCCCGTCGGTCCGATAATGGCCACCTTCTGACCCGGTTCGACCCGGAGACTGAAGTCGTCGAAGATCTTCTTGTCAGGAGTATACCCGAAAGTCACATGCTCGAAAAGCACTTCGCCCTGAACTGATTCATTTTCGTTCTTTTCTATGGTTCCTTTTGCGCCTTCTGCGTCATCGCTTTCTTCCGGCAGATCGAGGATCGCGAATACTCTTCCCAGAGATGCAAAGGCCGCCATGACCTGCGTCGTGATATTGGTCAGGTCGTTGATCGGCTTACTGAAGTTCTTCCAGTAAAGAATAAAGGTCATGATATTTCCGGCCGTCAGTCCTCCGATCCACACACCGAGCGCACCGATAAGGATATACGTTGTGCTGTCTACAAAACGTGTGACCGGATTCGGAAGCGACGAAGCAAACTGTGCCGTTACCGAGGACTTGTTGAGCTTGTCGTTCTTTTCGCGGAAGGAATTAAGGAACTTTTCTTCGCAGCCGAATGCCTTGATTTCTTTTCTTCCGTAGAGGTTTTCTTCTACATCGCCGGAGATGGATCCGACAAGGCTCTGCTGGCTCTTAAAGTACTTCGTTGTTTTCTTTGCGATGGTCGTTGCGGACCAGATCATGAGGACCGCCATCGGCAGGATGATGAGTGCCATCTTCCAGCTGATGAAGACCATAAATCCGATCGTGCCGAGGATCGTCACGAGAACGGTAAAGAGATTCAAAAGTCCCTGCAGCATACCTTCCGAGATCGCATCGGCATCGTTGATGAAATGCGCGGCCGTGTCACCCTGCGGGTGCGTGTCGTAGAAAGAAACCGGAAGCTTTGTCAGCTTCAAAGAAAGTGCACGGCGTACTTCCTGCGCCGTCTTTGCCGCGACGACATTGGCAAAATAACTGACCACCCAAGTAAAGAGCGCGGCCAGAAGGTACATGCAAAGAAGGATCATGGCGCGCTTTCCGAGGAAAGTAAAATCGACCGATCCCGCTTCGCCCATAGTATCGACCGTGATACCCATAAAGTACGGAGCGACGACCTGAAGCCCTCCGCTTAAGACCGCTGCCAGGATCAGAAGGATGATGGAGATCTTGGATGTGCCGGTAAAACGCAGAAGCGCAGTCAGATCCTTAAGCGAGATCTTACTCTTTCCGTCGGACATCTTCGCTGCATCCGGATTCAGGTTACCCATGCCGCTGAGCATCGAATCTTTTGCCATTACTCCACACCTCCCATCTCTTGAGACTGGGCGATGCGTGCATACGCTTCGCATTCATTCAGAAGGGCATCGTGCTTGCCCTGACCGACTACGGCACCGTTATCGAGTACGATGATCCAGTCGGAATCGGCGATCTCGTTGATCTTTGATGAGATCTCGACGATCGTTCTCTGATGTTTCTTCGCATGTTCAGAAAGCGCCGCGGAAAAGCGCGCGGATGTATCTTTATCAAGTGCCGCTGTCGCATCGTCAAGCAGCAGGATCTCACTGTCTGTGCAGAGAGCTCTTGCGATCGAAAGGCGCTGTCTCTGGCCTCCGGAAAAGTTCTTTCCCTTCGGTTCGACGCGCGCGTCCGGTCCACCCTTTTCACAGATGAAATCCCAGGCCTGCGCCACTTCACAGCGAGCCTTCAATTCCTCTTCCGAGAGCGGTTCTTTTCTTCCTAAATTGAGGTTATCGCGGATCGTGCCTTCAAAGAGAGACGTGGTCTGGAAGACCGGCGCCATCTTGTCACGGAGCGTACGGTCATCAAGTGCCGCGATCGATTTGCCGTCAACATAGATATGACCTTTCTGGATATCGTAAAGGCGCAGAAGAAGAGCGATGATCGTCGATTTACCGGAACCGGTCGTTCCGATGATGCCCAGTTTTTCTCCTTTTCGAAGCTCGAAGGAAACATCTTTGAGTGCGTAATATTCTTCTGAATCTTCCTTATCCGAAAGGTACGAGAACGATACATTTTTCCACTTCACGATCGCTTTGTCATCGTGGTCTTCTGCATCCGCGCCCGTTTCCGGCTCGCGTCTTTCCGGAGTCAGTTCGAGCACGCCCTCGATTCTTTCCGCCGAAACGAAAGAACGCGAGAAGATGACTACGAGATTTCCGAGCTTGTTGAGCTCGTCGAAGATACTGAAGATGTAGTTAATAAATGTCAGCAGCATGCCGGTCGTCAGGATTCCGCTGTCGATTCGGTAACCGCCGACCCAAAGTACCAGGACGACCGCCGAGTTCATGATCAGGATCGTGATCGGACGAAGAAGCGCCGAGTAGCGCGCGACCGAGATCGTCTCCTGCGCGTAGATCTCACTTGCTTCGTCGGTTGCATCCTGATGGTGCTTTTCGCGGGAGAATGCACGTACGACACGGATACCGGACAAGCGCTCATTTACGACGCGGCTGATACCGTCAAGTTTCTGCTGGACGACTTTATATCGAAGGAAAGTCACGCGGATGATCGACAAAAGCGTGATCAGGAAAAGCGCAGAACCGACTCCGATCACGATCGACATCGGCGCATCTAAAAGGAGTGCCATCACGATACCGCCTACCGTAATAAACGGCGCACGGAATACCAGTCGGATAAACATCGACACACCCGTGGAGACCTGATTGACATCCGAAGTCATCGCGACGTTGAGAAAAGAAACACCGCACTTTTCCTGCTGGGCGACGGTAAGGGAATTGACCTTGGTAAGAAGGCGGTCACGAAGTCTCGCGCCGACACCCGAGCATGCACGCGCCGCACAGTACTGGCAGACGATCGCGGCGGCAAGACCCATCGCGGCCATGGCAAACATAAGCAGGGCGGTTCTAGCGATATACCCACGGCTGTCCGAAGAAAACCCGGTATCTACGATCCGTCCCATCAGGATCGGCAATATCAGTTCCAGGATCGCCTCAAAAAGCTTCGCGGCCGGGCCCAGGATGAACTCTTTCCGATAGGGACGGAACTCTTTAAATATCTCTCGGTACTTCTTTTTCATATCTGCTTATTTACTGTCTTATACTCCCCATCTTCGATGTAATACGGGCAGGACTTCTGGTTGCCGCCCATCAGGCGCTCCCAGGCATCCTGATCGATCGGCGCCTCACAGAAATACGCGCCTGCTTCGTCATCGTATATGTAGTTTGAGCATCTTTCGCAATCGCTCATCGTCTTTCCTCACTGATACGTCTGTACTTTTTTCTGTACTCACTGGGCATCTCACCCATGTGTTTTTTAAATGCCTCGGCAAAGTAACTGGCGCCGGAAAATCCTACTTCGTAAGAGATCTCCACGATCGGCATATCGGTCTGTGCCAGCAGCTCTGCGCCCTTACGCAGACGGAACATCGTCAGATACGTGATCGGCGTCTGGTTTAAGTACTTCTGGAAGAGCTGGCAGCAGCTGGTCTTACCCATATTTCCCGCCGCACGGATATCGTCCAGATTGATTCTACTGTTGTAATGAGAAGCGATGTAAGAGATCATGGCCTTCAGCTGTGTCAGCTGCGGTGAACTCTCGCGCACCTTCGCCGGAACTTTTCCCGAATGCAGGAAGATCTGTTCCCAGATCGTAAAAAGCTGACCGAGCGCGCCCAGTTCCATCGTTGTCTCATGACGCATATAGTATACACGAACTATGGCATCAAGGATATTTCTTTGCCAGTCGAAATCCGGTTTTAATATCTGAAACGGATAGTTGTCATTTTCGATGACCGGAAGCACAAACCGGTTTTCGATCGCTTTCGTCGCGCAGAGCACGACCGGATGCAGATGAATCTGGATAAAATCACAGTCGTGTTTGTTCTCCGAACGGATGTCGTGTACCTGTCGGGAGTTGATGAAGATTCCCTCGTCCTGTGAAAGGATGACGCATTCACCGTTGACGCTGCACCGCATGGTTCCGCGCATGATCAGGATAAATTCCACCTCATCATGCCAGTGATTGTCGATTTCCAGATTCGGATAGTGGGACAGCCAGTCTCGGCGGATTGCTACAGGGAACTCCACTTCATCGTGCTGTACATCCATCACATTTTCCAATGATTTATCCATTCTCGTGACCCTTCTCCTCATTCGTCTCGAAATGAAGAATAAATCGCATGCGCGAAATATTGTTATAGTATCAGGGACTATTCTAATTGAAAAAACGGATTTTGTACACTACAATTACATTGTCATCAAACATCTCCCGTTTGCGTGGCAATAATATTATCCTCTTCCTCACGCCTAGACCATTTCATCCCCAATGGTGACCACGTGAGGATTTTTTTATTCTTTTTCTTCCTGTTTTTTCCGGAGAGCCTCATTCATCTGCGCATTCTGTTTTGACTCGGTCTTATATGCCATGAAGAAACTGACCGCGATACAAGGGATCGCGCCGACGCAGAATCCGAGCCAGGCCGCGACCGACCCTGCGCGAAACCATCCGAACCGCCAGACCGCCACCGCCAGCGCAGCAATGATCGACGCGAACATCAGTGTTATACGCGCCGCCACCGACCTGATCTTCACGATCCGGTCCGACATAAAGATATGGCGAATCACGCCGGTAACCAAAGCCACGATCAAAAACTGAAGGATCGTTTCTTTTGAAAGGAAACCCGGAGTAGCATAGATCGAACTGACTCTGCTTTGTTCTTCTGCCGTGAAAGGCGAAGTAATGAACATAACGATCGTGGCGACCACGCACTGCATCGTAAATGCCAGGCAAACGCAGTAGGCGAAATCACTTATGCTTTTCTTATCTATAATTCCTGTTCTCTTTTCCATCTTTTGCTCCTCGTATCTGCCCTACTTGATCCCCAGCCGCTCACGGAGTTCGTCGGCATACATCCTCGACGCGATGATCTGCTCGCCGTTATTCATCGTGATACGGATCCGGCGGTTCAGATCGGTGCGCAGGGACTTGATGTGCTTGAGGCAAAGTAATGTGGATTTACTTACACGGAAAAAGCCCGAGGCAGAAAGCTGCTGCTCGAGCTCATATAATCTGGCTTCCGATTCATACACGGCATTGGCCGTATAGACGAAACATTTTCTTTCCATCGCTTCGAGATAGAGTATCTCACCCAGATCCAGAAGGAAGACTTCTCCGTCTTTCTTCACGGTGAGTTTACTGTCCAGGACACGGATCATGGACATGAGCTTTTCTACCTCCGGCGTAAGCGCAGGGCATGTCACATGGATCTCGGTCTCCGGATTTTCCGGGTTGATGTCAAAAGATATCTTCATGTCTTTTTCACTAACCTTCGAATTACTCTCGATTCATCCCTTCCTTGCGAAATGCCAGGATAAAGAATCCCAGGATCAGCACGGCATTGCAAAGAACGATCAGAATCCCCTCTGTATCTATCTTAACATGATTTAGATCCTCAAGCGCAAGATAAAGCTGCTGTGTATAAAAGAACTTCGCCACTTTTGCGATGGTATCGTTGAACTGGGCCATCATGGGAAGGAAAGTAAAGACACACATGATCGGCACCGAAAGGCTCGTTGCGGACATCTGGTCTTTCGCCATGATCCCGATCGCCGCGCCAAGGAAGATCGAGATCGGAAGACCGAGCATTATGACACCCATATAGCCTCTCCACATCTCTCCGGTCAATCCGCAGGCCAGGCTCATCAGCATCGAGCCCCAGAAGCACGCAAAGAAGTCATAAAGGCCGACACCAATCAGATAGGAAGCGGGGCTGACGTTGCTCATCATCAGCGCGCGAAGTGTGCCCTTCTCTTTTTCTTCCGAGATGATCGCGCTCACTGACGTAATCGGCGCCATCGCCATATACATGATGCCGAACAGTTTCAGATAGAAAAACTCAGGCATATCATCCACTTTCACCGCATTGCTCATCACGATGGTCATGATCGGGAAAAGAATAAACTGGATCAGTACAGCCCGGTTCTTTCTCGTATCAAGGATCTGCTTTTTAAATATCGCTTTTGCTTCAGTCATGTTTCTGTCTCCCTTTCTCACATCTCCAGCTTGCGGCCGGTCAGTTCCATAAATACCGTTTCCAGATTCGGCTCCTTCGAGTGGATCGTTGACAGTTTTCCGTCTCTTAGAAATGCCGCGATCTTTTCTGCGGTCTCGATCGCATTTTCTCTTCCCATCGGAAGCTCGACCATCTGTCCGTCCTTCATCTGAACCTCGATACTCTTCTGGTGGTCGTAGCGGAGGCACATCTCTTTCGGCGCGCCGCTCTCGACGATCTTTCCTTCATTTAAAAGCACCAGATGATCACAAAGTTTTTCTGCTTCCGTCATGTTATGGGTCGTCAGGAAAATGATCGTGCCCGCGTCTTTTCTCTTTATAATGATCTCGTGGATCTCATTGGCCGTCTGCGGATCCAGGCCGCTCGTCGGCTCATCCAGGAACAGTACTTTCGGTCTCGACAAAAGTGCACGAGCCAGACGAAGTCTTTCCTTCATGCCCTTACTTAATTTATTGACGGGCTTTTTCTTCGCGTCTTCCAGATCTACTTCCGAAAGCACCGTATCGATCGCCTGATCATCCACGCCGTAAATATCCGCGAACACGCGCAGGTTCTGGTAGCAGCTCATTCTCTCATAAAGACCGAAGTCATCCATCATGACACCAAAGCTCTTTTTATCCGCACCGGAAAGCTGCGACACACGCTTGCCCATGACCATCGCATCCCCTGACTCAAACTTCAACTGGCCGGTCAGAATACGGATCAAAGTCGTCTTGCCCGCGCCGGACGGTCCCAAAAGACCAAAGATCTCTCCGTCTTCTACAGAAAAAGAGATATCGTCGAGCACTTTCTTGCTGCCAAAGCTTTTCGAAATATCCGTTACGCAGATCATAAAAATCCTCCTTCTGTGATCGATTCGATCGATTACAAAAGGAGGATATCAGCCGGAAACAGTGCATTCAACAGGGCAAAACGCGAGTTGCCGGAAACGGTACATAAGTTGCCCGCTTTATATCATAAAACGATGGACAGGTATTACGCTGTCTCGATCTTCGATGCTTTTTCGAGGCCGAGCATCTTAACGGCATCTTCTCTCATCTTGAACTTGAGGATCTTGCCTGCTGCGTTCATCGGGAATGCATCTACAAATGCTACATAGCGAGGAGTCTTATGCTTCGCCATATGGTCTTTTACATACTTCTTTACTTCATCTTCGGTCAGTGTGGAACCTTCCTTCTTGATGATGCAGGCCATGATCTCTTCACCGTACTGCTCATCCGGTACACCGATGACCTGTACGTCGGATACATCAGGATGTGTATAGATGAACTCTTCGATCTCCTTCGGGTAGATATTCTCACCACCACGGATGATCATGTCCTTGATACGACCGGTGATCTTGTAGTAACCCTCCGGTGTACGACGGGCAAGGTCACCTGTATGGAGCCAGCCATCTTCGTCGATCGCGGCCTTGGTTGCTTCAGGCATCTTGTAGTAGCCCTTCATGATGTTGTAACCACGAGCGCAGAACTCACCGTCAACGTTATCCGGCAGGACTTCATTTGTAGCAGGATCCACGATGCGGCACTCGACACCCGGAAGTTCCTTACCGACTGTCTGTACACGAACTTCGATGGAGTCATCGACACGGCTCTGGGTGCATCCCGGAGCAGCCTCGGTCTGACCGTATACGATCGTGATCTCTTTCATGTTCATCTTATTAACTACGTCTTCCATAACCGGGATCGGGCACGGAGAACCGGCCATGATACCTGTTCTCATGTAAGAGAAGTCTGTCTGTGCGAAATCCGGATTCTCAAGAAGCGCGATAAACATCGTAGGTACACCGTGCATCGCGGTAACACGACGAGCGGTAATGGATGCGAGTACTTTTCTCGGAGAGAAATAATCGAGCGGAACCATGGTTACACCGTGCGTTACGGAAGCGGTCATCGCAAGTACCATACCGAAGCAGTGGAACATCGGAACCTGGATCAGAAGACGGTCCTCCGTCGAAAGATTCATGCAGTCGCCGATGCATTTACCGTTGTTGAGAACGTTTCTATGTGTAAGCATAACGCCCTTCGGGAAACCTGTCGTACCGGATGTATACTGCATGTTGCAGACTTCGTCCGGCTCGGTCGCGTCGATCAGGGCACGAAGCTCAGCGTCCGTGACCTTGCTGTCCGCAGTCTCGAACTCATCGTCCCAGAAGAAGCATCCGTCGTAACGGTTGTCGATCGTGATAACGTTCTTTAAGAACGGCAGTCTCTCGGAGACCATCTCGCCCGGCTTGGACTTGGCCAGTTCCGGACAGATCTCGTTGACGATCTCTACGTAGTTGATGTCCTTGTAGCCGTCCATCATGACGAGTGTGTCGGAATCGGACTGACGCAGGAGGTACTCGATCTCGTGGATCTTATAAGCTGTGTTAACGGTAACCAGAACCGCACCGATACGTACGCAGGCCCAGAATGTCAGGAACCACTGCGGACGGTTGGTTGCCCAGAGAGCAACGTGGGAATCCTTCTTGACGCCCATCGCCATGAGCATCTTGGAAACGCGGTCAACGTCATCTCTGAACTCGCTGTATGTTCTTGTATAGTCACGCATCGTGTAGGCAAACGCGGTCTGATCCGGGAACTCGGTTGCAACCTTGTCGAGCATCTGACCGAATGTCATCTCAACGAGAACATCCTTTTCGAACATTCTCTGACCCTTGCCTTTTTCTACATATTTAATGTTGGAAGGAACGACCTCGATCGGAGCCTCCGGACGAAGCTGTGCCTTTGTCTCTTTCTTGGAAGGCTCGATGACCTTCTTTGTGCCCTTGGTCTTTTCCCATGTTCTTACGAAGTTGATGAACTGCGGGAATACGATCGCGGCACTCTCGATCTCCTTCGCCCAGCGCTTGACCCACTCGAGGGATACGAATCCGTCGTAGCCGTTCTTATCGAGCAGCTCGAAAAGCGCTTCCAGCGGAAGATCACCGTGACCCGGCAGACGATACGCGATGGAACCGTCTTCTTCCTTGATGGAATCTTTTACGTGGATGTAGCAGACATACTCACCGACATTTGCCCATGTTGTCTCGACGGACTCGCCGAAATAACGGAACGGGTGATGTACGTCCCACAGAACTTTTACGAAAGGAGAATCAACAGATTCGATCAGCTTTCTCAGACGGGCTGTATCGGCATACACACCGTTTGTCTCAACGAGGAGTGTGACATCTTTTCCTTCGCAGAGCGGAGCCAGATCCTTCAGGATCGACACGATCTTGCTGTCATCCACTTCACCTTCCGGTGCCGGATGCGCATCCGCAAGGATACGAACGTATTTCGCACCGCACTTATTTGCCAGTGCAACATATTCACCGATCTCGGACGGAGCGATCTTTGCTCCGTCTTCGTATGCCAGTACACAGTTAGAGGAGAAACAGGGGATCTCCAGACCTAGCTTTTTAAGGTTTTCCATCGTACGGTCCACTTCCGACGGAAGGAACGGTTTCGCATGGGACGCAGTGATCTCCTCACCCAGTCCGCGGATCTCGATACCTGCATAGCCAAGGTCATGGGCCATCGGATAGATATCCTTCCAGGACCATTCAGGGCATGCCAGTGTTGAAAATGCAAGCTTCATTGCCATATGAAAACCTCCGCATAATATTGCAGTTTACAATGGCACTAGCATACACCCAAAGATTTTAAAAAGGAACGAGTGAACGGGAGAAAGGCAAAAAAGCGCAAGAAAAAGCAAACTCCTATGACCTAACAGGGGCTTTTCTTAACTTTCGGCAGTTGTTTTCGGGGCGAAAAGCTTTTCGATCTCGTTTTCGATGACCGGGCGTCCCCAGATATGACCCTGTACATAATCGCAGCTGTACTTGGTGAGGATATCGAGCTGACGACGGTCGTCGACACCTTCTGCGACAACGTGGATATGCATCTGGTGAACCAGACCGATGATGGAACCGACCATGAGACGCTGGTTCTGTTTCAGCGGCAGTTCATCGACGAAAGACTTATCGATCTTAAGTACATGGATCGGAAGCTGCTTGAGATAATTCAAAGAAGAATAACCGGTACCGAAGTCATCGAGTGCGACCGAGATACCCATGTCGGCAATCTCCTTTAAGATCTTGATGGCGTAGTCTACGTTCGATACCATGACGGATTCCGTAACTTCGAACTCGAGATATTTCGGGTCGATCTGGGTACGGGTGATGATGCGGCGGACAGACTGCATGAACATCGGGGACATCAGCTGTACAGCCGAGATATTGACGGACATGACGCCTTCCCAGTTGTATTGTTCCTGGATGCGCATCAGAGTACGGCAGGCCTGTTCGAGGACCCACTCGCCCAGCGGAACGATAAAGCCGACGGACTCGGCAACCGGGATAAATTCAGACGGACTGACTTCGCCGAACTTTTCGGAATTCCAGCGGCACAGTGCCTCAAATCCGCGAAGTTTTCTTTCCTTCATGTCATACTGCGGCTGGAAGCAAAGATACAGTTCATTGTTCTTGATCGCGCTTAAGAGACGGCTCTCATACTTGATCTTGCGCATGATGTCGTCCTTCATTTCTTTTCGGAAGAACTGCACCATATTCTTACCATATTCTTTTGCCTTGTACATGGCAGTCTCGGCGCACTTGATCAGTTCGGAAGACGTGACACCGTCCTGCGGGAAGATCGCGATACCAAAGCTCGCGGTCGTCTTATATTCTGCATCTTCGATCACAAACGGCATGTCAAAAGAATCGCGGATCTTCTCGACATAGGTCAGCATCTCTTCGTCCGAGAACTGACGCTGCACGATGAGTACGAACTTGTCGCCACCCCATCTGCCGAGCATGTCGTCCTGATCGATGATCGTCATAAGGCGGGAGCTGACTGCCTGCAAAAGGAGATCTCCGACTTTATGTCCGACACTGTCGTTGATGGCTTTGAAATTATCCAGATCGATGTAGATCAGGGCAAACGGCATCTTCTTATGAGACAGAAGACTGATCAGAAGATCCATACGGTCTGTGATCTTCACGCGGTTCGGAAGACCGGTCAGTGTATCGTAGTGATTCATCTGATAGAGTCTTTCCTCGTTTTCTTTCATGGCACGGTTATATTCCGTAAGAAGGGAATTCTGACGCTTGGTCTCTTCTTCACGAAGACGAAGATCGCCATTGGCTTTTTCGAGTGCCTGTGTTTTTGACTCGACCTTTTCGATCTCGACTGCGATCTTATGGTTATATCCCATAACGATCGTTACGATCACCAGGCCCAGGATCGTCGAGACCAGACCATTGATCGCGAACTGGTCGTTGAAACGAAGATATACGAAAAGTGTCGCGACCAGCTGCAGGATCGTGACAACAACGACCGCACGATAGCCCTTCGTCTGAAGAGACTGTACGATCAGAACGGAAAGCATAAGCTGGATCATGGAGAAGATACCGCGAACCGGCGTCAGGAAGTTAAGCTGCGGTACGAAAGCCACCATCGGATTGAGTGCTGCGAATCCGACATACGCCAGAACAAACAGCACGATTTTAAGCGCGGCATGGTTTTGCTCCGTGCCGGTATGAAGACTCGAATCTACAAATCTTTCTATGAAAGACTGGTCTTGTGGTTGATTATCTTGATTTTCGCTGTCCATCTTCCCCCAAAATGTCCTCTCGAAGATAGTCTAATGTTATTATCCTATGTTTCGGGCTGCATGGAAAGAGTAAAACATTAACTTTTTGTGAATTGAGCCATGAAAATTTGCCCGATATGGCGGCAGATGTCAGAAGATGTTATAATTTGCCATATGTTTTCGGGGAAAAGTGCATTTCCCGCAGATGTAAAATACATTACTTCAGGATGGTCATCTTATGTTTTTACCTCAGGCTGCAATCTTCGATCTGGATGGAACGCTTTTCGATTCCATGACGCTGTGGCGGCAGATCGACAGTGATTTTCTCGCGGCACGAGGACACGTCGCGACGCAGGATTATACCGACGCGATCAAGAGCATGGGATGGGAGGAAGGCGCCCGCTATACCATCGACCGCTATCACCTTTCCGAGACACCGCAGCAGGTCATCGATATCTGGTTTTCCATGTCGGAAGAATACTATATGCATCGTGTGCAGATGAAACCTTTTGCCAAAGAATATCTGTTGATGCTTTCTAAAAAAGGGATCCCCATGGCAGTTGCAACCTCGATGGAACCACAGCGGAATATCGAAGCGGTCCTTTCGGCGCATGACCTGATCCCGCTTTTCCAAAACATCACTCTTGCTACCGAAGTAACCAGAGGAAAAGGCGAACCGGATATCTATCTTCTCGCAGCCTCGCGTCTGGGTGTCGAGCCGGAAAACTGCGCGGTATTTGAAGACATCCTCGCTGCCGTCCGCGGCGCGAAAAAGGGAGGATTTCAGACTGTCGGGATCTTCGATCCGGTATCGGAACATGACTTTCCGCTGATGCAAAAAGAAGCAACTCTTGCCGTACGAAGCTGGCAGGAATTGCTGTAAGTGCATTTGAAGAAGAAATAAAAACTACGTCACCAGAATTCTTTCATGCTGCCGAGAAAATCCCACTTCAGAAAAACAAGTGCGAGGTTTCGGAAGACGAAAAAACCGATGACAACAACTAAGATCCCCCACATCTCCCAGCGGCACATCACGGGCCATTTTTTGCTCTTGCTTTTACTGATGTTTTTTCCGATCGTGTTATGGATAATCGCGACATAGATCCGTGCGAAAAGCACTGTCGCGTAGACCGGGATCGGGTTGGACAGAAGCGAAGAAAGAAACTCGCCGTGGAAGAAGTGATATACGGCGCGCGTGCCTCCGCAGCCCGGACAGTAAAGATGGAATCTTCTTGAAAAATAGCACGAGGTCTGGCCGGTAAAAAGCACGCCCGGATCGCCATGGAGGATCAAGTATAAAGAAACGGCAGCGACCAGGATCAGGGTACAAACCCCAAATCCGATCCACTGCCGATTTTTCTCTTTCTTCATTTCCGTCATGCCGCGATACCGGTGGACAGTCTCTGATTTTTTCGGATCAGCAGAAGATACCGAAGCCGAATGTGCAGAAGATATCCAGGATCAGCTGTGTGACAAAGGAACAGATACCGAGGATCCATCCGATCATGCCCAGTGTCTTTTTCGAACCCTGATTTGCGTGTCCGATCACACCCAGGATGATCGCGGTCAGGCTGATCAGATAAAGCGGGTTAAAGAAGAATCCCAGTATACCGAAAACAAGTGCCAGAACACAGACGTTTTCGTGGTCGACCTTGTTCGGGTTTGCCATACGCTGTGCATATTCCTGCTGATCTCTATAGTTGAAAGGTACGCTGTTTGCATTCTCATAGTGCTGGGAATTTGGTCCCTCCACCGCAACATAAGGCTGCGGCTGCGGAGCACTCTGTCCCTGCGGAGGAAGCTGACCCGGAGCCGGCGGGATCACGGCCGGTGTCTGTGAGATCACTTCGGCAGTTGTCGGCTGCAGGACCTCCGGCTGAGGTGCCGGTGCACTCTGTGCGGAAGCATCCGAAATGACATCCTCCAGTGCATTTCCACAGTTCAGACAGAACTTGCTGTCATCCGGATTTTCGTGGTTGCATAATTTACAGATCGCCATAGTCGTTCTCCTTATTACTTGTAGTCGTTTCGTTCTTTATTTATTATACAGTTTTTTCTTCTGGTATTCAGGTTCGCAGGTGATGTTGACACCGAGCTTTCTGAAGACGCCCTCGTCCACGCCGGAAAGGATCGTGGTGGAGTGCGCGTCACTGTGGCGCAGGTTGTTGATCTGCTGCATCGCCAGTTCCGCAACCGGGTTGGTCGCCGCACTCATGGCGAGCGCTATCAAAACTTCATCAGTATGCAGTCTCGGGTTGTGGTTGCCCATGTGGTTGACCTTCAGATCCTGGATCGGCTCGATAACGTTAGGAGAGATCAACGGAATCTCGTGCTGGATACCGCCAAGCACTTTCAGTGCATTGAGAAGGACCGCTGCGGAAGCACCGAGGAACTCGGAATTCTTACCGGTAACGATCTGTCCGTCCGGAAGCTCAAGCGCAACAGCCGGACCATGTGTGGACTCGGCACGAACCAGCGCGGCACCTACGACGCGGCGGTCGTTGACCTCGATACCGGACTTGTTCATGAGAAGCTCGATCTTGCTGACATCGGCACCTTCGGAAAGGCCCTGACGTACCATACACTTCGCCTGGAAGTAACGGCGGATGATCTCCTGCTTACTTGCTTCTCTACATGCTTCGTCATCGACGATCGCAAAGCCTGCCATGTTAACGCCCATGTCCGTCGGGCTCTTGTACGGAGACTCGCCGTAGATCTTTTCAAAGATCGCATTTACGACCGGGAAGATCTCTACGTCACGGTTATAGTTAACTGTGGTCTCACCGTATGCCTCGAGGTGGAACGGGTCGATCATGTTCACGTCTGCCAGGTCAGCGGTGGCTGCCTCATATGCGATATTTACAGGATGGTTCAACGGGATGCTCCAGATCGGGAATGTCTCGAACTTCGCATAGCCGGCCTTGATGCCTCTTCTGTTTTCGTGATACAGCTGGGAAAGGCAGGTCGCCATCTTTCCGGAACCCGGGCCCGGAGCGGTAACGACGACGAGCGAACGTGTGGTCTCGATGTACTCGTTCTTACCGTATCCCTCATCACTTACGATCAGCGGTACATTCATCGGATAGCCCGCGATCGGATACTGCTTATAAACTTTTACGCCCAGCTGGCGCAGTCTCTTACCGAACTGCTCAGCCAGAGGCTGGTTGGTATACTGCGTGATCGTGACCGAACCGACATAAAGTCCGATCTCGGTAAATGCATCGATCAGGCGGAGCACTTCCTGATCGTATGTGATGCCCAGGTCACCACGACGCTTGTTCTTCTCGATCGCATCCGCGTTGATCGCGATAACGATCTCGACTTCGTCCTTGAGCGCAAGGAGCATCTTTACTTTACTGTCCGGTTCAAAGCCCGGAAGTACTCTCGAAGCGTGGTAATCGTCAAAAAGCTTTCCGCCGAATTCCAGATAGAGTTTACCGCCGAACTGCCCGATTCGATCTCGGATCTTCTGCGACTGCATCTGTACGTATTTTTCATTGCTAAAGCCTTCTTTAAACATTATTCTCACGCCCCTTTGCGGAGTGACGCTCTACCGTCCTCCTGTTTTTCCATAAAAAAAGAACTTCTCTCCACGTGATTTCGAGAAGCTCGTCAGCCTTTTTCAACGGCTCTTTGCAATTATAACACATTTTGATATGCTGTCTACATAACATTCCGTCAAAAAGGAGTACTTTTTTATGCGTTTTTTGATCCAGCGTGTCACCTCAGCCAAAGTGGATGTCGAAGGAAAAACCGTCGGCGCCATCGAGAACGGCTTCCTTGTATTTATAGGTGTATGTAATACAGATACAAAGGAGATCGCCGACGCCATGGTCAAAAAACTTCTGGGTCTTCGCATCTTCCGCGATGAAAACGGAAAGACCAACTTAAGCCTCAAAGACACATCCGGAAGTCTCCTTCTCATCTCCCAGTTTACGCTCTACGCCGACTGCCACCACGGCAACCGCCCGTCCTTTATCAACGCAGGCGCGCCGGATCTGGCAAATGCACTGTACGAGTACATTATCGAGTCCTGTAAAAAGGAGATCCCCATCGTCCAGACCGGCATCTTCGGAGCCGACATGGCCGTGTCGATTGAAAATCAAGGACCGTTCACCATCATTCTTGATAGCGAGGAAATCGTCAAAAAAAGTTCTCAGAGCTAAGTCCTCGGACCTGATGGTGATGTTGAATTTCCAGGGTGAAATCGCTATAATGTCTTTTGTTTCTAAGAACATGCTTCGATCGTTCAACGGATAGGACTGCAGTTTCCGGTACTGCCAATGCGGGTTCGATTCCTGCTCGGAGCGCCAACAAAAAGAAAAACCTCCTGTGCTTGGCTGCGAACAGAGCGCTCCTCGCTGACGCTCGTCCGCAAACTTGCAGCCCAGGAGGTTTTCTTTTCGTTTCTCGAGAGCTTTGCATATTCTTCGCATGCGATTCCGCAGGCGACTTGCGCCGAGGACCAGCAAAGAAGAATATACAAAGCGGCGCTTGACTCTCACCTTAGGGCACCCTTTACAGTGGTATCATAGACTAGTAAGGAGGTCCGAGTTATGGACAAGAAAATGACATCCGGCGAGATTGCCAGGAAGGCCGGGGTATCGCAGAAGGCGGTTCGTCTTTACGATGAGAAAGGCCTTCTGAAGCCCACGGAGTATTCGGAAGGAAACTATCGTCTTTATGATCAGGCGTCGCTTCAGATCCTCGAGAAGATCGTGGCGCTCAAGCAGATCGGTTTTTCTCTGGAAGAGATCCGCGACAATCTGGTAAGAGGAGACGCCTGCGATATCGAGGCAGCGCTTCGCATACAGTTAAAATCGATGGAGGAAAAACGCGACCAGATCAATTCTGTGATCGACGTGATCTCCAGAACACTTGACCGCAAGGCCGACTCTCTCGACTGGGACGATGTGGCCGATATCGTGCAAAGTGTGAGCCTGGATCAAAGAGCTGACAAATTCCATATGGATTCCGAAAAGCATCAGACATCAAAGGAAGACTGGTATGGAAAGATCTTCCGTTCTCTCGATTTCAAAAAAAAGGAGAAAGTCCTTGACCTCGGATGCGGTTTTGCAAAACTCTGGCGCAATAACCGAGATGAGATTCCAAGCGGCATGCAGATCTTCGCCTACGATATCCACGGAAGCTGGGCTGATAATTTCGAAAGCTATCTGAAAGATAATCAGAAGGATCTTCCGAAAGGCGTGAATATCGATCTGGTTTTTTCGGATCTTGAAAAGGAAGCGACTTGGAAAAAGATCGCAAAGAATAAAAAGTATGACAAGATCGTCGCGCACTATATCAACTATGAACTGAAAAACCCGGAAGCACTTGTCGCCGCGTCTGCAAAAGTGCTGGCAAAAGATGGGTTCTTCTCTTTCAACGGACCATCTGTCAGTTCCTGGAACAAGTTCTTTTCAAGCGCGATGAAAGAAGCAAAGATCGACGCGCCGTTTATCGCGGAATCGATCGCGGATCAGGAAAAGAAAAAAGAAGAATGTGATACGATGCTTCTGAAATACTTTTCTAGGATCGAGACCACTGTGGTGAAAAATGAATTCCGCTATTGCGAACCGGAAGAACTTCTAGAAAAGATGAAAGAGGTCTATCCGAATCAGGAAAAGTTCTTCAATACAAACCGCAAAAAACTTCTTTCGTTTTTCGAAAAGAAGATCGAAAAAGACGGCGCGATCCTGATCGCATTTGAAGCAAAGTTTTCGCACTGTTATCTTTGATGGAGGAAAACACGTATGGACAACAAAGCACTCTACATTTTAGCAAGCTACGACGATGCCACGGAGAAGCATCTGGCAGGCATCCAGAACAAACTTTATGAGAATGGTTTTTCCGGCTGGCAGACGAGAAATCTTCCGATGCATATTACCATGGCATCCTTCCCGACCGACCAGGAAGAAACGCTCATCGAGAAAGTGAAAAAAGTGGCTTCGGAAACGAGTGCTTTTGACATAACGTTTAATCACGCAGGGATCTTTCAAGGATCAAATACGCTCTTCATCGGACCGGATGCGAATGCCGAGCTGATCGCACTTCGAAAAGCTTTCAACGAAGACATCGACTGGACGGCGCACACGACCATGCTCATCGACGAACCGGAGACCATCTACAGTGCATTGCCCATAGTTATGAAAGAACTCTCTTCGTTCCGAGGGAAAGTCACAACGCTGCACCTTTATGAATTCTTCCCTGCAAGACACATCCTCAGCGTGGATCTGGCAAAGTAGAATTATTCGTCCCAAAAGTATACCGCACGTGCATTGCGCTCCTCTCTTCAAGAATGATATAATACCGACATTTTCAAGGCAGTTTTAATTTTGTGAAAGGGAGTGACGACATGGCTTACGATTGTTATTTATCGAAGGAGAATTACTACTTCCGTTACCGCACAGGCGCGATCATCCTTCACGACAGAAAGATGCTTTTTGTGCAGAATGATCTCGGTGGATATTACTACATGATCGGTGGCGCGGTACATCTCGGAGAGAACTCGAGAGACTGTATCGAGCGTGAGGTTTTTGAAGAGACAGGCGTCGCGTGCAAGGCTGTTCGAACCGGCATCATCTGCGAGAACTTTTTTGCCGGCGACCGACTCGACGAACGCATCAAAGACAAGATCTGTCACGTTCTGGAATTTTATTATCTGATGGAAGCGCCGGAAGGAAGCATCTTCCAGACAGAAACTGACACGGGCGAGAAACTCGTATGGCTGCCTCTGGACGAGCTGGACAAATACGATGTCCGTCCCATCATGCTGAAAACAAAACTGAAAGAAGCCATCGACGGCGGTCATGTACTGCACGTCATCAACAATGATATAGATAGAACGATCTCGTGAGCATCCTGGAAAATGCATCACGAGATGCATAGAAAGGAGCTCATTATGGGTTATTTTTTAGACTTAAGAAAAGAACTGGGCGCGAATTCACATCGTCCTTTGATCATGGCAGGTGCAGGCATCATATTTTTAAATGAAAGAAACGAGATCCTTCTTCAGAAACGCACGGACAACGGCCTGTGGGGATATCCCGGCGGATCGATGGAACTGGGTGAAAGTTTCGAAGAGTGCGCCCGTCGCGAAGCACAGGAAGAGTCCGGACTCATCTGCGACGAACTGGAATATTTCTGTCAGGAGTCCGGCGCAAGCACACACTTCTTTTATCCGAATGGCGATGAGATCTATGTCGCAGGAATCGTATTTCTCTGCCGCAAATATCATGGCGAATTAAAGATCCAGGAAGACGAAGTCGTCACCCAGCGTTTCTTCTCAAAAGAAGAACTTCCGGAAGATTTGGATCCTATGAACGGCGACATTATTAGAAACGCCTATATGTTGATCTAATTGACTAAAGAGTACCCCCCTACCATATTATCTATCCAGAGATGCAGAAGTCACCGAAAGCAGAACATTCTATTCTCCAGTTAATATATGTTCGTATGACAACAATAGTACTCGTAAATAGCATATAGAGTAAAATAGAACAAATCCTCTTGCCTTTCAGCTGATGATGGATCTATACACGTATAGTTATTTGCATTTATATAACTGTAGAGATTGTTGCAAGCGGCTATAATAAACTGACATAACCAAAATGACAGGTTGTCTCCACTACACGAAGCGAAATCTTCCTTTGACCATAGATAATCCATAGGAGGAAGAGCATTCGTCTCAATTCTGTGCTCTTTCATCCACAAATAGTCAGCTATGTATGTATCCAATGAAGAATATGGGCCCATGTCGAAGGGATTTGTTTTAGACTTGTACAATCGTATGAAAGAATACATATCGTGATGCTCAATTGATTCACCAGCATAGATGGAAAATGCTTTTGGAAGGTATTGCTGAACAGCATATAGATATCGCTCGGATGACAACGAATAATCGCTCATATCTTCACATAACTGGTCTAATCCTTCGTATAAATGGAGGTCAGTCACGTCGGTCAAGTCTTCTTCATTACATTGAGCCAAAATATAATCTCTTGAACATTTCGGCAAAAGAGCAAATTCAGTATACATGGGTCGAATATGATTATGATGTGGACTATAGACATATGCCATCTGACACAACGGAATCATCGATGATTCCGTTTCGTGTTTAATCAAGAATTCCTTTGCTCGAATGATATTCTTTTCGCTGATACTGTTTGTCTTCTCCTCATCGTCATCTGTATGTTTGTTTTTCGACAGCAAATTGTCAATGATGCTTTCTTGAGCCTGAGCTTCAGCTTCGTTTTGAATCTTTACTCCACACTCTGAATTGTATATTGCATTGATTTCCTTCACATACTTTTGATTGCCAATATTGTTTGTGTGTTTTACAACATACAGAAAAAGCCCTGCCATCATCGAAGATAGATTTACACAATTGCCAGGGAAACATGCCTTCGTTGTCCTATTAACAAGATCTACTTCCATTTCTTCAGATATGGTGTCATCTGAAGATACAAGATAATCGAACAATTTTACCAGAAGTTCTTTTCCCTCAGAATCGATCCTTCGTTCGATATTTGCAAAGTTATCCCCTAATCCCGAATATTGCGAAGATTCTATTTTATTAATCTCATCAACAAAGCTCGGCGATGGATTTTTACGTCCTCCAACTATATGGACTATCATATCGTCCTTAGGATTGTAACCGTACCAAAAAGATGAAAACATCTCGCGAAAATCTCTGCCTTGAGCAAATCCATATTTGCTAGCGCAAAGCTTTATCGCAGTAAGAAATGTTCCCAAACACAATCTACTCATAAAAGCACCTTTTTTCTCTGGTCTTATCCCAGTCTTAAAAAACATATTTCAAGACCAACAGTTTGTCCATATACTCAAATCATCAAACTCGTCAGTTGGCCACTGAAATCCGAAGAGGGTGATAAATCTTTAGTTTGTGACTATTTCTCGGATTATTAGTCACTCTGCTAAGAAAGGAGGAAATGCTCATGCTTAGCAATAACATAGTTAATTATAACAACAAACCCCGTGAAGGGTGTAAAGATCTTTTGAATGCGGCACTTTTATCCGGGGCCAGTTACACACAAGGAAACGATATCCCGATTTGTCAAAAAAGCAACGGAACTATTCCCAACGGCTTGATTTCCTATGACGATGCCAAATCTTTACATTCAAAGCTCATCAAAAAGAATCCAGAATATCATATAGATAAACATGTTCATTTCTTTGTTGATGATCAAAAGTTTGATGGAGTCTACTCCAGTATCTGGGCACATCCGGAAAAACTTTTGGATTTGCTCCGTCATTTCGATGGCGCTATCAGCCCTGATTTTTCAACCAACGCTGATTTTCCTGACCCTGAAAAAAGGCATAACACTTACAGAATGCGAGTTTTAGACTATTTTCTTCAGTCGAATGGGATTTCAATAATTCACAATGTTCGCTGGGGAACATGTGAAACATGGTCGTACTGTTTCGACGGCATTCCTCTGCATGCCATAATCGCTATCGGTGTTGTTGCGAGCGGCATTAACAAGGTAGTCAATCGGCGTTACTTTTATGAAGGACTAATGAAAGCAATTGAGTTTCTGGAACCTCTAGCGATAGTTGTATACGGCTCAGATAATTACGATGTTTTCGATGATATTCGATCTCGTGGAATCAAAGTAATTGCTTTCCCTAGCAAGACAAATCTTGCCTTTGCAAAGGAGGGTGAAGTATGAGTAAGCCTCCAAGCAATCACTTTCACGGGACAACCGGAGATCAAAGATTCAATGATTCACTCCAGCAAACCGAAGGTGATATAATTAATCAAAGAGTTCAAGGTTTAGACTTGCGTGAACACCCAGTTGAACACAAAAGCACTTTGAGCATAAAAGAAATCAAGAACAAGGTTCGCGATCGTACTGCAAGCAGAGACGATTATAAGAAACTCGAATCAGAAAAAAGATTGGCTAAAAGGCGAAAACGAGGTGTGAATGAGTTTTGGAAACAAGAGCGTCGACGCATCTTGAATGGTGATTCTACCACTCGAAACTGGACTGCCGAACAACGGCATGCCATTCTTCACGATCAGAAACCAAAGGTGGATGGCAAGAGTCTGCAAGGGCATCACTCATACAGCGTCTCGAAGTACCCTCATCTAGCTAATCGAGGGGAAATAATATACCCTGCAACTTTTGAAGAACATCTCAATATATGGCATGGCGGAAACTTTAAAAACAGTCTTCCTGGTCAGCCTTTCAAGAGAAATAAAAAAGCATAACGGAGGAATTTTTATGTGCGATACAGTAGGAATTAGAATACCAGAAGGTACTTCTATTGCAAAATGTGCGTCTGTTATTAGAAAACTCGAGCCAGCAATGTCTATAGCTGATATCAATTCCCGAATCAAAAACAATGAGTATGTTTTATCTTGCGATTATGTGGATAGTGATGGCGTTAAAAAAATCATTCGATGTTACGAAGAATTATTCAAACTCGGCATTCGACCTAAACTCTATGAGTTAGATGATAATGAATGTAGTCTTGAGCTGTTAAAAAACCTTGACAACATGTATGATGAAATCAGTGATGAGGTCGATGCTGAAATTGAACTTGAAGAAAGAGACAGCGACGGAGATTAATTCTTACATGATTATGTGGTGGCTGAAGTTTGCACTTCAGCCACTTTTCTTTGCTTATAGTCGCAACCAATCGTAGCATTATCTCCACGGTCTGTTGATAGAACCCCTCCCGCGTCTGCTGTATAATGCAGATAAGAAACGGAGGGTGTGAACATGATTTTCCCCGAGAAATTACAACTGCTTCGAAAGAGCAAAGGCATGACGCAGGAGGAACTGGCTTCGGCTCTGGATGTATCGCGTCAGGCGGTCGCGAAGTGGGAGTCCGGACAAGGCTACCCGGACATCAGTAACCTCATCAGCATCAGCACGCTGTTTAATGTAACCGTCGATTATCTCGTAAAAGATGCGGACTGTCAGACGCGCCCTGTGGAGGCTGAAACCACGCCATCCGAGATCGAGGAACTGATCGATTTCCGTCTCCTTGCAAACCGAAATACCTATGCTGCTTTTTCTAACGAGATCGAAGCTTCCCGACCTTCTGCTCACGACTTCAAATACGAAAAGGGTGCGTACACGTACATCGATACATATGTCGGCGGAGAAAGCTTTGCCGGTGAAGAAGCAGTATTTAAGGATGGCGTTGCTAAGTATGCCATGAACTATTGTGGGCGCGTCCTGGATGAAGCTTTCAGCGGAGACTTCTTAAAAGAAGCACTGCAAGCGGCGACGAAAGAACTTCCGTATCGCGGGCCTGCGCATTACGCTTCAGGTGAATACACCTACACCGCCAAAGTCACCGGCGATATCTCCTGGTTTCAGGGATACGAAGAGATCTACCACGAAGGCAAAAAGGTGTACGAGTGCTTTTTCCACGGCGGCCTGATGCACTAAAAAGCAACACAAAACCGGCACCTTCAAAAGATGCCGGTTTTGTATTTCTATGGGGGCATATAAGTAGCGCGGATGGCGCGTTCCTGCAAATTGTTTATACCTTCTCCACGGTTCCGAGGAATACCGGAAGACCGGTGTCGAGATCGACGATCGCGTAAGCAAACGGACGGTCACAGCTGACAATACGTTCTGTCGTTATCGACAAAGACGCGGCCTCCCTCATGCTGACAGCCGTTGCCGCAGCAGCCTGCGTACCGTCTTTATTGACATCGATATATGTCTTGTGAATGACTTCGGAGATAAAGACCGGAGTCTTACAAAGATTTGAAAAGTCTGCCTTTCCCGCATCAAATGCATCGGTGATGCCCATGTCCTGCAGGATGTCCGGAAGCTGTATCTCATACTCACTTTTAAACTGAGGCATAAAAGTCAGCACTTCGAGTGAATCATCCTGACTTTCCCAGAATGCCCAGTACTCTGCCGGTGTCATATCTGCGATAAACTCGTTAATGTCAATCGATTCATCGTTCGGAAGAATCGTCATAAACGCATATTTCCCGTCATCATACTCTTTCAAAAAACCGGTTGCATTTCCGTTATCCAGATAGACTCTCTCGGAACCGCAAAGGAAATCGACGGTCTGCGGCTCTCCTTCACCGTTTGTAAACACATTCGGATGCACCTGCATATCTGTATAGTCGACTTTCCATTTTCCGTCAAAAGCAATCGCATTTACCAGCACCATGAGACCGTACTCAGGAAGCCTTTTGAGCAGCGTCTTGATTCGTTTCTCTGTGTGCTCGCTCACCCAGTTGTTGATCGTATCTACTCCCGAATCATCAAAAGGTACTACGCCCACGCGAGCATCGAAATGACGCTGCACGTACTGAAGATAATCGTCATAAACATGGTCAGTCTTTTCCTGGTTGATCCATACGGAATTTGCGATCTTCAGCGAATCATTCTGAAGAGAATTCATACGATCTACTGCGTAATGGAAAGCTGTTACGTTATCTGCGCCGGGAACCAGAGTATTCATGAGCTGATCGAGAGTTTCTCCATCGGCACCTGCCGCTACCATTTCCAGTGCAAAGAGTACGGAATCGGCGGAGACCAGTACGTTCTCTCCATCGGATTCTTTCGCGCAGCGCTTCATGAGTTCGAAGATAAACTCCGAGTATGCTTTATCCAGTTCTTCCTGCGTCATCGACGATTTGCCGGACTGTGCTTTTGCCAGCTGGAAGATCGCTTCTTTTCCGTTATCTCTTTTTTCTGTGATACCGGCGACGTTGTTTACATCCAGTACCTTACCGGTCTTCGAACACCCTGCAGGCACGGTCAGCAGCATCGACGTCATCAGCAATACCGCTACAAGTTTCTTCATTTCCTTTTTCCTTTCTTTTTCACCCGATGTGGATGTTAAACACCAGATCTTCCAGTACGCCGTCATGGTCATATGCATACACGAGGAGGAAATCTCCTTCGTCATTCACTTTTAAGAAAGAATAATGAGTCAGGTTTCCGGAAGGAATACCGATGAGGTCTCCGATCTTTACCGAATCCACGGTGTTTCCGTTTTCATCCATCAGACGGAGAGTGTCTTCACCCTGGTCGGCTACCAGAATATACTCGCCGAACTCATAAAGACTGTATGTGTACATGTTTTCCAGCGTATCGTCTTTCACTTCGCCGATGAGATTTCCGTCGAAATCATACTGCAAAAGATGGAACGTGCTTCCACTTGGTGCATATGAAGAGAATCTTGCATACATGCAGGAATCCGTCATGAATACATACTGCAGATCCCAGGCGTCCAGCGGGACATCCGAGAACGAGAAAGGTTCGGATGTGACTACCTTGGTTACCGGATCGAGATAGAGCATATGCATCTGATCAGCAAGCGGATTGTGATAGAGGATATGCTGTCCGTCAGGAGAAACAACAACGTCATCGAGAACAGAAAGAACACGATCATTTCCGTTTACGGTCTCTACAAAGAAGAATTTGATCATGTACTGCGGATCCGGATCCGGATAGAATGTCACCGTATCCCCGTCGAGAAGATCCATCGTAACGACTTCGCAGCCTGCAACGATGTCTCCGATCTTCGTCATCTCATCACCATTGATCAGATAAACATGAACCAGACCGGATTCACATGTATAAAGGTATTTTTCCGATGCAACTACATAGCATGCAGTCGAAGAGAACGGAACAAATCCGTTACTTGAAGTGATAAATACATGCTCACTGAAATGGCCCTGTCTCGGTGTCACTTTGAATTGACCCAGCGGCAGTTCCTGTACTGTTGTCTGGAATTCGCCCTGTTCAAATGCAAACGGAGGATCAGTAAGTCCCAGATCCGGCAGATTGAATTCGATCGATCTCATGATATCTCTTACCTGGATGTACCTTGAATGGAGTTCTCACCAAGTACGAGCTCGATGGTCATCGATGCAGCTTCGTAGCGGCATACATAATGGGTTTCCTCAGAGTCGATCTCCGTTCCGAAATGATAAGTTTCAAACTCATAGAAATCGCAGCCTGCGAGATTTGTCATCGGGAGTGTTCCCTTGGCGAGCTGATCCATCGGGATATCGTACTGATATGTCTTGCGGAATACTTCCGCGCTTTCAGTAATAATGTAGATGTAGAAATAATCGAAATCCGGATGGTTCGGATCGCTCATGAATGCGTAGTAAGTTTCATCATCTTCGTCGATGCAGGTACCCTTATCGTACATATACTGAATCGGGATATCTGCGGACCAGAGTTTTGCATCGATACGGAAAGTATCAGCAGGGTCCGATCTGCCCGTCTGCGGATCCGTTTCAGAAACAGTCGTCGTTTTCGTCGAATGCTTCTTTTTATTTCCCTTCTTTTGCGGATCCTGCTTCTCACATGCGCAGAGGAAAACGCTGCCCGCGAGTAACAGTGCACCTGCTGTCTTTCCGATTTTCTTAATAGGCCAGTTGTTCTTTTTCATTTCTTATCTCCAGCTTCTTTTTCCTTTTTTGTCACCCTCGCGAAGTGTTTCTGAATATAAGACGAAACGAGATCGCGTTCTGTTGCAAATAGATCGAAAAATGTTTTTCATGTTGTCCTCGTCCCTTCTCTTCTGTGATAAACTGAGGGTGTATTTTACTTTAATCAGCAAAGGAGATGGGGCCATGGAAATTAAGATCTATCGTTGTAATCGTTGCGGAAATATCGCTATCAAACTTGTGGATTCAGGCGTGCCTATGATGTGCTGCGGAGAAAAGATGGAAGCACTCGTTCCGTCCTCTGTAGATGCCTCTTTGGAAAAGCATGTGCCGGTGATCACTCGTGATGGAAACCTGGTTTCCGTCTCAGTCGGATCGGTTGCGCATCCGATGGCCGAGGAACACTATATCCAGTTTGTTATCCTCGAAACTACTTCGGGAGTACAGATCGCACATCTGAATCCGGGAGACGATCCGAAAGCCGTCTTCTATGTGATCCCGAGTGTGGAAGTCATCCGCGCATATGAGTACTGCAACCTGCACGGACTCTGGGCGAGCTGACGATCCTGCATCTTAAAAAGAAAGCAACGAAAAAGAGACGGACTTTTGCTCCGTCTCTTTTTCGTTAGGTAGGGAGGATATGTATTATTCGTTTACGATCTTTTCGTTATTGAAGAGCATGCTGACAACGGACAGGCAGATGATGCCAAATACGATGTTGATGGCGCATGTTACGAGGATCTCTGTGGTAGCAGCACCTGTCAGAAGGATGTTCTTTGTCAGGTATGTCGCGTTCCACATCGGGATCAGGAAGTTCTTGAAACCGAACTTGGTGATCATGGTCTCCATACCTGCATTGGATGTCAGGAAGGATCCGAGGAAGAGGATCATGACCGGGATCACAGACACGGTCTGTGCAGAACGGGATGTCTTGGCCAGTGTGGAAACGATGAGGATCAGTCCTACGAGAGCAAATGCAACGCAGAGGATGACGCCGAATGTAAGGGCATAGTCACTCATGGTGTAAGAAAGCGCATTTGAATCACCCATCATACTGCTTACGGTACTCATAAAGTACGCAAGTCCTGCGAATCCGGAGATGGCGCTGATACCTGCCGCGGTCATAACGGCCAGTGCTTTACCGATCGCAACGCTGCTTCTGCTTACCGGTGTGATCAGTACGGTGTTGAGGAAGTTGCTCTCCTTATCACCTGCGATGATGTTCGATGCAAGGCCCATGATGCCGTATACGACGGTCATAAGAAGAAGGCCCGGAACCATGCTGGCGATGATGTTCTTTGCCTGGTACCCTTCGTCACCGAGGTCATACTTGATGCTAGTATCCGCGTTGACGGTAAAGACGACCGGACGGAGTGTATCGAGAACAGCAGAAAGCTTTTCACGCATCTTCAGCGACTCCATATTCGAGGAGTTATAGTAGATCTCGATGTTGGAAACTTCTTCTGCGGTCAGGTCGATATGGAAATCCTGCGGGAAGATCACGAGCATCTCTGCATCTTTGTTCTTGATGTCCTTGACGCACTCGTCTTTATCTACGACCTCATCGGAAAAACCGATGGACTTCAATGCCGGCACCAGATCCGCCGGTGCATTTAAATAATATGCGTCGTGGGCCGTTTCTTTTTCTTCGGTATTCGTCATCGACTTCATCATGAACGCTTCCATAAACATCATGCCAAACGGAAGCAGGATGCACATGAGAAGTATTGCCTTATCCTTCAGGATCGACTTGATCTCTTTTTTATATACTGTAGCTATATCTCTAAACATGTTTATTCACCTTATCTTTGATTATGTCTTTCTTTTCCTTGTTGATTATTTATTCTTGTACTTCGTATAGATGTCATAGAAAGAATCTTCCAGCGACTGGCCCTGCATCAGGTTTTCCAGGGTGTCGTTGACGACGATCTTACCATCGACGATCATGGCGGCACGGTCACAGATCTTCTCGACCAGATCGAAAAGGTGTGTCGAGATGATCATGCACTTTCCCTGTGCTTTCATGTCTAAGATGAAATCTCTTACGTCGCGGGAAGCGATGATGTCGAGGCCGTTTGTCGGTTCGTCAAAGATGATGAAATCCGGATCATGGATAACGGAGATGACCAGTGAAACTTTCTGGCGCATGCCCTGGGAAAGCTTGCTGATCTTGTTGTCGGCGAAAGAATCGATGCCGAACTTTCCGAACAGTTCCTTCTTTCTCTGCGCGGCTTTGTCCGAAGGTACATGGTAAAGACCCGCGAAGTAATCGAACATATCGTTTGGTGTGGCTTTCTTATCCAGCTGCAGGTCGGTCGTTAAAAATGCGAATCGGTTCTTGATGGCGATCGGATCGGACTTGATGCTCTGTCCGTCGTAAAGGACGTCACCGTTATCCGGCGAGATCAATGTCGCCAGCATTCTCATGGTCGTTGTCTTTCCGGCGCCGTTCGGACCGAGAAGTCCGAATACTTCTCCGGAATGTGCGGTAAAGCTGATGTCGTCTACCGCGATCTTCTTTTTGCTCTGCACATCCTGAGTACGTCTTTGTCTTTCACTCAGTGTAAATGCTTTGCACAGATTTTTTGCTTCTAAAGTATGCATTGTGTTACCCTCCACGTTTGATGTCTCCTGTAGAATAACCAACAAGTTTTAAGCAATCGCTAATCCGAAAAGATAAAGAGTAAAGAAATCATTAAGTCTTTTTCCCGATTTGCCAAATGCACTGCCGTGATGCACAATAGTGAAAATAGGGACATATATAAAGGAGACGACAATGAAAGAGAAAAAAGGAATCATCTTTGATATGGACGGTACAGTCTGGGACAGCTCGGAGAACGTGGCCCGTTCCTGGACAGTCAAGGTCAAAGAAGCCGGTTTTGAAGACAAAGTCATCACCCAGAAAGATATCCAGAGTGTTATGGGGAAGCCCATGGACGTCATCGCTGACACACTCTTTACCTATACGAAAAAGGGAAAGCAGAGAAACGATCTTCGCAAGGCCTGCGAGAATTTCGAAAACGATTACCTTCGAGAGCACGGCGGCATCCTGTATCCGGATGTCATCGAGACATGGGAAAAGCTGAAGGCAGAAGGATACCACCTCTACATCGTCAGCAACTGCCAGGCCGGCTACGTCGAGGCATTTCTCGAATACTATAAGATCCCGTGGGGAAAGCCTTCCTGCCTCATCGAAGATATCGAGTGCTACGGCAATAACTTCCTGCAGAAGGATGAAAACATCAAGCTTCTTGCCGAGCGCAACAAGCTGACGAAAGCCTGCTATGTCGGAGATATCCAGAGCGACTATGACGCAACCGCCAAGGCGGGATTCCCCTTTATCCACGCGTCTTACGGCTTTGGAAAAATCAATGTACCTGTTCCGGAGATCAAGAAGTTCAGCGATCTTCCGGATGTCGTCAAGGAGGTTCTGGCATGAATAAGAATCACATCAATATCCCTTCTATCCTGAAGATCGAAAGCGGCGTGACCGGAAAGATCGGCACATACTTAAAGGATGCGGGACTGACTTCCGTCACCATCCTTTTCGGTAACGGCCTGATCTCCATGTTTGGTGAAAAGGTGTTTAAATCCTGCGAAGAAGCAGGCGTTTCGATCCTGCACCACCAGGAGATGGATACAGTAGATTTTAACGATATCACGGATCTGGCTTTCCAGCTTCCGAACAAGACCCAGGCGATCATCGGCATGGGCGGCGGCAAGGTCATCGACGCGGCGAAATATATCGGCTACATCCTGCATATCCCGTTCATCAGCGTCCCGACAAGTTCTTCGTCCGACGGTTTTTCCAGTTCGAGCGCATCGCTTACTGTCGGCGGTCACAGAAAGTCCGTCCCGGCCAAACTGGCTTTTGGTATTCTCGTGGATACGGAAGTCATCAAGAGTGCACCTGTACGCTTCCTTTATTCCGGCATCGGTGATATGGTCGCCAAGATCTCTTCGACCTATGACTGGCAGCACGAAGAAGACCTCGGATATACCGAGGTCAATGACTTCGCTTTCATGATCGCAAAGAAAGCCGTAAATTCTTTTGTAAGAACACCATTTGAATCCATCAACGAAGATCTTTTCTTAAAAGAACTTCTGGATTCTCTGGCCATGAGCGGCATCGCCAATGAGATCGCAGGTTCCTCTGCCCCGACATCGGGAAGTGAGCACCTGATCTCCCACGCACTCGACCAGCTTCTGGAAAAGCCGCAGCTGCACGGTGTGCAGGTAGGCATCGCCACCTACATCATGTGCAAGATCTGCGACCACCGTTACCAGAGGATCGATACGGTATTTACCAAGACCGGCTTCTGGGACTTCTGCGCAACGCTGGATCTGAAGGCTTCCGACTATTGCGATGCCATCGATATGGCTCCGCAGATCAAGCCTCACCGCCACACTTACCTGCACGAAGAAAAGTACAGGGATCTGGCCAAAAAACTCATCGCCGAGGATCCGAAACTCACAGCGATCCTGCACTGAGACAGTGCATTTCAAAACGCTTATTCAAACAGTCCTTCGTAAAAATCGGAGGACCGTTTTTCGTAGTCCACAACGTCGATGATCACCATCAGATCGTCATCGAGTTTGCGCACATAGTAGAAGTACGATATACCCGAGATCAAAATCGACGCGATCATCTTTTTCATAAGTTTTCCCTCCTATTTATCTACATACTCGATCAGCATTTCCGGGATGTACTGATAGTGATGGCTCTTATAGAGTTTTGCTACCGCCATCGGCGCACTCGGATCACAGTGGGCATTGATTCGTTCCGCCAGATGCGCGACGCTCTCCGTTGTCGAATCACCGTCTTCGAACCACTCTTCGTAGTCCTCGTCTTCCTCGCTTCCCGCGGTGATCAAGACACGCTTGTTGACCGTTGCATTTCGATCGAGATAACCATAGTCATTCGCCTGCTGCTCGTAGTCGCTCATCTCACGGGAATACGGAGACCAGAACGCAGGACTTCCGATGATATAACAACCGAAAGGCTGGTTCTCATAAAGGTCGCTGTTGCAAAGTGCGTAGTGGGCAAATACACCGCCGAGAGAGTGACCGAAAAGGGTCGAGTTTTCATAATCGATCGCATACTTTTCACCAAGGTAAGGCATAAGATTATCCGTGATGAAATCCAGAAACTTATCCTTGCCTTCGCAAAAGAGAGCCGCGCGTTCTACATTATCTGAGTTACAGATCGCATAGTCCTGTCCGATGGAGATCAGGATCTGCGGTTGCGCACGGCCTTCTTCCATCTCTTTTAAGAGCTTGGCGATATCGTTAAAGCGCCATACCGCGTCCGTCAAAACCAGTGCCGGAAGGGGTTCGGAAGTGTTCTCATATCCCTTGGGAAATGCTACATGCACCACCAGTTTCCGATCCAGTTCTTCGTCATAGAATGTATATTCCGTGACCTGATCCTTGATCGCTTCGACCTTGTCTTTGTCCAGTTCCCAGGAGAGGTCTTCTCCGCCTTCGAACTTGTTTTTGTAATAGCGATCAGCACGTTCGTTGGTCGTACCGACGGGAAGCATCTTATACGATCCGCTCTCCATAGCTTCGAACGCGCGGAGGATATCCTGCTCCATCACTTCGACATCTGTTTCTTCGGAGATATAGTAATACTTATATTTCGAGGACTGGTAATCTTTTAAGATCTCCGGAAGCTTGCTCTTGAGATCTTCCATATCCATGATCTCATGAGCGATAAGATCGTCGCCTTCTAGTGCCGAATACCATCCAAAGCAATCGTCATCTTTAAATCCCGGCATGACAAAGCCGGCATAACTTCGGCCATCCACGATAAATCCGTCGATATACGGGTGAAACCCTGCCATATACTCTTCGATTTCTTCCTCTGTCCAGCCCTGCAGATATTCCGGGTGGTCTTCGTAATACCGCATCGCGTCTTCTTTCTCCCAAACTTCGAAATACACGCCGTCCAGATACTCTTTTTCTGCCTGTGGCTTTGCCCACGGTTCGTCGAGGACCGTCAGCGGTCCTTTTGTCACTGCGGAACGCTCTTTTTCTGTCATGTGGTTTTGAAGTACGATCGGAGTCTTATCCGAAGAAGCAATGCTCTCTCCTGCTACCGCACTTGATCCGGGATTTCCTGCTGTCGTTTTTCTGCATGCACAAAAGCACTGTGCCGTAAGGATCGTACACAGTGCCAGGCTCATGATCTTTTTTGTGTTTTTCATGGTGTTATACTTCCCTTCTTTGGATCTTGTCTTGATGCTACCATCCGAACAAGGATTACTTGGGGAAGTTATATGGATTTTGTGTGGAGATTCTTTTCGTTTGGCAAACCATAAGCAGGGAAAATACAATAAAACTTCTTGTTTACAAATCTACAAAATTGTGCTATTTTGTAAACAGCGGAGGTGATAATGTGTTTGGAAAAAACCTAAAACACTATCGTTTAATGAGGAGAATGAGCATGAAAGAATTGTCTGAAGCTTGTGGATTATCTTCTATGTCGATTTCCTACTACGAAAGTGGAAAGCGAAATCCTGATATGGAAACGATAAAAAAACTCGCTTCTGCTCTTGGGATTCGCGTTATTGATTTTCTATCAGACCGAAACGAAAACCTTGTTTTTGATCATAGGGAATTTCGAAAGCTTTCCAAATTAAGCAAAAGAGAACAAGAGTATGTGCAGGAATCTGTTGAAGAGTATTTCTCACGTTTCTTTGCAGCTGTAGAGTGCCTTGGCGGAAATCCACTCCCAGAAGCACCTGCAACACATTCACTTAAACTGTCTGAAGACTATCACGAAAGTGCAGCCGTACTTCGTAATTTCTTGGGTTTTCAAAACTGTGGCCCTGTTGACGAACTTACAAGTGTTATTGAAAACCAAGGCTTTCTGTTCCTAGAATTGAACATGGATGATGATTCCTTCTCAGGAATGAACGGTGCTGTAAACGAGTATCCTTATGTTGTCGTAAATAACAACATGCGTCAGGAAAGAAAACGGACTACTATAGTTCACGAACTTGCTCATCTTATGTTCATGCTTGAATCTAACGAGTCTGACATTGAATCTATGGCTACAAGTATAGCCGGCGCATTTTTAATCCCTGACGAGGATCTTTACAGAAGACTCGGTCACAGAAGAACATCTTTAACTAAAGATATGGAGTTAATATGTCAAGAGTATGGCATTTCTATGTTCTTGCTTATAAAAAGAGCTAATCAGGCAGGCATAATCAATGATTCTCTTGCTAGAGATTTCTATATAAAAGCGTCTCGGTCTAATTTGAGGCAAAAGGAGCCGAATCGCGTTAAAAAAACCGAGAAATCTGAAATGTTCAAGAGGTTAGTCTTAAGAGCAATTAACGAAGAAGATCTGAGTATTGAACGCGCTTCGGAACTCTTAAAGGTTCCCTGCTCAGAATTACAAGAATACTGTGGTTCTTTGGAGGTATAACCCGTGGAATTCTTAATCAGTGACAGAAGCATATGGTTAACCTGTACAAACCTATCAGTGACAGATTTGTTGTTAGAGGATATCTTTAGTTATTTGATTTTTCGAGAGTCATATGATGAAGAATCTGTATCACCTGTTAGCCTTTTAACAGAAACTCAGAGGGAACGAATTCATCGTATCGAAATGACCACTGAAGAGTTTTACGATGCACAGGTACTGGGACAAAAATATGCCAAGCTGTCCCGACATGCCATGGTTGCCGTTGCTATATCAAAAAACAGAAATATACCTATTCTATCCGATGATTCAGAACTCCAGAAGGTAGCTCTGAAAGAGAAAATTCAACTGGTAGATTTGAGTGGATTACTTGACTATCTGTATAACAAAGAGGCGATAAGCAAGAAAAGGCTTGCGTATTATTGTACGAAGTTGAGGCTTTTTCTTAGTAGAGACTCAATAAAAGCTCTAGATTCCACTTATTCTCCAAGAACTAAGGGAGGTGGTTTAATTGCTTGTGAGCAGCAAAAGAAAAACGCATAGATAACTGTCGACATCAGTCATCTGTGCGCTTTCTCACATAATATGCTATTGGTAACATATTATTGGGTTGTTATATTTTAGCATATTCTTTCTGTGAGAACAACAAGTTGCGAATTTATCTTCAGGAGGTATATATATGCCAACTTATAACAATCTAGAATACATTAGAGTTATGCGCCAGCTACCATCTTTTGTAAAACGGGACATCTACAACATCCCCTTTATCGAAAAGGATGATATTGATATTTCTGCGCTTAACAACGGGAAATGGCTCATCAATCTTAAGAACTGCACTTCGCGCGACAAGAATGCCCAAAACAAAATTGTACACTGTTTTTGCTTTGATAAGGAACTTAATCGAGAGTATCAGAATCCATTTCGTTTTCTCTCGAAGGTCGCACCATACGAAGCAGCTTCAACACTGGATTTCAGTATGCATCCAGATATGGGGTTTAAAGAAGTACTCCAAGCGACTTATGACAACAGATGGTCTGGCGCTTTTCTTCAGTCAAATGGCAAAAAGGTTATTCCTACTGTCGGATGGGTTGGTCCCGAATACTACGACATAACTTTTGCCGGATTAAGAAATGGCGGAGTATTCATTATTTCCACGCTTGGAGTCAATAACCCTGGATGCCGTCAGTTATTCTTATCAGGTTACTTGGAAATGCGAAAACGCTTTCCAGACAGCAAAATCATTTGCGTCGGCAATTACGTCTCAGGAATGGATTCGGATGTTTGTTTCGTCAAATATGAAGATAGCTTTGGTTCCTGGAATATCGAGTTAGTTCCATGGCAACCCAGATTACTAAACTGGGATATGTCACTTTTTGAAGGAGGTGATCACTATGTCGTCTAGAGGCGCTAAGGCCAAAAACGGTCATGTTACTACAACTGAGTACGAAACAAAGCGAATGGTCGGAGATGCAAAAGTACTCGTGGGTAAAACCAGCAATCAGCATGGTTTACCAGACTATTCTCATTCGCCTAATCGAATATACATCAAAGAGAATCCTGATGGTTCTTTTCGCGAAATGCGTGTGTACGATAGTGAGGGTTCTCCTTTACTAGAAATAGCATATCATCCAGAACCATCTTTGGGCGGTAACAGACATACATACATTCTGCATTACCACATTTTGAGAGCAGACTTATCCAGAGGGAAAGCTCGCAGATTGTCCAAAGATGACTCACCGGAAATATATGAGAAATACAAAGTGTATCTGAAGGAGTATGGCTTATGATAAACGGCAATTTAGATCAGTTTTTAGATACGGGATGGTTTTCCGAAGCAACCATTTATTATGATGGCTATGTGTACTGGTGCGAAGCCACTACCAACTTTGAATCAGGAATAAATCATTTCTTTGTAGATCGCTGGCGCGCAAAGAAAGGCGAGGATAATCTGTATCATTCGCTGATTGACGAACATGGCGAACTAACAGATTACGATCGCATTCTGGAGATTGAAAACAGCGACCTCGACATGATTAAGAAACAGTTTCTTGAAGCCAGAATCTTTGATGGAAAGTCTTTTTGGGCCATTGAGAAACAGATATCTTGGCTCGAAGAAGGCACTCCGATTATCAATGAATAGTTATTGCAACGGGTGATGATTCTGTTGAGGACGGAGAATTCCTTACTTCAGAATCCAAATTTCTCCGTTGGGCATCACGCGGACATCTCCGGGAAGGACTTGCAGGATCTCACCCGTCTTTGCATCCCGAACGACGGTCTCTTCCCGATAGTCGGGATCTTCAAACCAGCGGTTCAGATAAAGCTTGTTATCCGAAAGCATAAAGAAGCTTTCTTTTTCGCCGATCGAGATAGTCTTCTTTTCCGGCCAGATCAGTTCCAGCGTACCGTCATTTCCCTGGCGCGTCAGTGTCAGAGGATGCTGGAAAAGACGCAGATTGAAACAGTCACGAATAGAAGAAAGCTCGATCTCATCGACTACGGAAAGTTCTCTGCTTTGGCAGTCGAACTGGTGGATCCGTATCTTTTCTTCTTCAAATGCTACGGCGACAAATGCGATTTTTCCGTCGTAGTAGACCGGCTCTCCATATGCGACATTTTCCTTCTTCGGGATCGGGCGGATCACTTCCGCATCCGGATAATGGATCAGGAACAGGTTGTTTCCTCGAAGGGACTTTGTTCCTTCGTAGATCTCCTGGGCTTCGTAAAGATCGCCCTGCTCATAGTCGAGCGCAAAGTACCACTCATCCGTTCCTTCCGGAACCGGACGCATAAAAGTTATCCCGTTCAGATCTAATTCTTTCATGTATGTTCCTCCATTACTTCTCTTCCTTCACTGCCGGGATCTCGATCGTCGCGAGGACATCGTTTCCGTCATTTTGCATGCGGCAGGTACCGTTTTGTTTTTCGAGTATCAGCTTGGCAAGATAAAGACCCAGTCCGGATCCGCCGCTTCTTCTGCTACGCGATTTATCCGTGCGGTAGAAAGGCTCGAAAAGATGCGGCAGATCTTCTTCATCGATATGCGCATCGGTATTCCGAACCGTCACAAGGATCTGCTCATTTTCCTTTTTCGCGTCGACCGTTACCGTCGCACCTTCCTGCGAATAGAACGCGGCATTACTTAAAAATGCGCCGATCGCAAGCGAAGTGAATTCACGGTTTCCTTCGAAGATCAGGTCATTTTCAAAAGACAGTTCCATCTTGATACCACGGGGTGAATAGAGTTCTTCGAACTCTTCCATCTTTTCTTCGAGAAGCTGCACCATGTCGATCCTCGATGTTTTGATCTCCTGTCCCGACTGCATGCGAGACGCCATCAGGATCTCGTTGATCAGGCTCTCCATACGCTTGACGGTACCAAGTGTTTTCGGAAGATATTCATCGTGGTCCGAATACGGTCCGACACCCTCGATCATGCCGCGGATCTGACCCTCGAGGACCGTCACCGGGGTTTTCAGTTCGTGCGAAGCCGCAGAGAAAAACATATCCTTCTGGCTCTCGAGTTCTTTTCGGCGGGTCACCTCAGACTGAAGTTCATCATTCTTCGTTTCAAGGGATTTCATCTTCTCATCGAGCGCGTCGGCCATGGTATTGAGGTCCCTTGCAAGATCTCCGATCTCATCGCCACGCGAGGTTTTGCATTTTTGGGAAAAATCCATCTTGGCCATCGAGCGGGAAACTTCGCTGATCTTCATGACCGGCTTGGCAAACAGAAGCGTATAGATAATCGAGCAGATCAGGGAAACACCCGCGATGACCAGAACCATCAGCGGCAGGCTTCTGCGGATCGAAAGCGGCATGACGTTGCTCTTGCTTTCCGTATAAAAGTACTCCAGTTCGTATCTTGCTTTTACATCCGAGGCCCAGTACTTCTCCGGACTTTTATACCAGAAAGTAAACGATCCGGATTCCTGAGATGTGCCCTTTTCTTCGGTTCTCAGCCGGACCTCTTCGGGGGTCTTTAAGACCAGTTTCGCAGTCGATTCCACGAATACTTTTTTCGTGGCCGTTGATTCATCCGCGTCGTAAAGCACCAGATCGATCCCGGTCTCCCGTATGAAGTTGTCGATGATCGGGCCGCCTTCTTCTTCCGTCACTTCGGAAAGCCGGTTGACCAGCGAGAATACTTTCAGATACGTCTCTTCTCTTGTGGAAAGATAGGTATCGGGCGTGCGCATATAAAGCACAGATACGATCAGTCCTCCGGCGATGATCTGCATGAGGAAGGTGATCAGGAAGACTTTGACAGAGAGACGGTTAAGGATCTTTCTTCGCAACTTTATACCCCCGTCCGCGTACGGTCTCGATCACATTGCCGGCATCGCCGAGCTTGTGGCGCAGGTTCTTGATGTGGCTGTCCACGATCCTCTCGTCTACAAATGCATTGTAGTCCCATAGCAGATCGAGGAGCATCTCTCTTGTGTAGACTCTTCCCGGGTTCTTCAGGAAAAGCGCCAGAAGATCAAACTCTCTCGCCGTCAGGTCCACTTTGATTCCGTGGGATCTTACTTCCATCGTGTCGAAATTCATGGAGATATCTTCATAGATCAGGCACGACGGAACGCGCGTCGAAGAAGAATCGTTTCTTCTCAGAAGCGCGTGTACTTTACGGAGGAATACGGGCATGGAAAACGGCTTGGTGACATAGTCATCCGCCATCAGATCGTATCCCTTGATCAGGGACATCTCGTCGCCCAAAGCGGAAAGAAAGATGACCGGTACATCCGACTGTTTCTTGATCACTTCGCACACGCCATAGCCGTCGATCTTGGGGATCATGATATCCAGGATCACCAGATCGAACGTCTCTTTGGAAAAGAGGGAAAGCGCGGCCACGCCGTCCTCGGCAAGGCGTACCTGGTAGCCATCGTGCTGCAGGTAGTTGCCAAGGAGTTCGCGGATTTCAGGTTCATCTTCTACGATCAGTATGTTCTTCATACTGTTATTTTACATCCACTTTATGGATTTTATGTGGAAAATTAAAGAAGATTCACACCGTGTGCTTTTGCTTCTTCAACGACGTCATCCGGCCAGATCGAAGACTGGACTTCGCCTATATGTGCGCGCTGCAGGAAGAACATGCAGATACGGGACTGTCCGATGCCACCACCGATGGTATACGGGATCGTGCCTTCGAGTACGCCCTTCTGGAACGGAAGCTCGGCGCGCTCTTCGCATCCTGCAATCTTCAGCTGCTTGGCCATCGCTTCTTCATCTACACGGATACCCATGGAAGAAAGTTCGAGGGAACCGCCGAGGATCGGATAGTAGACCAGGATATCGCCGTTGAGGCTCCAGTCATCGTAGTCCGGAGCACGTCCGTCATGCGGCTTTCCGGATTTCAGTGCGCCACCGATCTGCATGAGGAAGACCGCACCGTACTTTTCTGTGATGAGGTTCTCTCTTTCCTTCGGTGTCTTGTCCGGATACATATCTTCGAGTTCCTGAGTCGTGATGAAATGGATCTCGTTCGGCAGGAAAGGATCCATGAAGTGATACTTTCCGCAGATATAGTACTCGGTCTGCTTGATCGCCATATAGATGCGGAAAACGGTTTCCTTCAGGGTCTCTACTGTTCTCTGCTCTTTTGTGATGATCTTTTCCCAGTCCCACTGGTCAACATAGATCGAGTGGAGGTTGTCTGTTTCTTCGTCACGACGGATCGCCGTCATATCGGTATAAAGGCCCTCTCCCGGATGAAATCCGTATTTACCGAGTGCCATTCTCTTCCACTTTGCAAGAGAATGTACGATCTCGACCATTTTCTCATCCTGTTCCTTGATACCGAAAGCAACCGGTCTTTCTACGCCGTTGAGGTTGTCATTGAGTCCTGTCTCCGGCTTTACAAACAGCGGTGCGGATACACGTGTCAGATTCAGTGCATCAGCGAGCGCACGCTCGAAATAGTCTTTTACTTCCTTGATCGCGACTTCTGTTTCGCGGATGGTTTGCAGGCTCTTATAGCCGTCCGGAATAAAAATCTTACCCATTTTCAACACTCCTTTTTATTCGATATTCTTACAGTTCACAGTTGTTTACCGTTCTCGGGAACGGGATGACGTCACGGATGTTGCCGACGCCTGTCAGATACATGACGCATCTTTCAAAGCCGAGACCGAATCCGGCATGACGTGCGGAACCGTACTTTCTAAGATCCATATAGAAACCGTAATCCTCCGGCTTCATGCCCAGTTCCGTGATACGCTTGCTGAGTTTTTCGAAGTCATCCTCACGCTGGGATCCGCCGATGATCTCGCCGATACCCGGTACCAGGCAGTCCATCGCGGCAACGGTCTTGCCGTCTTCGTTGAGCTTCATGTAGAAAGCCTTGATCTCCTTCGGATAGTCGGTAACGAATACCGGCTTCTTGAAGACTTCCTCGGTGAGGTATCTCTCGTGCTCAGTCTGCAGATCGCATCCCCAGGATACCTTGTACTCGAACTTGTCGTTTACCTTCTCGAGGATCTCGATCGCCTCGGTATAAGTCACGTGACCGAAGTCGGAACTTGCGACGTGCTGGAGTCTTTCGATCAGACCCTTATCTACGAAATCGTTGAAGAACTTCATCTCTTCCGGTGCGTTCTCGAGCACATAGTTGATGATGTACTTGATCATGGACTCGGCAAGGAGCATGTCGTCCTTAAGATCGGCAAATGCGATCTCCGGCTCGATCAACCAGAACTCGGCAGCGTGACGTGTGGGGTTACTGTTCTCGGCACGGAACGTCGGTCCGAATGTGTAGATGTTCTTAAATGCCATCGCAAATGTCTCACCGTTGAGCTGGCCGCTTACGGTCAGGTTGGTCGGCTTGTTGAAGAAGTCCTGGCTGAAATCGATGGAGCCGTCTTCCTTCTTCGGGATGTTGTTGAGATCGAGAGTAGTTACCTGGAACATCTCGCCTGCACCCTCACAGTCGGAACCTGTGATCAGCGGTGTATGTACATATACGAAATCTCTCTCCTGGAAGAACTTGTGGATCGCGTAAGCACAGAGGCTTCTAACTCTGAATACGGCCTGGAACAGGTTCGTTCTCGGACGAAGATGTGTGATCGTTCTGAGATACTCGATGCTGTGACGCTTCTTCTGCAGCGGATAATCCGGTGTGGAATCACCTTCGAGAATAACTTCGGTTGCCTGGATCTCAAAAGGCTGCTTGGCCTCCGGAGTGGCTACCAGCGTACCGGTTACGATCAGTGCGGCACCAACGTTTGTCTTGCTGATCGCTTCAAAGTTATCAAGTGCGTCGTGATATACGACCTGGATCGGCTCAAAGAATGTACCGTCGTGCAGTACGATAAATCCGAATGTCTTGGAATCACGTACCGATCTGACCCATCCGCCGACCGTCACTTCTTTACCGAGATACTGTTCTCTGTTTCGGAAGATCTCTCTTACGTCTACAATGTCCATCTTCATTTCCTCCTTGCCTTTTCGGCTTTCTAGCTCGGCTTCAGGGAAACAAAAACGCCCTGAAGCAATTACTCTGCTTCAGGACGATGATTCATCGCGGTACCACCTGAATTGCTGCTTTCGCAGCCACCTCTTTCGGGTTCTAACAAACCCTGCCGACTGACGCTCGGCTTACGGCTTCCACTACTCTGCGAAAAGTCGGCATCAGTTCCGCCGTCCTTGGCATTTCATTTTGCAGCTCGGAAGTGTTATTCACCTGGATTCACTCTATGGGACTTCCACCATCTCCCACTCGCTGGAAGCGATAAAACAGGTTACTTCTCTTCGTCTTCGCTTTTGTCGTATTCAATTTGAAGTTAGATTACTCTGCCCAAAATCATTTGTCAAGTAGTAATCCGTTCATTTGCCCGTCGCGTGGAACAGGTTGATCAGGAAGATCCATGCACATCCGTAATAGGTCACGATCGCGACGAGGTCATTGACTGTCGTGATGAGCGGACCGGAAGCAACCGCCGGGTCGACCTTGATCTTATGGAAGAACATCGGAACCAGCGTACCTACGAGACTCGACACGATCATGGCCAGCCACAGGGATCCGCCTACACATGCGGCGACAGCAAATGAAAAACCGGCCGAATAGTGCTTGAAAAGCGCCACATACAGTCCGATTCCGAGGAAGGCCAGCGCGCCGAGCAAAAGTCCGTTAAAGAATCCGACACGCATCTCTTTGAGCGTGAAAAGCACTTTTTCTTTTGTCTTGAGCTGTTCATCCATAAGAACACGGATCGTAACAGCGAGGGACTGGGTTCCGACATTTCCGGCCATGTCCAGGATCAGACTCTGAAAACACACCACGATCGCAAGTTCCGCCACGACCGTTTCGAAAAGACCGACAACTGTTGAGACCAGAAGTCCCAGTACCAGAAGGGTGACCAGCCACGGAAGACGCTTCTTCATACTCTCGGAAAGCGTTTCCTTCAGATCCTCCTCCGCGGTCAAACCGGCGAGTTTCGCGTAGTCATCACCGAGCTCATCGTCTACGACTTCGATGATGTCCTGGGATGTGATAACACCTAAGACTTTTCCGTCCTCGCTCAAAACCGGGATGGAGTCCTCGGCGTAGTCCTTGATCTTCTCGATGGATACATCCATCTTGTCATGGTCGTGTACGTACGGATAGGACGTAACGATCAGCGTCTCGAGTTTCGTGTAGTCACGGGCACGGATCAGGTCTTTAAGATCGACGACACCGTAGAACTTATCTTCCTCATCGGTAACGTAGATGGTGGAGATGTTATCGTTCTCATCGGCCTGTGCGATCAGCTCCTTCATGGCCTGCTTGATGGTCAGGTCGTTCTGGATCTTGACGAAGTTCGTGGTCATCTTACTGCCGATCTCATCGTCTTCATAAGACTGGATCAACTGGATGTCTCGGGAACTCTCATCGTCCATCAAGGAGATGATCTTTTCCTGTGTCTCTTCATCGACTTCTTCGAGGACATCGACAGCATCGTCGGCGTCCATGTTTTCGATGATCTTTGCAGCACTTCGGATATCGAGCTCGGCGATGAACTCCTCCGGATCTTCGAGGTAGGCGAAGATGTCGGAAGCCTTCTCTGCGCCGAGGATATGATACAGTTTTTTACGTTCATCTTTGGTGATCAGCTCGATCGCGTCAGCGATGTCGCTCTCATGGTAATCTTCGAGTTTGGCGCGAAGTTCACCGTCTGATACGTCGGAACGGATCAGCTGGACGATCTCTTCGATCACATTTCTTGTTTCATTTTCGTTTTCCATTTGAAAACCGCCTCCTTTTGCATAAATCGATCACACGTAGCGTGTGGCAAAAAGGGAAGCGTAATGCGAAAAGTATTCAAATCAGAATCGAGATTCTACCGGTTGACGAAGAAAGGCTCGTATGTGGTTCTCATTTGAATCATTTTTCTCAAAACAGCCACACCTTCGACAACTGCCATCGCAACTATCCATCTTCGTCACCTCCTTGTTTTTGGGAATACCTATTGAAATTATGAACGCGCAAAAGGTAAAAGTCAACGCCGTTTTTCAGGTTTTTTCACATATGGAAAAATCCTGTGCTTTTTCATAAAATCCATGCTGATCCAATCTTCATATTTGGGTATCGCAAACGCTGTTTTTCTGTTATTATATTTCCAGCGCAATCCACTTATTATGTAAAATAGTGAATAAATATGTAAAGCGAGGATGAAGCCATGCCAAAGAAGGATGACATCAACAAGATTCTTATTATCGGTTCCGGCCCGATCATTATCGGCCAGGCTTGCGAGTTCGACTATTCCGGTACTCAGGCTTGTAAGGCACTGAAGAAGCTCGGTTACGAGATCGTACTGGTAAACAGCAACCCGGCAACCATCATGACAGACCCGGATGTAGCGGATATCACCTACATCGAGCCACTGAATCTGGCAAGATTGACCCAGATCATCGAGAAAGAACGTCCTGATGCTCTTCTTCCGAACCTTGGCGGACAGTCCGGACTGAATCTCTGCTCCGAGCTTGCTGAGGCAGGCGTCCTCGAGAAATACGGCGTAAAGGTCATCGGCGTACAGGTCGATGCCATCGAGCGTGGTGAAGACAGAATCGAGTTCAAGAACACCATGACCGGCCTGGGCATCGAGATGCCGAGATCCCGCGTTGCTTATTCCGTAGATGAAGCGGTCAAGATCGCTGAAGAACTGAAATACCCGGTCGTTCTCCGACCTGCCTATACGATGGGCGGTGCCGGCGGCGGCCTTGTTTATAATGTGGACGAACTGAAGATCGTCTGCGAGCGTGGTCTTCAGGCCAGCCTCGTAGGCCAGGTCCTCGTAGAAGAATGTATCGCAGGCTGGGAAGAGCTCGAGCTCGAAGTCGTTCGTGACTCCGCGGACAACGTTATCACCGTCTGCTTCATCGAGAACATCGACCCGATCGGCGTTCATACCGGTGACTCCTTCTGCTCCGCTCCGATGCTGACCATCTCCCAGGATGTGCAGGACAAGCTCCAGGAATACTCCTACAAGATCGTCCGTGCCATCGAGGTAATCGGCGGATGTAACTGCCAGTTCGCACACGATCCGGTCAGCGGCCGTATCGTCGTTATCGAGATCAACCCGAGAACATCCCGTTCTTCTGCCCTCGCTTCGAAGGCAACCGGTTTCCCGATCGCTCTGGTATCCGCGATGCTCGCCTGCGGTCTGACACTCGATGAGATCCCGTGCGGCAAGTACGGAACTCTCGACAAGTACGTACCGGACGGAGACTATGTTGTTATCAAGTTCGCCCGCTGGGCTTTCGAAAAGTTCAAGGGCGCTTCCGACAAGCTCGGCACACAGATGCGTGCTGTCGGTGAAGTCATGAGCATCGGTAAGACCTATAAGGAAGCATTCCAGAAGGCCATCCGAAGCCTCGAGACCGGACGTTATGGTCTGGGCTTTGCCAAGAACTACCACGACCTTTCCAAGGAAGAGCTGATGCAGAAGCTCGCTTACCCGACATCCGACAGACAGTTCATCCTTTACGAAGCACTCCGTAAGGGCGCTACCGTAGAAGAGCTTTATAACCTCACCAAGATCAAGCACTGGTTCCTGGAGCAGATGCTCGAGCTGGTACAGGAAGAAGAATCCCTCATCAAGATCAAGGGCGCCGTTCCGGCAGAGGATACACTCCGTCAGGCCAAGCTCGACGGTTTCTCCGACCGTTACCTCAGCAAGCTTCTCGAGGTTCCGGAAGAAGATATCAGAAACGCTCGTTACCAGTACAACATCCGCGAGGCATGGGAAGGCGTACACGTAAGCGGCACACAGGATGCAGCTTACTACTACTCCACTTATCACCTCTCCGAGGACAAGAGCCCGTCTTCTGACAGAAAGAAGATCATGATCCTTGGCGGCGGTCCGAACCGTATCGGTCAGGGTATCGAGTTCGACTACTGCTGCGTACATGCCGCTCTGGCACTGAAGAAGATGGGATTTGAGTCCATCATCGTAAACTGCAACCCGGAGACAGTCTCCACAGACTACGATACATCCGACAAGCTCTACTTTGAGCCTCTGACACTGGAAGATGTACTTTCTATCCACGATAAGGAAAAGCCGCTGGGCGTCATCGCACAGTTCGGTGGTCAGACACCTCTGAACCTTGCTGCTGACCTTAAGAAGAACGGCGTAAATATCCTCGGTACGACACCGGAGACCATCGACCTCGCAGAAGACAGAGATCACTTCCGCGCGATGATGGACCGTCTCGGTATCCCGATGCCGGAAGCAGGCATGGCCGTTACCGTTGACGATGCACTCTCCATCGCAAACAAGATCGGTTACCCGGTTATGGTTCGTCCTTCCTACGTTCTCGGCGGACGCGGAATGGAAGTCGTACATGACGATGAGATGATGCGTGTATACATGAACGCAGCCGTTGGTGTCACACCGGATCGTCCGATCCTGATCGACCGCTTCCTGCACCACGCTACAGAGTGTGAGGCAGACGCTATCTCCGACGGCACAAACTGCTTCGTACCGGCTGTTATGGAGCACATCGAGCTCGCAGGTGTTCACTCCGGTGACTCCGCTTGTATCCTGCCTTCGAAGAACTTAACTGAAAAGCAGATCGCAACCATCAAGGACTACACCAAGAAGATCGCGATCGAGATGAACGTACGCGGCCTGATGAATATGCAGTACGCGATCGAAGACGATGTCGTATACGTACTTGAGGCCAACCCGCGTGCTTCCCGTACCGTACCGCTCGTTTCCAAGGTCTGCGCGATCAACATGGTCAAGGTCGCAACCGAGATCATGACATCCGAGATCACCGGCAAGGCTTCTCCGGTCGGCGATCTGAAGGATCGTATCATCAAGCACTACGGCGTAAAGGAAGCTGTCTTCCCGTTCAATATGTTCCAGGAAGTTGACCCGGTTCTCGGACCGGAGATGCGTTCCACCGGTGAGGTCCTCGGTATTTCCGAGTCCTTCGGCGAGGCTTACTTCAAGGCTCAGGAAGCAACGCAGACAAAGCTTCCGTCCGAGGGTACTGTTCTTCTGTCCGTATGTGACCGCGATAAGGATGAACTCGTTGACATCGCCAAGGCATTTGACGAACTCGGATTCCACATCCTGGCAACCGGTAAGTCCTACGAGATGATCAAGGATGCCGGCATCGACGCAGAGCGTGTCAACAAGCTCTACGAGGGCCGCCCGAACATCACAGACAAGATCACCAACGGTGAGATCCAGCTGATCATCAACACTCCGGCCGGCAAGACTTCGATCCATAACGACAGTTATATCCGTAAAGAAGCGATCCGCCACAGAGTTCCGTACATCACAACGATGGCAGCGGCCAAGGCAAGTGCCGAGGGTATCAAGGCGTATAAGGCCAACCCGAACTTCCCGGTAAAGAGCCTGCAGGATCACCACCAGGACATCATCTGATTCCTTATAATGTATAAGTAAGAAGATAAAAGGCTGTCTCTTTTGAGGCAGCCTTTTTTATGACACTTTTGTAATATGACATTTAAAGTATGTTTAAAGTTCGAAGACTGGAGTATAGTACAAGTAGATGATACCTGCTACACTATTCATCGGAAGGAGAAACGCTATATGGCTTTTGACTTTGAACATAACAACTCAGAAAACAAAGAGACTGCCTCTTTTGAGAATACATCCTCGGGAAATGCACCGTTGTCGTTTCCTTCCCTGCCGAACCCGACCGTTTCCCGCACGGAGGAGCAGCCTGCTCCGACACGTCCCGGCAACGCGCCGCTTCTGACACCGAATACATTTGAACCGTCACGCTTTCCTTCAGGATCCCCATTTGCACCGAAACCGGACCTGTCGTCTCCCGGTGCATTTGCCACGGAATCCGTACTGAAGGACGATGAATCGAAAGATACGAAGAAAAAGAAGAGAGTCAAGAAAGCTTCTTCTGAAGGAAGATCCCATAAAGGAAAGATGGCGCTCGTTGCGACAGTATTCTGCATGCTCGGCATCGTACTGACCGCCAGCGGCGCGATCGTATACGGCACCTACTGGTCCAAGCAGCTGAAAAAGGATGCTGTTTCCGCCGCAAAGAAAGCAGCCCAGAAAGAGATCGCCGCAAGCATCGAAGAAGCCGAGGAAAGCAGAAAGAGCGTCAATGTTCGCGAAGGCCAGCATGACGCGGTTACGATCAACACCTTAAATGTCGATACCAGCGAACGGCACACCGCCGCCGAGATCTATGCGGCCTACGTCAACTCCACCGTCGCCATCTATACTTCCGCCGACTATTACTACAACGGCTACAGCGGATACGAGGAAGCAGCCGGTTCCGGATTTGTCTATTCCGATGACGGCTATATCGTGACGAACCTCCACGTCGTGGACGGTGCGGACACCATCAAGATCTACACCTATGACGAACAGCTCTACGACGCAAAACTGGTCGGTTATGATACGGAAAATGACCTGGCCGTTCTGAAGGTCGATGACGTGGATATGGATCCTGTTGTGATCGGCGATTCGGACCAGCTTCATGTCGGCGACGATGTGCTGGCGATCGGAAATCCTCTGGGCGAACTTCCCTTCACCCTGACCTCCGGCTGCGTCAGCGCCCTGAACCGTCCTGTCGAGATCGACGATCTGAACATGGTACTGATCCAGACAGACTGTACGATCAACGCCGGAAACTCCGGCGGCGCGCTCTTTAATATGTACGGCGAAGTCATCGGCATCACGAACGCGAAGTATTCCAACAACGGCGAATACGAAGCCGCGATCGAAAATATCGGCTTTGCGATCCCGATCTCGGATGTGCGGGTGATCATCGACAGCATCATCGAAAAAGGCTACTATTCCAGACCGTATATCGGTGTCTACGTCGAGACGATCACACCGGATATGGACTATTCGGTCGATGCCGGCATCGGCATTCACAACCTCTTCGATAACGGCACCGCAAAAAAGGCGGGCGTAAAGTCCGGCGACGCGATCGTCAAGATCAACGGAGAGGAAGTCACCAAGGTCGAAGAGCTTCGCGAGTATCTCGATGAGATCGGAATCGGCGGAACACTGACACTGACCATCAACCGCAACGGAAAAGAAATCGAGATCGAGGTCGAGATCGACGAGCTGATCACTTCAGATATAGGCTGACACCCTGTTTCCAAGAAAGCAATATGCATCGGCCATCCGAAATCCGGGTGGCCGTTTTCTATGCCTTTACTCTATTCATTTTCACTGATTAATAAATTTTGCCAATGTGACGTTCTTTTCATTTTTCCACAGACTATCGCAGATATACTAAAGTCAGATACGGAGTATTTTCCTTTGTCATGACAGAATCAGACGTGCACGGTGATGCATTCACCAAGGGGAAAAGAGAGAGGAACATTACTATGAAATACAAGCGCATTCTCGCCTGCCTTCTGGCAGTGAGTACAATGGGTGCATGCCTGACCGGCTGCAAATCGAAAAAGACGGAGAACCCGTCTTCTGAAGAGACTACTTCCGACAGTTCAAGTGAAGAAGAAACAGAGAGCACGACCACGAAAGCTCCGACAAAGGAGATCACTTCCGAGGTGCTCAAGGCCTATAGCGAAGATATCGTCTACCCGGTATCGGAAGACTATAAGGAAGGAACACCTCTGAACATGAACCTTTCCGATGAAGGTGTAAACTTCGACGATTACCGAGTCTGCGCTGCCGCGATGAGTGAAGACGGTATCTGGTGTATCGCGGGAGAGCGCTACATGATCCATTTCGATTCCGAAGGAAACCGCCTGGCGTATTACGATCTGGGCACGGATACTTTTTATTTTTCGATCCGTATGCTCTACGATGAAGCCACCAAGAATCTCTATCTTCTGGTATATGGCGAAGAGGATATCGAGGTCTACGCTTTCGATACGACGACCGCAACGCTTCGGCATCTGTTTGTGCCGGACGATATGGGGCCGGCCATGTCCGAGGTCGACCTTATGGGTATCGATAACGGACTTTTTTACTTCAGACTCATCGAGTCGGGCATGAGCTCGACTTCTTCACCGGGCAGGATCGTCGTCTGCGATGAAACAGGAAAAATCGTAAAGTACACCGATAGTATCCCCGGTCTCAAAGGCGGATGGATCCACGACGGTGAGCTTTACGGATACGTGATGGACGATCCTTCCCAGGATCAGGTCATTCTTTTTGACGCAGACGGCAAGATCGATCAGAACAAGATCGTCCAGGCCCGCGGCGAAGTCTATGACATGTTCTTCCAAAACGGTCATATGTATCTTTCTGACGTCACCGGCATCTGGACCTGGGATCCGGAAAACCTTGAGTGGACGCTCATTTTCGACTGGAATAATGGAGCGGACAGTTCACGCGGATGCCCTTGTGCCGTTTCCCCGGACGATCAGCAGTTCTGTTCCTATGTCTGGTCCGACCCGGAAGGTCCCAAGCTTTATTCTCCCATCGATAATCCCTACGAAGGCAAGAAGATCATCCGTCTGAGCGGACTGATGTGGGAATCGGATCCCTGGACTTCGCTCGTTGAACAGTTCAACGCGGAAAATCCTGATTACTACGCAGAGATCATCTATCCGGAAAAAGTGCTGCACGAAGCGGATTATACCGGATCCATGGGTCTGGATTTTGAAGCCTGGTACAACGCATATATCGAATACATCGAAAACAGTATCACCGATGGACAGGGTCCGGTGATCTTTCTTCAGGAAGATCTCTTCTACTATTCTCTGGCATCGAGTATCAGCAACGAACCGGATCTTTGGATGGATCTTCTTCCGAGATTGAAGGAAGATCCCCTTTTCCAGGAGGAGCTCCTGCCGGGCGTGGCCGAGTGGATCAACGGACAGGACGATCTTCGTTTCTTCCCTTATAAAGTCACGGCACTGGAGATGTACGGGGACTATTCCCTCTCTGCTCTTACAGATGGAAGGGCCAAATATACTTCGGTCTTAAATCACCTCAAGCAGGGCCAGTATAACATGCTCTCGGCGGGCTTAAGTTCGGAAGAATTCCTCCGCTACGCGCTTTGCAACGATCTCGACTATTTCGTCGGAGAAGATGGCACACTGAGATTTGACGATCCGGAGTTCCGTGCTCTTTTGGAGATCTGCAAAGAGTATCTCTTCTCTTTAGATAACACGCATTACCCGAACAACTCGAAGGATGCGGCCTATGTGGATATGAGTGAGATCGTCCGGCTTCCTGTCGGCGGCGGAGATTATTTTGATCCGCATTCCGATTTCACGATCGGTTTCCCGAGTGCGACAGAATCCGAAACCATATTGATCCCGCTGCAGTCGATTCGCATCGGACAGCCTTCGTGCCAGGAAGACGAAGATGCCGCATGGGTATTCCTCCAGTATATGCTGACGCACACCTGCGACGTCACATATAGTGGTCTTCACGAGCTGCAGGACTGCTACGAATTCCCGGAAGAACATCTCGATTACTGGTATGGCTATGCTCCGCCGGCCTGTGACCACGAATGGATCCGAAGAAACGAAGAGTGGGCAACCGGCTTAGACCGCGTCATCGATCCGTTCGATCCGCTGGTTCTCGGGATCGAGCAGGAACTGCAGATGTATTTCAAGGGAAATGCATCGATCGACGATACCATCGCCGCCGTCGAAGGGTATGTAACGAAGTATCTGTCCACCCACTGATGCTTTGTCAGAGGATAACCGGGATCTTTTCACAATAAAAGCCCAGTTCGTCTTTCTTTACGCAGAGCACAAAAGGAAACAGATCCGTTTTGATACACATATGGAAATCTTCCTGCGGGAAATGCTCTTGCAGGGAGGGCTCGAAAAACCGTTTACCATCTGAATTACGCAGATCCTGTCGTCTTTGATCAAAAGACGGCGGGATCTCTTTTTCGTCGAGAAGTGCTTTGATATACTCGGCGCAGAGCTCGTCTTCCTGCGTTCTTTCTTTTCCAGAACGGCCCATCGCCACGATACTTACCGGGAAAGGCACGCTCCCGTCCGGATCCGATTTTCCGTCGAGGCTTCGGATATACCGGGCGACCGCTTTTGCATTGACGAGACTTCCCGTAAGAAGCTGAGACGCTCCGGTTGCGTTGACGATGCCCTGCGTTCCGGCACTGGTAGTATGGATGCAGACTTTGCCACGGATCTTTTCCGAAGCGTCCCGGATCTGCGAAGGAGAATTTCCAAAATCAAAACCATCGACACGTATGCCGTGGCGTTCTCCGATCAGGACTGCATCCGGGATCTTCTCACGGAGTGCCCACGCCTCTTCGACCGCGCCCACAGGACGCACCAGTTTCGCACCCAGATCGTATAGATAGCATTCCAAAGAGAATGCGCGGAATACATCGATGATCACGGTCACGCCTTTTGCCGCTTGGGCGCCCTCAAGAAGATGCAGGATCGAACAGTCGATCATGATTCGGCCTCCTCTTTCTTTTTCGCTTCGCGCTTACTGCAGATGCGGTTATAGATCAAGATGCCGCACGCACTGATCGCCATCGTCACCACGAAGATGATCGCCGCTTTCCAGTACTTTTTCTCACCGATGGCATCACCGCCGAGCGTGGACGTGATGATCGACGGGATACGCCCCAGCGTGCAGATCAAAAACCACGAAAAGATATGGATATCCGTAAGTCCCGCAAAGTAGGAAAGCAGGTCTTTGGGAGTTCCGGGAAGCATATAGATGATCAGGAAGATGATGTCCCGGCGCTTATCGTTTTTCGTCTTCAGAAAACGTACTTTCTGAAGCTTTTCTTCTGTGAAAAAGACATGGACCAGTTTGTTGCCGAAGATACGCACCAGAAAGAACACCAGCATGCTGCCGATGGCAGATGCGATCAGGCAAAGGATCGTGCCGCGGATCGGACCGAACGCGTATCCGGCTGCGATCTCAAAAGGTTCTCCGGGGATGATGGCCACGATGATCTGCAATACCACCATGCCGATAAATGCCAGGTCACCTACGATGCCGTGGCTTTTGACGTATTCGCGGAACCGCTCCGGCTTAGAGATATAGCGCACCAGCGGAAGTCCGGCAAAGTAAAAGACGGCCACGCTGAACAGCACCACGATGACCAGAAGGGATATGGCGATGATGCGGCTTTTCTTTTTCGATTCCTGTGTGGGCTGTTCCATTATTTCTTGATTTCCGTGATGTGATAAAGCAAGGACTGGAAATCCCCGTAACGGCAAGGAAGCGTCAGTCCCGCCTTTTCAAGAGTCGCGCCGTAGGCCCGGCAGATCGTCTCGTCCTTCTTCTCTTCTTTTTCGGAAGAATCACTGACGACCTCGATTCGGTAATACTTCTTCGGATCAAGTCCTCGGATATGGATCGTACGGTTCGGCGCACAGGGCTGGTTCATCACGTGGATCATGGTCAGGAGCATCTCCGACTTATCTTTCGAAGCGACGCCGTAGCAGTCATAAAAGCCCGTGTCGCGGAATGCGTCCATCCGGTAGTAATCGCCGGTACGGATCAGTTCGTGGAAACGGTGGAAGAGCTTTACCTGACGGCGGATCATGTCATGCTCCTCGTCCGAAAGCTTCGTGATATCCAGTTCATATCCAAATGTACCGGCAAGGGCAACGTGGCCTCTAGTCATGAAAGGTACGGTCCTTCCGGTAACGTGGTTCGGGCAGATGGAAACGTGTGCGCCCAGTGCGGAAAGCGGATACAGTGTCGCCGCGCCTTCCTGGATGCGGATACGCTCATAGGCATCGGTGTCGTCCGAAGTCCAGATCTGCGGGCTGTAATAAAGCATGCCGGGGTCAAATCTGGCACCACCGCTGCTGCAGTTTTCCAAAAGAAGATCCGGGAAAGAAGTCAATAGTCTTTCCTGAAGATCGTAGATACCCAGCGCAAAGCGGTGCAGCAGCTCGCCCTGTCTGCTCGATGGAAGCTGCGCGCTGTAAAGGTCCGACAGATGCCGGTTCATGTCCCATTTCACATAAGCGATCTCGGTACTTCCGAGGACTGCGGAAAGCGCATCGATCAGGTAGTCGCGCACGTCTTTTCTCGAGATATCCAGCACCAGCTGGTTACGGGATCTCGCCGGTTCTCTTCCCGGGATCGAGATCGCCCAGTCCGGATGCGCACGGAAAAGATCCGAATCCGGGGAGACCATCTCCGGCTCTACCCAGATACCGAACTTCATGCCCATAGCTTTCAGCTCCGCGCCAAGACGCGAAAGTCCGCCCGGGAGTTTCTTTTCGTTTACGACCCAGTCGCCCAGACTGGTGTTATCGTCATTTCTTACGCCGAACCAGCCGTCGTCTACAACGAGCATCTCGATGCCGCACTCCTTCGCCTGACGGGCGATGGAAAGAAGCTTATCCGTATCGAAATCAAAATACGTCGCTTCCCAGTTGTTGATCAGGATCGGACGCTCGATATCCTTATATTTCCCGCGGATCAGGTGCGCGCGATAAAGGTCATGGAAATTCCGGCTCATCGTGCCGAGACCATTTTCAGAATAGGTCATCACGGCTTCCGGAGAATAGAAGACTTCACCCGGTGCGAGTTTCCACAAGAACCCCTCCGGATGGATGCCCATCGAAACACGGATCTCTTCGTTCGGGCTCTTTTCGACCTTCGAGGAGAAATTGCCGGAATACAGAAGCTGCAGGCCATACACTTCACCGCAGTCCTGTGTGATGCCCGGGCTGACAAGACCCAAGAAGTTCTGGGCGCGGTTTCCGGATTTGCCGCAGATCGCAGCGACACCCGTCGTGCCGTGTCCGATCGGACGGATCTCTCTTGTGAATTCTCTTGCCCAGGTTCCGTGGAACGTCAGAAGTTCAAACGGGCGCCCGTGCATATCCCGTGCGGGCATATCGAGCACGGCGGAAAGAACTCGCTCGAGTTCGACCTCTTCACTTCCGTTATTTTTCACTTCGGCGCGTCTCGCGATGACGTCGCATTCGGTAAATGCACTGTAGTACAGGGATACTGCGAGTTTTGTATCGGGATCTTCCAGGTCGATCCGAAGTGTCTCAACTTCGCCCTCCGCTGCGTAAGTCGCAGGCAGACCCGGCACCGGTGCCTTTGACGAGGAGATCGCATAGCCTTTATAAAGAAGGTTCACACGTGTGGTGCCATCTTTATATCTCGCACAAAGCGCGCCCTCACGGGAATCGCCTGTTCCCCATCCCGGGTATTCGAAACGGAAACAGTCCATGAATACACAGAGGTCTCTGGCCTGCTTGATCGGGTCCATCGGCGGCGCATAGGCCGTCTTATAAGAAAGATCCGTATCCGGGATCTTTGCACCATAAAACAAATGGCCTACATAAAGGCCATCTGTAATTCCGATTCTATAACTTGTATTTCGGGTCTCGATGCAAAAGCATGAAGAACCTTCATCAAAGTATATGTTACGCATCTAATTCTCGCTTCCAGTCCAAATAGGTTTCGTTGAGTTCGCGCATATCGGCAAACAGCGGAAGTGCGTTACTGATCACCCAGCCGTTACCATTGCGTTCCATCTTCATAACAAAGGAAAAAGAACGCGTGATCGTCGTCGAACGGAACGTCACACGATAGTGCACGTCTGTATCGTAGCTGCCCTCTTCGATGTTGACTTCCTCAACGATCACCATCGCCGATCTCGACATCTCCGGAGAAAGCTCGCCCATAACAGGCTTGATCTGCTTTGCTTCATCGGAAGAAACAAAGTTCTTCACTGTATCATAGTCACCTTTGAAAATACGGTTTAAAATACGGACGCTGATCTCCGTCGCCTCGCGCTTGAAGTCATCGATCGTCCTCTCATCACGACGGAAAATGCCTACTCCTTCCGAACAGCTGCACATTCCGACCAACAAAGAAAGGATCATAAGCAGTGCTATATTTTTCTTCAGAGTTCTCATACTGCCTCCAACTATGGCATCGATACACACTAATAAATGCCCCAAACAAATTTACCCTAGCATTGATTATACACTAATGATTCAATCAGTAAACAGCAAAACTCCGAACGATTGTGAAAAAAAGTGTTGACAAACGATTTTCATGAGTTTATCATCGCAATTGTAAAAAGCTATGACGAAGAAGGTCGTGACCATTTCGCCTCACAGAGAGCCGACAAACTGCTGAAAGTCGGTATCCGGGATGATCCAGATGACTATCGCTTCCGAGCCGGTACACCGAATAAGTATTTTACTTGAGTAGACTGTACACGTAAGAGCCGCGTTAAGGCGAAGGGTTTGATAGAACCTATTAAGTGGCGAAGATTTCGCAAATTGAGTGGTACCGCGGTTTATAGCCGTCTCAATGTCCAAAGTGGACGTTGGGGCGTTTTTTTTATCCAAAACTGCCTCGAGCTGCTTCTTCGGACGTCACTTGTAGGGAGCTTATGGAGGAATGAAAAATGAGCGAACTAGAAAAGAACGAAACATTGTTGAAAAGCGGCGAGCAGGGCGGCCTTCTCGAGCAGAAGATCGCTGAGGTAGCAGCACGTATCAAGGCACTGCGTCTGGATATGGGCCTGTCCACAACGGACATGGCCGAAAAGGTCGAAGTCACCGAAGAAGAGTATGTGAAGTACGAGGAAGGTCTGGAAGACTTCAGCTTCACATTCGTCTACAAAGTCGCAAACCTCTGCGGCGTTGAGATCTCCGAACTGATGGAAGGTACAACTCCTGCACTTCGTGAATATGCCGTAACCAGAAAGGGCGAGGGTCTTCCGATCACCCGCCGTGCCGGCTACAAATATATGCGTCTGGGTCACCTTTTCAGAAACAAGCTGTGTGAGCCTTTCGAGGTCACCATCCCGTATTCTGAAGAAGCCCTGAACCCGCCGTACAAGCTTGTCACCCACTCCGGCCAGGAACTGAACATCGTCACCAAGGGCTGCCTGAAAGTCATGCTCCGTGACCACTCCGAGATCCTGTATCCGGGTGACTCCATCTTCTTCGACAGTAGAACACCGCATAACGAGTACGCCCTCGGCGGCGAGGACTGCACCTTCTACGCAATCGTTCTCAATCCGGAAAAGTGGACACAGGGTGCAACCTACGAAAAGACCGTCCAGACATCCTACGTTCAGGACAACAAGACTAACTTCGATCTGGCCGGCGTGCAGAATCCTGTATATAAGAAGTATGTAAATGATGTACTCGATGCAGATAATAAGCTCAAGTCCATCTCCTACACTCCGGAAGCCGACAAGTTTAACTTTGCTTTCGACCTCGTTGACGCGATGGCGGAAAAGGAACCGAACAAGACTTCCATGATGTGGGTAGCTAAAGACGGCGTGACCGATCACCGCTTCACTTTCGAAGAGATGAAGAAGTACACCGCCATGACAGCCAACTATTTCGAGAGCCTCGGCATCAAGCACGGCGACCGCGTCATGCTGGTCCTCAAGCGTCACTACCAGTTCTGGTTCTCGATCCTCGCACTCCACAAGATCGGTGCGATCGCGATCCCGGCCACCAACCTTCTGAAGGAACACGACTTCGATTACCGCTATAAGGCAGCAGGTGTTTCCGCGATCGTCATCACCGGTAACGGCGATACCGCTCTGGAAGCACAGAAGGCTGCTGAAAAGGCCGGTCTGGACATCAAGCTCATCATGGCAAACGGTGCCGATGACGAAAGCGGCGCGAACTTCCTCAAGGTACTCGAAGGAAAAGCTACCGTTGACGAAGCAGGCCTGAAAAAAGAAGCCACACTCACAGCAGACGGCGGATTCCTCCCGCTCGATGGTATGAGCAGCAAGTGGCATAACTTCAACTACGAGATGCCTGCTTTCAGCGATGTATATGAGCGTCCGGCAAATGCCACACAGGGAAACGATCCGATGGTCATGTTCTTCACATCCGGTACAACCGGTTACCCGAAGATCGCCGCACACTCCCACAAGTATTCTCTTGGACATTTCGCGACGGCAAAATACTGGCACAACGTAGATCCGAACGGTCTGCACTTCACGATCTCCGATACCGGCTGGGGTAAGTCCCTCTGGGGTAAGCTCTACGGCCAGTGGCTCTGCGAAGCTCCGACATTCACATTCGACTTCGACAAGTTCCACGCAAACGAGATCCTGCCGATGTTCGCCAAGTACAACGTAACCACATTCTGCGCTCCGCCGACCATGTACCGTTTCCTGGTCAAGGAAGATCTTTCCAACTACGATCTGACTTCCCTGAAGTACGCGACCGTTGCCGGTGAAGCCCTCAACCCTGAGGTATTTAACCAGTTCATGAGAGCAACCGGTATCCGCCTGATGGAAGGCTTCGGCCAGACCGAGACTTCCCTCGTTATCGGTAACCTCGTCGGATCCGCGATCCGTCTTGGGTCCATGGGTAAGGCCGTTACTCCGTACGATGTACATATCCTCGACGAAGACGGCAATGACTGCCCTCCGGGTACTACCGGCGAGATCTGCATCAGAACCGTGGATGTCGTTCCGTGCGGTCTCTACCTCGGTTACTACCAGAACGATGAAAAGACTAAAGAATCCTGGCATGACGGCTACTTCCACACAGGTGATACCGCGTGGAAAGATGAGGATGGGTACATCTGGTATGTCGGTCGTGTCGACGACGTTATCAAATCCTCCGGCTACCGTATCGGACCATTCGAGATCGAGAGCGTCATCATGGAGCTGCCGTATGTACTCGAGTGTGCCGTAACAGGTACTCCTGACCCGCAGGGCGTCCGCGGCATGGTCGTAAAGGCCACCATCGTACTCGTACCGGGCCGTGCCGAGCCGACCGAGGAACTCAAAAAAGAGATCCAGGAATACGTCAAGACCAATACCGCACCGTACAAGTACCCACGTGTCGTTGAGTTTGTAACTGAGCTTCCGAAGACCATCTCCGGTAAGATCAAGAGAAACGTCATCCGTGACGGTAAGGATTCCTGATCCAAACATTAACTAAACAGCAAAAAGAAACCCTTCTTGCGCTGTCCTCGGAGTTTATCTCCTGCGGAGGCGCGGCGAAGGGTTTCATTTTTGTTTGTTTTCTTTCTGGCGGATCAGGAATTCTTATAGAAGGATCACGAGTCCGATGATTAATAGGGCGATTCCGCCGAGGATGAGGGCTGCGATCAGGATGCCGGGGATGCCGCCGCTCTTTGCTGTCGCTGCTTTTGCAGCCTTTGCCGGCTTGGCAGTTTTGAAAGAAGAGCCTTTTCCGCGCAGGGTCTGCTTCATGTCCTGAAGATTCTGCTCGATACGGGCATCGGTTTCTGCCAGTACTTCTGCACGGTTCGCATCGACCCACGCACGGTTGGCCTGAAGCTGGGAAATGAGCTTGTCCTGGTTGTTCAGGTGGCTCTTTTTCAGATCCTGGTCAAAATGCGGATTCGGTTTGTTGCAGAAAGGACAGTGCGTATATGGCCGGTTAAACGGCTCGGCACAGTTCGTGCAGTATCCGTATGGTGCTCTTTCCTCTTGTGCTTTTTCTTCTTCCATAGTCTTCCCTTCCCTTTGGGGTCCGATCAGTCTTCCGGCTCTTTGGTCGGAACGACACCATCCGCGTCGACCGGCTTATTTGCCGCAGAGAATCCGATCGGGAGCCAGCACTCGTCGGTACCGATCTGTTCGAGGGAGGAGTAGTACGGCATCGGAAGACGACCGTAGAACTCGACCTTTCCGGTCAGAAGATCCGCAACCGCGTTTCCGCCTTCAGATCCCGGGAGGTAGCACATCACGACTTCGTCCCAATCTTCCACATACTCATCGATCAGGACATTTCTGCCTGCTACGATCAAGGTGATGACCGGGTTTTTGCTGTCTTTTACCAGGTCGATCGCGGCTTTGTTGCCGGCAAGACCCAGTTCGCCGGTGATGGAAAGATCTTCGGTATCACCTTCCCACTCGGCATACGGATATTCGCCAAGGCACAGGATCGTGACATCACAGTTCTTCATCTCGGCTTCATCGGTAACGATCTCAAAACCGATCTGCGAAGCCGCCTCAGTGAGCGCTTCCAGGATCGTCGGGCCTTCTGCACACCAGTGCTCACTGCCGATTTCCTCGTCGGTGCCGCCCTGCCATACGTATGTCCAGCCGCCGCAAAGTACGCCGGAATCATCTGCAGCCGGTCCGCAAACGAAGACCTTCATGCCTTCGGTAAGCGTGATCGCGCCGTCTTCCGGAAGAACCAGCGGAACCATCGACTTCGCAGCAAGCTCTCTTGCGACTTCGTGCGCATGGTCACTGTTCCATTCGTAGGAAGATGTTCTGTTCTCAAAGAAAGGATCCTCGAAAATACCGCTGTCCAGCTTGAACTGGATGATGCGGGTCACCGCCTCATCGATTCTCTCCATGGAGATCGAACCTTCGTTGACGGCTTCGATGATATAATCACGGACGATCAGGTAATCCTTCTCTTCCATAAACATATCCACGCCGGCATTGACGCTTAAGATCACGTTATCCTTCAAGGATGCGCCTGAACAGTTATGGATAGATTCCCAGTCAGAAAGGATGAGCCCCTGGAATCCGAGGTCCTGACGCAGGTAAGTGATCACGTCCTTATTCTCATGCATCTTAATGCCGTTTAAAGCGGAGTGGGAGATCATGATCGAAGGTACGCCTTCGTCTACAAGTGCTTTATACACCGCCATGCAGCGGGCAAGTTCTTCATCAGTGGGCTGGGCATCACCACGGTCGATGAGACGGCCGTCTTCACCTGTCCCATAAAGTGTATAACCATCCGCTACGAAATGCTTCGGACATACCATGATGCCCTGGGACATCAAACCTCTTGCATAGGAAACGGCCATGGATGTGACGATGGTTTCGTCACTGGAATAGGACTCGTAGGTTCTTCCCCAGCGAGGATCCTGCGCCGAAGCAACGCAAGGCGAAAAAGACCAGAGGAAACCGCAGTGGATCATGTCACTTCCGGTCAGCATGCCCATCTCGAAAGCCAGCGCTTCATCGTTTGCCGCACCGACATTGATGTTATGCGGGAAGATCACGGATCCGCTTGCTTCGTTTACGCCGTGCACGCAGTCGTTCGCGTAGATATACGGAATACGCGTGTTGGAAAGAAGCGCCGCGTCCTGATAGCGGGATGTGATCTCGAGCCACTCCGTCTGAGAGGTTGCCGGCCATACGGAATAATGGGAAAGCACGGAGCCGTAGCAGTTGACCTGCATGTCATCAAGCGGCATCACGTAGTTGGCGCCCTGGATCATCTGGCTCGCTTTTTCTTCCAGCGTCAAAAGACTGCAGATCTCAACAGCCGAAAGGCCTTCGAATTTCGGGTTTACACAGTGATACGGCGGAAGTGTCTCCTCCGGCGGTTCTGTTTCGATCGACTCGGTCGAAGTGATCGGACGCGGGAGGTCCGAAGGGGTCGTCTCTACATGCTTTTTCGGCATCTGACATGACGAAAAAAGGCCTGCGGACATAAGGCTACAAACTAAAAGCAGGCTTATGGTTTTCTTCTTCATAGTTTCTGTCTCCTTCGATGATGATTATGAAAGCGTATCCGCAGAGATGACACCGTCGATCTCATTGATGTGTTTGATCACTTCATCCCGGTTGATCTTCTGTCTCGGACGAACGGTCAAAACCACAGAATAGAGCGACATCGCTGCATCACGCTTTCCGGTGACTTCGAGATTGTTAATGACCATGTGTTTATCCTTGCAGTAACGCATCACATAGTTCAGTGCATTTTTATCGTTATACTCCAAATGCTGATGAGCATATAGGTACGAAGACCTGCGTTGCGCTCTTTCTTTTCACGTCCATAGCCGATCAGGGCTCCTGACGTCATAGCCAAAAGAAGCCGTACCACTGCGGATGCAAAGTTAAACTCTTTAAGATAACTGAAGACTTGCCCCACGTTCCCGTATGACTCCCTCTGACTGATTTACTCTCATTCCGCCAATATTCTAGCATAAAAAGCCTATCGGGTCACCTTTCGCGTCGCAAAGAGTTCCCATCCCGCTTTTTGCAATTTTTGTGCAGATTCATGCTTGAAATTCTCGCCTTTTGATAAGAAAATACTATGTGGTATCTATATATCAAGGAATAGAAAGGCATTTGGCAAACATGGAAGACTGTCTGGTTTACTTTTTTACTGGATTTCTCGACAGCGGAAAGACATCCTTCATCCAGAGCTGGATCGGGGATGGAAGCTTTCAGGACAAGAAAGTACTGATCCTTCTGACCGAAGAAGGTGAAGTCGAGCTGCCCCCTGAGGAGAAAGCCCCCTGCAAGTCTCTGAAGATCATCACGGCCGAGACCGAGGAAGTGACTCGCGCCTTTACCCATAATCTCGACGCCAAGTACCACCCGGATGTGGTACTGATCGAGTGGAACGGCTCCGTCTCCCCTGCTGCGTTCTTCGACGAAGTAGATGTACCGGAGCGCTGGGCTCTGGCTGCCGCGATCTGTATCGTAGATGCATCGACCTATAACGACTACTACAGAAACATGCAGACCATGTTCGCCGACTATTACCGGTTCTGCGACAACGTCATCTTCAACCGCGTGGATCCGAAAGTCAACAACATACCTAAATTACGTGGTTCGGTAAAGTCACTGAACCCCGCCATGAACCTGTCTTTCTTCGGAACCGACGGGAACATGATCGATATCGGAGAATATCTCCCCTATAACCTCGAAGACGATCCATGTGTCATCGCACCTGACGACTTCGGTCTTTTCTATACCGATGCACTGGACAACGTCAAGCGGTATAACGGCAAGCGCATCACCGTAACAGGTTTTACTACCCTGATGCGTGAACACAGAGATGAGGCTTTCGTACTGCAGCGTCAGGCATACACCTGCTGCGCCAACGACATCGGCCTGATCTCCCTTTTGTGCCTTTATAAAGTCCGTCCGGGTTTCCCGGAAGGAAAGTGGCTTTCTGTCACGGGAAAGATCGGATTCTTCCGGGATGATTCCCAGGGAACTCCTGTCGCGATCCCGTGCCTGCAGGTGGAAAACTTCCATCTGACGGATAAGCCGGAAAATGAGATCATCTATTTCAGTTAACGAAAGAAGGAACGAATATGGCAACCAAAGTAGACATTTTTTCAGGATTTTTAGGCGCCGGCAAGACCACGCTGATCAAGAAGCTCATCTCTGACGGATATCAGGGACAAAAGCTCGTTCTCATCGAGAATGAATTCGGTCAGATCGGTATCGACGGCGGATTCCTCAAGGAAGCCGGCATCGAGATCACCGAGATGAACTCCGGATGCATCTGCTGCTCCCTCGTAGGCGATTTCGGTACAGCATTGAAGGAAGTCATCGACAAATTCTCTCCTGACCGTATCCTCATCGAGCCCTCCGGCGTCGGCAAGCTTTCCGATGTCGTCGCGGCTGTTGAAAAGGTCGAGGGCACGGAAGTCTGCGGAACAGTTACCGTTATCGATGCCAGCAAGTGCAAGATCTACCTGAAGAATTTCAAAGAGTTCTACGAGAACCAGATCAAGTACGCCGGCACCATCATCCTTTCCAGAACCGGCAACATCGCACAGGAAAAGCTCGATGTAGCTGTTTCCCTGATCCGCGAGATCAACGATCATTCCCAGATCATCACGACTCCGTGGGAGAACCTCTCCGGCACACAGATCCGCGAGGCGATCGAGAATCCGCTTACCGCGGACGATATGGCCGCAGCACTTCTTGAAGCCGAAGAGCACGCACATCACCACCATCACCAAGATGATGAGGATCACGACCACGAGCATCACCACGAGGAGCACGAGCACCATCATGATCACGACCATGAACATCATCACGATCATGACCACGAACATGAGCATGAGCATCACCACGACCATGAACATGAGCATGAGCATCACCACGACCATGGTCCGGACTGCACATGCGGCTGCCATGACCACGATCACGAACACCATCACGCCGACGAAGTCTTCGACAGTGTCGGATTTGAGACATCGAAGAAGTTCTCTGAGGCTGCGATCCGTGCGGCTCTCGAAGAGCTCGACACCGGCGATTTCGGTATGATCCTTCGTGCGAAGGGTATCGTTGCCGGAGAAGACGGCAAGTGGATCCACTTCGACTATGTTCCGGGTGAGTCCGATGTCCGTTTCGGCGGTGCGGATGTAACCGGAAAGCTTTGCGTGATCGGTTCGAAAGTCAAGAAAGATGCGGTCGCCGCACTTTTCGGAATCTGATTCTTTGATCCTGATACCACTCAATGGCGAGGAAAAACATGGCGCGTATCCAGTTATCTGACCACTTTTCATTCAGCCGCCTTCTGCGGTTCGTCACACCGACCATCATCATGATGCTCTTCACTTCTATGTACGGCATCGTGGACGGTCTGTTCGTCATGCACTACATGCAGAAGGAAGCATTTGCATCGATCACCCTGATCACGCCTTTCCCGCTTCTGATCGGAGCATGGGCATACATGATCGGTGCCGGCGGCAGTGCGGTGATCGCCAAGGCGATCTCGTCAGATAAGAATAAGGATGCGGATTCGTACTTTACGTTTCTGACCGCGGTCTCCATCATCGGATCGATCCTTCTTGCGATCGTCGGACTGATTTTCCTGGAGCCGGTCGCAAGACTTATGGGCGCGTCGGACGAGATGCTTCCCCACTGCCTCCGATATGGACGCATCATCATGATCGGTACTCCGCTTTATGTTCTGGAAAATGTATTCCAGAGCTTCCTGACGGTTGCCGAGCGTCCGAAGGTCGGTCTTGTGATCAACCTCATCTCCGCTTCCCTCAACATGTTTTTGAACTTCGTATTCATCCAGTTCACCGGTCACGCGATCGTCAGCGTTGCCGTTGCAACAGTCGTTTCGCAGATGGTAGGCGGTATCGTACCGATCATCTACTTCCTGCGCAGTAAGACCATCACGTTGCATTTCACGAAGCTGTCGTTTCCGAAAGGTATCCTCGGCGAAGTTATCAGCAACGGTTCTTCCGAAGGTGTCAGTGAACTTTTCCACCCGCTGGCCAGCATCATGTACAACTACCGCCTCATGCTCCTCATCGGCGTAAACGGTGTTGCGGCATATGGTGTACTGATGAATGTAGGCTTCATGTTCGGCGCGATCTTTCTTGGCTTTGCCATCGGTTCAGCGCCGCTTTTCAGTTATAACTACGAGAAAAAGAACTACGAAGAGCTCCACAGTCTCGTCGTCAAGAGCCTGGTCATCGTCGTTGTGATGGGCTTTGTCGTATACGGCATCGCCTGCATGATCGAGGGTCCATTTGCCGCGGTATTCTTCCGCAACGACGAATACCTCATCAAGCTCACCGAGGAGGCCTTCTCGCTTCACAGCCTTTCCTATAACATCATGGGACCGGCGGTATTTGCATCGGCATTCTTTACCGCGATCCATAACAGTAAGACTTCGGCGTTGATCTCTTTTTTGCGTACGCTCCTTTTCGAAGTGCTCGCCATCCTGATCCTGCCGATCTTCTTCGATCTGAACGGCGTATGGCTGGCAAGTCTCACCGCCGAGCTTCTCGCGCTGCTTTTGACCATCGCACTTCTTTTGGGGAAACGGGCCGAATACCACTACTAATTTCACTCTCGGCGTCTCAATTCGTTTACTTTGTCGGGTGTAATGAATATTTTTCTGTGATAGAATATTCTTCGGCTAGGGGTAATTTACGGCACTGAGAGTAGTATGAAATTATTTAAGAACGATTCCGCTTTTTATCAAAAGGTATTCGTACTGGGATTCCCGATCGCACTGCAGACATTGATCACCGTCAGCGTCGGTATGCTGGATAACATCATGATCAGCCACCTGTCGCAAGCGGCATTCTCGGCCACTTCCCTGGCAAATTCCTACGTCACGATCTTTCAGATCTTCTGCATGGGCCTGGGTATGGGCGCATCGGTTCTGGTGTCCCGTTACTGGGGCATGAAAAAAGCCCACGACAATGAAGAGAAAGCGGATATCTCCTTAAAGCAGACTGTCTGCCTGATGCTGCGTCTGGTGCTTTTGGTCGCATTGTTTTTTTCCATGGGTGCACTTGTGATCCCGAAACTCATCATGATGTCCTATACCGATGAGATGCATCTGGTGGATCTGGGTATCACTTATCTTCGCTATTCCGTACCGACATTTTTCTTCCTCGGTATCTCACTTACGACCACGATCGTTTTGCGAAGCGTCGGCCAGTCGAGGTATCCGCTATATGTTTCGATCGGCGCTCTGTTTGTCAATCTGAGCGGTAACTACATGCTCATCTTCGGTCACTTCGGCGCGCCGAAACTCGGTATCGCCGGTGCTGCGATCGCCACCATGATCGCCCGTCTTTTTGAAGCCGCGGCTGTATTTTTGTATCTGATCCTGATCGATAAGAAGATCGGATTTAAGATCCATCACCTCTTCATGAAGACCCGTACTCTCATCAGAGAATACCTCCGCGTATGCATCCCGGTACTCATCAGTGACGCGATCTACGCGGTGGGAAATAACTCCATCACAATGGTCATCGGCCATCTCGGCGAAGCATTTGTCGCAGCCAATTCCATCACAGCCGTTACCCAGCAGCTCAGCACCGTCGTGATCCAGGGCGTATGTCAGTCCGGTGCCATCATCACGGGACAGACGCTCGGAAAAGGCAAGAAAGAAAAGGCCGAAGAACAAGGCTGGCTCTTCCTGGGTCTGGGCTTCGCACTGGGATTTTTGTCCGCGCTTTTCATCTTCTTTACCAAGACACCGATCATCCGGTCCTATGGCGAAACGACCGCGGAGGCCGTATCGATCGCCTATCAGCTTTTGAATTCCATCAGCTTGATCATCATCTTCCAGGCTACCAACAGCATCATGACCAAGGGTGTACTGCGCGGCGGCGGAGATACGACGATGCTCATGCTCGCGGACAATATCTTCCTTTGGGTCCTGGCTCTGCCTTTGGGACTTCTTTCTGGATTTGTCCTGCATCTTCCGGCTTTCTGGATCTACTTCTTCTTAAAGTTCGATCAGATCGCCAAGACGATATGGTGTGTACTCAGGCTTCGCAGCCGAAAATGGATCAAAAAGATCTCTACAGGTAACAATTAAAAGGAGGTGCTTCACATGGCCAGACGCGCAAAGATCACGATTCACCCGGACTTTCCCATCGGTGAGATCTCACCACGACTTTTCAGTGCATTTCTCGAACCGATCGGAACGATGGTAAACGGTACCATGTTCAATCCCAAGCATCCGACCGCGGACGAGCAGGGATTCCGTAAAGACTTTATCGACGCACTGAAAAAGACCGGTGTTCCCGCGATCCGTCTTCCCGGCGGAAACTACGTGTCGGCCTGGCAGTGGAAAGACTCCATCGGCCCGAAGGACCAAAGAAAAGTGCATCTGGATCCGGCATGGTTCCAGTACATCACAAACGAAGTCGGTCATGACGAGTATCTGCAGTGGGCGGAAAAGGTCGGAACCGCTCCGCTTTACACCGTCAACCTCGGCACCGGCACGATGCAGGATGCCATGGATATCGTAGAATATACAAACCACGAAGGCGGTACCTACTGGTCCGATCTTCGCCGCAAGAACGGTCACAAGAAGCCCTATGGCGTCGATACCTGGTATCTCGGAAATGAGATGGACGGTCACTGGCAGCTGGGCTCCTGGGAAAAAGATCCCCGCGGATACGGTGTGCTCTGCCAGGAAACATCCAAAGCCATGAAATGGATCGACCCCACGATCAAGACTGCCGTCTGCGGATCTTCGTCCCCGTTTATGGAGCATTTCCCGGAGTGGGATGAAAAGGTCCTCGACGAATGCTACGACGTGGTGGATTATCTTTCGGTACATCACTATCACAGCGCACCTCCGGGAGATCTGAAGTGCCTTCTCGGCGGAGCTCTCTACTACGAAGATTTCATCAATACCGAGGTCGCCATGTGTGACTATGTGCAGTCCAAGCACCGTTCCCCGAAGAAGATGATGATCTCCCTCGATGAGTTCGGCGGCATGATCCGTCCGAATTCGGAACTCAATCCTGGCTGGGGCCGCTATAATATGGCACGTGTCCACTACCGTGTCGATCCGAAGAGAAAATACATCCGCCACGATCCGGATCATATGGATGACCGTGCTTTCCCGGGCGGAGATATGGAGCACATGCTCTCGATGGCATCCATCCAGCTGGCGATCCTGCGTCACGCGGACCGCGTCAAGATCGGCTGCATGACCGGAGGTCTCTTCGCTCTCTGCGCCAGCAACCACGACCTCGTATGGCGCACCGCTTCCCACTATGCATTCATGCAGCTTCTTGAGCATGCAAAGGGCATCTCCATGCAGACCAAGGTCGACTGCGAGACCTACGACATGCCGGGCTACGCGATCGACGATACGTCCCAATACACAGGCAAAGACGGTGTTCCCTATATCGACTGCGCCAGCGCCTGGGATCCGAAGTCGAATACGCTTTCCCTTTTCGTCATCAACCGAAACGAGACGGAAAACTATCCGCTGTCGATCGATCTTCGTGGCTTTACCGGCTCTTCCGACCTTGGAAAATGCACTCACTTTGAGATCGCAAGCGAAGATATCTCCCTTATCACCAATCCGGAAGACGACACGGTTTTTGCACCGAAAAAAGTACGTGGCACAGCCATCAAAGATGGAATCTGCGCCACGCACGTAAAACCTCTTTCCTGGAACGTCATCACGTTCCCGATCAGCAGATCGAAGAAGTAACTCCGATCACATCAGTTTTGAAAGAATGTTGAGAAGGTCTGCGCCACCGGCTGCGGCCTTCTCTTCTTTATCGTCCGGATCCTTCATGAAGTTCTTGAAGAAACCGCCGAGGAAAGAATCATCTTTGGACTCTTTTGCTGCCTTTTCCTTGGCGATGGATTCTGCGGTATCCGGCTTCGCTGCAGCCGAGATCGAAGACAGAAGCGCCGGAGCGATCGAGCTCAGAACGGAATTCGTCTGACCGATATTCATACCGGAACTCTTTGCGATCTGGGAGATGAAGTCATCTTTTCCGCCGCCCATGATCTTTCCGAGGATCTTTCCGCCGTCGAGCTCATCGGCATTCTTGATCTGAGAAGAAATGTCGTTTGTATCTTTATGCTGGGCAAGTGCACCCGCCAGAGACTTCGCGCCATCTGCAGAAGATGCGTTTTTCGTCATCGATCCGATCAAAGACGGGATCGCAGATGTGATCGCCTTTTCGATCGAATCTGCCGAAGCACCGGACTTACCTGCGAGGGCACCCAGAGAAGACTCTGTTGTCATATTCTTAAGAAGCATACTTACAAGATCCATAGCAAACACCTGCCTTATTAAGATATTCTGATAGAGTTATTGTATCACGAAGCGAATAAAAAGGGGGAAGTCTTCTTTTCGGAAGGCTTCCCCGGAAAAAGGGGTGACAACATATACATGTTATCCTTCAATATTGATGGTGTTATTACCCGGCAGGTTTAATTCCTTCTTCGGGATATCGAGTTTGAGTACGCCGTCTTCAAACTTCGCCTTAACGTCTTCGGTCTTGACGCCGTCACCGACATAGAAGCTTCTCTGCATCGCACCTGCATATCTTTCCTGACGGATGATCTTGCCGTGCTTATCTTTCTTTTCCGTATCGAGGCCCTTTGTCGCACTGATCGTCATGTAGCCGTCTTCGAGCTTGACGTTGATCTCGTCCTTCTTAAAACCGGGCAGGTCTACCTCGAGTTCGTACGTACCGTCTGTTTCTTTCACATCGGTCTTCATGACATGACTTGCGTTCTTACCGTAGAGTCGTCTGTCTACATTTGCCAGCTCCCTCATCGGAAAGCCCATCCAATCATCAAACAAGTTCTCTCCAAAAATACCAGACATCAACATAATTCATTCCTCCTTTATATGTTGTTATCTCGCATCGGGGCGGAGGTCTTATCTTCTATTGGGATCTTCGTTCCTTTGTTTCGCCTACATTATAGATCCAAAATTAGCACTGTCAAGGTGAGAGTGCTAATAAAAGTGCACCAATTTTCATAAATTAATTTGTGCACTTTTTCATGCGTCCGTTTTGAACAGACGCACTATAATATAGAGGGGTATATAAGCTCCATCGAACACTCATAGATAAAAAAGGCTGCCTCGTTTTACGAGACAGCCTCTTTTCATTTATTCAGGTTCAATTCGTCAGATCTCACCGCGAACGATACCGTACTGGTTACAGATCTCCTGGAACTCAGGACAAGCGGCAAATGCTTTCATGACATCCACACGATCTGTTCCGCCGTTGAGAAGTCCCAGCCAGTAAGCAAAGCCCTCTGCCTCCGGATCACGACCCATGAATGTTGTGTACAGTCTTGTCAGATACTCTTCATTTGTTGTCTTAAGTCCAACGAATTCAGGCAGGGTAAAGAACAAGCTTGCTGCCTGATATCCAGATACATCCAGATTCGTCAGAGCCAGTGCCCAGTAGTTCAGACCATCTTCCTCCGGCTCTCTTCCGAGGCAGCATGTATAAAGACGTGTTGCAAACTTCACCGCGTTCTTCGACGGGATCGTTGCCTTGTGGTAGAGCGCACCGGACTTGACGCCGTATGTCGCACAGACGTTACACCACTCGACGGACTCGATGAATTCATCTACGAGAACCGCACGCTCGGTTCCGGAAGCAAGTCTTCCCATCCAGTAAGCCTTACCTTCCGGCTCAGACGCACGGTCGAAATAGGTCTTATAAAGCACTTCTACAAATTCGTCATCAGTCAGGTTTCTTCCGAGGAACTCAGGTGCACCCAGCATGAAGAATCTGGCGCAGTCCGCACCGGTAAAGCCCTTGTTTACTACCTGGTCTACCCAGAATGCTTTTCCTTCCGGTTCAGACGGACGACCGAGTGCGACAGTATAAAGTCTTTCTACGAAATCTTCAAATGTCGGATCCGGTACCGGTACCGGCGTCGGCGGATCCGGTTCCGGTGTAGGCGGTTCAGGCTTCTTCAGCAGAAGCGTTGTTGTCTGGTCGTAGCGCAGGATGTAGACATGAACATTGTCCTCACAGAAGTAATGACCGTGTCCATCGTCTGCCGGCGGGAAATTGGTAACCAGATCGACCAGCATCGGACAGCCTTCGATCACAAGCTCAGGGATCGAATTATCCTCTACAAAGAGTATGCGCAGATTCGGATTCTGGCTGAGATCGAGAGAAGTGAGTTTGTTGTAGCTGCAGGAAATCTCACAGAGCGCAGTCGCACCATTTACGTTCAGTTCTGTTAACTGACAGTTCGCGACAAGAAGATCTTCGAGTTTTGCATTCTTACTGACATCCAGTTTACCAATCTGGTTTCCACTCAGACTCAACTTCTCCAGATTTGCATTTGCACTCACGTCCAGAGCTGTAAGCTCGTTTGCATACGCACTGAATACTCGAAGTGCAGGATTCTTGCTCAGATCAATAGAGGAAATCTTATTCTCTCCACAATAGAGCTCTTCAAGAAGCGGGTTGGAAGTGACATCCAATACAGAGATATCGTTCATCTCGCAATTCAGACTGAGCAGTTTTTCGAGCGGATGCACCTGTAAAACGGTGATCGCATTTCCGCTGCAATCCAGATACTCGAGTTTGGTGTTCATGGTAACATCCAGACTCGCGAGATTGTTATCGAAACAATAAAGAATATCAAGATCAGGATAACTGTTCAAAGACAAAGACGTGAGGCAGTTATTATCGCAATAGAGCATTTCCAGCGGAGCACTGCTTGAGAGAGTAAGCGTGGAGATATTGTTGTTCGAACACATAACTCCGCGCAGATTTGAGTTATTACTCAGATCCAGGCTGGTGAGTTCGTTGTTGTAGCAGTACAGACGTTCCAGTTTGGGATTATTGTAAACGCTCAGTGATTTGATCTTACTCTTGCTGACTTCCAGAGTAGTCAGTTCCGGGCAGTCATCCGCATAGAAGTATTCCAGACCGGTATCAAAGAATTCGATCGTTTGTAATGCGATCTGATTCGAAAGATTCACACTTACAAGGTTAGGCATACTGTTGCCCATGATTTTAGTTAAAGACGTATCGTATGCTCTTACATACTTCAAGGCTTTGAGATTGCTCAGATTCAGCGTTCCGAGGATCGCTGTCTCGTGGCACCAAAGAAGTTCGAGCGTGTTATTCTCGATATCATTACTATAGAGTGTCAGGTGCTCCAGCGCATAATTCTCCATGCAATAAAGGTCGGTCAGTACCTGGTACTGAGAAACATCAAGTTCTTCGATCTTCGTTCCGCCTACGTGCAGCACCTGAAGCACCGTGTTCGGACCTTTGGAAGTGTCCGGAAGACAAAGCGTCTTCATCGGACATCCTGAGAGATAGATAAATCTCAGATTCTGATTCGTAGAAAGATCTACAAAAGAAAGTCCGGTATCAGACAGATCGATCGAAACGAGGTTCTCGCAGGCATCCACTTCGATCGAATACATCAGAGCAGATAGCGGATTGCTCGCCAGATTCAGTTCCTCGAGTTTTGAATTGTAATTGACATAGATATGATTGATCTTGCAGTACGGAACACTCAGCACTCGAAGATCGGGGCAATTGGTAACATCGATACCCGTAATAGAAATCGAAGAAGCATATATTTCTTCGATAGACACAGGAACAGTCAGATAAGACACATCAGAATCCGAACATCTCAGAATCTTCAGGTTCTCGTACGCATCCAACTCCAGCGACGTGATCGACGTGCCGATAACATCAAGCTGTTCCAGATTGGTCTTGGTCGTCGGAAGCACGAGGGTCGTCAAATTAATGCATCCGGAAACGTCGATGGCAACCAGTGAAGAGTTGCTGCTAAGATTCACAGTTTGAAATGAAGAAATCGAACAGTTCTTGCACGTAAAAGATCTGAGTTTACTGCATCCGCTGACATCTACTTTTGTCAGATTCGTGCAGTTCGAGATCTCAACAACTTCCAGATTATCGAAATATGTCAGATCTTCTAATGATTGGAGCATCAGATTACTCTTGATCGTTACTTCCGTAACACTCATTCTTTCATCTGAACTGATGTAATTATCTCCATCGGCATCGTAGTTTTCAAAGATGTAGTCTTTTAATACACTGTCACTGAAATCGCTCGGAGCAAGCCCCGGTGGCGGTGCTTTTAACTCTTCTTTCTGTGCATAGCCCTGTGAAGGAACACAAAGTAATACATCTTCACTCTGCGCCTTTACCAGGGAGACTGCAGATACGCCAAGAAACGCAGCCGTCAAAACAGATACAGCTGCGATACTAAACTTCTTAAACATAAAAACCTCCAAACTGTAAACGTGAAACAACCCAAAAATCAAATATTACAGATAATCACAGTATAGCACACCTCCCACCTAGAGTTAAAGTGAAAGAGATCCCTCGCACGGCAAGTTTGCGTAAGCAACTGTTCGCAGCCGAAGAGGAATCTCTTTCTTTACTTATTCAGTTGTGTTTGACCCGTCAGATCTCGCCTCTTACGATGCCGTACTGGTTGCAGATCTCCTGGAACTCAGGACAGCCTGCGAATGCCTTCATGACATCGTTTCTGTCTGTTCCGCCGTTGAGGAGGCCGAGCCAGTATGCGAAACCATCTGCTTCCGGCTCACGTCCCATGAACGTTGTGTACAGTCTTGTCAGATACTCTTCATT
>JAGCVX010000027.1 GCA_017962145.1 Clostridiales bacterium | reverse complement strand
GACTTCCTGCTCGATACCTACAAAGATATCCCGATCCTTACAAGCGTTCCGAACCTCAACGTAAGCAGCAAAGGCGGTTACTACGGTTACCGTAAGGCTTATGCGCATGCGGCCGGAAATGCGAAAAAGGCAACCTATTCGACTTCAGAGCAGGCAAAAAAAGAAGTCGAGCATAGCGGCGTAAGACCTGGAAATGAGGGCAAGTAAGATGAGCGAAAATAACATCAATGCAAATGATATGAGTTTTGTAGGAAGCAATCTGGGTTTCGAAGGAAAAGAAGCCTATAACCTGCTTCGTACCAATATCCTTTATTCCGTAAAGAGAGAAGGACGCTCGGCTCGAGTGATCGGCATGACGAGTTCCGTTCACGGTGAGGGAAAGAGCTTGACCGCCATTAACCTCGCATGTTCGATCGCGGACAGTGGAAGAAAAGTCCTCCTGGTTGAGTGCGATATGCGTCTTCCTACTTTAAGAAGAAAACTGGGACATAAGAAGTGCTCCGGCCTTTCGCATCTTCTGGCGGGCATGGACCCGGATGGATCGTTCCTTCAGCAGAATGTCTTGAGCGAAGGTTTGGATGTCATTTTTGCAGGCGAGACCCCGCCGAATCCGTCCGAGCTTTTGGCTTCTTCGAGATTTGCCGATCTGATCGAGCAGGTGGAGAAAGACTATAGCTTCATCATCCTCGACCTTCCGCCGGTATGCGAAGTATCTGATGCATTGATCGTATCGAAACTGACCGATGGCATGATCGTTGTCGTCCGTCAGGACTATTCCAGATCCACGGATCTGGCCTATGCGATGCGCCAGCTGAACTATGTGAATGCCAAGATCATCGGATTTGTTTACAACGGAGCAGGTTCGAAGACGAAGCGTTATAAGTATAAGTACGGAAAGAGTTATTCGAAGTCATTATCGATATCCATTCACACGTATTGCCGGGTATCGATGACGGAAGCCGGAATATCCAGATGTCCCTGGCAATGCTAAAAGAAGCGAAAAAACAGGGCATCGATCTGATGTTCTTTACTCCGCACTTTTATGCGGATGAGACAGACCCGAAAAGGTTTATCGAAAGACGCGGCCTCGCGGCAAGTGCGCTGCAGGAAAGTATAGAAGCAAACGAAGGGGACTATCCGTCCTACCTTTTAGGCTCGGAAGTCCACTACTATAGAGGAATCGGAAGAAGTGAAGATATTGCTTCTCTTTGTATGGGCAGCAGCAGATACCTTCTTCTGGAGCCTCCGTTTCGAAGCTGGACACCGGCCTTCCTGGACGATGTCAGGGAACTACGAGATGAGCAGGATCTGAAAGTGATCATCGCTCATATCGAAAGATATCTGGATCAGGACAAGCATCTGGTAGCAGAACTGCTGTCCGAGCCGGGGATCTATATACAGGCAAACGCCGAATCTTTCTTGGAAAGAAGGACGAGACGGCAGGCATTAAAGATGCTCGAGAGCGGGAAAATCGACTTTCTTGGATCGGATTGCCACAATCTGGACGATCGTTGTCCGAATCTTGCTCCGGCAAGAGAACTGATTGAAGATAAACTTGGAGGAGCCGTCCTGACCAGGATCGACGAGAACAGTCGACAGCTGGTTCAGGAAGCATCCGGAGGAAAGGAGGTGCATGTCCTATGAATAAAAGAGTCGTATGGATCGTCATCTCCTGTCTGATGTTCGTGGCAAGTGTCGGTCTGATCCTCTACTATCTCTGGGGAAACGGCTATCTGATCCCGGCCAAGCATGCACCGGCTTCGGAGACCTATGCCGAGTTTACCTATCCTTCTATTGATGAATCTTATATTGAATCTTTGACCAACGAGGCGATGGTCAGAAATACGGATCCGTCCGCATCTGACCCGGCTACCCCGACTGATCCGAACGGGAACGAATATTCCTGCCCGATCGATTTCGGTGCGCTTCGCAGAGCAAACCCCGATATTATCGGCTGGCTCTACATGAGCGATCCGGAGATCAGCCTCCCGATCCTGCGAAGCGTGGTCGATGACACGTGGTATCTTTACCACGATGCAGTAGGCAACTATAAGAGGGAAGGATCCCTCTTTGTGGAGCATGAATATAACCTGGCGGACTTTTCCGATCCGGTGACCGTAATCTACGGCCATCGCATGAGCAGCGGCTCCATGTTTGGTACCCTTCAGGCGACACTTTCCGAAAGCGGTTTCTTCGACGAAGATAGGTTTATTGTGGTGTTCACACAAAAAGAGACAAAAGTTTATCAAATTTTTGCGACTTTACCTAGTGACAATGCCCACCTCCTGTATTATAATGACTTTCATACGGAGGAAGTATACGATGCCTACTTTTCCGAACTTTTTACCAAAACGGGGCTAGGCGTCAACCTTATTTCTGAAGCCAAACCTACTTATGGGGACCGCGTTCTGGTGCTTTCTTCCTGCTTGTGGGGGGATCGTACGAAGCGGTATTTGGTTTTTGCTAAGGAGATACAGTAGTTAAGTATATTTGAGTTTGGAGGTTGTGTATGAAAGTTTTAAAAATTGTTCTTACAGCAGCACTGACAGTTACCATGCTCTTCTCTACAGTACTCGCAGTTGAGAGTCCGGAGAAGGGTGATGGCCCGAATGTTATTTCTGCTACGGATGCTACCGGTGATGTAACCAACTATATCGTTACAACACGTCTTGGTTCTTCATCTCCCTATGGTCAGATCAACGCATATCTTGATTCTGCAAGAGCTGATATCGCTGCCGCTTCTGAGAAGCCGGCAAACTTGAAGGGTTCTGATGGACAGACACTGGAAGCTGCTTTCCAGGAAAAACTCGGTGATGGCTACAGTGCTGCAGATCTTAAGTTCGCAGAGGTATTCGATGCATCTAAGGTTATGGATGGCGAGGTTGTAAAGCCGGAAGGCTCCATCACGATCACATTCGAATATTCTGCTGCTAACGGTCCGTTCTTCGTACTGCATCAGGATGCAGCCGGCGTATGGCGCATCGTGAATGCCAGCGTAAGCGGTGGTACTGTTACAGTTACAACAGGAAGCCTGAGCCCGTTCGCTTTTGTTTCCGCTGTACAGGCTAAGGCTCCGATCAAAGACGGTAAGACACCTTCTCCGCAAACCGGTGAGTATGTAACCCGTTACGTTCTCGTAGCTGCAGCTGCTCTGATGGTTGCTGGTTTCGTGTGTGTAAAGCGTGCAAAGAAGAGCTCCGTTAAATAAGGATACGATTTTAAAAGTAGTGGGAATAGTAGCAGCAATGCTACTATTCTTTTCTATTTTGCTTGTAATAACTGACAGGATGAAGAAGAAGGCGACTTCTTCGTCTTCCTCTCCGATAGGATCCTATTACGATCCGTATGGAGAAGAAGATATCGATCCTGTCATTTATTTTGGTGGAAAAGCCTATACCCGAAAGAAAAATATCGACAGCATATTGATCCTGGGTATCGACTCCTATGGTGAAGCACAGGAGAGAGAAGGCAATAACAATAACGATCAGGCGGATGTTTTGATGGTGCTTGTTGTTGATCACAAAGCGAAGACCTATCAAGTGCTTCAGGTAAACCGTGATACGATTACCGAGATTCCGCTCATTGGAACGACGGGAGACAGGCTCGGTACAGTTCCGGCGCAGATTGCGCTTTCCCATACATATGGTTCTGGATTGGAAGATAGCTGTGAGTATTCTGTTGAAGCAATGGAAACACTTCTGATGGGCGAAGATATCCAGCACTACATCTCCCTGAAACTCGATTGCGTAGCGATCTTGAACAGAAGTGTCGGCGGCGTGGAAGTCAAGATCCCTTATGACATGACGATGGTAGATCCGGACATGAAGGATGGTGCTACCATTAAGCTGAATGACAAGCAGGCAGAGGGATTTGTTCGTGCCAGACAGTCGCTTGAGAATTCCACAAACGTTTCTCGAATGGAGCGCCAGACCACATACTTAAGTGCCTGGAAAGACTTGGCAAAGAAAAAGATGGATGCGGATGCCACATATGCGATCAACTTAATTGGTGATCTTGGAGATTACATGATCACGGACATGAATCTCGATGAGCTCTCGAAGCTTTCCAGTTACCTTGCAGACTACGATTATTTGGGCATGATTAAGATAAAAGGCGAAAACCGTGTTGGTGAAAGATACATGGAATTTTACTGTGATGATACCTCGCTTAAAGAAGCAGTAATCACTCTGTTCTATGACGAAAAAGTTTGATTTTCGAAACTGTTTTCGAAAAGTGCCATAAACGCCTAGAATAAACTAGATTTCTTGGTTGAAAAGGGTGCAGGAATTCTCAAATAATAGTATAATAATCTAGACATTTTTTGATTTTCTTGTAAGAAACGGAAAGTCTTTTCGATTTCTTGTTTATTTGGGGGCATATGGGGAAGAAAGTCGAGCCAAAAACGAATAAACCAAAGCGTCTGCTGGACAGACAATGGGTGAAGAATTCTGCACTTGTTCTACTTGCTGATATATTAGTAGTGTATGCATCGTTTTTCCTTGCGCTTTTCTTCCGATTTGACTTATCTTTTAGTAATATTCCGGATCAGTTTCTGACGACGTATATTTGGATCATGCCTTTGTGGTGTATCCTTACTTGTGTTATTTTCTATGTCTTTAAGCTCTATCACAGTGTGTGGGATTTTGTCAGTATCGATGAAGGTCTCATCATGATCAAAGCGTATGCAGTCCTGATTGTTTGCTTCATCTTAACTAAGTTTATCCTCAATTTCGTGATGCCGAGATCTTTCTATGTTTTCGGTATTGTTATCGCTTTTACTTGTCACTTAGGCATACGTTTCTCTTACCGTGTTCTTCGATATATGAAACGCAAGATGCGTAAGTCTTCAGAAGGAAAAGAGAACAAGACAGAGAAAGTGATGGTCATCGGTGGCGGTGCGGCCGGAAGTGTGATTATCCGAGAACTGAAAAGTGATACGCACACTACCCAAGTTCCTGTTTGCATTATTGACGATGACGAAAACAAGATCGGTCGTGAACTCTATGGCGTTCCAATCGTAGGCACAAGAAACAATATCATCGAATTAGCAGGAGAGTACGACATCTCTTCCATTATTCTAGCTGTGCCTTCTGCATCCGCAGCAGACAAAAAGGATATCCTGAACATCTGTAAAGAAACCGGTGCGAAGATCAGAACACTTCCTGCTATCTATCAGCTGGCGAATGAAGAAGTAAGCATAAGTAAGCTCCGTGATGTAGAACTGACAGACCTTCTCGGAAGAGAACCAATCCAGATCGATAACCAGGAAGTCTTCGAGATGCTGAAAGATAAGACCATCCTTGTTACCGGTGGTGGCGGATCGATTGGATCCGAGCTCTGCAGGCAGATTGCGGCGCATCAGCCGAAACAGCTTATCATCTTCGATATCTATGAAAACAATGCATATGAGATCCAGCAGGAACTGATTCGAAAGTATCACGGTGAACTGGACCTTGTCACTCTGATTGGTTCGGTTAGAAATACACATCGAATCAATTCCGTGATGCAGCAGTATAAGCCGGACATTGTTTTCCATGCAGCAGCACATAAGCATGTTCCTCTTATGGAAGACAGCCCGAACGAAGCAATCAAGAATAACGTGATGGGAACATATAAGACGGCAAAGGCTGCAGCGGAAGCCGGAGTTAAGACTTTTGTTCTGATCTCCACAGATAAAGCCGTTCGCCCGACCAATCTGATGGGTGCTTCGAAACGTATTTGTGAGATGATCATCCAGATGATGGATCGTCAGACAAAGGATACAAGATATGTAGCTGTTCGTTTTGGTAATGTGCTTGGATCGAACGGATCTGTTGTGCCGCTCTTCAAGAAACAGATCGAAGAGGGTGGCCCGGTTACGGTTACACATAAGGATATCATCCGATTCTTTATGACGATTCCGGAAGCGGTATCTCTGGTTCTTCAGGCATCTCGTTATGCCAAAGGCGGAGAGATCTTTGTTCTGGATATGGGTGATCCGGTCAAGATCGATGACATGGCCAGAAACCTGATCAAACTCTCAGGTAAGATTCCGGATGTGGATATCAAGATCGTGTATACCGGTCTTCGTCCTGGCGAGAAACTCTTCGAAGAAAAGCTTATGGATGAAGAGGGCATGCAGACTACTGCAAACAAGTTGATCTTTATCGGAAAACCGATCGAGATGGATGATGAATGGTTCAAAAACAAGCTTGCTGAACTGGATATCGAAAGTAAGAACGATGACGAGAAGATAAAAGAATACGTACAGGAGATCGTCCCGACATATACGCCGAGACAGAATTGATTATGTTTGACTACGTGAACGATAAGAGATTTGAAGGAATCAAACCATTTGAAAAGCGAGTATGGCTCGCCAGTCCGACTATGCATGGTGACGAGCAGAAGTGGATCAACGATGCTTTCGAGAAAAACTGGATCACAACCGCTGGTGAGAACATCAATGTTGTTGAGAAACAGATTGCCGAGAAGATCGGTAGAAAATATGCGGTAGGTCTTAGTGCAGGAACAGCAGCACTGCATCTTGCTATTAAGCTGGCTGCTGAAAAACTGTATGGACAGCCGAAGGCCGGTCATGGTGCACTGGAAGGAAAGAAAGTATTCTGTTCCGATATGACATTCGATGCGACAGTGAATGGAATCTGTTACGAAAACGGTGAGCCGATCTTTATCGATACAGAATATGACTCTTGGAATATGGATCCGATAGCGCTTCGGAAAGCTTTTGAAATCTATCCGGATGTAAGACTTATTGTTGTCGTTCACCTTTATGGTACGCCAGCCAAGATTGATGAGATCAGAAAGATTGCTGATGAGCATAATGCGTTGATTGTGGAAGATGCTGCCGAGAGCTTTGGTGCGACATTCAATGG
>JAGCVX010000026.1 GCA_017962145.1 Clostridiales bacterium | reverse complement strand
GTATGGTCAGTAGAATGGAATCATCAAAGTAAAGCGAGGAAAGAAAAATGACTTCTGTTTTGCAGACACATTCACTGACAAAAGTGTATGGTTCCCAGACCGTAGTCGATCACGTCTCGATGAATCTTCAACGAGGCGATATCTACGGTCTGATCGGAAGAAACGGCGCCGGAAAAACAACGATCATGAAGATGATCAGCGGTCTTTCCAGACCGACATCGGGATCATACGAATTCTTCGGAGAAAAGGACAATAGAAAAACGATCAAACGGATCGGATGTCTCATCGAATGTCCGGCACTTTATACGGACATGAGTGTACAAAATAACCTTAAGTTCTATAACAAGCTTCTGGGGATCACGGATGATTCCAACATCGATGAGATCCTGGAACTGGTGGATCTTAGCGATGCGAAGAAGAAAACGGCCAGAAAGCTTTCCCTTGGCATGAAGCAGCGTCTGGGTATCGCCATCGCGCTTATCGGCAATCCGGATATGCTGATCCTGGATGAGCCGGTCAACGGACTGGATCCGACTGGTATCGTCGAAGTCCGCAATCTTCTTTTGAAACTGAATCAGGAGCGTGGCGTCACGATCCTTATCTCTTCGCATATCCTGGGTGAGCTGCAAAGACTGGCAACCCGGTACGGAATCATCGAAAAGGGCGTGCTCGTGGAGGAGCTTTCCCATGAGGAGCTGCTCGAAAAAACACGTCAGGCGATCCAGATCGACACACAGGATGCAAAAGCAGTGGCCGTCGCACTCGAAGAGATGGACCTGAAAAACTATAAGATCCTTCCGGATCAGAAAGTCCAGGTATTCTGTGATACTTCGTTAAGCGGGAAAATCAACGCCGCGCTTGCTTCAAAAGGGATCTATGCGGAAAGTATCAGTGTCGTCGGACAGGATCTCGAAGCGTATTTTGTCGAGAAGATGGGAGGTGCAGATCATGAATAATGTTATCTCCAGCCAGAGTTTTAAGTATCTTCGAAGCAGTGCGTTTTTTGTCATAATGGTTCTTATGGTGTGCTTGGCGTTTGGTGATTTTTGGCTTGCACGTTCATCTCTGAATTCGGTTCCTGAAGGTGTGAGCGCACAATATGAGATTACCGGCTTAAGCTTGCTTGTAAGTTCTGTTGAAGGTGGAATTGTTTATGTGATCGTCGGACTACTGGCATCGCTTCTGATCTGCTCGGATTTTTCTACCCAGAGTATCCGTCAGATCATCGGCAAAGGCACCGGTAAGCTGAACTATACATTGGGAACGCTTTTCACTATTTTTCTTTTCTCCATGATCGTGGTACTGTTTTACTATTTGTGCACATTCGGAATATTTACTGTTTACTGTAAGAAGGCCGGTTTAAACGAATGGAAGCAATTGCTATGGCTGCTTCTGGCTACTTTCTGTGCGACATTCAACTATACAGCATTTGTTATGTTTGTTGCTTCTCTTTCGAAAAGAGTCAGCATTACGATTCCTTTCGCTATTATGACGCCGTCGATTCTTGAACTTGTCGTCATGACGTTTTCGACCAAAGAAATGGTAAAATATCCTCTGGATCTGACTACTTCATTTGAAAACATTCTGTATGCTACTCATAAAGCATGTCCCAGGATCTATTCTGTTCTTGGTCTTGTTGCATTAGGAATCATTTTCACGATTTTGAGTATAATAGTAGTGAAGAAGAAAGAATATTGACGGGTGATCCCGATGAGGGAAGTATGGCAAGAATACTGATCATCGAAGATAATATGGAGATCCATCAGATGGAAAAGGATCTTCTTACGAAAAGCGGGTACGAGACAGTGTCCGCCTTTTCGGGTACAGAAGCGCTGATGCGTTTCGAGCGCGACAGCTTTGATCTGATCGTGCTCGATCTGATGCTTCCGGGTCTTTCCGGTGATGAGGTGCTCAAAAAGATCCGCTCGGAAAAGAATACGGCGATCCTCTGTGTGACGGCCGTCGATTCCGTGGAGTCCAAAGTAAAGCTCATGAAACTCGGTGCAGATGATTATCTCGTCAAACCTTTCCACTATGATGAATTCCTCGTTCGAGTCGAAGCGCTTCTGCGAAGAGCATCTGCTTCCGCCGAGGCTTCAGAACCCAAGCAGGAACTGCTTTCGTTTCGGGACATTACCATCGAGCCGGAAAACCACCTGGTCAAGGTCGGGGAGAACGAAGTGGAGCTGACTCCGAAAGAATACGAGATCCTCGAACTGATGGTGCGTTATCCCAAGAAAGTATTTACGAAGGAAAACATCTTCGAGACGGTCTGGGGGCAGAATTATCTTCCGGAGGACAATTCCGTCAATGTCCATGTCAGTAATATAAGAAAGAAACTGGTGTTGGCCGGCGGCAGCGACGATTATATCAAGACGGTCTGGGGGATCGGCTTTAAGCTTTCGGAGGAGACAACATGATTTTTGCGGTCATCGGTCTTTCCATCGCGCTGCTCCTTCTTGTGATCTATCTGATCCGTCTGAAACTGTCGCTTCGAAATATCGCTTCGCAGGTGCAGGAGATGTCCCACGAAGAGACTAATCAGCTTGTCCGAAACAGCAGTGGGCAGAAGATGCTCAATCCTCTGATCAATTCCATAAACGGAGAACTGCGCGATCTTCGACAGAAGGTCGTCACGGCAGAAAAGAAAAACCGCGAAGTCCGTGAAAGCCTTGCGGAGATCTCCCACGATCTTCGCACTCCGCTTACTGCGGCAAGCGGCTATACCGGCATGCTCAAAGATATGGATCTTACGGAAGAAGAGAAGCTTCGCTATCTGAATGTGGTCGAAGATCGTTTCGAGACGTCCCGGAACCTGGTCGACCAGCTTTTCTACTATACGAGACTGGAATCGGATTCGCTCGGCTGGAACGAAGAAGAGGTGGATATCAGAAAAGTCCTGACTTCGGTCCTGGCCATGTATTATATGGATTTTGAAAAGAAGAATTATGAGATGCAGGTTCAGATCGAAGAAAAGGTCATGCCTGTCCTGGCGGATCAGGAGGCTGTGAAACGGATCTTTTCAAACATCATTTCAAACGGCCTTTCACACGGGGAAGGGGATTTTTCGATCTCTTTAAACCAGTCTTCGGATGAGAAGTCGTTTCGTTTCCGGTTTTCCAACCGCGCGACGAATATAACGGAAGAAGACGCTTCGCATCTTTTCGAGAAGTATTTTACGAAGGATAAAGTACGAAGCAGCAGTAATACCGGACTCGGCCTTGCGATCGCAAAGAGCCTTGCCGAGAAGATGGGCGGCACCTGCGGCGCATCCTTAAAAGACGAGATCCTCACGATCTTTGTCGAACTCCCCAGGAAGAAAATGTGATTTTTTGAGAAAAAATGAAATTACCTATTGACATGGTGGGTAATATCGGTTATTCTTTCAATAACCTACCTGAGCGGTGGGAAATACGAAACGACATTTTACAGAGAGGATGGTCTACCATGACAAAGCTTCTTGTAAAACTGAATAGAGAGAATTATCGTTTCGGTCGAATGTGTCGATGTTGTTGATGCAGAGCCGTAGACGCTGACTCATGATGCGCTTCGAAAAAGAAGCGAAGTGGGGAAGAAGGCGCATAGGATCTGCTTTTAGTTAAGATTATTCCTTATATCCGGGTGTCGAAGTATGCCCACGCTGGAATGATCTTTTTTTCATCTATATTTTCAAAAACAATATCTTTATGTAATTCGAAAGGAATGTATAACTATGTCTAACTCTAACCATAAATTTGAAACTCTTCAGATCCATGTAGGTCAGGAAAAACCGGATTCCGCAACCGATGCACGTGCGGTACCGATCTACGCAACCACTTCTTACGTATTTAAAGATGCAGCTCAGGCTGCAGCCCGTTTCGGTCTGGCCGAGGGTGGTAACATCTACACACGTATCATGAACCCGACATCCGATGTACTCGAGCAGCGCATCGCAGCTCTCGAGGGTGGCGCCGCCGCTCTGGCTGTTGCTTCCGGTGCCGCTGCGATCACATACGCTCTGCAGAACATCGCAACCGCAGGCGATCACATCGTTGCTTCTAAGAATATATATGGTGGTTCTTTTAACCTTCTGGCACACACACTTCGTGAGCAGGGTGTTACGACTACATTCGTTGATCCTGCTGATCCGCAGAATTTCGCAAAGGCCGTTCAGCCGAACACCAAGCTTTTCTTCGCAGAAACACTCGGTAATCCGAATTCCGACGTGCTCGACCTCGACGCGGTCTCCGCTATCGCCCACAGTAACGGAGTTCCGCTCATCGTCGACAATACTTTCGCGACACCTTATAACCTCCGTCCGATCGAGCACGGTGCCGATATCGTAGTGCATTCCGCGACGAAGTTTATCGGCGGTCATGGTACGGCAATGGGTGGTCTGATCATCGACGGCGGCAAGTTCGACTGGGCACAGAACGATAAGTTCCCGGGTCTTTCCAAGCCGAATCCGTCTTACCACGGTGTCGTATTCACAGAGGCGGTCGGAAACCTTGCATACATCATCAAGGCCAGAACGACACTGCTTCGTGACCAGGGAGCTGCGATCTCTCCGTTTAACTCGTTCCTGCTTCTGCAGGGCCTTGAGACATTGTCCCTGCGTGTAGAACGTCATGTTGAAAATGCACTGAAAGTGGTAGAATATCTGAAGAATCACCCGCAGGTCGAGAGAGTCAATCATCCGTCCATTGATCCGTCCCAGCGTGCCCTCTATGATCGTTACTTCCCGAAGGGCGCCGGTTCGATCTTCACCTTTGATCTCAAGGGTACGGCGGAGCAGGCTAAGAAGTTTACGGAAGAACTGGAACTGTTCTCGCTTCTGGCAAATGTCGCTGACGTAAAGTCTCTGGTCATCCATCCGGCTTCTACGACACACTCTCAGCTTAGCGAAGAGGAACTGCTCGAAGCAGGTATCCGTCCGACAACGATCCGTCTTTCCATCGGTACGGAGCATATCGACGATATCCTGGCTGACCTGGAGCAGGGTTTTGCAAAAGTAAAATAAGAAGTTTTAAAAAACGAGAAAGAAGGTAAGAATATGTCTAAGTTTGCTACATCTGCAGATCAGATCATCGGTAACACACCGCTTCTGGAACTCACTCATATCGAGAAGTCCGAGGGTGTCGGCGCAAAAGTGTTTGCGAAACTGGAGTACTTTAATCCGGCCGGATCTGTAAAAGATCGTGTTGCGAAGGCCATGCTCGATGACGCGGAAGCAAAGGGGATCCTTAAGCCGACGACAACGATTATCGAACCTACATCCGGTAACACCGGTATCGGTCTTGCATCTGTAGCAGCAGCCCGCGGTTACCGCATCATCATCGTGATGCCGGAGACCATGTCCATCGAAAGAAGAAAGCTCATGAAGGCCTATGGCGCGGAGCTGGTTCTGACAGAAGGCGCAAAGGGCATGAAGGGTGCGATCGCTAAGGCAGAAGAACTGCACGAGGAGATCAAGGACAGCTTCATCCCGTCCCAGTTTACCAACCCGGCGAACCCGGCGATCCACAATGTCACAACCGGTCCGGAGATCTGGGAACAGCTCGATGGAAAAGTAGACGTATTCGTAGGCGGTGTAGGTACAGGCGGAACGATTACGGGTGTCGGTGCATTTCTCAAGGAAAAGAATCCGAACGTAAAGATCATCGCTGTTGAACCGCAGGATTCACCGGTCCTTTCGGAAGGCCGTTCCGGTTCTCATAAGATCCAGGGTATCGGCGCAGGCTTCGTACCGGAAGTTCTGGATACAGGAGTATATGACGAGATCATCCCGGTCTCCAATGACGATGCATTTGCAACCGGCAGACGCATCGGAAAAGAAGAAGGCGTACTGGTAGGTATATCTTCCGGAGCGGCTGCATTTGCCGCTTTGAAAGTAGCAGCCCGTCCTGAATTTGCAGGAAAGAATGTGGTTGTTCTGTTACCGGATTCAGGCGACAGATACCTTTCTACAGCGCTTTTCGAGGAGTAAGGGATCCGCGGCAGAAGGTCTCATCCGACCTTCGCGCGAAAAGTGAATTGGTTAGAGATGCGCACCGCGGCGCTGACTCGTGATATACTACGAGTAAGTGTTGCGGTGCTTCTTTTTTTGGACTTAGGGTTCCACGTGCGGCGTAACGCGAAGAAAGCGGGCAACCGTGCGGGAAAGGACTTGAAATGATGATTTCTACGAGAGGCAGATATGCGCTTCGTGTCATGATCGATATAGCAGAACAGCATACTGAGGGCGGATACATCGCCATGAAGGAAGTAGCGGCGCGTCAGGAGATCTCGCTGAAGTATCTCGAGCGCATCCTTCCGGATCTGGTAAAAGCCCACATGATCGAAGGCGTGCACGGAAAAGGCGGCGGATACCGTCTGACTCGTGATCCGAAAGATTATAAAGTCGGGGAGATCCTTCGTCTGACCGAGGGCGACCTTGCGCCGGTAACCTGTCTGGAAGAAGGCGCCGTTCCCTGCAAAAAAGCGGCGGAGTGCCGTACACTTCCGCTCTGGTCAGGTCTGAATAAGGTGGTAAATGAGTATCTGGATTCGATGACACTTGCGGATCTGCTGAAATATTAATACGTCGCGTCATCCGGCGCGGCAGTCGTTCGAAGCATCAACCGGAGCGTGGAAACGCCCCGGTTTTCTTTTGCCTTGGCAAAAAGATCCGGAAGACCTGCGATACATACCGGACCGTCCGGAGTGTAGCCCAGAGTTTTCGCCTTGTCCCACAGGGCGCGAAAATATGGCTCGGATCTATCGTAGTCGCATTTGACGGCAAGAGTCAGCATGGTGCAGGGAGGGATCCCGATTATGTCCTCGCCGACTTCCGGGTGAAGTGTCGGGATGACCGCGCGAAGGACGTGCTTTTTCCCGTCGAACTGTCCGATGCAGGTTCTATAGTCTGCATCGTCGACATAGACCTTCATGGTCTGCTGCGTATTTCCGGGGATCCTGGCACGCAGGAAATCCTCGAGCGTTTCAACTGCGAACCCACGCATGCCATCCGGTGTGAAGAGGACTTCTTTGGTACGGGTAAAGAAAGTGCCGCCGAAAGTGGGGATGATACGAAGGCCGGGGAGTGGGGAGTCTTTTCCTTCGCCCGTAGTGCCCTGTGCCAGATCGGCGGTAAGGTTATCGAGTTCTCGGAGCATGACCAGGTGTTTCTGGCGAAGCGATTCGATACCGGAAGAAAGCTTCCTCGGATCTTCCTGGATCTCGCGGATCTCTTTTTTCGTAAATCCCAGATGCTGGTACTTTAATATGTTAAGGATATCGGCCAGATTCTCGCAGCTGTAGTAGCGGTACCCACTGTCGTCGTCTTTAAAGGCCGGCGTCAAAAGGCCTTCCTCCTCGTAGCGAAGAAGGGTGGCGCGGCTGACTCCGCATGTCGTGACGATGTATTTCATCGGGAAAAGCACTTGTCCCTGATCGTTGGTCCTGGCCATTTTCTTGATCTCCTTAACTCGTCCATGCATGGACAACCTGATTATAGCATATATCGTATTGACATATGAGATATCGGGTGTGTATAATTTCTTCAAACCGAAGAGAAAGAGTGAGTAAGAACAGAGCTCCTTCCGTACAGAGAGTTGCCGGTGGTGAGAGTGCAGCACGAAGAAACTGTTCCGAATGGACTTTCGAGGGCAAGGGGAAAGCGTTACCGCAAGTATCTGCGCCGGGGAAAGGTACCCCGTCAACAATAACCAGCATATGTCGGTATGCGTGAGTGGATCGCGGAAGCGATCAAGCCGGGTGGCACCGCAGGAAAGATATAGTTCCTGTCCCAGCAGAAAGTAGAAGCTGGGGCGGGATTTTTGTTTTCCCGGCAGAAAATGAGAATTTGCCCCAAGGATCATTTCCCGAAGATGAGGGAGAGGTCCAGGAAAGAATCAGGGCTAGGCCCATACGAAAGGAGACAAATTATGTCTGAGAAAATTCCTTACAAAACGTATCTTGATGAAAAGGAGATCCCAACCGCTTGGTATAATGTCCGTGCCGACATGAAGAACAAGCCGGCTCCGCTTTTGAACCCGGGCACACATCAGCCTATGACCGCTGAAGAACTGGCTCCGGTATTCTGCGATGAACTCATTAAGCAGGAACTCGATAACGATACTGCTTATTTCCCGATCCCGGAAGAGATCCTGAAATTCTACAAGATGTATCGTCCGTCCCCGCTGGTACGTGCTTACTTCCTCGAGAAGAAGCTCGGTACACCGGCTAAGATCTACTACAAGTTCGAGGGTAACAACACCAGCGGATCCCACAAGCTGAACTCCGCGATCGCTCAGGCTTACTACGCTAAGAAGCAGGGCCTCAAGGGTGTTACCACAGAGACCGGTGCTGGTCAGTGGGGTACAGCTCTTTCCATGGCTTGCTCTTACTTCGATCTCGACTGTAAGGTATTCATGGTTAAGGTATCCTACGAGCAGAAGCCTTTCCGTCGTGAAGTCATGCGTACATACGGCGCATCGGTTACACCTTCTCCGTCCAACACCACAAACGTTGGTAAGGCGATCCTTGAGAAGCACCCGGGCACCACAGGTTCTCTGGGCTGCGCGATCTCTGAGGCAGTAGAAGTTGCAGTCGGCACACCGGGTTACCGTTACGTTCTCGGTTCCGTTCTGAATCAGGTTCTCCTGCACCAGTCCGTAATCGGTCTGGAGACCAAGGCGGCTCTCGACAAACTCGGCGAGAAGGCTGACATCATCATCGGCTGCGCAGGCGGCGGATCCAACCTCGGTGGTCTTATCTCTCCGTTTATGGGTGAGAAGCTCCGTGGCGAAGCAGACTACAGAATCATCGCGGTTGAACCGGCATCCTGCCCGAGCTTCACACGTGGTGTTTACGCTTACGACTTCTGCGATACAGGTATGGTTTGCCCGCTGGCGAAGATGTACACACTCGGTTCCGACTTTATCCCGGCTCCGAACCACGCCGGTGGTCTGCGTTACCACGGCATGAGCTCCATCCTGTCCCAGCTTTACGATGACGGCCTGATGGAAGCAAGATCCGTGAAGCAGACAGAAGTATTTGAAGCAGCAGAGATGTTCGCACGTGTTGAGGGTATCCTGCCGGCACCGGAAAGCTCCCACGCGATCCGCGCTGCTATCGACGAGGCTCTCAAGTGCAAGGAAACAGGCGAAGAGAAGACTATCGTATTCGGTCTTACCGGTACAGGTTACTTCGACCTCGTTGCTTACGAGAAGTTCCATAACGGTGAGATGGATGACTACATCCCGACGGATGAGGAACTGGCTAAGTTCGCAGCAAATCTGCCGAAGATCGACTGATCTGATTGCCGATCTGAATAAAGATTGTAAAAGTGAAAGATCCATCCCGGATACGGGATGGATCTTTTTTGTTTGAGAGCGCGATCAGTGCATTTTCCCAGGAAGTTTCTTCCGGCCAGGCGGACGTATCAAATGCATGACGAAAAACGAAATCTTAAAAGATAATTACTTGTTGACAAAATCCTTATTAGGATATAGTATCAATAAGTGAAAGACACCTGAGCGGATCGACCGCTTATGTGCGAGATTCGATGAGAAAGAAAAAGGAGGTATCTGATGCAGGAGAGAAATACTTTGCAGAAGCGGATCGTGCATGAAACACTGATCTCACTATGCAATCACCCGACTGCCGATGAAGTGGCTGCGGAAGTGCAGAGCAATTATCCGTCCATTTCCCGCGCGACGGTGTACCGTATTCTGAACCGTCTCGCTGATTCCGGCGAAGCCCTTCGTATCCGCATCAATAACGGTGCCGACCATTTCGATCATCAGACTTTCCCACATTATCATGTGCACTGCAGTTCCTGCGGGAAGGTAGCGGACGTGACGATGCCGGTGGAAGAACTGGTCGAGATGCTAAGCGATACTTCCGGTTACCGGATCTTCGGATATTCGCTGCAGTTTGACGGACTTTGCCCAGAGTGCCAGGAACTGTCCGAGGCGGGGGCCTGAGGGCTTTCGGGACAAAAAAACGGGTCCGCGCCCGAATTCAAAGTGTGAAGGAGAATTTGTTATGGAAAAGTTTGTTTGCTCAGTTTGCGGTTATGTTTATGAAGGTACCGAAGCTCCGGATGAGTGCCCGGTATGCAAAGCCAAGAAGGCAGCTTTTAAGAAGATGGTTGAGGATGCAGGTCTTGCTGCAGAGCACGAGTTCGGCATCTATGCAAAGACAGTAAAGAATAACCCGGATATCTCCGAGGAAGATAAGAAGTATATCTTCGATCAGTTGAAGGCAAACTTCACCGGTGAGTGCTCCGAGGTCGGCATGTACCTCTGCATGGCTCGTATCGCATACAGAGAGGGCTATCCGGAGATCGGACTGTACTGGGAGAAGGCAGCTTTCGAAGAGGCAGAGCATGCTGCGAAGTTTGCCGAGCTCCTCGGTGAGGACCTCGAGCCGAACATGAAGGCTTCCACAAAGGCAAACCTCGCTTGGCGTGTTGACTGCGAGTTCGGTGCGACAGCCGGCAAGACAGAGCTGGCGACCTGCGCGAAGAAGAATAACCTGGATGCGATCCACGATACCGTACACGAGATGGCTCGTGACGAGGCTCGCCACGGCAAGGCACTCAAGGGCCTGCTGGATCGTTACTTCAAGTAATCCATAAGCACGAAAAAGGTTACGGGGCGCCCGAAAAGAGCTTTTCTCGGGCGCTCATTTTTTCATTAAGAAAGGGACATTTCTATGTTTATCAGTAACGACATTAAATATGTGGGCGTAAACGACCATCAGATCGACCTTTTCGAGGGTCAGTACGTCGTGCCGAACGGCATGGCCTATAACTCCTACGTGATCGCGGACTATAAAGTGGCGGTCATGGATACGGTCGATCAGAATTTCACACACGAGTGGCTGGATAATCTGGAAAAGGCTCTGGCCGGAAAAGCACCGGATTACCTGGTCGTCCAGCATATGGAGCCGGATCACTCCGCCAATATCGTGAACTTCATGAAGAATTATCCGGATGCCCAGATCGTTTCTTCCCAGAAGGCGTTTACCATGATGAAGAATTTCTTCGGGACCGAGTTTGAAGACCGCCGTATCGTGGTCGGGGAGGGCGATGAGCTTCCTCTCGGAAAGCATGTCCTGAAGTTCGTGGCGGCTCCGATGGTGCACTGGCCGGAAGTCATCATGACCTACGATACTTTCGATAAAGTGCTTTTCTCGGCAGACGGATTCGGTAAATTCGGCGCGCTCGATGTAGAAGAGGACTGGGCATGTGAGGCCCGCCGCTACTATATCGGCATCGTCGGAAAGTACGGCGCACAGGTCCAGGCAGTCCTCAAGAAGGCGGCAGGCCTGGAGATCAAGACGATCTGCCCGCTGCACGGACCGGTCCTGACCGGAGATCTTTCTCCTTATCTTAAGCTTTATGACACTTGGTCTTCCTACGGCGTCGAGTCCGACGGTATCGCGATCTTCTATACCTCTGTTTACGGACATACGAAGAAAGCCGTCGAGATGCTGGCGGAAAAGCTCAAGAGCAACGGCTGTCCGAAGGTCGTGGTCAATGACCTGGCAAGAGAAGACATGGCCGAGTGTGTCGAGGACGCGTTCCGCTACGGCAGGATCGTTCTGGCGACAACGACCTATAACGCCGATGTTTTCCCGTTTATGCGTGAGTTTATCCATCACCTGACGGAAAGACAGTTCCAGAACAAGACCATCGGTATGATCGAGAACGGTTCCTGGGCGCCTCAGGCGATCCGCACCATGAAGACGATGTTCGAAAAGAGCAAGAACCTGACATTTACCGAAAATAACGTCAAGATCATGTCGGCTTTGAACGACGAGTCGAAGGCGCAGGTCGAGGCTCTGGCAAATGAACTGTGCCAGGATTACCTCGCGCAGAAGGAAGATACCGCGAACAAGAACGACCTGACGGCGCTCTTTAATATCGGATACGGCCTTTATGTCGTAACTTCGAACGACGGCAAGAAGGACAACGGCCTGATCGTCAATACCGTGACCCAGGTGACAAATACTCCGAACCGCATCGCGGTAACGATCAACAAGCAGAACTACTCGCACCATGTCATCAAGCAGACCGGTGTCATGAACGTCAACTGCCTGTCGGTCGAGGCGCCTTTTAAGGTTTTCGAGAACTTCGGATTCCAGAGCGGAAGAAACGTCGATAAGTTCGCGGACTATGAGAATATCCTGCGTTCGGACAACGGACTGGTCTTTCTGCCGAAGTATATCAACTCCTTTATGTCCCTGAAGGTCGAGGACTATGTGGATCTGGATACTCACGGCATGTTCATCTGCTCGGTCACCGAGGCCCGCGTCCTGAGCGACAAGGAGACCATGACCTATACCTATTATCAGAAGAACGTCAAGCCGAAGCCGGAGACAGAAGGCAAGAAGGGCTTTGTCTGCAAGGTCTGCGGATATGTCTACGAGGGCGACGAACTGCCGGACGATATCGTGTGCCCGCTCTGCAAACACGGAGCGGCAGATTTTGAACCGATCGAATGATATCGGTTTCGAAACAAGGCCATAAAAACGGAAAAGACCTGTTGTCTGTGGAGTACCCTCCCGGAGGACAGGTCTTTCTTATAAAAGGCCGTTCACAAAAAAATCACCTTTCTCATATAAAAAAATGTAAAATTGCATTGTAAAGTTTCCTTTTCGCGTGTAGAATAAATATGTGTATCTATCGGGGAAGGAGGTTTGGGTACGAATCTTTTCCTGTAATGTGGAAGCAGGAAGCAAAATTGTTGCTATATATGGTTAAAGGAGGAAACCATCATGATATTTTCTAATTCGAAGAAAGGACGCCGACTTCTGTCCATTGCATCTGCAGTGGTGTCGATGTCCTTGTTCCTGGGCGCAAGCGCAGGATTGGGATCTCTGAATAAGGTCCGTGCTGCAGGTGGAGCTGCGGCAATCGGAGGCACCGAGTATGCTACCGTTTCGGAAGCGTTCAGCGCAGCTCAGGCTGGCGATACGATCACGCTTACAGCGGATAGTACCGTAACAAGTCTTCCGAATGTTGATAAGTCCATCACACTCGACCTCAACGGTCATGTTCTCACAGATACTTCTACGAGCATGTACGTTCTGGCCATCACAAGCGGTGCTACCTTTACTGTTAAAGATAGTTCTGCAGCTGCCAACGGTAAGTTCTCTTACGTTGCTACAAGCGGTATCTACGCTTCCTGCGGTTTCTTCACTCTTGAGAGTGGTACGCTGGAATCCGGTTCTGCTTTCGTAGTTTCCGTATACGAAGGTGGTATCACAGTTAACGGTGGTACGATCAACGCTCTGAACACCAAGGGTTATGCTCTCTACACATTCAACCAGAATGGTCCGTTCATCAACGTAAATGGTGGTACGATCAATTCCAGCGGTTACGGTGTTGCATTCTCTGACTGCTCCGGTTCTTTCACAATGACCGGCGGTACGATCAACGCGGCCCTCTTTGGTCTTTCTACAAACGGTATGAACAAGAATGCTGTTAAGATGACTCTTTCCGGTGGTACGATCTCCAGTAACACGATCGGCGTTTATATCCCTTCCGGTGATATGACGATCTCCGGCGGTACAGTTACCGGTGAAACAGCTGTTTACATCAAGTCCGGTTCTCTTACCATCGTTGGTGGTACTCTGAACGGTACAGGCGATGCGAAGGGCTATCAGTACTATGGTAAGGGTGCTTATCCGACAGGTGACGCACTCGTAGTTGATAACTGCGGTTATCCGAATGGTGCTCCGAAGGTAATCATCTCCGGCGGTACATTCACATCCAAGAACGCAAAAGACGTAGGAACCTATGCTTATGGTTCCGGCAACAGCCCGGTTTCCGGTTTTATTTCCGGCGGTGTTTTCTCCAAGCCGGTTGAAGAAGCAAACTGTGCTGCAGGCTACTATCCAATTACTAACCCCGATGGAACCTATGGCGTAAGCAACGCGCCGAAGACTTCGGATCCGTCTTTTGCAGATTTCGTAGAGCGTCTTTACAACGTAGCTCTCGGTCGTGAGTCCGAGCAGGCCGGTAAGGATTTCTGGGTAGGTAAGGTTTCCAGTGGTGAACTCACCGGTGGTGACTGCGCTAGATTCTTCCTGACCAGTGAAGAATTCCATGGCCGTAACCTCAGCGATGAAGAATTCCTGAGAATCGTTTACAAGACATTCTTCGATCGTGATCCGGATGCTGAAGGTTATGCATTCTGGCTCGATCAGCTCAAGAACGGCGGCATGACAAAGGACGATGTTATTACTGGATTCATCGAGTCTCCAGAGTGGTGCAACCTCTGCGCATCTTATGGCGTTAAGTCCGGTGCGAAGTATGCTAAGGCTACTGTTCCTTCCAAGAAGGCTCTGGCATTTGCCACACGTCTCTACACCGAGTGCCTCGGCCGTGATCCTGAGGAAGACGGTCTGATGTACTGGGCTCTTAAGCTGACCAACCTCGAAGCAGCAGGTGCTGAAGTAGCAAGAGATTTCTTCCTGTCTCCTGAGTACACAGCTAAGAATGCTACAGATGAGCAGTTCCTCGTAGCTCTGTACGGAACATTCATGGGCCGTGCTCCTGAAGCAGAAGGATTTGCTTACTGGATGGGCCGTCTGACAACAGATGCAACTCGTCTCGATGTAATGCGCGGATTCGCAGCATCTCCTGAGTTCGAAGCAATCTGCAACCAGTACGGTATCGACAGAGGTTCGATCTGATGATCGTGTCCTGACACAAATCTTCGATCAGTAAAAGATCAGAGGGCTGTCCCAATCGGGACGGCCCTCTTTTTATGCTTGATTCTATATGGGAAATAGGTAAAAATAGTAGAGATAGTGTCAGGCAAGGAACCTGACGAAGAAAGAAAACCACCGTTTCGAAGATGGGGACGGTGTGGGAGGAAAACATGGTAGAGATCACACCCTATATTCATCAGGTGCAGTATTATGAGACAGACAAGATGGGCATTACCCACCATTCAAACTACGTGCGCTGGATGGAAGAAGCGAGAATCGATTATCTTTCCAAGCTGGGATGGGATTATGCCAAACTCGAAGAAAGCGGCATCATCTCGCCGGTGACCTCCATCGATGTGCACTATAAGGGAAGCACCACGTATCCGGATGTGGTTACCATCGAGGTACTGATTCGAAATATCAAGGGCGTGCGCCTTCAGCTCGAATATGTGATGAAAAATGAGGAAGGAAAGATCGTCTGCCAGGCCGGATCCGAGCATTGTTTCCTGAACCGCGAAGGCCGTCCGGTACGCCTTGAAAAAGAGTGCCCTGAGTTTTACGCAGCACTTTCCGGAAATCAAGTCGAAGAGAATTAAAGGAGAATACCTGCCTGGTCTCGGAACTGTTTCGGTGTCAGGCCACAGTCCTTTTTCAGAAGGTTCGTGAAATAACTCTGGCTGGGGAATGCCAGCGATGCGGAGATCTCGGCGATCGAATAGTCGGACGAGACGAGCATGGCTTTGGCGGTCTCCAGTTTTTTATTGAGAATATATTTACTGATCGAATACCCGGTCTCGTTCTTAAACCGCCTCGAAAGGTGGGAAGGCGAGAGGTTGGTCACGCGGCACAGAACGTCCATCGTGATGCGCGTATGCAGGTGTTCGTAGATGTAGTTGATCGCGATGCTGATCACTTTCGAGGGAACGCGTACTTCGCTGGCGTGCGCCATGAGGGAAGTATACGCAAGGCACATGTCGTCGTGAATATCCGAGATCTCGGATGGCGTGGATGCTTCATCCGCCTGCCGTATATAGTAGTCGCTGAGACTGTAGGCTTCTGCAAGACTCATGCCGCTTGAGATACAGTAGCGCGCAACAAGGGCAACCGTGATCGTCAGGTGGTACTTGAGGTTTTGAAGAGAATCTCTGGAAAGTGTGCCGAATCCTTCTTTTTGATGGAATGGTTCTTTAAGAAGTGTCTTGAGCTTCGGAAGGTTACCGGTCCGGATCGTTTCGTAAAAGTCGATCTCGGGTTCAAGCGGCGCGTGAAAACTCTCGTATTCACGGTGCAGGAATTCCTGATAGGAGATCTTCTTTTTCGCTTGTGGCATATTCTTCCTCAAAAATCGGCGATAAACATTTCATATCCAATTGCATTATAGCACGAAAACGAAAATTAAAGCATGAAAAGGCAATATCGAAAGAGCGTTTCTTGTTATGTTTGTCTTAGAGTGAAAAGATCATGTGAGAAGGAGGCAAACATGAAAAAGAGAAGACTTTTGGCATGGGGTGCGGCATGTGTGATGCTGATCTCACTTGCCGGTTGTAAAAAGAGTGATGCGACTACTGCGGGATCTTCGGCAGTACCATCCGACAGCGCAGTAGAGAGCCAGGCGAAGACCGAGACTCCGGAGCTCGAAGGATATAACCTTCTTTGGAGCGATGAGTTTGACGGCGATGCCATGGATGAGAGTAAATGGAACTATGAGCCGCATGAACCGGGCTGGACGAACAACGAGCTGCAGGAGTATACCACTTCTACGGACAATGTGTTTGTTCGCGACGGAAAGCTGGTTTTAAAGGCGATCAAGACCGAAAAGGATGGTAAGGAGTATTACACATCCGGTAAGGTCACAGGACAGAATAAGACGGATTTCCTGTATGGTAAAGTCGTTGTTTCGGCAAAGGTCCCGGAGGGTCAGGGCCTGTGGCCGGCAATCTGGATGATGCCGAAGGACGAGTCCTACTACGGTCAGTGGCCGAAGTGCGGCGAGATCGACATCATGGAGTCTTTGGGAAATGATACGACGATCTCGTATTCGACGATCCACTATGGTGAGCCGCACGGTGAGCAGCAGGGTACGATCGAAAAGACCGCAGATGAGAGTTTCTCCGCAAAGTTCCACGAGTATTCTGTCGAGTGGGAACCGGGCGAGATGCGATTTTATACGGACGGCGAGCTGGTCCTGACTGTAAATGACTGGTTCACAGCGGTTCAGGGCGAAGACGAAAAGCCGTATCCGGCACCTTTCGATCAGCCTTTCTTTGTACAGATGAACCTTGCAGTCGGCGGTAACTGGCCGGGTAATCCGGACGCAACGACCGATTTTTCCAAGGCGGAATTTGAGATCGATTATGTACGTGTTTATCAGAAGCCTTCCTATGACACGAATGTCAGCAAGCCGGAAAAGCCGTTCCGCGAGCCGCTCGCTGATGGAAACTTTATCCGTAACGGTGCATTTACCGAGGACGAGGACTTAACTGATGATCTGGACTGGAAGTTCCTGTTGTTTAACGGCGGTGAGGGCCAGGCAGAGATCAAGGACGGCATGATCGTGATCTCTTCCACCAACTGCGGTACAGAAGAGTATTCCGTACAGCTTGTGCAGCCGGATCTTCCGATGCGCAAAGGTCATAAGTATAAGATCACATTCGATATCAAGGCGGATGAGGACCGAGACTGCATCGTCTGCGTATCCGCGCCGAATGCAGGCTGGATCCGCTACTTTCCGGATACGGTCATCGAGTTCGGAACCGAGTGGCAGACTTTCGAGTTTGAGTTTGATATGACCGAGAAGGACGATAACAACGGACGTCTCGAGTTCAATATGGGTAAGAGGGGCCATACGGCAACGATCTACATCACAAATGTTCGTGTGGAGGAGATCTCTGCGTAACCTTCTCACTATATCCGGCCGGCAGGATGCGACCCCCTGCCGGCTTTTTTTTATTTCCCGGGGAAATGCTGATTTGTTCACAAAAGATTAAATTTGCGTTTTTTATTCGTTTTATAAATATCTTTATAATGGATGGAAATATGAAAGTATTATCAGCAGGCATGTGCTGCGTGGGGTGGCTCCCGGGGGATATATATGAACGAAAAGAGAAATCTTTCCGAAAATCAGCAGCAGGGTATGGAAAAACGCAAAGCTGAGAAGAGACAGGCGACGTTGATGTTTATCATGCTCCTGGTTCTTTATGCGATCGCCTATGTGTTTACTTTATTGGCTTCAAGATCGACCGGCGTGATCCAGCTCAAAGAAAACAGGCTGCCGTTGTCGTCTTTTGCAGGCGTATTTTCTTCGCTTGCGAATATGCTTCTGATCTTCATCGTCGTGATCTTCAAAAAACGCGGATATTATACTTCGCTGGCGATCATGCTGGCACAGATCCCGATCCTGATCGTGGGTATCCTGGTTCGACAGAATCTGTCCAGTATTCCCGGCCTTTTCGGAAGCATTTTCACGATCGTCGTCATGACGCTGATCTATCGAAGAAGTAAGCAGATCGACTATTTCCAGACGATCGAGATCAATTACTTAAAGCAACAGCAGAAACTTTCCCAGAGACTGTTCGAACAGACCGCGACGGCTCTTGTAAACGCGATCGATGCGAAAGATGCCTATTCTCACGGACATTCCATGCGTGTGGCGGAGTATTCCGAAAAGATCGCCCGTGCGATGGGAAAGAGCGACGAAGAGTGCTACAAGATCTACTACACCGCCCTTTTGCACGATGTAGGCAAGATCGGTATTTCCGACGCGATCATCAACAAAAAAGGTAAGCTGACCGACGAAGAGTACGAAGCGATCAAGCAGCATCCGGTTTTAGGTAACCAGATCCTGTCGAGTATCAGCGAGTATCCGTACTTAAGCATCGGCGCGCATTTCCATCACGAGCGCTACGACGGTAAAGGCTATCCGGACAAGCTCAAAGGAGAAGATATTCCGGAGATCGCACGCATCATCGCGGTCGCGGATGCTTACGATGCCATGACTTCCACGAGAAGTTACCGTGACGCGATCCCGCAACAGCTGGTAAGAGAAGAGATCGTGAAGAATGCCGGCACGCAGTTCGATCCGGAAGTCGCGAATATCATGCAGCACATCATCGATCTGGATACCGAATATCAGATGAAGGAAAGAACTACGGTGCAGGAGCTTTCCGGAAAGAGCGAGCTGCACTGCGATGCATACCGCAGCGAGATCTCGGAAGGTATTCTCGTGATACCTGCCATGACGCGTATCGAGATGGATTATTATTCAGAAAACGAAGAATTCGGAAGAGGCGACGCGCCGACGATCATCCTTTTCGATTCGCTTGACGGCCGTGTACATAAGGATGAGATCGCCATGCGGGAACTGAACTACTTTGAGTTCGGTGAGATCCGTTTTGACGGAAAGACGGAGTGCAAGGGAGCAAGAAAGATGAAGACCAACGTGATCAAGAAATCATCTTCCGGTGATGCGAAATCCCACGTGCTTCCGATGAGTATGAACGGAAAGAAGTATAAGGTCGACGCGGTCCGTATCAAGGATCATGCCCTGATCCGCATCGATGACGGAAAGAAGACCGTGGAGATCACGATCGCGCTTCCGGATAATACGCGCTATACCTATATCGGTCTGACCGGCGAGAACTGCCATATCACAAACGTTTCGATCAATAAGGAAAAGGAATTCAAACCGCTCGATTATATCGCTCGAATCGCCGAGCCCGTGAACTTTATCAAGGGTCCGGAGGGGGATGTTCCGAATGTGCAGATCGATGGCTTCCGAATGGCTTCGACGGCCGGCATCCCGATCACGGACGGTCTTACGATTAAGTTTCATACCGAAAGCCTTCCGACAGCCCGTCTGATCTGGCACTGCCCATATGTCGTTCTTTTCAATTCCGAAGACGGTAAGATCAACGGCGGTGATTATAGAGAATATGCCCTGATCCGCCTCGATGGAGAGAACTGGCACGGGGAGAATCTGGCAGAGAATAAACTGATCGTCACCAAGACAGAGGATTTCCATAACTGGGATGACTGGAAGAAGACGAATAAAGAAGGCTTCGACGTTACAGTGCATTTCGAGCGGAAAGGCGATACCATCACGGTCACTACGGAAAACTTAGGTATTTTCGTCAAGAATATTACGACCGTATTAGATGGAAAGGAAGCGATCTATGTCGCGCTTACAGGCGACCAGGTGGCGTTGACGAATATCCGTATCGAGAATCCGTAAGCTCTTTTTCTGCGCGCACTTTCTTTCTTCTTGTGATACTATATCGTACAGAGAAAGGTGTGATGGGATATGAAAAATCATCTGATCGCTGTGGCGGGTGTGGTCCCGCACATGAAAGTGGGCGATGTCAGTTATAACACGCAGGAGATCATAAAGGCCATCAAAGAGCAGGCCGACTGTGGTGTCCTCGTTTTTCCCGAACTTTCCATAACGGGCTATACATGTGCGGATCTTTTCGGAAGTGACCTGCTTTTGCAAGCTTCGGAAAATGCACTGTTTCAGATCGCGAGTGCGACTTCGGCAAGCGGAGTGACCGCGGTCGTGGGCGTGCCGATCCGATATGACAATGCGCTTTATAACTGTGCGGCGATTCTTTCTGAAGGGTCGGTAAAAGCGCTGATCCCGAAATCCTATGTACCGAATTATTCGGAGTTTTATGAATGCCGCTGGTTCACATCCGGTAAAAAAGTGAAGGGGAAGACCATCTTCTTAAACGGAGAGGAGATTCCTTTCGGTGTCGATCTTCTTGCAGAAGATAAAAATACCGGGGCCGTTCTCGGAGCCGAGATCTGCGAGGATCTCTGGATCCCCGATAAGCCCAGTACACATGCATGTCTTGCCGGCGCGAATATCATCGCAAACCTTTCCACATCCGATGAGATCATCGGAAAAGAAGAATATAGAAACCACCTTGTACGCCAGCAGAGCGGCGCATGTTACTGTGCCTATATCTATGTTTCTTCCGGCACGGACGAAAGCAGTACCGATCTGGTCTTCTCGGGGCATACGATCCTTTCGCAGAGCGGAAGTCTTCGCGGAGAATCGATCTTCCCCGAGTATCCGCATGTACAGCGTGCTCTCATCGACCTGGGAAGCATCATGCACGATCGAAGAAGACAGAATACTTTCGAAAATGATCTTTCTTATCGACGCGTTTCTGTCCGGATCCAGGCAGTAGGCGAAGATGAGGTCGACATCCCAGGATTGGCGGCTCTGCTGAAAAAATTCGAGTATCCGATCGCGCGCAACCCGTTTGTGCCGGCAGGTGATGACGTTCGTGACGCGCGCTGCAGAAAGATCTTGCAGATCCAGGCAAATGGTCTGGCTACGCGTGTTCGTGCGACAGGTATAAAGAATCTGGTGATCGGCATTTCCGGAGGTCTCGACTCGACGCTGGCTCTTCTGGTCTGCGCCGAAGCCAGAAAAATCGTCCCGGATATCCGGATCCTTGCGTATACGCTTCCGAGCGAAGGCAATACCTCCGAGCACACCTATAACAATGCGACATGTCTCATGAAGATCCTTGCGGACGAGACATTTGAAGTGCCGATCGGGGAAGGCGTGCGTCTGCATCTTTCGCAGCTTGGGCACGAACTGACGTATCAGGGAGAGGGCGATATCACCTATGAAAATGCACAGGCCCGCATGCGTACCTATATCCTCATGGATGCGGCCAATATGCGTGGCGGTCTCGTGGTCGGTACCGGCGATCTGTCGGAGCTCGCGCTCGGCTGGTGCACCTATAACGGCGACCACATGTCGATGTATGCGGTAAATGCATCCGTGCCGAAGACTCTGGTGCGTTTTATCTGCAAGTCCTATGCCATGATGTGCCAAAACGAAGAACTGAAAGACGTGCTGCTTTCGATCTGCGACACACCGATCACGCCGGAGCTGACGCCGAGTGAAGACGGAAAGATCGCGCAGAAAACAGAAGAGAAGATCGGAAAGTATGATCTTAACGATTTCTTCCTTTTCTATACGCTCCGCTATGGCTTTGAGCCCTCGCGCTCTGCATCTTATGCGATGCGTGCATATCCGGAGCTGAGTCAGAAAGAAGTCGTGGATGCGGCCGGAAAATTCTTTAAGCGTTTCTTCACGCAGCAGTTTAAACGAAGCTGTCTTCCGGACGGTCCGAAGGTCGGTTCCGTCTCGCTGTCGCCCCGAGGCGACTGGCGGATGCCCAGTGACGCAACGGTTGCGCTATGGCTTTCTGATTTAGAGCAGAATCCTTGACCGAAAAGGAGAAGAATATGAAACATCGCTTCGTGGCAGGACTTTTCAGTCTGGTCATGTTACTTGGTATTACAGCCTGCGGCAATACTGCGGGAAATGAATCTACAAAGAAAAAGAAGGTAAAAGACGAGTCGGAAGTGCATTTGGAAAAGAATTCCGACGAGCTGAAATATGGTGTTTTTCTGAGTGTGGAGGACGATCTTCAGCAGTTTTCGGACTATAACATCATCGTTATCGACGCGCAGTATTTTTCCAAAGAGGAGATCGAAGCGTTTCAGGATGAAAGCCATGTCGTCTATAGTTATATCAACGTGGGATCTATCGAGGATTTCCGTCCCTACTACGATGAGTATGTGGATCTGACGCTGGGGGACTACGAAAACTGGGAAGAAGAAAAGTGGGTCGATGTATCAAGTGAGATCTGGCAGGATTTTATCCTCGAACAGCTTGCGCCGGAACTTCTGGGAAAAGGCATCGACGGGTTCTTTGTAGATAACTGCGATGTGTACTATAACTACGAAACGGATGCTATCTTAGAAGGCTTGGCGGTCATCATGAAAGGCCTGATCGGAACCGGAAAAGACGTCATTATCAACGGCGGCGATGCATTTTTAGACGCATATACGGAAAACTTAGGGAAGTGGTCCGATGTCATCACGGGGATCAACCAGGAAACGGTTCTGACGAGGATCGATTTTGAAAGCGGATTTCTCGGCGCACGAGACGAGGATGACGAAGATATGGCATACTTTCAAGACTATGTCGAAAGGTATGCAAAAGAAGGTGCGAAGATCTTCCTTCTGGAGTATTCGCAGGATCCGTCGATCGAGAAAAAGATAAAAGAATACTGCAGTGAGCATGGATTTTATTACTATCTTTCGGATACGCTCGAGCTCGGCGCGTGAGGCGTCTATACTAACAAGATACTCGCAAATGATTTGGCTGTGCTAAGATAAGATCGGACATCAGATTAAAGGAGAAAACATGGACGTAAAACAGATTTTTGATGCAGAACAGAAAAAGAAGATAACAAGAGAAGTGCTCGAGGCACTTCCTGAGTGGTTTGAAGTAAAAGAGAGCCGCGAAGGCTACATCGCAGACAGCGTCGATAAGGCTTTTTTTGCGGCAATAGACGGCGAGCGGGCTGCCGGTTTCCTGTATCTGAAAGAGACGGGAAAAGATACGGTGGAACTGGCTGTAATGGGTGTTCTGAAAGAGTACCACAGAAACGGACTCGGACGCGCACTTTTTGAAGTGGCGAAGAAGAATGCGCAGAAAGACGGCTACAGCTTCATGCAGGTCAAGACCGTGAAGATGGGCATGTATGAAGATTATGACCGGACGAACCGCTTTTATCAGGCGGTCGGCTTTAAGGAACTTGAAGTGTTCCCGATGCTTTGGGATGAAGCCAATCCGTGCCAGATCTATGTGATGTCGCTGGAAAACTGACCTTGAAGAGAATTTAAAAAAGTCGAAATACTCCGAAAGAAAATTATTGACAAACGATAATTTCAATTCTATACTCGAATTATCGAAAAACAATAATTTCCTTTCGGAGGTTTTTATGTCCAGGGATTCCAAAATAAAAAACAAGATCATTGCTTTTATCTTCGTTTTAGTGGTCGAGGCCGTTGTTTTGGGCGTGATCTGTGCCTGCACATCGCTTTTTGACAGTATCTCATTTGATGTGGCGACAGTGCCTTTCGCGCAGATCGCTTCCGGCATTAAGCTGCTGAGCCATAAGGGGGCGATCGGATCCGGCGCCGCTATGGCGATCCTTGCCTGTATTTCTTTCCTTCCGATCGTTTATGCATTTACAAATATGGGCGGGAAGAAGAGCATTCCCGAGATGATCTCGCTTGTCTTTCTGGGCGTGATGCTGGGCGCAGGATTTTATCTGATGATCAATCCTGTGAAGTATCTTCCCGAAGTATTCCGGAATAATCCGTACATTATGCATCAGGCGGTCAGCATCCTTCTTTGGTCAGTGATCCTTTTATGCCTTGCATGTACAGCCACAAGACTTCTTTCTTCGAAGGATACACGTGGTCTGGTACGCGGCTTTTCCGCTCTGATGGTTTTCCTTGGGATCCTTGCTGTTGCGCTTGGCGCATTCTCACTCGGCGCCCTGGTGAAAGAATCCTCTTCGGAAAGCACTTCCGGAATCGAGTCTTTCGTAATGGGTTTTAAGCTTCTTAAGACCGTCGTTCCTTATATCCTTGAGACGATTATCGCGGTCCTTCTTTTCCGATTGTCACTGATCTTTATGAGTAAGGAACAGAGCGGACTGAAGGAATCTGCTTCCTACGTGCGCCGCATCAGCTGCATCCTTTTGGAGGTGACACTCCTTCTGACGGTGGGATATAACCTTCTGCAGATCGTATGCATGAAGAATATGAGCAATATCCGCATCGTAACCGAGATCCCGGTCCTCAGCTGCGCGTTTGTCGTGGTTTCGGTTCTGGTATGTAATCTGCTCACGGAAAATAAGAAACTCAAGGATGACAACGATCTATTCGTATAACATGACAGAAATAAGAAGGTAAGAAGTATGGCCATACGAGTATACCTCGAAGATGTATTGAAAAAGAGAAACATGACGTCAAAGGAGCTTTGCGCCCTGATCGGCATTACGGAGGCGAACCTTTCCATCTTACGTAGCGGAAAGGCGAAAGGTATCCGTTTCGGGACAGTCAACAAGATCTGTTACTATCTCGACTGCGATGTGGGCGACATACTGAAATTTGACGGGAATCTGGAGGAAGAAGATGAAGATTAAGACTGCACTTATTGTACTGGCTATACTGGTTGCTGCGGCTTTTACTTTAGGCATGACCGGAGTCTTTACGCCGAGCACAAACGATAATGAAGAAACAGGAAGTGTGGAACCGGATCGCCCGATCGGGTATCTGATCTTACGCTCGGACGCCGGTGCATTTTCCAAAGAAGACGACGGCACGGTTTTCGCAAGAAGAGTAGAAGTGGATCCTCAGGACGGGACGCCTTCTTATCCGGACTATGTTTTCGACATCGACCGGGCATACGGCATCTATGAATATCTGGAGAATGACTGCAATTATCTTCATGTGGATCCGCAGCTGAGTAATGCCTCTTCCAGATACGATATCCGTCTCTTAGACAATGATTCAAAAGAAGAATTCTTCCACTTTGAAGCGAATCTTCAGATGGTTGATGATTCGGTTCTTTGCACGGTCAACACGGTATACCAGAAAGCCGACGGGCAGGTATATGCGCGTCTCGACGGCGAGACGGTCGCACCTTCTGACATGTCGTCCATGCAGGCCGGAGGAGACAGTTACATCACATATAACGCCAACGTCAGATGTGAAGACGGAAATAGTTATAAAGAGTATACGTGTGAGCTGGTCTTCCGTTTCCTTACGGGAAAACTTCCGGATCAGATCTGCGTGATGGAATATGATGCAGACGGCGCATGCATAAATGTATCGGAATTTACCGCCGATTCATTTCCCGAAGAAGGATATGTCCCGGACAGCCGCTGCGCGTTCATCATCCAAGAGACCGCAAGTGGGGAAAATACCAAGCGTGAACTTCTTGAAAAAGGCGCGTACGATATCCGTGCGCTCGCAAAAGAAGAGGACGGCGTATTTATCGAAAAGTCCTGCGAGATTTCCTGGTAAGTATATAGATTTTTTTCCTATCTCATATTCTTGAAATGACGCATACTTTCTTGTCATGACATTTGTCATATCGGATCGTGATGCTGTTCACTAACGGCAGAAATCCCGTTATGGAATAATGGTGTCATGAAGAGAGCGGGAAGTGATGAGATCTTCCCGAGTACGAAAGAAATGAGGTCACGAAAATGAGTGAGATTATTAAAGTAGATGGTTTAGTCAAGCGTTATAAAGAACTGATCGCCGTGGATAATTTCAGCATGACGGTCAACGAGGGAGAGATCCTCGGTCTTCTGGGTCCGAACGGTTCCGGTAAGTCAACGACCATCAACTGCATCTTATCCCTCCTGGAGTTCGATAAAGGTTCGATCTCGATCCTGGGAAAAGAGATGACACCGAAGGCCTACGATCTGAAAAGCCAGATCGGTGTAGTTCCTCAGGAAGTCTCCGTTTTCGAAGAACTCAACGTTTATGAGAACATCGATTTCTTCTGCGGACTTTATATCAAGGACAAAGCCCAGAGAAAGAAAATGGTTCAGGACGCGATCGATTTTGTTGAACTCAACGACTTCAAAAAGTTCCGTCCGAAGAAGCTCTCCGGTGGTTTAAAGAGAAGACTGAATATCGCGTGCGGTATCGCACATAAGCCGAAGATCATCTTCTTCGATGAGCCGACTGTCGCGGTCGACCCGCAGAGCCGAAACAAGATCCTCGAAGGTATCGAGCAGCTCCGTGAAGAAGGCGCCACGATCATTTACACTTCCCACTACATGGAAGAAGTAGAGCAGCTGGCAGACCGCATCATCATCATCGACAAGGGCCAGCTCATCGCAGAAGGCTCGGTGGATAAGCTCAAGAGCATGATCAAGAAGAGTGAGATGATCAAGATCGAAGCCAAGGGTATTTCCGATGAGGATCTCGATAAGATCAGAAAACTCGAGAATATCTTCAACGTGGATTACGATGGCAAGCACCTCAAGATCGAAGCCGGCAAAGGCAATAACGTGGTCGAGGTCATCAAGGTCCTGGAAGAAAAGGGTTACCGCATGAAGAACGTCTATTCCGAGCAGCCTACCTTGAACGATGTGTTCCTGGAGCTGACAGGCAAAGAGCTTCGCGACGATTGACAGGAGGACAGGAAAATGATGTTTACCTATTATCTGCGCAAAGCACTTCGCGACAAAGGATTTATCTTCTGGTCACTGGCGTTCCCGCTGATCCTGATGCTTTGCTTCACGACGACATTTAAAAGCGCTTCGCAAGGCGAGATCGACTTTCAGCCTGTAAACACCGCACTCATTATCAAGTCCGAAGGTGTGTATGCGGAAGAGTTTGAAACCCTGATCAACAACCTCGCAGATCCGGAATACGTAAAGGAAAGTGCTCTGGGTTATAACCACGAGATCATGACACTGATCCCGGTAGATTCCGTCGAAGACGGCGAGCAGAAGATCTTAGACAACAAGATCGAGATCCTGTTCATCGTAGATGGCGAGAACGAGAAGATCGATGTAAAGGTCGATGATGATCCGGCCATGACGACCCTGATGGTTGCAAGAAGTGTAGTGGAATCTTACAGAAAGAATTACGCTCTCGTGAAAGATGCGGCCATGACCGCACCGGACAAACTTCCTCAGGTGATGGAAACGATGACGGAATCCGTCTCGTTTATGAAAGCAAAGACGGCATTGCTCGATAAGGACGGTGCTTCCGCAAACGTATACAACTGGTATTTCTTTTCTACCATAGTTATGGGCATGTTCTTTAATGCTACATCCGGAGTCAATACCGTATTCGATATCCAGGGAAACCTGAGCGGATATGCCATGAGAACTTCCGTATCGCCGAAGAAAAAGTGGAAGATCCTTCTTTCCGCCTTTATGGCGAGATACTCCGTAGCTTGTGCGATCACGTATTTCCATCTGTTCGCACTGAACAAGATTTTCGGGATCGCCCTGAACGGTCGCGTGTTCGAGTTGATCATCTTCGTACTTCTCGGCAACCTTTTCTCCATGAGTCTGGGAAGCATCATCGGCCTCTTTACCAAGGGCGAGCAGAACCAGCGCGAAGGAAAAGCAACCGGTGTCATCATGCTCTCGGTATTCTTCAGTGGTGAGATGATCATGGTCATCCCGGGCCTTTTTGAAAAGTACTGCCCCATCCTCAACAGGATCAACCCGGCCACGATTATGAACTTTGCCTTCTACCGCCTGGTTCACTATCCGACGCTTACGGGTTTCTGGATGAATATGATCAAGATCGCAGTTGCCACAGTGGTTTTCCTGACGATCGCAATCCTGAAATTAAGGAGAGAAAAGTATGCAGCTATATAAGAATTTCTTCAAGTTAATCAACGCAAATCGTTTTTCGATTTCCCTGTATACAGGTATCATGATCGTATTCGCACTCTGCATGATCTGGTCCGCTCCGTTTCAGATCGATAAGAACAGCACCAATGCGACAGAGAGAAGTGCAGACTACAAAAACCTGGGTGTACTCTACAGAGATAATGACAACAGCGAGTTGAGCAATGGTCTTCGTGATCTTCTGAAATCCTATGGTTCTGTAGAAGACGACACAAAGTCTTCCGAAGAGTCTATCAATGACATTCTCTACTTCAATGTAGCCGATTACTTTATTGAAGTACCGGAAGGATTCCAGGAGAAGATCGATGCGGGAGAAGAAGTCTCTGTCGACTACAATTCCCACAGCCAGGTCTCGGGTAAAACCTTCAGCTTCGTCAGCGATGTAGATGCTTTTATCAATCTCTATCGCAGCTATCGTGCGATGGGCCTGGATGCAAAAGCATCTGTCGAAAAATCTCTGGAGATGTCTTCCTCTGAAGTAAAATTCGAAGCAGTCATCAAGGATAAGGCGACAACGCGTACAAATGCGAATGAGTATGCACTCTACATGATCCTTCTGTACTTCACATATTCTTCACTCTGCATCCTTTGCTGCACAGTTGGCGCGACCATCATCTCCGCCAACAAGAAGAATATCGCAAATCGTATCGGAGCTTCTCCGGTAAAGCCCGGACACTATACCTGGGTACAGATGGCTGGCCTGATGACATTTGCCACAGTACTCGTTCTGTTCTTCACCATCTTCAGCTTCCTTTATGCAGGCTCCAGCGACATGATGAAAAACTACGGATGGGCTGTCGTTTTGAATCTGATCACCACCGCTTTCTACCTCTGCGGTTTCACGCTGATGATCTCGAACTTCAACCTCAACGTCAGTTCCCTGAACCTGATCAGCAACACCTTTGGTCTTTCGATGTGCTTCCTCTGCGGTATCTTTGTACCGTTCTACGTCCTGAGCTCTTCGGTACAGAACTTCGCACACATCCTGCCGTTCTTCTGGACAGGTAAAGTCCTCAACACGATCTATGCAGGATCCGGCATGAACTACACCTGCAACGCGGAAACGATCTTCTCCGCACTGGGCGTACAGGTCCTCTACGGTCTGGCCTTCGTTATGATCGCCATCGTCATCAAGAAGATCAAGCAGGGAAAAGCAGCTTAATCAGAAAAAGCATGTCTTCAGTTGGTCCTTGACGCGATGCGTCTGCGGAATCGCTGTGTGACATGCTTTTTTTGTTTGGTCAAGGAGAGCAGGAACTGATATGACCCGGAACATGAAGGATATGCAGGTTTTCCTTGCCTGTTTTAACGGGTTGCTGGCCAGGAAAACTTCAGTATGCATCCGTTTCCTTGCCCGTTTACGAGTTTGCTGACAAGGAAAATGTTATTTTCTGCAAATCTCCTTGGCTGAAGAAAAGGGATTTGAGCAAGGAATCTGTCGGCTTGGGCAGTTTCCCTTGCCTATGAGACGTATATTAATACAAGGAAAACTTTGAAACTGATGTTTTTCCTGGCTTCGTAATCAAAAAACGGGCAAGGAAAAACATCCCCAACTCTTGTTTTCCTTGTTCAGCCTCTTAATCAAGAACGAATCCGATGAGTTTGCGCTATAATGAGTTTATGGTTTACCGTTTGATCGACAAGTTAATAATCCTGGTCCTTTCGATTGCGATGCTTTTCCTGCAGTTTACTTCGTGGGAGGCGTTGGATGCGGCGGTTGTCGGCGCGTGCCTTGGTGTCGTGATCCTGGCCATGCTTACGGAAGTGCTTCGAAGCCATTTCGCGAGTGTGATCCTGACGGTTGCCGCTTGTGGACTTTCGTATTTCGTTCCGGAGATGAGTATTCTGCTTCCGGTATGTGCGTACGGACTGTTTTCCGACAGTTCGGTCGAGAAGGTCTTCGAGGATTATCACAGTGAGAAGATCATTCGAAATGCCGTTTCCCGGGTGATGGAAAAGAAGATGCTTTGGTTGAAGCTTCTGATCCTCGGAATCTGCATCACGCTTTCCGTAAAACAAATGGAATTCCTTCTGGTGATCGCCTCGGCGCTTCTGGCTTTAAAAACGGTCTATATGGACCGCCACGATAAACTCATCACAGATAAATTCGATAATGTCCGCTACGATGCGCAAAAATCGATGCGTCTTCGTGATGAGATCTCCCAGAATATGGATATGCAGGTGCGAAATGCTACGCTTTCGGAACGCAACCGTATCGCCCGTGAGATCCATGATAACGTCGGCCATATGCTGACGCGTGCGGTGGTGCAGCTTCAGGCTATCTCCGTTATCAATAAAGACGAGCAGACGAAGCCGCTTTTGGAGTCGGTGAATAATACGGTAAATGAAGCGATGACGAATATCCGAAGAAGTGTGCATGAACTGCACGATGATTCTATCGACCTTTCTATTGGTATCCACGAGATCGCGTCCGGCATCAAGGACCGCTTCGATGTGACGGTCAGTACCTCCATCGAGTCCCCGGTTCCCAATGACGTCAAAAACGCGATCCTCGGTATCTTTAAAGAGGGCGTTACGAATATCGCCAAACACAGCAACGGAAAGAACGTGCGCCTCGAGGTTGTCGAGAATGTGACTTTCTGGCGCATCAAGGTTTCCGACGATGGCAAATGCAAACCCATGGAACTTTCCCGTCCCTCTGATTTTGCGGGGCTCGAAGGGGAACATGGTATCGGACTATATAACATCAATTCAAGAGCCGTTTCCTGTGGAGGAAGAACGTCCATCCACGCCGGAGATGACGGCTTTCATATCACAGTAACGATTCCGAGAAGAGACATCTCGGACAAGGAGGCAGCAAAATGAAGATCATGATCGTGGACGATGATCCATTAGTAAACCAGTCTTTGAAGATCATCCTGGAGCAGGAGGCCGATATCGAAGTGGTCAAGATGTGCAGCAGCGGAAGAGAAGCCATCGAAGCCTATCCGCAGGTAAAGCCGGATGTCGTCCTTTCGGATATCCGTATGGAAGATACGGATGGACTCGATGCGACTGCCGAGATCTTGAAGATCGACCCGCAGGCGAAAGTGATCCTTCTTACGACTTTCCTCGATGATGAGTATATCAACCGCGCCCTGAAAGTCGGCGCGAAAGGCTATATCCTCAAGCAGGACTGTGCATCCCTGGCTACGGCCGTGCACGCGGTACAGGAAGGACAGACGGTATTCGGCGGAAAGATCGTCGAGCGTCTTCCGGATCTTCTGAACCGAAGCGAATCCTTCTCCTGGGAAGAATTCGACATCACCCCGAAGGAGCGGGAAGTGGTGGAACTGGTAGCGGAAGGCCTTTCAAACAAAGAGATCGCACAGAAGATATTCCTCGGTGAAGGCACGGTAAGAAACATGATCAGTTCTGTTTTAAGCAAGCTCGATCTTCGTGACCGTACACAACTTGCCTGCTTTTACTATCAGAGGATCAAGATATGAGTGGTATAATAGACGAGGAGAAAAAGGAGTGCGAGGAGTCCTCGATGCCAATCAAAGAGGGTTCTGATTCAAAGGCAACGCCCCAAGACCGTTCGGAGACGGCTCCTGGAGAGGCGCCGGCCACGTTGACGCCATCGCTTCCTGAAGTGAATCCATCGGGCCTTTTAGTAGGCGTGATCACTGTGCTTTATGTCATCTTTTTACTGGCAGTCGGCGCAGGCGTGATTGCGCTATGTCTTTTCCTGTACGGAAAGATCTGGTCCTGGATCCACTAAAAGGAGGTCAAAAATGAAACATAAAAAACTGACAGCGGCTTTGCTCGCTTTGTCGATCATGCTTTCTGCATGTTCAGGAAAAACTACCGAAGAAACCAAGAAGAACGAAACATCCGAAAACGTGACAACGGAAGAGACAGGATCCGAGACGGAAGAGACTGAAGAGCCGACGGAAACAACACTTGCGAATCCGTCTTTTTCAGTTAAAACGCAGAAGTTTTTCGATGACCCGTATTCTTTTTATTCCTCAGATGATTATGTCATGGAAGTAATCGTGGCGTTTTCTCTATCGGCGGATGAAATCGGAGAAATCTATTTCGCGGTCACACCGGGCATGAACCAGTATATGGGGACATATGAGGAAGAGATCGAAGGAACATCGGATCCCATCGAAGTTCGTAAATGCGATTTCACCGGAAGCAGCAGTGGACTTACCCGTCTGAACGATTACAGTTTTCAGTTTTCGATGGATAAGCCGGTCTGCGAGAATTTTGACGAGTATGACGATGAAGACTGGCGTGGAAACGCAAGACATGTTTCTTTCGGAGAACCGAAAAAACTCGCCAATCCGGAACAGATGATCCTTTATCTTCCGAATACTCCGTTGTCTGAGCTTCCGGATGAAGTAAAAGGCGTGCTCAGAATAATCGATCCCGATTTTGCCGGGGATCATCTTCAAAACTTCATGCTGTACAGTGTAAATGATGCGGAAGTCTTCTTTGTTTCGGGAACGGGTATCCCGGAGACAATAAAGCCGACAGCAAATGACATGGATAACTGGGTGGGTGAGTATACGAGCCAAAAAGGCGCTGATCTGTCCATCGAGCTTGACAGCACAACCGGAATTTATGTCATGAACGGCACGATTGAAGGAACGGTCAATTTTGCAGATGCACCGATCCTGATGAATGCGCATGACCAAGGTGAGCTGTTCATCTACTGCGAGAACAGTTTTGTCACGGCAATCGTTGAAATCGATATGATCGAAGACAACCCGTTAGTTTATGTGATCTATACCAGTGATGAAAGCTATATTTCGACAACCATCCACACGTATCTGATAAAAGAGAACTGATCACTTTTTGCCTTTCATGATCTGATTGGCAAGATTTGTGAACTCTTTGGTAAGCTTCTTCGTATCGCCTTTGCTGATCGAAGTAAGAATGCTTCCGACATCCAGACCGTCGTCCTTTTTCTTGGCGGCGGTCTTTTTTGTTGCCGTTTTCTTAGTCGTGGATGCTTTCTTTGTGGTGGTGCTCTTTTTGGCAGTCGTAGTTTTCTTTGCCGTAGTTTTTTTTGCGGTCGAAGTCTTTTTCGCTGTGGTCTTCTTAGAAGAAGCAGAAGAAGTTCCGCCGAAACTCTTAAAGGAAGTCAGGATCTTGGCATCTTTTGCAACGCGGGACGGGATCTTTCCTTTTTCGGAAGTCACTACGATGACTTCGTGCTTGGATGCGGCATGGAAACCGATCAGATAGGAAACCGTCGCCCAGAGCTCGGTTGCGGCACCGATCTCGACGTAGTCGACCGTTGCCTTGGCATCTTCCAGAGAAGAAGAAACCTTGGCAGGAAGCGCTTTCTTGCCCTTAACATAGACAAATACGATGTGGTCCGCTTTAGAAAGACCATCGCAGCCGGAAAAATCGATCTTGGATGATTCGGTAAGGGAAAGAATTACATACTTCATAGGGCGCCTCCTTTAGATGCCGGATATGCTTTTGCAAGCGGATCATATGATTCATTATAGCATTTGATATGACGGTTTTGTAATTTGCCTGATCCGGGAGATAGATATAATAAGACCGACATAAAAATATCATGACCAGGAGGACAGTATGAAGAAAATGACATTTGGCACGATGATCCTGGCAGCGGCTTTGATGGTCAGTTCGTGCTCGAAACAAGCAGACAAAAAAGCGCAGAATAATACCGCACAAACTGAAACGACGAAGCAGAAAGATTACGACGAATCAGAAGAGGATACAAACAAAAGCGCTTCCAAAGAAACGGCGGGCGACACAACGGAATCGGATATAAAGATCAAAAAACCGCAGCCGAAACCTTCTCTCGGTCCCGGTTTTACCATTGACTGTAAAGACGATATATATAGGATCTATACGGAGGCCGATACGCTGGCTTTTATGCGCGATGAATACTTTTATATGTGCTTTGAAAGCCTGGCCTGTGACGGTACGACATTTACTTATGACGTTGCAACAGGTGCAGTTGAAGGCGAGTATGTCAAGATCCTCGATCAGAAGGAAGAAGATGGGGTCATAAAGACGGATATGGAAAAATGCAGGTTTTCCGGGGGCATTTCTGAATTGACCAGGATCGATTCCCATACTCTGAAAGTGGAATTCTGTGTTCTTAATACCGAAACGTTTGAAGATTATGAATACACGTATAAGGAGAATGGGAAACAAAGGGAGGATCATGTCACGTTTGCCAATCCGAAAGGGCTGACCGAGATCGACAATATGTATATTTATCTTCCCAATACGCGCGTTTCGGATCTGCCTTCTGCCCTTGTCAATGAGTATTACAAGTACGGCGGCGTGATGGGCGAGGTCTATACGAATGCATTTATTTTTTATAACGAGACCGAAAATGAGTTCTTCATGACGTTGGAAGGAAAGATCTTCGATACCTACGCACCGGATGAGAAGGAGATGATGAACTGGTATGGTAACTACGCCCTCCTTAACGGCACCATGGATATTTACTATGACAAGAATGAAGATGCCGTGAAGGCGGTCTATATCCCGGAAGTTAGCGGCGTGGAGTACCATCTTTACGTTGAGCGTTACGAAGACGATGAGAACTATCTGTTGTTCTTTGGCTGTGCAGACAACGGCGAAGCGCTGGTTTTCGATGTCTACGACACCGGGTCGGGAATCTATGATGTGACGGTGCAGGCTGTGACTGATCCGTTCGTGTGGGATATGGGCAGAACCTCGATCATGATCAAGTCATTCTGACAACCTCTGAAAAACCAGAAGCGCCTGAATTTCAGTGCATTTCGAGCATGATGAACCTGTGCGACAAGTTGGGTCATCGTATTGTCTGAAAAAGAGTAAAATACCCCCGTTTATTTTGTTGTTTGGTTTATGTAACAAAAGAATACACATCATTAGAATAGAAACATAACATAACACTATTGGGGCAATTAAATATGGTAAAAGCGTGAGAACAACGGTGTTCTCGGACGGAATGGGGCGTGACAAATGTATGGACTTAGACAAACGAATGCGAATGATCCGCATGCTTGATACGATGTCCCGGTTCCCGGAATTCGGAGCCAGGATCGGACTGGAAGATCAGTCCACGTTTCATGGAAGGCAAGTGAAAGAAAACAAACAACCAACACCACTTTCCACATAACAAGAAAGGCTGTCTCTTCGGAGACAGCCCTTTTCTTTGTTCTTCTTTGTGAAATGCACCGGAGGATATCAGCCGCTGAAATCTTCCTTGTTGAGTGTGCCTGCTGCGATCGCGTTGTCGATCCAAAGACGCAGGGAGTCGATGGTCAGTGCCATCTTGTCGAGCTCGTTCTTGATCTCGATGAAATCCGGAAGCTCGTGATCGGCGATCTTGCCGTCAACCGTGATCTCGATCAGGCGGTTCTTATTCTTATCGATGGAGTTCAGAGTGGCGATCATCTCGAGAGTGATCTGGGAAAGCTCCTTCGGAACGACTTCCGGCACATACTCCTGTCCGATCGGACACTCGTGAGAGCAGAAGTAGTTGCAAAGAGACGGATTCTTATAGCAGTCAGCCATAGCCAGGATCTCTTCCGGATGCGGCAGTGTCTTTTCGTTCTCGATCTTCTCGATACGGTCTGCCGAGATATACTGCAGACGCTCGGAAGCGGCGTCGCGTGTAAGGTTCTGAGCCTCTCGGCTGATCTGATAAATGTTCTTGTTTTCCTTGGTTGACTTTCTACCCATTTTCCTGCTCCATACTATATTTTGAAGTTCAAAACAAATTAGCCTCACCTAAAACCAAATCTGCGCGGTTTTTAAGTTGACACACTAGATTATAAACTATAGTCAGAACAAATAAAACACATTGACCGCATAAAACACGGGAAAAATTAAAAAATCGAGAGAAAAAAACAAGAAGTTATGCCTTATCATTAAGGTAGAGAAGCATGTGTTACATGAAACGTGAATTACGAAGAGTGCTACTGAGTAATCGCGATTCTGAAAAAAGGAGGGTATTGCTTATGAATGATTACGAGTATGTAAATGGCAGAATTGCCATCCCGAAGCAGAAGACAGGCATCCTTAAGAAAATCGCAAATGTATTTACCGGTATCTTAGCCACAGTAGGTGTGATCGCTATAGTAGTGACATGCGCAGGCTGGAAAATTTTTAACAATACAGATACGAAGGTCAAGAAGTCCGGTTCGAGGGAAGCCATTATTTCTGAAGAAGAGAAGTTCCACGGTATTATTCTTACGAATGATACAGTTATGACAGAGCTCAACGCGATCTCTGAGCTGATGACCTATTCCGAGAACTATGCCGGTACCGCAACCGTAGTGGATTCCATCCAGGTTCCGTACACCGACATGGACATCTGGGGCACACAGCATCAGATCGAGATCATGTACTCCGGTACGATCAAGGTCGGTTACGATCTCGAACAGGTCAAGGTTACCGTAAATAACCAGAAGAAGGAGATCTACGTCGTCCTTCCGAAGACCCCGATCGTTGATAACAATCTCCCGCAGGAGAAGGTTACAGTCGTACAGGACAACAATGTTTTTAATCCGATCCGTGCAGACGAAGTCAATGTGAGACTTTCCGAGATCAAGGAAGATCAGATGCGTATCGCAGTCGAAAACGGTATCTACGAAGCAGCGGAAACGCACATGAAGGAGATCATCGTGAAGACTCTCGCACAGGTCCACAGCGACTACACAGTTGTTTTCTTAGACTCAGTAGCACGATGAATATATCTGAGTGATGCGAGGAAGCCGGTTGTTACTTCGGACCTTCCCGCACAATGAGGGCTGTCTCTCTCGGCAGCCCTCTTTTTATGCCCGAAAACGCTTCTTTCGGTTGACTATTCTTTTTGAAATGCTATAATATCGCGGGCGCGAGATAAAGGCAGAAAGCCCTGCGCGCCCGATTCTTTGTGAAATGCACTTGAGGGGATAGGGGTCGTGGACACCAGTAAGAAAAGCTTTGGAAAAACATGTCTTTCGTTTTTCAAGAAGAACACGGTGATGTGTATCGCCGCGGTCCTGGCAATCGCGACTTCATTTTTCGTCCCGCCGGATAAGACATATCTCGGATACTTCGATCTTCGAACACTGACGTGCCTCTTTTTGACACTGGCCGTGATCTGCGCACTCAAAGACATCCGCTTTTTCGGTATCGTGGCGCAGCGTATCGTCGTCACGACGGGCAATCTTCGTATCCTTGCTCTCGCACTCGTATATATCACATTTATCGGATCGATGCTGATCGCAAACGATATGGCACTGATCACGTTCCTGCCGCTTGGGTACTTCGCGCTCTCGGTTACGAAGAATGAGGACAAGATGGCCTATATCTTTATCCTGCAGAATATCTCCGCGAACCTCGGCGGTATGCTTACTCCGTTCGGAAATCCGCAGAATCTTTACCTGTATTCGCATTTCAAGATCCCGACAGGGGAGTTCATGCAGATCATGTTCCCGCCGTTTCTTCTGGCGATCGCTATGCTGACTGCCGCATGTTTTCTGCTTCCGAAGACACCGCTTGTCATCAAGGATGACTCCGGCCAGAAACTGAATCGGAAGCGCGCGGCGCTGTATCTTTCGCTCTTTGCATTCTCGCTTCTGATCGTGTTCCGCCTGATCCCTTATTGGGCAGGTCTTCTGATCATCCCGGTCGTACTGTTCTTTGCGGACAAAAAAGCATTTGCCGAAGTGGACTGGGGACTGCTTTCGACATTTGCCCTTTTCTTCGTCTTTTCGGGCAACATGGCGCGCATCCCGGCGGTACAGGAGTTCGTCGGAAATCTTCTTGAAAAGAGCCCGCTTCTGGTCAGTATCGGATCCTGCCAGGTCATCAGTAACGTGCCTTCGGCGATCCTGCTTTCACGCTTTACGGATAACTACAGAGAACTGCTTCTGGGTGTAAATATCGGCGGTACGGGAACCCTGATCTCGTCTCTTGCGAGTCTGATCACATTCAGCCACTACCGAACCCTTCGCCCGGGACACACGAAACGGTATCTGGTGCTCTTTACCGTGATGAACCTGATCTTCCTGGTCGTCATGGGACTTGCGGCCTGGTTCTTCTTCCGGTAAAGAATCTGACGGGGTACCGAAATCCCTCTGCCGTGTTACAATATAGAGAACGGACGGCGAAAGCCCAATCCGAAACAGGAGAAAGAATATGCAGAACAGAATCATCACAATCGGACGTGAATTCGGATCGGGTGGAAGAGAGATCGGTATCCGCCTTGCTGAAAAACTCGGTATTCCTTTCTACGACAAGGAACTGATCACACTTGCGGCCGAGGCCGGCGGACTGGACCCGAAGCTCATCGAGCGTAACGAAGAAGGTGCTCACCGCATCTCGGACAAGGGAAGAGGACGTATGTCGTTCTTTTCGTTTTCGTATACACCGGATTTTTCAGATGCCATCTATCTGCAGCAGTGCCGCGTGATCAAGGAACTGGCGGCACAGGGACCCTGCGTGATCGTCGGCCGTTGTGCGGATTTCGTTTTGCGAAATGAAGGCAGCATCAACGTATTCATCGCGGCGAGCATGCCTTACAAGATCAAAAGAAAGCGAAAGGTCGCCGTTGAGAAGGCGGACTATACGGACGAGCAGATGGAGCGCTATATCAACGATGTCAATGCCGCCCGCGCGAATTACTATAACCACTATACAAACCAGAAGTGGGGAAACAGCAGCACATATCACCTGTGCGTGCATTCCGATCTGGTAGATGTCGAAGGATCTGTTGAGACGATCCTGGCGTATTTAAAGAATATCGAGTGAAAGAGGAATGAACATGAAAACGAAAGTATTTATCGACGGAAGTGAAGGAACCACAGGACTTCGTATCTTTGAACGCTTCCAGGGAAGAGACGACATCGAGATCTTAAAGATCGATCCTGAACTGCGAAAAGATCCGGCGGAGAGAAGCAAGATGATCAACTCTTCGGATATCACGTTCCTGTGCCTTCCGGATGTCGCTGCAAGAGAAGCCGTCAGCCTCGTTGATTCTTCGAACGACCATGTCGTGATCATCGACGCATCGACAGCGCATCGTACAGAACCGGGCTGGGCATATGGCTTCCCGGAGCTTTCGGATGCACATCGTGAAGCGATCTCCAAGGGCAACCGCATCGCGGTTCCGGGATGCTATGCTTCCGGTTTCATTTCTCTGGTGTATCCGCTGATCGCATCCGGTATCCTGCCGAAGGATTATCCGGTATCTTCCTTTGCGCTTTCCGGCTATAGTGGAGCGGGAAAGAAGACCATCGCGGTCTACGAAAGCGAAGACCGTCCTTCTGAGTTTGCTTCCGGACGTGAGTATGCGCTTACCCAGCAGCATAAGCATCTTAAGGAAATGAAGGCCATCACGGGTCTTACGAGAACGCCTTTGTTCTCACCGATCATCGACGATTACTACAGCGGCATGGTCGTATCTGTACCGCTTTATGCCGATATGTTAAGTAAGAAGGTGACCCCGGCGGATCTGCTTTCTTTCTACCGTGAGTACTATAAAGGCCAGAAGTTCATCGAAGTGGCCAAAGACGACGATGAGACTGCAGCCAGTGGTTTTCTCGCGGGAAATGGACTGTCCGGATGGGACGGCCTGAAGATCTATGTAACCGGAAATGAAGAAAGAATCGTAGTTTCTTCCCAGTTTGACAACCTCGGTAAAGGCGCTTCCGGTGCGGCTATCGAGTGCATGAACATCAAACTCGGATGCGATGCGGCAAAGGGCCTGAACCTGTAAGAGAGGTGATCTCATGAGAACACTGGTCGTGTATTATTCTTTGGAAGGCAATACGAAAGACGCGGCGGAGAAGATCGCTGCGTCGCTCGGCGCGGATCTGATGCGTCTGGTTCCGATCAAGGATATTCCGAAGAAGGGACTTTTGAAGTTTCTTCACGGAGGCGGCGGTGCGACGAAAGGCCAGGGGACGGAGCTTCAGCCTTATACGGCGGATGTATCTTCCTACGATGCGATCATCCTGGGTACACCGGTCTGGGCGGGTAAGCCCTGTATGGCAGTTAATCAGTTTATCTCTGATCTTGCGAAGAAGGATAAGGTGGTCGGCGCCTGGGCAATCGCGGCGAGCGGTAAATGCGACAAGTGCCTCGATATCATGAAGAAAGAACTGCCCTCGATTCGTGTGACGGTCGGTCTGGCTGATCGGAACAGTACGAAACAGGCGGCCGGAAACGAAGTAAAACTGGATTCCTTTATCAGTAATCTGCGTAAAGAATTCTTCCTTCAGGAAAACTGATCTGAACAACCGGATACAGTATAGAGTCAAAGAATCCTGAAAAGATACTCAAATACGAAATAAAGCACCATGAAATAGACATTTTCTGGTGCTTTTGTCTTAGTCACGGGGATATTACATGTTATAATGTATGAAGTAATGCCGGGAGTCGTCAACGGGGGATTCCGGTATAGATTATGACAGAAAGTAAAGGGGTAATTTCATGTTAAGATCTAAGAAATTTATTGCTTGGGCGCTGACACTCGGCATGCTTGCTGCAACGCCTGCAGTTGCCATGTCCCGACAGGAGATCCGCGCGGATGTGGAAGATGAAAAGGAAGAATCTCTGGTTTCGACGGAGGAAGATGTGGTGAATACGACGGACGATATCTATATCGATTCCGCACACTTTTCCGACTACTATTTCAGAGAGAATATCGTCAGAACTTGTGACGCAGACGGCGACGGCTATTTGTCTTTGGCAGAAAGGACGTGGACTGATCTTGCGATCGATGATGATTCGATCAAAGATCTTGACGGTATCGGTTATTTCATTGTGACAAATCTTACGCTTAACGGATGTTCCCAGCTGAAGAAGATCGATCTTTCCGGCAATACGGACCTGCGTTCTCTGGAGTGCCATTGTGATAACGTGGAGTCGATCAATATTAAGGGAATCGGAAACCTGAAGAAGTTAATCGTTACCGGAGCCAAACTGCGGACGATTTTCTTTCAGGATAATGTAATGTTGGAACAGATCGATTGCTATTGCTGCCCGAAACTGAAATTCCTGAATATGTACGGCACCAAGATCTGGGATCCGCTGTATTCGGAAACGAAGCTCTCTGATTTGGGTGAAAAGACCTTCGTAATTGATTCGAATTATGTTTATGCACACAAGTATCAGATAACCTGGAAATCGGGTTCGGTTTCCTTCGATGTCCTGATCACCGCTGATGAAACCTGTCAGGTGGTTTACGGATTACCGGTGACCTATCCGGAGTATAAGGATTATTTCGTGGATTCTGCATTTGTTGAATTCCTGATCGATGAAGGATACGACAGCGATAATAATGGCGTTCTCGATACGATCGAGATGGATCAGGTGGATGATGTCAATATTAAAGGCACAGATATCGTGTCTCTGGAGGATCTTAACCTTTTCAGAGATTCTGTATATGCGCTGACTGTTACTGAGAATGATACGATCAAGAGCATCAGCCTTGAAAACTTTAAGTATCTGGAAAGAGTCGCTTTTGACGATCTGAGCAAGGCAAAAGCTCTGACGATTAAGGAATGTCCGAAACTGGAGTATATCGATTCCTCTTTTTGTGAGTTTGAAAATGCGGACATTTCCGATTGCCCGAAACTGCAAACTCTTGTTATTTGGGGACACAATATGAAAACCATGAGCGTGGTGGATTTTCCGGAATTGCAATCTTTGAATCTGGCACATGGACTTCTGGAATCTCTGACGGTTTCCGACTGTCCGAAACTTGAATTTATTAATTGCGAATGTAATCTTCTTACTTCACTGGATTCGATCGACTGTAAGTGTCTGACGCAATTAGATGTCGGAAATAATGAATTAGCATCCTTCAATCAGGATCTGTTCCCCAATCTTACGTACCTTGCTATTTTTCTTAATCCGATCGATACGCTTGAAATCTACAAAATCGAAGCTCTTTATATGGCTGCTTTACATGGTGATGAAATCGAGCAACCGGTACAGAACAAAGATGGAGACTATGTTACTACGAGATATTTGACGGTGTATTACAATAACAATGCTGACAGGGGAGAACTCTGGGTAGATCCGACATTGAAGATCGTCGCTACAGCGCCGACTCCGGATACACCTACTCCGGAACCGGATACCCCGTCACCGGAACCGAATACACCTGCTCCGCAGCCGGATACTCCGACACCGGAACCGACTACTCCTGAGCCGCAGCCGGATACACCGACACCGGAACCGGCTAAAGATCCTTCCTTCGAGGACTTCGTTGAGCGTCTCTACACGGTAGCACTCGGCAGAGCTTCCGAGGCGGAAGGTAAGGCATTCTGGGTAGACCAGGTTGTTAATAAGGGCTTCACCGGTGCAGACTGTGCCCGATTCTTCCTGCTGGATGCGCCGGAATTCCTGGGAAGAAATCTTCCGGACGATGAGTTTGTCGAGACACTTTATCTGACATTCTTCGGCAGAGCTTCGGAAGCAGACGGTAAGGCCTACTGGCTGGGAAGACTTTCTTCCGGTTCACCGAAGGCTGACCTCGTAAATGACTTTATCGAATCTGTTGAGTGGTGCAATATCTGCGCGACCTATGGCGTCAAGTCCGGTGCGCAGTGGCATAAGGCGACCATCGCGTCTAAGAACGCGATCAAGTTTGCGACACGTCTTTATACTTGCTGTCTCGGAAGAGATCCGGAAGAAGACGGACTCAACTACTGGTCACTGGCTCTTACGAACCTTGAAGCGACAGGCTTCCAGGCGGCAAGTCTCTTCTTCGAATCTCCGGAGTTCCAGGGATTTAATACCTCGAACGAAGAGTACTTAAGAAGACTCTATACGACCTTTATGGGACGTGAGGCAGACGCGGACGGATTTAACTACTGGCTCGGACTTCTCAATGGCGGAACATCCAGAACCGATGCCATGAAAGCTTTCGCTTCCTGCCCTGAATTCCAGGAGATCTGTAACCGTTACGGAATCGACCGCGGCGATATCCACGAGTAAGTAGTGATTCTATCTTAAAACATCAAGCGCCCTCCCCATGCGGATAACGTAAGGGGAGGGTGCTTTTTAGTTAGAGTTTTTCAGTTTAGTTTTTGATAAATCATAAAAGCGCTTTACTTCCTTAGCGGACCGTGATATTCTTTGCTGGGGCTTGTTCAGGGTTGATAATATGGAGAAGGGTTGTCATATCTAGTACTAGCCTCATGGGGAAAGAATAAGGAACCTCAGGAGGACTAAGTTATGGATTTGTTGTGCCGTTCCCGCCACGTACGGCTGGTCAGCCTATTGCTGACTTTAGCCATAGTCATTGGAATTTGTCCAATCAGACATGTTAAGGCAGATCAGGGGTCTGCCACGAAAGAAGATCTCAAAGTTACTTACAAGACTATTAGTGCATGGGGAGATTTTACCCAGGCCGAAGTCACCGTCGAGAATCAAGGTGCTAACGCCACCGACGGATGGCAGGTCGAGTTTACGTATAAGGATACCACCACGGTCTCCTCGATCTGGAATGCGCTTGCCGCACCTTCCGATCTGGCTTCACCGAATAAGATTTCGGTGAGTAACGAGACCTATAATGGTGTGATTGCGCCGAATGCGTCTGCTTCTTTCGGCATGATCGTACAGGGAAAGATCAATGAGATTCCGGAAATCGAGATCATCGCAGAAGCGGCAGATCCATCCGAAGAAAATGAGACCACACTCTTTCCGTATGCGGTTTATGGTCAGAGCAGTTTCCTATTCCAGGGTTGGAAAAGTAAGATCGTCGGTGATGTATATTCCGGCGGAAACTTCGATTACCAGGGCTCTGAATTAACACTTCTTGGTAATGTCGATGCCGTAGGACGCATCAATGCCAACGGTTATCAGATCAATATCGGCCAGAGAAACGAAGGCATTACGCCGACCGCTGCGCCGGACTTTTCCTATGCAATCGAGAACCTTTCTACAAGAATGGATCCGGTAGATCCTTCTGCAATTAATTCTCAGGATCAGATCGTAGCAAACGGATATTATTACACCAACGGAAACCTTTCGATCTCCGGAACGAAGTTCGAAGGAGACTGTGTGATCGTCGCCGACGGAGATATTACCTATAACGTCGATTCACTTTCCGGTGAGGGAAGAGTCGTTCTTTATTCCAAGTATGGAAACGTTACGATCAACGGCTCAAAGATCACGGTTAACGGCATTATCTATGCGCCGAACGGCAATGTAAGCATCAACGCTTATGACACCACATTTAACGGCCGTATCATCTGCAACCAGTTTGCATATAACGGATCTATCCTCAATATCACGGCAAGCGCCGAGGATCTCGAACTTCTTTATATCCTGCCTATCATTCATATCACAGCTGACCCGACACAGATCGAACTGGGACAGTCCAGTGTTTTTGCTGTTGTTTGCGAGCAGAGTGAGACACCTTTCGAGGTCAAGTTCCGTTTGAACGGTGAACCGGTCGAACTTGAAGAAGATATGACCTATACGCTCACTCCGGAGCAGGCCGGTGAGTATAAGATGGAGGCCTATGTCGAACTGACTACCGGTGAAGTGATCCTGGCTCAGGAAACCGTCATCGTTATTGTACCGGCAACACCTACACCGACCGATACTCCGGTTCCGACAGCAACGGATACACCGACACCTACGGCTACATCAACGCCGACACCGACGAACACGTCCACCCCTACTCCGACAAACACGTCCACACCGACGCCTACCAATACACCTACACCAACCAACACGGTGACACCTACGCCGACGAATACATCGACTCCGACGCCGACGAATACGGCTACACCTACACCGACAAACACGGCGACGCCGACACCTACAAATACGCCAACGCCTACCAATACAGCAACTCCTACACCGACGGCAACAAGCACACCGACTCCTACGAGTATACCTGTGCCGGTTACACTCACGCCTACAGATACACCTACGCCGACTTCTACGGTGACACCTACACCTACGAATACATCGACACCTACACCTACAAATACGGCAACGCCGACTCCAACGGATACGCCTACGCCAACCAATACGGTAACGCCTACTCCGACAGATACGCCTACTCCTACGGCAACGAGCACGCCGACACCTACAGCTACAAGTACTCCAACTCCTACGGATACACCTACACCGACGGATACGCCGACACCGACCAACACATCGACGCCGACTCCTACTCCGACTCCGAATCCGGAAGAACTGGAGAAGTATTTCACGTTCTCAGAAGGTGATACGCAGGTATTCCGTTATCAGCACAATTTTGTAGCGGAAAACTGGACGCTTAAGTCACAAGCGAAATTCTTCACCTCCTACATGACTTTCATGCATAACGCGATGGCAGCCGATGGTTCTGCTGCATATCAGGGAACCCGCGGCTTCTCTCCGGATTATTCTTTCTCCGGACGATTCACGATCTCCCCGATTGACGGTGACGGCGGCGTGATGGGTCTGAACATCGTTCCGTCCGGTTACAAAGTCGATCAGAACTCGATCGGTATCATCATTGAAGCGATCCACGATAAGGAGATCCGACTTGTTGAAAACTATGAATTCAATAAGCCGATTGCAAGAATTGCACTTCCTGATTTCTTCGAAATCGGTGCATGCTATGACATCTGGTATGAATACGATGGAGAAAACAAGGTCTTCAACATCTATGCAGCCAAATACGATCTGCAGGGCAATGTGGTTAAGCCGCTTAACCCTCTGATTTCCTATACGATCGACCTGGCTGAGAAGTTCTCTGGAAGCGAGAGCTTCACATGGAGCCTCAATGGTCATAACGGCTGGTTTACAGCTACCTATACCATCTACGGCGTAGAACTGGATCCGTATCCGGCTATCCATAAGAATACCGTTACGCCGACACCTACACCGAATCCGACACCTACACCGAACCCGAACGGTTTTGTATCTTTCTCCGAGGGTGATGCGAATTACGGCTACAAGACGGAATTTGTACCGGAGAACTGGAATTACTATGGCGAGGGCGCGTATGTTGACGGCAGCCATACCATGATCCTCAACCGTTCGACCAATGCTCACGATGGTGCTGCATTTGTCGGCTTTACTAACGACGTGGGAAGTGATTTTGAGTTCTACACAAGATTTACTTTCTCCGCAGAAAATGCACTGGAAAACGGCTTTGCTTTCGTTATTGAGCCAGATGGTGACGACGTCGGTTTCTATGGACGAAACGGCTATAACATGCATAAGAACAGCGTGATCGTCGAATTCGATATGGATCCGCAGAACAACTATTACGTTCTCGATAAGTACGGTGATTTCGTATCCTATAACGAGAGCAATGCACACGTAGCGATTATTCTCAACGGACGTGAAGAACTGCACTTCGCTGTTGCCGATTATCCGGCGATGCGCACACTGGGTGCCAGAACCGATGCGTATGTTGAGTATGACGGAACCACTCTGTCCGTTTACGTATGCACGATCAATGAATTCGGCCATATCTATAAGTATGCCGATCCGATTCTTTCTCTGGACATCGATCTTAATGAATTCTTCGGCGGAAACAGTAATCTCTATATGGGATTCATCGGCGGAGATTTCAAGAAGGATTCCAATACAATACTTCACGGTTTTGAAGTATCTGATGAGCCGATTAAGGGACTGCGTCCGGATGATCTCCCGATCAAGGAACAGGACAGATACCAGATCATCTCTATCGGTGATGAGGACTTCGGCTATATCCGCAGATTCGATAAGGCTGAGTGGAATGGTAACGGAGATATGACACCTGACCGTATGACAGTCGGTAAGGGTGTTGCCGAGATTCAGCAGAAATACTATCTGACGCCGCGTGAATTCTCTGAGGATTATTCTTTCTCGCTGAGATTTACCGCTTATATCGCGAACGATGAAGCCGGACACTACATGAACTTCGTTCTGTCTTCGTCTCCGGATACGAGAGAACACTCTATTTCTTTCCATCTGGATACAATTGCTACCGGTGATTCTCATTGGAGAAATGAATTCGGTGAGCCAATCGAAGGTGAGCCGGATGGCTGGTATGCCGGTACTGAACCGTATCCTGCCATGGTAGCGATCTGTACGAATGGTAACGATCGCCGTGACTGGGCGATGGCACAGTATCTGCCGCTTTTGACCGGTGGTCTGGAACATGAGGTCTGGGTCGATTATGACGGCTCCACAAAGATGATGTATCTCTATATCGCAGAACGCGATGCGGATGGTAATGTCGAGAAGCCCGATACGCCGCTTCTTGTCTGCCCGATCGATCTGGAAGAAGTATTCCAGGGATCTCATACTGTATATCCGGGTGTTCTCGGAAAAACAGAACTTCTTGACTGGGGCGAATACTATCTGGATGGCTTCGAATTCGATCCGAATCCGCAGATCCGTGATGAGTTTGAAGGCGTGCTTCAGGTATTGGCACCGCTTGATAACCGTCCGTATGACATCAACGAAAGCATCGATATTTCCGGACGTATCGGTCCTGCCGCTGATCCGGAAACCGATTGCCGCGTGGATATCGTGAACGAAGAAGGAGAGGTAGTCTACTCTTCTGTTAATGATATCTCTACTGAATTCGGTTATATTGACCGTATTCCGGCTAAGGATATGCCTCTGGGCGAGTATACGATAGTACTTACCGTTAAAGACCGCGATGGCAATGATTTTACCAAGGAGATCCCGATCAGTATCTATAAGAAGATCTATCTGAATGTGGAACTTGATCCTGCAATCTTCGAGGAAAAAGGTATCATCTTTAACGGAAGTATCGACTGTAATGAAGATTCGACCTATTCCATCTCGATGTATAATGCGGAGACGGAAGAACTCGTAGTCGAATACTTCGGTGAAGGCAATAAGAAGAATGAGAAGCTGGCGGAATTCCTGCTTGCCGATCTGCATTCCGGTACGTATACAGTCGTTCTGGTTGTTACCAGTGCTTCCGGCTTAACAAGCACGAAGAAAACGCAGATCGAGTATATCGCTCCGCAGAGAGATTACTCGGATGACGAACTGTTTGTCGATATCCGGGACAACCAGATGGATCTGGAAGTTTCGTTTATGGAAAACATTTACGGAACCGTATCCGGAACGATGCTGACCGGTTATGTATTTGAGATCCTGCCGGCAGACAGTGATGTAGAGATCTATTCTTCGGAAGGAACAGAAGGCGTCTTCGACGATGTCCTCGGTATCATCGACGCAACGCTGCTTCTGAATGGTTACTATACGATCCGTGTAACGGCACTGGCTGAGGATGGCGGTTCTCTCTCGGATGAGATCACGGTAAAAGTCAGCGGCAATGCGAAGATCGGTAACTACTCGATCACATTCAATGATCTGACAACGGGTATGAATAATTTCCCGATCCAGATCTTCAGAACGTATGATTCCAGACACCTCTATGAAGAGGGTGACTTCGGCTATGGCTGGGATCTGAGCATCGGCGGACCGACCATCTCGATCTCCGGACGTCTCGGAGTCGGCTGGAAACAGGGTAAACTCCCCGGTTTCGTAATGGGTGTAACGTACTTCTGGAGAGAAGTATTCTCCCATGAAATAACCGTTGACTGGGGCAATGGAAAGACAGAGACTTTCAAACTGAAACTGAGTCCGGAGAAACAGGAATATCTCGAGATGGAGCAGAACATCTCTGCTTATTTCGAAGCAAAGAACGGTTCAACATCTACTCTGGAGATTCTGGATCAGCATACTCAGCTTTGGTATAACGATGGAGAGCTTAAGAGCGATATCTTCACAGATGAAGTCTTTGCTCCGAAGAATTTCCTCCTGACAACCAAGGATGGAACGAAGTATTATTTCAATATCGACACGGGCCTGAATAAGGTTGTCGATACATATGGAAATACCATCGTCATTTCGGAAGATGGTGTATTCTATCTCGACGGATCCGGAATCGAATTCGTAAGAGATGAGAATGGCCGTATCACGTCCATTTCGGATGGTGTACAGACTGTTTCGTACACCTATGATGACAATGGAGATCTGATTGCTGTAAACGATCGCGGAAACAATACTACCGAATTCGGATACACCGATCACTATCTCAATGACATTGTTGATCCGAGAGGCGTACACGTTTCCAGAAATGAGTACGATGATGACGGACGTCTCGTCGCGATTATCGATGCAGACAATCACCGCATCGAAGTTAATCACGATCTGGCACATAAGACAGAAGTCGTCACCAATCGCCTGGGTTATGCAACCATCTATACCTACGACGATTACGGCAACGTACTGACAGAGACCGATGCACTCGGTAGAACGACATACAAGACATATGATGAGAATCACAACCTGTCGTCGTTTACCGATGCAATGGGAAATACGACATATTACTGCTATTCAGCAGATGGTGAGTTGCAATCATTTACGGATAGTCTGGGTAGAACTGGACAATACTCATACACGAAAGAAAACTGGGTATCATCTGTTGATGTGTATGGTACAGAAATGCTTCGCGTAACATACGATTATGATGGAGGCGGTGCAAATCTTGTTGAAGCAAGTGGTAATAATACAAGAATTGACCTTGACTCGAATGGAAGAATAGCAGGAGTTTCTGACAGTATTAGCCTAATGTACTCTATAGTATATGATACAGAAGGCAGAATTATTTCAGCTACTGATTCTGAAGGAAAAACTATTACATTTACTTATAATGCTCAGAATCTGGTAGCTACTAGAACAGAGTCTGATGGAAAGATATCATTAGTCATTTCTTACGAATATGATCTATATGGAAATGTAATTAAAGAAATCCATCCTGACGGAACATTTGTGACATATAAGTACGATACAGCAGGGAATACGATTACTTCTGTTGATGAAACTGGTAATAGCACTAGTTATTCTTATGATGCCTACGGAAATTGCACAGAAATCGCATATCCTGATGGCACAACAGAGACGTTTGTATATGATGTGGAGAATCAACTAGTATATTCTACGGATAGAAAGGGTCAATCAATTTCATACAAATACGACAAAGTCGGAAACCTTGTTGAGAAATCATATTCGACTGGGGCTGTTGAGAAATATAGTTATGATTCGAATGATCGACAAGTTTCGTATCAGAATCTGTGTGGAGGAGTAACATATTACGATTATGATGCTGCGGGAAGATGCACAGAGATAACAGATCCTTTCGGAAACACAACAGTTTATACGTATTCAGATGCTGGAATGGTTACCAGTTTTACAGATGCTGAAGGAAACGTCTTTTCTTTCACTTATGATACATGTGGAAATCGAACAAAAGCAACGTATCCGGATGGGAACAGTGCAACATGGACATATGATGTTCGTGGAAGAATGACCTCATTTACTGATTGTGAGAACCATGCAACATCTTATTCTTACGATACTATGGATAATCTGACATCTGTAACAGATGCCTATGGGAATTCATGGGTTTATGAATACGATGCATTTGGTAACATTACTAAAATATCTGATAGCCTCGGTAACGAAACAACGTATTCCTATGATCAATATGGGAGAATCTTTAAAATTACCGATGCAGCTGGGAATGAGAGTCATATCTCTTATAATGACAAGGGACAAGTGGTTTCGTATACCGACTTTGGAGGAAATACGTCGACTTATACGTATGATTCTAAGGGTAGAGAAATCTCACTGAATGACGGTGAAGGAACGATCAGTTGTACTTACAATTCAAATGGACAGATAGAGAGTGTTAAGGATGAATCTGGAACAATTTTCTATACTTATGATTCATTCGGCAATCTGGCTTCTGTAAAAGATGCTCAAGGTAACACGATTCAGTATTCCTATGATGCTTGTGGCAATATGATCGCACTCTCATACTCAGAAAACACTGTTTCATATGAGTATGATATCGAAGGCAGACTGACACGAGTTGTAGATGGAGACGGAAATTTTACCACTTACTCTTATGACAAACTTGGTAATCTTGCTAAGACCGAGTATTCAAATGGTGTTGTAACTACTTATGAATATAATTCTATGAGTGTGTTAATCAAACTAGTTACTACGAATAGCCAAGGTACTATTCTTGCAAGTTACGAGTACACTATTGGTGCAAATGGTGAGAGATTGTCGTGTCAGGAATTGAATCGGAAGGTGACATACACCTACGATGATTTGGGAAGACTCACTTCTGAAATAATCGAAAGCAATGGTAATACTTCGGTAACCACATATGCTTACGATGCTAATTCTAATCGAGTTTCCATGACCAAAGATGGTGTGACAACAACGTATAAATACAATGAACTGAATCAGTTGGTTCAGGCCGGGAATGTTGTATACACATACGACAATGCAGGAAATCTTGTTGCACAAAGTGCAAATGGTATTCTTGTTGCATCGTACGAATACAATTCTCGAAACCAAATGGTGAAGGCAGTTGTAAATTCAAGTAATGGAACATTGACCGAAACATATACTTACAATGTCTTTGGAGATAGAACTTCCAAGACGAGTAATGGTGTAACAACATACTATACCATCGATTATAGCGGAGAGTATTCACAAATTCTTGCAGCAACTACTGCTTCAGAATCGGTGTTCTATATTCGAGGTCATGAATTGATTTCTACTACTACAGGTGACGATACATCTTTCTACTTGTTCGATGGAGGAAATACAGTTCGCGCATTAACTGACATGAATGGTTCGATATCGGATGAGTATATCTTCGATGCCTTCGGAAATGAACTTGCACATTCTGGATCTTCGGATAATGAGTATGGATTGCAAGGTGAATTGAAAGATGCAACAGGACTCTACTATCTCAGAGCGAGATATATGGATCCGCAAACGGGAACATTTACCAGTATGGATACATATGCTGGTGAGATGAAAGAACCTATGAGTTTGAACAAGTATCTGTTCGCCTTTAGCAACCCGATAAAGTATTGTGATCCTAGCGGACACTTCTGTACTTTGGTGGAAAGCATGATGGTTCAGTTCATTGCAACGACAATAGCTACTATCTCGATTGATTTATACAAAACACTTACAGGTAAACGGACACGCGGCTCAGGTGAGATAGTATTTGATATTTTAAAAGATAGTGTTGTCGGTGGTCTTACATACACACTGGCACCTGGAGCCAATAGCTTTATTGATGCCATGTTTGAATCTGTTGCTTTTGCACTGATGGCTCTTGCAGCAGTGTGGGCGATATCAAAAGCACTGATGACTGTATTTGATCCTGACAAGTATGAACAGTGGTCTGTACAAGATATGTGTAATGCAGCGTTACACTATTTTTCAGAGTTTGTAAATAAGTTAGCAGTTAAAACAATGCTTCGCTTCTTTTTTGATGGCGAAAAAATGAATTTTTGGACAACACTTATAGGAGCTGTATATGCTGAGCGCAAAAGATAAATAGCACAAAAAAAGACTTCATAAATCCCTCATGGCTATTTGGCCTTGAGGGATTTCTTTTGTGCGCTGAATCATAACGGACAGCTTTCTCGGGCACCTTTCATCTTTGGTGGTTTGCATCTTCGGCGAATTAGGGTTTCTATATCGGAAGTTGTGCGGGTCTTATGTTTTCGGGTGCAATGCTATAATGTCTCAAAAGGAGAGATGAGATATGAAGTGTCCGAAATGCCATAGCGAGAATTGTACGATCATTAATGAAGTTTCTACTTCCGGTAAGGACTATAGCGCGGGTAAAGGCTGCCTGGGGTATCTTATTTTCGGACCCTTTGGCATGTTGTGCGGTCTTTGCGGAGAAGGAAAGACGACGAAGAATACCAACTACTGGGTTTGCAATAACTGCGGTAAGAAGTGGAAGAAATAACAGATGGAGAATGTAACGCCAAAACAGGATAAGGGGATCCGGACATGGTTGTGTCTGATGGAGCTGGGTCGACGTCTGGGCTGCCATCAGAGAGAAGACCGAAGCTTCTCTTTCCGGGGATATCAGTTCCCGGTATGTGCCAGATGCACAGGAGTCTTCTTCGGGCAGCTATCCGGTATCGTTATGCTTCTTCTGGGGATCCGGATCACGTGGATCCCGGTGGCGGTTCTGGTAGGCATTATGGGGCTTGACTGGGGCATCCAGAAAGCAGGGATCCTGGAATCGAATAACTATAGAAGGCTCATTACGGGGATAGCCGGAGGTCTGGGGGCGATGTATGTATATTTCTATGTCATCCGATGGCTTATTCTGCTTATATAGACGGGGATTCGGATCAGACAGGCTCGAAATTGCGCAATCCCTTGACTTTTCGATACGGCAAATGTACAATCTTCAATAATCGCAATGAACGTGCGTAAGTAGTCTTTGTATGACAGGAATCAGAGAGTCATGTCACCGGCTGTAAGCATGACCCAGGGGTACTAAGATGAATTTCAACACGGGAGCGCTCTGTGAAAACGGTGATTACTGAGTAAGCAGATGCAGGCGCAGCATTAAAGGCGCAAAAGAGAGCGAGAGTACTTGACAGGAAGTGCTTTTCGAACATGGGTGGTACCGCGAAGGTGCACGGAAATTACGTGAATTCGTCCCATGACAATGGAAACGTTGTCATGGGATTTTTGTATTTGGGAAGGTCCAATGGCACAAGCGCCGGACATGTCGCTTGGAAAAGAACAGGAGGAAGTTATGGCAGAACTTGGTGAATTGAAAGAGAAACTGTCCGAGATCAGAAGCATAATCGAGAGCGATCTTGCGGGCATCACCAGCAGTAAGGGTGTCTATGAGTACAAGAAGAGTGTCATGGATGCCAAAGAGGGCAAGATCGGTTCCCTCATGAAGGAGATGGGCAAGATCCCGAAAGAGCTCAAGGCCGACTACGGTAAGATGGTCAATGAGATCAAGAACTGGGCGCAGGATAAGTTTGACGAGATGGACGAGAAGTTCAAGGCGCAGGAGAGAAAAGCCCGCTACGAGAAGGAGACCATCGACATTACGCTTCCTGAGAAGAAGAGTAAACTCGGTAAGCTTCATCCGAATACACAGGTGAGAAACCAGATCGTGGACATTTTCGGGTCCATGGGATTTTCGATCTACGAAGGCAATGAGATCGAGACGGATTACTATAACTTCACTGCACTCAATATTCCGCAGGATCACCCGGCAAGAGATATGCAGGATACATTCTACTTAAGCCCGGAGTTCCTCTTAAGAACACAGACTTCTGCCGGTCAGATCCACGTTATGGAAGCGCAGAAGCCGCCGATCAAGATCATCTCTCCCGGTAAGGTGTTCCGTTCCGATGACGATGCGACGCATTCGCCGATGTTCACCCAGATGGAAGGCCTGGTCGTAGATAAGGGCATCACGCTTTGCGACCTGCAGGGCATGCTCGATGAGTTCGTAAAGAAGATCTTCGACGATGAGGTCAAGACCCGTCTTCGTCCTTCGTACTTCCCGTTCACTGAGCCGTCGGTAGAAGTGGATGTCAGCTGCTTCCAGTGCCACGGTAAGGGCTGTAAGCTCTGTAAGGGTACAGGATGGATCGAGGTCCTCGGTGCCGGTGTGGTCAATAAGAAAGTGCTCGAAGGCTGCGGAATCGACAGCAACGTGTACTCGGGTCTTGCCTTCGGCATCGGTATCGAGCGTATCGCGATGCTCAAGTACGGCATCAACAACATTAAGCTTCTGTTCGAATCGGATCTTCGCGTTCTGGATCAGATCGATGACTAATAAGGAGGAGAGCATATGTTAGTACCACTTAGCTGGTTGAAAGATTATGTAGATATCAACGTTACCCCGGATGAACTGGAGGAGAAGCTCTTTTCCTGTGGTTTCGAGGTAGAAGAAAAGTATGAGGTCGGTCACGATATCAGTAATGTTGTCGTCGGTCTGGTCAAGACCTGCGAGGGCATCGAGGGCACACATCTTCACCTCTGTCAGGTGGATGCAGGATCTCACGGAACCCTGCAGATCTGCTGCGGTGCCGATAACGTGGAAGCAGGCGGAAAGTATCCGCTCGCACTTATCGGTGCTCAGGTATATGCGACTGCAAAAGACCATAAGACAGTAGAAGGCCTCATGACTATCGGTCAGGGCAAGCTCCGCGGATACGATTCGTACGGTATGCTCTGCTCCGGTGTCGAGATCGGAGTAACGGAGGATATGTTCCCGGGTGCCGGTTATAACGGACTTCTGGTTCTGCCTTCTGACAGTGTTCCGGGTTCGGATGTAAAGCCGATCCTGGGTCTGGATGACTATCTCTTCGATGTTTCCATCACAGCGAACCGTCCGGACTGCCAGAGCATCTTCGGTATCGCAAGAGAGGTCGCGGCTGTTCTCGGAAAGCCAGTAAAAGAGCCGGCTCTCGACTATACCGAGTCTGATGTCACTGTTCCTTTCAATATCCGTGTTTCTGCTCCGGATCTTTGCCCGCGTTATATCGGTCATTATGTATCGGATGTAAAGATCGAAGAGTCTCCGGCATGGATGAAGCGCCGTCTGGCTCTCGTCGGCTGCTCTGCGATCAGTAATGTCGTTGATATCACGAACTATGTTCTCAAAGAGCTCGGCCAGCCGATGCATGCTTTCGATTTCTCGTATCTGGAAGGCGGCGAGATCCATGTACGTCGTGCAGAAGAAGGCGAGAAGATCGTAACTCTCGATGAAAAAGAATTCGCACTGACTTCTGAAAACCTCGTTATCTGCGACGGCAAGAAGCCGGTTGCACTGGCAGGTATCATGGGTGGTCTCAACTCCGAGATCCTCGATACCACAAACGCGGTCATGTTCGAAGCGGCCAAGTTCGCTCACGACAATATCCGTAAGAGCAGTAAGGCACTCGGTCAGGTTTCTGATTCGAGCATGCGTTTCTCGAAGGGTGTTGATGAGTATACGACCGTTATGGCCATGAAGCGTGCTCTGCACCTGATGGAAGAACTCGGCTGCGGTAAGGTAAGCGCAACGAAGTTCGATATCAACACAGGAAACTCTGTTGAGCCGAGAGATCTGACGGTCAGCGTCAAGCAGGTCAACGGTGTTCTGGGTATCACGGTTCCGGATGAAGATATCGTCCGTATCCTGACGAACCTCAACTTCGCACCGAAGCTCAATGGTGACGAACTGACGATCGCGATCCCGGGTTACCGTGTCGATATGGAATCCTATCAGGATGTTGCAGAAGAAGTCATCCGTATGTATGGCTATGAGCACATCACACCGACATTCATCCCGACCGCGCAGGTCACATCCGGAGGTAATAACCTCAAGCAGAGAACGGAACTCAAGATCAAGAATGCACTTTGTGCTGCCGGCGCTTGCGAAGGTGTACATTATTCGTTCTTCTCTCCGGCGGATTTCGATATGCTTCGTCTTCCGGAGGATGCACCGGAGCGTTTCGCGATCAAGATCATGAACCCGATCAATATCGATCTTTCTTTGATGAGAACGACACTGGCTCCGCAGATGATCACGGCGATGGCAAGAAACCAGAAGAGAGGCATCCTCAGCGGACGCATCTACGAGATGGGCAACAAATTCCTGCCGAAAGCACTCCCGCTTACCGAGTATCCGGATGAGCGCGAGACGATCTGCATCGGTGTATTTGGCGAGGACGAAGATTTCTACTCGTTGAAGGGTCTGGTATCCGTGATCGCGGATGCACTCGACGTGAAGTTCGACTATGAAAAAGACGAAAAGACATTCCTGCACCCGGGAAGAACCGCGAAAGTCGTATGCAACGGCGAGACCGTCGGTTATCTCGGACAGGTGCTCTATGAGATCTGCGATGAACTCGATATGCGTGCTCCGGCTTATGTGGCGGAGATCGATCTTCGTGTGCTGAACCAGTACTACGGCAAGGAAAGAAAGTTCATCCCGCTTCCGAAGTTCCTGGAAGAAAAGCGTGACTTCTGCTTCGTAATGAGCAAGGATATCGCCTGCGCGACTGTCGAAAAAGAGATCGCTGCTTCCTGCGAGTACATCACCAAGATCGACCTGTTCGATATCTACGAAGGTGCACAGCTCGGTGAGAACAAGAAGAGCCTGGCATTCAGTGTGGTATTCACACCGAAGGACGAAGAGTTCAAGCCGGAAGTCATTGATGGATTTGTAAATACGATCCTTTCTAACCTGAAGGAAAAATACGACATCACGCTTCGTGCGTAAGGAGGACTTTCAATGACGAAAAGAAGTGCTTTCTCGAAGATCCTGTCCTTTCTCCTGATCCTTTCACTTTGCCTTTCGCTTTGCTGCTGCGAAGATAAGGCAAAGAAACTGGAACAATATGAAAAGGATGCCCAGGATGTGATCGAGACCTATCTGATCTATCTTCAGAAAGGAAAACTCGACCGCCTCGAGAAGTTTGCCGATCCCGACTCCGATTTCTTCCAAGAAGAATCGGACGACGAGAATAAGCAGGCACTTCTTTCCGCATTTCTCGGCGCGATGCAGTTTAAGATCAGCGGTATCACACCGGAAAGGACTTCCGCTACGGCGAAAGTAAAGATCGAGATCCCGGACGGCGCTGCGATCCTTAAGTCTGTGGGTGTCATCTTTGACTTAGGAACTGTCGAGAAAAAACTCGAAAACGATCCGGCAATGATCAGTGAAAAGTTCACGGTCGAGCTCGAAAGAGAAAAAGAGAAAGATGACTACGTGATCGTATCCACTGATGAGATCTATGATTTCGTGATGGAACAGGTTGACTCGGTCTTCGAAAAGATGGGCGCCGATGACATCAAGGATCTGGCTGTCAATGCAACCGATCTGGCGATGAAAGCGATCGTTGATTGTGATGTTGAGTATGTCGAAGAGCATGTGTATTCCGATGGATGGGAGTATTTCGAATTTGAAGAAATGTATCTTGCTCTTCATGAAGTGTATTTCAGTATGTTGGAATATGACATCGAAGGTGCGGAACTGGGTGATAACGAAGTTTACGTTACAGTAAGCGTGACATTCCCGGATTCGAGGCATGCAGGAGAGGCACTCATGAAAGATTCCGAAGCACTTGCTTTGAGTTTTTCTGAAATCATTCCGCACCTGTTTCAGTATTCGCCACAGGGCGCGCTGAATGATGAAGATCTTCACATGGAGAATTGTATCGACGCATATAAGGACTACCTGGAAAAGGCTCCGGATCGTATGGAAGAACTGTGCTTTACCGCGTATGTAGATTCGGATGGAGAACTTATTTTGTCGGCAGATTATGATTTGATCATGCCATGGGAGGATTTAGGTGAATGCATGGATGATATGAGTGACGACGAGATGTTCGAATTCATCAATAATGTGTTCCTTTCTGCGGCAAGACAGCTCTATGAGCAGAAGCAGATCGACGAAGAACTCTACAATACGTTCCTCCGGAACTTCGGCGAGGACAGGATCCAGCCATACGAAGTGATCGAGGTACTGGAAGAGAACGGTTTTGAATATCAGTCCATGGTCGGCTATGTCTATGACTTTTTCAATGGGGATGCTACGATGTATGTACTTGGTGACAAGTGCGAAGTCGTGATCGACATGGACGACGATTTCTACTATGCATATGACAACATGTACGATTACTGGGAGGAACTTTCTGAGGGTCGTTCAGATCCTGCCTTCCACGGAAAACTGGACGGAGATCTCTCGTTTATGAAGTTCTACTGCGAATCGTACGAAGGCATAGATGAGTTATCCAACCTGACGATCTGGAGTGTCATGGTCAATGATTCGATCTACCACTTCATTTACCACGGTGACGGAAAGGAAGCAGAAGAGTTTATCCAGGATCTGATCGAAAAGATCGGATTGTTAGAGACAGCATAAGGAATCAGACATCAGCGGGCAAGGCGGCATCCTTGAATTTTACGCCGATGAAAGATAGAATTTTAGTGAAGAAATAAATAGAGGTGTGAAATGAGAAAGATAGCAGTTTTGTTCATGACAGTTCTGATGGCATTTAGTTTTTGTGCCTGTAAGAAGGGGTTTGGCGCAATAACAAAAGATGCGAAAAAAGCACTTTCATCCACGTGCGGTGCCAAGAAAGCAACGAAAGACCAGTATACGCTGATGGCGGATTCCAAGTATTCGGCCGTCGAACAGAGCGGTTCTTTTGATACGGGTGCGTATGCTGAGATTAAGAAGAAGGATTTTTCGTTCTTCCGTTTCCATACCGTTCTCGATACAAGCAAGATCAAATCCGTTTTTAAGTATCTGAAAGTGGATCAGTCCACTCTCGATGAAGAAAATAATACCGTTGCAGTCATGGAAGTGCTGGTGGTCGAGTTCTCCAGTAAAGAGGCAGCTGCTTCGTACTATGACAGCCTGAAGGCTTCCCGTGAGAAAACATATAAGGACAACGCAGATCTCGATACGGATATGAAGAATGCATTCCAGGTCGAGGAGAATCATTTCGGTTATGCCAGCGAGACGGAGTTTATGTGTTCGAATGTGTACGGTTCAGTCGAAGGAACGACGGTCGTTTATGTCAGACTGGCAGGCCCGGTAAGCCCGACACTGAAGTCGGAGTACGAAGCCTTCATGGATAAGATGGGATATGCGATCCTGAAACCCTGATAACAAAATAATATACATATATTCTGCATTGGAGAAGGAGGTATCTTATGAATTGTACGAATTGTGGTAACCCGATGAACGATGGTGATCGTTTCTGCATGCGCTGTGGCTTTAAGGCCGTCGCTCCTGTTGAGGATGCACCGGCAGCTCCGGTAGAAGCAGCACCTGTTGCGCCGGTTGTTGAAGAGGCTGTTGCTCCTGTAGTTGAAGAAGCGCCGGTAGATATGGCTGCTCCTGTTGCTGCCGCTGCTGCAGCTGTTGCAGCTCCTGTAGCTGCTATGGAAGATCGTCTTCCTGAGCCACCTCCGTTCCAGCCTTCGTCCGCTGCATCAGCATTAGAAGACAGACTCCCTGAACCGCCGCCGTTTGCTCCGGGTTCTACAGAGGTGAGCGGTGAAGTTGCTCCGCTTGCGGACGTACCGGAAGAGTTTATGCAGCCTGTAGCTCCGCCGGAACCGGTAGTAGGTACACCATCCGCGCCTGTTGGTGGCGGAGTAAGTAACTTCGGTGAGACGACGACCGGCGCACCTGAGGCCAAGCCGAATATCGAAGATACATTCCAAAGAAAGTCCTGGAAGGACGAACACCTCAACAATGGTGGTATCGTCAACCGCGGACCGAAGAACTAAGATCACGAACGTGCTCGCCGGAAGCCTTTCCGGCGGGCACACTTACATAGGAAAGGAACATTTCGATGGGTATTTTTGATTCGATTCCAAATCCCGCTCCGGTTCAGCCGGCAGGCGGAACGCAGCAGACTTCCAAGACGGTCGTTTTTGACGAGATGCCGGAGACCCTTGAGCAGATGCAGGCACTTCCTGGTGCTTCGCTGACAGACCCGTTGGAGGTCGCGGCGCTGACCGTTGCAGCACTTTGTGTCTATCCTTCCAATAAAGATGAGAGCATCCGTATGCTCAACTTCCTGAAGGGACCGCAGCCGCTTTCCAACTACGATATCCAGTTTCTCCGCGACCGTTTTATGGATGCGGACTATGTGCCGCGTTCGTATATGAATGGCGCGACACCGCAGAACAACTATATGCCGCAGCGTCCGTTTTCTGTGACGGTCTTTGAGACACCGCACAGTAGAGATAACATCAATGAAGGCTATCTGACGATCTACATCACTTCCGGTGGTGCGGACAGTCCGAGATATGTACGCCTTCGTACCAAGCCATCTACCGGTCAATGGTTCCTGTGGGAGCAGTTCCTGCTTTCCGGAATCCGTATTCCGGATGCGGCAAATCCGTGGGCATAAAGGATAAGGACATATATGACGTATAAGATTTTGGTAGTAGAAGACGATTTTACGATTGCATCCGAACTGAAAACGATGATGACCGGCTGGGGCTATGAGGTCAAGCTGACCGAGAATTTCGAAGATATTCTCGGTGAGTTTCAAGCTTTTGCACCGCACCTGATCCTGATGGATATCGGACTTCCGTTTGCAAATGGATTTATCCGCTGTTCGAAGATCCGTGAGGTATCGAAAGTGCCGGTGATCTTCCTTTCGTCGGCTTCCGATAACATCAACCTCGTTACCGCGATCAACATGGGCGCGGATGACTTCGTAGCGAAGCCTTTCGACTTTAACGTGCTTACCGCAAAGATCATGGCGGTACTGCGCCGTGCGTATTCCTTTACGGAGGAAAAGAGCGATGTGATCGAGTATAAGGGTGCATCTTATAACGCCGCGGATTCGACGATCACGGTCAAGGGGCAAAAGCTCGATCTGACGAAGAACGAGAACCGAATCCTTTCGTCGCTTCTTTCTGCCAAGGGCACGATCGTGTCCCGCAATACCCTGATGCAGCAACTCTGGGATGATGACTGTTTCGTGGATGAGAATACGCTTTCCGTTAATATCAACAGACTGCGTAAGAAACTGGAGACCGCAGGGCTTCCGGACTTTATCTCCACGAAGAAAGGACAGGGCTATATCATTGAATAAAAAAGTGCTCGGCGCCTATCTGAAGAGCAGGATCGGCGTGATCATCAGCGGAGTCGTATGTGTTGCCGTAACGGGATTTGTATGCTGGATATACGGAAACTCGATCATGCCGGCTGTACTTTCCGGTGTGATACTGATCCTTATGGGTGTTATCCTCGGGATCCTGGGTTACCGTAAATACAACGCAAACCACTCCATGCTGGTACGGGGAAGAGAATTCCCGCAGTCACTGGCAGAGGATTTTTCGGCGAAGATGTCGATGGATGATGAGTCGGAAAGCCGGGAGCTGGAAGAAAAACTCGATCTGATCGAAGAAGACTACCGCATTCTGATGATCGCTCTTTCCGATGCCCTTTCCAAAGAAAAAGAAGAACATACCGCCAGCTATAACGCGATGCTGGATTACTATACGATGTGGGTGCATCAGATCAAGACACCGATCTCGGGTCTTTCCCTGATCATCCAGAATATGGAAGACGCAGAGACGGGAAGCCGCCTTCGTGCGCAGCTGGTCCAGGTCGAAAACTATGCGGAGATGGCACTGAACTATCTGCGCCTGGGCTCGCAGAGCAACGACCTGCAGTTTGCAAAAGTGAATGTGGATGAAGTCGTTCGCGGCGAAATCAAGCGCGCCATGACGATGTTTCTTTCAAAAGGCCTGTCCGTCGATTTTACGCCGTCAGAACTCGAAGTCACATCGGACAAGAAGTGGCTGGGCTTTATCTTTGGCCAGCTGATCAGTAACGCCATCAAGTACCAAAAAGAAGGTACAGTGCATTTCTATGGGGATTCCCAGTCCTTTACGATCGAAGATGAAGGTATCGGTATCGCAAAGGAAGACCTGCCGAGAATCTTCGAGAAAGGCTATACGGGCTATAACGGACATAACGAAAAGAAGTCCACGGGCCTGGGACTGTATCTCGTGAAAAAAGCCGCAGACATGATCTCTGCGGAAGTGCATTTCGAGTCGGAAGTCGGGAAAGGAACGAAGGTGACGCTTCGTTTCGGAAATCCGAAAGTCTGATTTTCGTCGTGGATCCGTATCTTACGAAAATGTAAGATACGGTGAATTTATGTAAGGTAAATCGATGGAAGCACTTTTCCTAAGTAGTGTAAGATGTCACCAGAATAAGAAAGTGCGGTCTTTATGAGGCATCCGCGTGAAGTCGCGGAGCGGGGGAAGGCCCACGTGAGAGGAGTAACCTTCTATGTCCATGTTGGAAGTGAAGAATCTGAAAAAAATCTATACGACGCGTTTCGGCGGCAACAAGGTGGTGGCATTGCAGAACGTCAATCTTACCGTTGAAAAGGGCGAGTATGTCGCGATCATGGGTGAGTCCGGATCGGGTAAGACCACTCTTTTGAATATTCTGGCGACGCTCGATAAGCCGACAGAGGGCGAAGTCGTCCTCGATGGCAGAAAGATGAATGCCATCAAGGATAAGGAACTTGCGAAGTTCCGTCGGGAACGTCTGGGCTTTGTGTTCCAGGAGTTTAATCTTCTGGATAATTTTTCCGTAAGAGATAATATCTATCTGCCGCTGGTTTTGACAGGAGTTCCGCATCAGCAGATGCAGGAGCGCTTAAAGCCGATCGCCGAAAAACTCGGTATCTCGGAGCTTCTTGAAAAGTTCCCGTATGAGATCTCCGGCGGTCAGAAGCAGCGTGTGGCCGTTGCGCGTGCGATCATCACAAATCCGGAGATGGTCCTGGCCGATGAACCGACCGGTGCGCTTGATTCGCGCTCAACGGACGAGCTTTTGGAACAGTTTGCCAACATCAATAAGGACGGACAGACCATCCTGATGGTTACGCACTCCGTCAAGGCCGCTAGTACCGCAGGCCGTGTCCTCTTTATCAAGGACGGTATCGTGTATCACCAGATCTATCGTGGAAACGAGACGAACAGCGAGTTCTACAGAAGGATCTCCGATTCTCTTACCGCGCTGATGGGCGACGGTTTCAATTCGGTGAAGGATTGAGACGGAGGGAAGCACGATGAGAAATATTTATAGAAGTCTTGCGGGCAATGCGCTCTCCAAGAATAAGATCGTCTATGTTCCGTATATCATTTCGGCGATCATGATGATCACCATCAGCCACGTTATCTTGGCGATCTCGACAGATCCGGTCATCGGCAGCATCGAGGGCGGAGATGGTCTTCAGATGATCATGAGTATCGGAATCTTCGTTATGTATAACATATCCTTTTTCTTCCTTTTCGGTGTCAGCCGTTTTGTCATCAAGAACCGAAAGAAAGAACTTGGTCTATACAGCGTGCTGGGCATGCAGAAAAAGCACATCATCCGTGTACAGTTCCTCGAGAACCTGGCGGTCTATCTGATCAGTGTCGCTTCCGGTACCGTCATCGGTATCGTCCTTTCCAAGGTCATCCAGCTCGGTGTACTCAAGATCTACCATGCAGAAGCGGATTTCGGATGGAGCATCATGGTCACGCCGATCTTCGCCAACGTGATCGCGTTCGGCGCATTCTTTATGGTGTTCTTTATCATCAATTCCATCGGTATCCTGTTGTCGAATACCCTCGAGTACATGAAGGAAGAGGGAAAAGGTGAGAAGCGACCGAAGTCGAACTGGATTTTGGCGATCGCAGGTGTTCTGCTTTTATCCTTCGGTTACTACCTTTCATTCCGTTCCCAGTCTGCAACCAAAGCACTGAACCTTTTCTTCTTTGCGGTCATGCTGGTTATTTTCGGTACCATGGCGCTTTTTACGGCGGGCAGTATCACGCTTCTGAATGCGCTGAAGAAGAATAAGAAATACTACTATAAGACGGGACATTTCATCTCGGTTTCGGGCATGCTTTACCGGATGAAGCGAAATGCACTGACGCTGGCTACGATCAGTATCTTCGCGACGATGGTGCTGGTCACGCTGTCTTCTGTTATGACGCTATATAATACGGTAAGCACTCTGGCAAAACAATGGTACCGTGTCGATTTTCATCTCGTCTACGATCATGAAGATCCGCAGACCGATGAAGAGCGTATGGCAAAGCTTTCAGCGGGCGCCGAAAAAGTCGGAATGGAAATCAGTAATATGTTCCCGTACACATACTATAACGCCTATGCTTATGTCACGGACGGGCTTTGCATGTGCTATCCGAATTATACAAGTTTCGATGCATGTGAAGTATTCTATATGTCGATGGATGCCTATAATCAGGCAAATGGTACGGATATTGAGCTTGCCGAAAACGAAGTCGGTGTGTATAGCCTCGAAGGTAAAGTTCTTTCCGGCGAGATCTGTTTTCAGTATTCAAATGCAGTAGCAGAGCCGGAAGGAGAACTCTCTGCGCCTTATAAGATCGTTGCTCTTGATGATGCCCCGACGCTTAGTTATGGTGCGAGCATCTCGCTGACAAACGGTACATACTTCTTCGTTTTCAAAAATTACGAGCAGCTTGCTGCGATGCGTCCTTATATCTGTGAGTCGATCAAGGAATATGATGACGGCCGTCACTTTATCCTTATTAATTCGCCTTCGGACCGCCAGACGCAGCTTGCATTCTACAAAGATCTGAATAATAACCAGGAGGAGTATGGTTATACTTTTGCCTATAGCCGCATTCAGGATATTGATGAGGTCATCGGAATCTACGGAGGACTTTTCTTCCTGGGTATCTTCTTAAGTGCCGCATTCCTGACGATCACGATCCTGAATATGTATTTCAGCCAGCTCCAGCAGGGTTATGAAGACTCGAAGAGATTTGCTATAATGAGAAAAGTAGGTCTGACACGAAAAGAGATCAAGAAGTCCATCAACTCGCAGATCGTCATCGTGTTCCTGCTGCCGCTCCTGGTAGCGGTGATCCATACCATGGCGGCCTATCCGATGGTCAACCGTATCCTTCGGTTGTTCGGCGGATGTGAACCGAGAGCCTTCCTGCTGATCCTCGCGCTTTGTATCGCGGTATTTGCAGTCGGCTATACGATCGCCTATTTCTTTACCCGCCGCACATACCTGCGGCTGGTAAGTGGCACGAAGATGTAAAGAGAAAGAAGATATGCTGACCATTGATAGCGAAAAGAAGATGAGTAAAACGGCTCAAGATGAGATGACTTCGATCATGCACAACGCAAGAAAGCTGATCAAAAAGCCGGATATGAAGTTGAAAAATATCAGGGGAATGATTATCAAATTTACGATCTGGACAGCCGTGTTTTTGGTATTTTTTATCGGATGTCTCATTCTTTTCGGTCCGCATATCTTACTTTATATCGGACTGGGCATGGAATTCTGTCTGATATTCACGTTGGTCATCTTCTGTATCAGTGTGGGAAGTACGAAAAAAGCGCTGGCCGAATCTACAGGAACGTGTACGCTGACCCTGAGTGAAGAAGGGCTCAAGTACGATGATCATGAGAATCGAAAATTCGAGCTCGGCTGGGGTGCATTTAGCGCGGTACGGGTATTTGAGGAATCGGTTGTATTTCTTCCGAAACAGATCACAGGGCTTTTGATCCGGATCAGTTCCGAACATGCCCAGGCGGTCGAGGAATTCATGAAGCAGAATCAGATTCCGGTACCGCTGATCACACGATCTGCAGCAGATAAAACTTGAGATAGTCCGTCTCGGGAATCGCCATGGCAACAGGGTGATCCGGGGCGGCTCTTCTTTCTTCGATCAAACGCAGGGAGACACCTGCATCTTTTGCCGCTTCCAGAAGCATCTTGCGGAACAGTTCGTTCGGCATGAAGTGAGAACAGGAGCATGTCGCAAGATAACCGCCGCGGGGCAGCATCTTCATGGCACGGTAGTTGATCTCCTTATAGCCGCGCTTGGCGTTGTCCGTAGTCTTTCTACTCTTGGTAAATGCCGGCGGATCGAGGATGATGAAGTTATAGTCCGCGTGCTCTTCGGCAAGCTTCGGAAGCAGATCGAAAACGTCCGCACAGAGAAAATCCATACGGTCGGAAAGTCCGTTGATGCGTGCATTTTCAGAAGCCGTATCGACAGCGAGCTGGGAAATATCTACTGCGGTAACGTGATCGGCGCCGCCTTTTGCCGCGTTCATGGCAAATGAACCGGTGTGGGTGAAGCAGTCGAGGACCTTCATGCCGCGGGCAAGCTTGCTGACCGCAAGACGGTTATATTTCTGGTCGAGAAAGAATCCGGTTTTCTGTCCGTTTTCCACGTCAACGGTATACTTGATGCCGTTTTCACATATCTCCACCTGCGTCGAAGAAGGCTTGCCGACGAAGTCTCCTTCGTACCAGTGCTTTTCCAGAGGAAGTCCTTCGAGTTCGCGGATCTTGGCTTCGTTTCTTTCGAAGATGCCGCGGATCGTGACGCCGTCTTTTTTGAGTTCCTCGACAAGTGCGCGGTAGATTATGTCCTTGACCTGCTCGGTGCCGTAGGACAGTACTTCGGTAGAGAGAAGATCCTCGTAGCGGTCGACAGTGAGACCCGGGATACCGTCCGCTTCGCCGAAGATCAGGCGGCAGCAGGCATAATCATCCTGCATGACGGTGCGGCGCATATCGAGCGCATATTTCACACGGCGCTGCCAGAAAGATTCGCTAAATGTCTCGTTGGCATTGTCGGAAAGAATGCGGATTCTTATCTTGCTGTTCTTACTTAAGAATCCGGTGCCCAGGTAGCGGCCTTTCGAAGAAAGGACGTCGACGAGCGCGCCGTTAGGAACATCGATGGATTCAGGAAGGATGCCGTCCTTGATCTTTGTCCCGGAAAACTCCGTTACTTCCGTATCGTAGACCCACGGATGCCCGCGCTTTACGGCGGACTCGGCTTTTTCGGTAACAACGGCTTTGGTAAATGCTCTTTCCTGTTTCATCAGATCGTTCTCTCTTTATCGGATTATTCTTTTACACTCTTCAGTTCCTCGAGCCAGACCTGATATGCGGCATCGGAAGGCATCTTCAGATCGCCACGCGGAGACAGGTCGACCGATCCGACCTTCGGACCGTCCGGCATGCAGGAACGCTTGAACTGCTGGGTGATAAAGCGGCGCAGGAATGTCTCCTCCCACTTATAGATCGTATCTTCGTCATATGTACCGTCGAAAGCGATCTTTGCAAGACGGTAGATCTTCGAAGGTGCAAATCCGAGACGTACGAAGTAGTAGAGGAAGAAGTCATGAAGTTCATAAGGCCCGACCAGATCTTCCGTTTTCTGCGCGATCGTTCCGTCTTCCGTCGGAGGAAGAAGCTCAGGGGAGACCGGGGTCGCGAGGATGTCGCGGAGTACTTCGGAAAGAACCGGCTGCGCATCTTTAACACGGTCTGCTTCGTATGCGACGATATAGCGGATCAAGGTCTTCGGAACAGAACCGTTAACAGCATACATGGACATGTGGTCTCCGTTATAGGTCGCCCAGCCGAGCGCGAGCTCGCTGAGGTCACCGGTACCGACGACCAGCGATCCTTCGTCGTTGCCCAGATCCATCAGGAGCTGGGTACGTTCGCGCGCCTGTGCATTTTCATAGGCGACATTATGGTTGTCGATATCGTGTCCGATATCCTTGAAATGCTGGATCACGCTGTCTTTGATGCAGATCTCGTCGATCTTCGCGCCGTATGCCTTGGCCAGCTCGATGGAGTTGTTCTTCGTTCTGGATGTCGTGCCGAAGCAGGGCATCGTGATCGCGTGAATATCGCTCTTCGGAAGTCCCATGATGTCAAACGCACGTGCACTGACGAGGAAGGCCAGTGTAGAGTCGAGTCCGCCGGAAAGACCGAGGATGACTTTTTTACTGTGGATATGATTCATGCGCGAAACAAGAGCCATCGCCTGCGTGGTGATGATCTGCTCGCAACGCTCACTGATCTCGCTGCTGTTTTCCGGTACAAACGGATTCTTCGGGATCGGGCGGATCAGTTCGAGTTCCGGATTCAGATCCATCTCAAATCCCACCATATCAAATTCCGAATCCATCGCACTGTTGGCAAAATCCGTTCTCCATGCGTCATCGCGGATGCGTTCGCCGTGAAGAAGTTTGAGGTCGATGTCCGTATAGATCGCGCCTGCGGTAAATGCACTGCTCTTTGCCAGTTCGCGTCCGTTTTCGTAGATGAAGTTCGTACCTGCAAATACCAGGTCCGTCGTGGATTCGCCGACGCCTGCATTTGCGTAGATATAAGCCGCGTGAAGCTTTCTGCTCTGCGCGGTAAGAAGCTGTGCGGTCTTAGCGGGAGAACCGACTGTATACGGACGGGCAGAAAGCGTTGCCAGGATATGGCAGCCGTTCAATGCGGCATCTACATCGTCCGAGATCGGCGCGCGCAGATCTTCGTCAAAGATCACGGCAAAAGAGAAGAGGTCGTGATCGCAGAAATAGATCGGCTGTCCGAACGGGATCTCTTCTTCGAAATATTCATCGTAGAAAGAAGAGGGGATCTCATAAGAAGAGAAGTAGCGGGACTGCTCTTCGTTTAATGTCAGTTTTACGTTTGCTCCCAGGATCGAGCCCTGATGCAGAACGACCGCGAGGTTCAGGAGCTTTCCTTCGATATAGGCGGGAAGACCGATGATGAATACGCAGTTTGCGTCTGCTGTTTCATCCGCGATGTGATAAAGTGCCTGCCAGGCTTTGTTGATGAAGGCTTCCTGACGGAAAAGATCTCCGCAGGTTGCACCGGTCACGCACAGTTCCGGAAATACCAGAAGCGCACAGTCCGGATCAGACTGGTTAACCAGGGAGATGATCTCCTCGGCGTTATAGTCGATATCTGCTACACGCATCTTCGGTGTGGCGGCGCCTACTCGTAAAAAACCATCTTTCATTTTTCTCGCTCCTTTCGGTAAGAACGAACACATCAGATCGGGCGCAAAGTGTTCTCGCGTTGTATCAGATGCCCGGCTTTAAGATGTCCTGTTCTCCGTTGTACTCATGGGAAATATCTGTAGTATTCTCTTTTGTACCCTCATTGGCAGCATCCGGTGTAGAAGTGAGGAAGGTATCAGCCGAAACAGGCGCTTCGGGATCTTTTGGTTTCTCGGCTTGCTTTGTTGCTTCCGGATCATCTTGATTATACACCAGATCGATCAACTTATCGAAATGATTGTAGTACATATCGGAGTTCTCGATCACGTATCCATAGAGCGCGCGTGGTGCCAGACTTGCGACCATGCGGCATACACGTTCCGCGGCATCTTCGGTTTTGAAATCAAACTGGATACACTCGCGATGACGCGTCAGGAAGATGGATCGGTAGATCGGTGCGCTGTTGATGTTATTTGTTTTGCCCGGATAGATCCAGACGACATGTTTGATGGGGATCAGACGGAAAGGACCGGCGGCTCGGAAGATATAGTCCTTGTTGATCCAGATATCTCCCTCGATCAGTTCCGGACTGCTGAATTCCCGGTCGAGCATTTCCGGCGTCATCCCGTGAGGTGCAAGGGCTTTCTTCAGTCCCTTGTTTGAGCTGACAAAGAGAAGGGAGATGAGGCTTCCGACGGCGCAGCATACCAGAACCAGAACGACCAGAAGCATAAAGCCGTTTCCGTCAAGCAGGACCTTCCAGGGAGAAACCATAACGAACATCTCGTCGCAGACGCGGTTTCTTACGCTTGCCGGAAGTTTTGCCTGTTCACAGTATTCGTCCAGGTACTGCAGCGTCTTGGGGTTGATCGTCGTGACATATCCGCGGCCGCTGATGTTCGCTTTCAGAAGCGATTCGTCGCCGGAGTCCAGATAATCGTGTGTCTGTGCCATGATCCGGTCGGCTTCGACCTGGTAGGAATTCGGAAGATAGATGATCAGGTAATTGGCGTCGCCCTGTGCATTTTCCACGGGAGCCAGATAGAAGCGGCCGTCTTTGTTCTCGGCGAACCAGTCATAGATGTAGCATGTCTTGGCGCGATAGAACTTTTCGACCTGGTAGGAAGTACAAGGCTCGGCGAAGACATTCTTCGAAGCCGTAAAGTAACTGATCTCATCGATACAGCCCAGTGACACCAGGCCTGCGAAGACCAAAAGTATGATGCCTACAAGAAGGCGGATCCTTATGTTGTTTTTGCGAATCGTCTGAAGCAGTGTTTTTTGTGTCATATTTTCCCTCTTTTCGCGTAATACCTCTCGATAACCCTGTTGTCTTTCCTTGTGAAAAGTACGCAACAAGTATATCATATTATGGTGAGCGTGAAGTTATCACCATCGAGGTATAGATTATATGGACAATTTTATGGATAACCAGAATAACGAAAACAATGAATCAAACAGCAATTCCGCTTTTCAGCCGGCATCGTTCTCTACGCAGCCGCAGGAAGCAGCACAGCCGGCACCGGCACCGTCGCCGTTTCAGCCACAGCCTTCGGCGGGAAATGCATTCCAGCCGCAGCCGCAGGCTCAGGCTTTCGTACCCAAGGGTGCAGCGCGTCCTTCCGGAAAGAATCCGCCTTTTACTCCGCAGGAGATCGCTTCCTTCAAGCATAAGGCCGAGGGTCCGATTTACGCTACGATGGTCATCATCAACATCCTGATCGTAGTCGTTGCCGTAGTCTGCAGTATCCTGGCATTCTTCGATATCGGTCCTTTGACCGGCCAAAGCGGCGAGTTTATCAACAAGTACGTTCTCGGAATCGAAGCGGAGGCTTCGGCAAATGCGGAGATCCTGGTTATTTTGATCTTCCTTCCGATCGTTCTGATCGCGGCTGTATATTTCTACTATGCCCAGTATCGTGCCAATGCGATCCGTATTACCGAGAAGAACTTCCCGGAGATCTACGAAGTTGTTCAGGAATATGCTTATCGTCTTGGCATGAAGAAAGTCCCGAATGTATATCTGGCACAGGAGAACGGTGTGCTTAACGCATTCTCCACATTTATCCTGCGCCGTCAGTATGTCGTGCTTCTGGCTGATCTTTTCGAGGTTGCCTATCTCGAGCATCACGACCTCGAAAGCATCAAGTTCATCATCGGTCATGAGATGAGCCACATCCGTCTGCGTCACGCGACATTCTCTTACCAGATCAGCATCATGTTCGCCAACTATATCCCGATCCTGTCTACGGCACTTTCCCGTGCCCGTGAGTACAGCTGTGACCGTGTTGCGCAGCATCTGGTAGGCGTCAGCGGTGTCGAGCCGATGCTCGCACTTATCGTCGGTAAGCACCTTTACAAGAAAGTCGACGTTGAAGACTATGTAAAGCATTGCCACGAAGTCCGCGGTTTCTTCGTATTCATCTATAACCTTATGGCTTCGCACCCGATCATGCCGAAGCGTATCCAGGCACTCTTGAAGGATCACGGAAGCGGAAGACTGTTCTTCTGATTTTCATCTCTTCATGCAATTTGGACAAAATCATCTTGCAGAAATGCAAGTGCGAAATGAAAAAGTAGAAAAATCGTTTTGGACGTTGACATTAGCGTCTGAAACGATTTTACTATATAGGTACTTAATAAGAATTTTGCAAGTAGGAGGAATACATCATGAAAAATATCGCATTGAGTGACAAGAGCAATCTGCTTGAACAGGATCCGTACCAGTATACACTGCAGGATGTTGAAAAGCCGGAACTGTTCCGTGAGTTGTTCCCCTATGCTGAAGTGCCGAAGATTGCGTATAACTACCGTAAGGTTCCGATGAACATGCCGGAGAATATCTACATCACCGACACGACATTCCGCGATGGACAGCAGTCACGTGCACCATATACTACCGAGCAGATGGTAGAGATCTATAAGATGCTGCACCGCCTCGGTGGACCGAAGGGCATCATCCGCCAGACCGAGTTCTTCGTATATTCCGAGAAGGACAGAAAAGCACTCGAGCAGTGCATGGCTCTGGGCTATAAGTTCCCGGAGATCACGACCTGGATCCGTGCGACAAAGTCCGACTTTGCTCTCGTTCGCAATATCGGTATCAAGGAGACCGGTATCCTCGTAAGCTGCTCTGACTACCATATCTTCAACAAGATGGGTCTTACTCGTCAGCAGGCCCTCGACAAATACATCGGTATCGTAACCGACGCGATTGACGCAGGTCTTCGCCCGAGATGTCATTTCGAGGACATCACACGTGCGGATTTCTACGGCTTTGTTGTTCCGTTTGCTACCGCGCTCATGCGCCTTTCTGAAGAAAGCGGTATTCCGGTAAAGATCCGTGCCTGCGATACGATGGGTTACGGCGTTCCGTTCCCGGGCGTTGCTCTGCCGCGTTCCGTTTCCGGTATCATCTACGGTCTGCAGCACTATGCCGGTGTTCCGTCTGAGATGCTCGAGTGGCACGGTCATAACGATTTCTATAAGGGTGTCGTAAATGCATCTACTGCATGGCTTTACGGCGCACAGGCGGTGAACTGCTCGCTACTGGGTATCGGTGAGAGAACAGGTAACGTACCGCTCGAAGCGATGGTATTTGAGTATGCACAGCTCCGTGGTACGCTCGACGGCATGGATTCCCGCGTGATCACCGAGATCGCGGATTACATCTCTCGTGAGACAAACTACGAACTGCCTCCGATGACTCCGTTCGTCGGTAAGAACTTTAACGTGACAAAGGCCGGTATCCACGCCGATGGTCTTTTGAAGGATCCGGAGATCTATAACATCTTCGATACGGAAGCACTTCTTGATCGTCCACCGCTTGTTGCCGTCAGTAACGTATCCGGTTTGGCCGGTATCGCATGCTGGATCAACAACTACTATCGTCTCACCGGCGATAAGGTCGTCAGCAAGAAAGATCCTTTCATCGCGAAGATGAAGGAGTGGATCGACAAGCAGTATGACGAAGGCCGTATCACGGTCATCTCCGATGAAGAGATGGTGCACCTGCTTGAGGAAACGGCACCGGATGTGTATAAGAAGGTAGCCCGCCCGAAGAACTGAACGAACAATTTATGAAGCATCGCTCCCTTCGTTGTGAAAGCACAGCGGAGGGAGTATTTTATATCCCATTGCGGGAGGGAAAACCTATGGTTTTAACTATGAGGATGATAGCCCGCCCTTATGAAGAAGAGCAAGGAAAGCTCCTGTTTGTGACTTTTTCCTTGCTGAGTATTTGCTTGTGGGCAAGGAAAAATGCGCGATTAATGATATTCCTTGCCGAAGATTCTGGAAGCCGACAAGGAAAAACGCAGAAAGTGGAAGATTCCTTGTATGTTTGCTAGATAGTTAGACAAGGAAAAGTTCCGGTTTCCCATAATTCCTTGCCTATCTCCATCAAAAACGGACAAGGAGAATAACAGTTTTAAGAAAATTCCTTGCTCGTCTCCCTCCAAAGGGGCAGGGAAAAATGAAAAATCCAAGTTTTTCCTTGCTCACCGCATCGTACGGTAGACAAGGAAAATAACGGAATAAGAAGTTTTCCGGGTCGAACTATCATCGCTTGTGCTTCTTATATATCATAGTGGTCGCTGAAGCAAGAATCCCACGACTTTAGTCGTGGAAAGTGTCAACTTCCGCTGGTCGCGACGACGCCGGAAAGTACTTCATCGCCCACACGAACCGGTGCCTCGATGATCGTGTGATGGATCTTTTTGGCCAGAGTAAAGATCTCTTCCTTCGGGATCTCGCCTTTGGACTTGACGCTGACACGGCCGATCGAGCCATCTTCCAGTTTTACGCGGATCGTGGTCGTCAGTGTGCGCATAGGGTGCGTGATCTCCGCGATCGCGTATTCTTCTCCGCGCGGGCAGGAGTTCCCGGATACTTTCGGTTCATCTTCCAGTGTGACAGTAAGCTGACAGCCACGCGGGCAGATGATACAGGTCATGCGGCGCACGCCTTTTCCGGCATCGACATCCGATTCTTCGGTCTGCTCGGTAACAGGCTTTGCGACTTTTCCGGGGAAGACCTTCGGATTTGAAAGCGCGTCGGCGGACGTGGTTTCTGTCTGACCGGAAACATACATCGCGGCGGCTTTTCCGGCAGCGATGGACTCCTTGGTCACGTTATCGGCCAGGTCATGCACATGCAGTACATTTCCACAAGCAAAAATACCGGATACTGATGTCTCGAGAGATTCCGATGCAAATGGACCGCCGGTCTTCGGATCGATCGCGAGTCCGGCTTTTCTGGAGAGTTCGTTTTCAGGGATCAGGCCGCAGGAGAGAAGAAGCGTGTCGCATTCGATCTCCCGTTCGGTTCCCGGAATCGGTGTATATTTGTCATCAACTTCCGACACCGTGATGCCGCAAAGACGGTCTTTTCCGTGTATCGCGGTGACTGTCTGACGAAGATAAAGCGGGATGCCGTAGTCCTCCAGGCACTGCGTGATATTTCTCGCAAGTCCGCCCGGCTGCGGCGCGATCTCGATACAGGCCAGCACATCCGCACCTTCTAAAACCATACGGCGTGCCATGATGAGTCCGATGTCGCCCGATCCGAGGATCACGACTTTCCTGCCGACCATATAGCCGTCCATATTGACATAATGCTGTGCAAGACCCGCGGTCATAACGCCGGCAGGACGTGTGCCCGGGATCGCCAGTGCGCCGCGCGCTTTCTCGCGGCAGCCCATCGCAAGGATGATCGCTTTTGCCTGAATCTCGAAGTATCCGTCCTGTTTATTCATGGCATAGATCGTCTTATCCGGCGTGATCTCCATGACAAATGTATCAAGAAGGATCTCTACTCCCGGAGCGTCATGCTTTAATTCTTCCATCGCACGGAAAGCATATTCCGGACCGGTCAGTTCCTCGCCGAAATGCGCCAGTCCGAATCCGTTGTGGATGCACTGGTTGAGGATGCCTCCGAGCTTCGTATCACGTTCGATCAGAAGGATGGAAGTACAGCCGTTTTCGTAAGCACTCTTTGCGGCAGCAAGTCCTGCCGGACCTCCGCCGATGACAACGATATCGTAAGATCTCATGCTTCCACCTCCTTGCTTTCTGCGGTTCTTTCAAAGAAGAGATTCGATCCTTCTTTGTCCTGAAGGATAGAAAGAGGAGAGGTGCCGGAGGATCGTTCCATCAGCATCTCCACGATTCGCGGTCCGCAGAATCCTCCCTGACAGCGTCCCATACCGGTACCGGCACGGCGCTTGACCGCATCAAGGGAAGCAGGCGGGATGGGGCTTTCCAAGGCATCTCGGATTTCGCCCTCGGTCACGCCTTCGCAGCGGCACACGATACGCCCATATGCCGGATCTTTAGCCACGAGAGCGGTGCGCTCTTCGTTGCTCATATCGCGGAAATGGATCTTCTTTCGAGTCAGATTGTATTCGCTTGTTTTTTCAGGAAGTTTGACTCCGCTTGATTTCAGAAGCTCGACCATAAATGGTCCGATCGCAGGACTGCTGGCCAGCCCCGGAGACTTGATGCCGGCTGCTTCAAAGATGCCTTTGCTGCCCGGGATCTCCCGGATGATGAAATCGTCGGATGTAGAATTCGCGCGGATTCAGGAGAAGTTTCTGACGTTATCCCGCCAGGAGATATTTCCGACGGAAAGGGCCGCTTTCTGCTTGATCTCCGCAAGCTTTTCCGCTGTTGTCGCCGTATCTTCGATGTCGCCTTGTAGTACCTCGGAAGTCGGTCCGCAGATCAGGTTTCCGTGCACAGTCGGTGCAACAAGTACGCCTTTTCCTTTTTCACTCGGGCACTGAAAGATAACATGCGCGGCTTTGCTGCCTTCGCATTTATCGAGAAGAAAGTATTCGCCTCGTGTCGGCACGATCTGAAAGTCCGGTTTTTCGATGAATTCGTGAACCGCATCTGCCTGGATTCCACACGCAAGGATGACGTTTTCTGCTTCAAATGCACCCGCGCCGGTTTGAATCGTGTAGATGTCACCGGTTTTCTGTATATCCGTTACTTCTGCGTTACCGATAAATTCTCCGCCGTTTCGTACGAAAACTTCAGCCTGCGCCAGGCACAGTTCCCACGGATTCACGATGCCGGCAGAAGGTGCATACAAGGCAGCGACTGCTTCCTCACCAATGCCGGGTTCCATTTCGCGAAGTTCCTCGGCATCAAGAATACGAAGATCCGGCACACCGTTTTTCACGCCTCGATCAAATAAATCCTGAAGAGTATTCCTTTCAGCATCAGAAAAGGCGAGAACGAAAGATCCGCAACGCTTGAAGGGGACGGAAAGATCCGCACACAGTTTCTCGCAGAGCCGGTTTCCTTCCACATTGAGTCTGGCCATGAGTGTTCCCGGCTTCGGATCGTAGCCGGCATGAATGATCGCGCTGTTGGCACGTGTGGCCCCCATGGCGACATCGTTATTCTTATCGAGCAAAAGAACGGAAACATCGTAAGGAATGAGGTTGTAAGCGATCGATGCACCTACGACTCCGGCACCTACGATGGCAATATCGTATTTCATAAGCCGCCTCTTTTCCGCCTGAAATCAGGCCGCAGTTGATACATTCATTTTACTATACTGCCTGAGAAAGTGATATGCTGATAGGAATGTGAATGTGAAATTGCGGGAAGTGAGACGTAAATTGACATTGCCCGCCCAAATCATTATACTTTTGAGTGCTTATATAATTATATTAATGCGAGGAAATCACCATGCGAGTTTCGAAACTTTTCATGTCCACACAAAGAGAAGTACCTTCTGATGCCGAGATCGTGAGCCATCAGCTCATGCTGCGTGCAGGCCTGATGCGTAAGGCTGCTGCCGGTATCTATTCATATATGCCGATGGGCTATCGTGCATACCGTAAGGTCGAGGCCATTGTCCGTGAGGAGATGGACCGTGCCGGTGCCCAGGAGCTCATCATGCCGGCAGTTCTTCCGGCTGAGACCTATATGGCTTCCGGCCGTTGGGAAAAGTTCGGTCCGGAGATGTTCCGTCTGAAAGACCGTGGCGGACGTCAGTTCTGCCTGGGCCCGACGCACGAAGAGCCGTTCACAGAAGCAGTAAGAGATACGATCCGTTCTTATCGTAATCTCCCGGTTACCCTGTATCAGATCCAGCACAAGTATCGTGACGAGAAGCGCCCGAGATTCGGTGTTGTCCGTTCCCGTGAGTTCGTCATGAAAGATGCATACAGCTTCGACGTAGACGAGGCAGGCCTCGATAAGTCCTACCTCATCATGAAGGATGCGTACTGCAAGATCTTCGACCGTTGCAACCTCGACTACATCCTCGTAGATGCCGATTCCGGCGCGATGGGCGGTTCCGGATCCCAGGAGTTCATGGTTAAGTCCGCCGTAGGTGAAGATGCGATCGCATACTGCCCGGATTGTGATTATGCCGCAAACGAAGAAAAAGCACCGTGCCCGGAACTTCCGAAGGCAGAAGGTTTCGAGATGCTGCCGATCGAAAAGATCGAGACTCCTCATGTAAAGACCATCGAAGAACTCATGGAGTTTATGCATTCCGAGCCGACTGCATTTGCCAAGACCATCCTTTACAACATCGATGGTAAGATTGTTGCCGTTATGGTTCGTGGTGACCGTGAGATCAACGAGACCAAGCTCGGCAACCTCTTTGATGCAACCGAGATGAACCTCGCTTCCTTCGAAGAAGTGGAGCGTGTTACCGGTGCGGCTGTCGGATTTGCAGGTCCTGTCGGTCTGAAGGAAAAGGTAGAAGTGATCGCTGACTACGAAGTCGCTGCGATGCAGAACTTCATCGTTGGTGCCAACGAGACAGATTATCACTTTAAGAACGTAAACTTCGGTCGTGATTTCACACCGGACCGTGTAGTAGATGTTCGCTGTGCAGTAGAAGGAGATCCGTGCCCGAAGTGCGGAAAACCGCTTTCCATGTGCAGAGGTATCGAAGTTGGTCACATCTTTAAGCTTGGTACAAAGTATTCTGATGCACTTCACTGCATCTACCTCGATAAGGACGGTAAAGAGAATTCCATGATCATGGGCTGCTATGGTATCGGTGTTTCCAGAACACTGGCTGCCATCATCGAGCAGCACTACGATGAGAATGGTATCATCTGGCCGATGTCCGTTGCTCCGTATCAGGTCATCGTTGTTCCGACAACTTCACAGGATGAGACAGTTGTGAAGATGGCAGAAGAGATCCACGACGCTCTGGAAAAAGCCGGTGCAGAAGTTCTGATCGACGATAGAGAAGAGCGTGCAGGCGTTAAGTTCAAGGATGCTGACCTCATCGGTATCCCGGTTCGTATCACTGTTGGCCGTAAGGCTGCAGAGGGCAAGGTCGAGTACAAGCTCCGTGCCGGTTCCGAAGTTGTCGAGATGACTGCTGAAGAAGCGATCGCAGCAGCACTCAAGGAGATCGAGGAAAAGAAGTAATCCCGATACGAAATTAAACTAACAGGATAAGCCACGTTGGAAAAACCGGCGTGGCTTTTTCGTATCTAATGTTATAATGGGAAAACACATCAAAGATAAAGAGGTGAGGACGATGGAATTTCGAAAGATTTTTGATACGATCCCGGAGAAATTCGACAAGTACAGACCCCGTTACAGTGAGAAACTGTTTTCGTTTCTGAAGGACTATGCCAAACTCGGCCCCGATAAGACAGTATTAGAGCTCGGTCCCGGCACAGGACAGGCGACTGACCCCGTCCTTGATACCGGGTGTGATTACCATGCCATCGAACTGGGCGAACACCTCTATGCGAAGATGAAAGAGAAGTATGGGGACCGCCCGAATTTCTCGATCGTGAACGATGACTTTATTACACATGACTTTGGTGAGCAGAAGTTCGACATGATCTACTCGGCAGCGACGATCCAGTGGATCCCGGAGGAGATCGCGTACAAGAAGACGTTCGAACTTCTTAAGCCGGGTGGAGTCCTTGCCATGATGCTCACCAGAGAAGACTATCGGAGTAACAATGAAGCGCTCTATGAGAAGATCCAGAAAGTGTATGATCAGTATTTTAAGCCGGAAGTCCCGTACAAGCAGGGCGGTTTTGGTTATACAAAAGCACCTGACTACGGTTATGGACCGGTCGAGATGCGTGAGTTCTACGGTACACGCGAAATGACGGCAGATGAGTTTGCTGCATTTAACGGAACACACTGTACGCACCTGGTCATTCCCGAACCATATAATACGAAGTTCTTCGAAGGCCTTCGTGACGCGGTTCTTGAGTCAGGGAACAAGATCGTATATAAAGATACCTATGTGCTGTTTGTGACGAAGAAGCCGGAAGGGGAATCTGTATGAAAAAGATAGAGATCTTCGGGAAAAACCATCTGGAAAAATGGGAGATCGAGAGAGCCGGCTGCCGTGGCCTTCTGGTCAAGGACGGAAAACTCCTGCTTTCCTATGAGACCGTGACCGATCAGTGGATGATGCCGGGTGGCGGTTTTGAAGAAGGGGAGGATGAGAAGTCCTGCCTGATCCGTGAGATGGAAGAGGAGACAGGCCTTCTGGTTTCGCCTTCCGAGTGCCTTCTGGAGATCGATGAATACTATGACGAGTGGAAGTTTGTGAACCGCTACTTTCTCTGCCAAGCGACCGGAAAAGGCAAGATCTCTCTGACACAGCAGGAAAAGGAAGTGGGATTAGAGCCCCGCTGGCTTCCGATCGAAGAGATCCTGGAGATCTTTTCCAGACATGAGGACTACGAAGGCAAAAACGAAATGCGAAGAGGTATGTATTATCGCGAGTTTACCGCGCTAAATGAACTGATGCCGCACATTCTTGCCTGAAAACTTCCGGATTACTGATTTGTCACCTGTTTTAATATACAAAGGATTATACTATTCCCAGAAAGAGGGGAGAGATGGGTGTCTCCCTTGAAAAAGGATGGAATAGGAAATGAAGACAAGTATGAAAATGGCAGCGGCGCTGATGAGCGTCGTGTTTTTGAGTTGCTTTTTAATGACAGGATGTTTTTTCTTCCAACGAGGCCCGAAGTACTCGATCCCTGACGCGATCAAGTTTATGGAAGAGCGCTATGACGATACGTTTACGTATCTGGAAGATTATGACGATCACCAGCCGACGGGCGCGTCTTATGATCTTTACTTAAAAAGCAAGAAGTATCCGGATCAGAAAGTATATATCCGCATTATTCGAAACGGAGACGGTTTCCGTTATGTCGATAATTACATCTCTGTTCAGTACTATGAGGAGACTCGGAATGCTCTGGAAGAGATCGCTCGATCGGTATTCGGCGAAAACTTTAACCTGATCTATAAACTGGGCACATCTTCTGCGCAGGGATCAACGTACGATCCGGATATGACACTGGAAGAATACTGGCTTACCTCGGAACCGGATATCGCCTGCTGCCTCAAGATCGCTCCGGAATACAGCGATGAAAACTGGGCCGTGGAACTGGACCAGCTGGAAGAACTGATTAAGGAAAAGAAGATCTGTGTCCGTTATTCGATCTACTATTGCAAAGTGCAGAGTTTCTATGAAGAGACAAATAAGACAGATGCAAAATCAGGTGAGTTCAGTGTCCACTCGATGATCGCCGTCGGTGCGGACATGCAGACAGAAATAAAGAAGCGGAATTGAACTCCGCTTCTTTTTCTTTGCGTTGGTTTTGCGATGTACTCAGTCTTCTTCGTGCGGAAGGCGAGTAGGGGATGCCAGATTCTTGTTCTTGGCTTCTTCCAGAAGACGGGCGAGTTCTTCTTCGGTATGCTCGACAGGAAGGGAAGAACCCTGCTTGGTCTTGGCATCTTTCGGGAATGCTTTGTGGAAGTTTTCTTTTCTGTATTCTTCCGGTGTCAGTCCGGTCTGCTTCTTAAAGGCCTGGATAAAGTGGCTCTGGGTCGAGAAGGAGAGGAACTGTGAGATGCTCAGGCAGGAATAATCAGAGTGCTTGAGCATGTGTTTGGCAGCGTCGATCTTCTTGATACGGATAAAGTCACTGACGGACACGCCGGTTTCCTTTTTAAAGAGTTTGGAGAAATACGCGTCATTTAATCCGAGATACTCGGAAAGATCCGGTACCAGGATTCTGTCCTGCAGGTGGCTGTAGATATACTCGATCGCACGAACGACATGTTTACTGAAGATGTTGTCGAGACGAAGGGCACGCATTCTGGTGCAGTAGTCTTCGATACACTGCTGCTGGATCGCGTCGAGCTGGGATGTCGAAGTGGCGGCATCACATTTCTGAATATAGATATCACTTAATGAATAGGATGTCTCGACATCCATACCATAATTGATACAGTAACGGGAGATCATGGCGATGGAGATGATCAGGTGATATCTGACATTTCTCAGACGGTCAGGGGAGAGAGTACCTACGCCGCGAAGCTCGGAAATATGATATTCACGTACCTGTCGCATAACTTCTTCAACTTGGCCGGTAGCCACAAGGTCATAAAAGTCGAATTCGTGTTCGTAAGAAGAACGAACCATAAGCCGCTCACGCTGCATGAAAAGCAACCGCTGTAATTCCTTGTTTACATCGTTTTCCATGATTCCAACCCACTTTCCGAATCATAAAGATTCCTAGATTATTCCCTTTTTGCACCCAAATTATCAATAAAGTGCGTTTTACAATAAACTTATAACATCATTATGACATAAAGTGCAAAAATTTGGTATCGTATTTTCTGAAATGTTATAGAATATACTCAAGTGGCGGGTGTGTAAAGGACAACCCCAATGCCTCCGTTAGAGAAAGTTTGCCATCTTTCTGACGCACACGACCCTAACCGCCACGCTTGTTGACAACATCTTGCACTTCCACATGACATACTTTTGATGCAAGAGTCTATTTCATTAAAGTACCCCGACGCCTCCTGACGCCGGGGTACTTTTTTGCTCTTTTTGTTTAAGTTTTGCGTTAATTTGTTTAAGAAAAATCTTAATGACTAAGTCATGAATTTGATACCGAAAACAGATATCTGTTATTTTCATGTCAAAATCATATCTTATTTTGCATTTTTGGGGTCTGAAATGAAAATCATTGTAAGCCGAAGGCCATGCCGATAAGATGTACGCCATATGCTGCGATCCAGGCGATCACGCACTGGAAGACCACTACGATGGTCGCCCATTTGGTGCCGAGCTCGCGTTTGACGGATGCCACCGCTGCGACACATGGTGCATAGAGCAGACAGAATACGAGAAGTGACAGGGCGGATAGCGGAGTCAGGAGCGCAAGAAGCTCGCTTTCGGATCCGACCAGAACATTTAATGTCGAAACGACGCTCTCTTTTGCCATAAAACCGGTGATGAGCGCGGTGGAAAATCTCCAGTCACCAAATCCCAGAGGTGCGAATACAGGTGCGATCCATCCGGCTAACATAGCCAGAATACTCTTACTGGAATCATCGACCATCGTCAGGCTCAGGTCAAAGGACTGCAGGAACCAGATGATGATACATGCGATAAAGATGACAGTGAAGGCACGTGTCAGGAAGTCCTTGGCTTTTTCCCACAGAAGCTGAGCGACATTCTTTGCGCCCGGCATACGGTAGTTCGGAAGTTCCATAACAAACGGTACGGCTTTTCCTTTGAAAACGGTGCGGCGCGTCACGAGAGCCACGAGGATACCCATGAAGATACCGAGGAAATAAAGGCCGACCATGATCAGGCCGCTGTATTTCGGGAAGAATGTGCTGACAAAGAAGCCGTAGATCGGAAGCTTGGCCGAGCAGCTCATATACGGAGTCAGAAGGATCGTCATCTTACGGTCACGTTCGGACGGGAGCGTGCGGCTGGCCATGACGCCCGGAACCGTACAGCCGAATCCGATGAGCATCGGAACGATGCTTCGTCCGGAAAGACCGATCTTACGAAGGAATTTGTCCATGACAAATGCGATACGGGCCATATATCCCGAGTCTTCCAGTAATGAAAGGAAGAAGAAGAGTGTCACGATGACCGGAAGGAACGAAAGGACACTTCCGATTCCGTTGAAGATGCCGTCTACGACGAGGGAGCGGACTACTTCGTTGACATTCCAGCTGACCATCGCTTTGTCTACGATATTGGTCAGCGCCGTGATGCCCTGTTCCATCAGTCCCTGGAAGAATGCACCGATGACGTTAAAGGTCAGAAAGAAGACGGCGGCCATGATGAGGATAAAGGCCGGGATCGCGGAATATTTACCGGTGAGGACTTTATCGATGGCACGGCTTCTCTGGTGTTCTTTGCTTTCTTTCGGCTTGATGACGGTACGGTCAACGAGCTTCTGGATGAATGTAAAACGCATATCCGCGATGGCGGCAGAACGGTCCATACCGGATTCTTCTTCCATCTGCAGGATGATATGCTCGAGTGTTTCTTTTTCGTTCTGGTCGAGATTCAGTCTTTCGAGAACACGGCTGTCTCCTTCGACGAGTTTGGTCGCGGCGAATCTTTCCGGGATCCCTGCTTCCTGAGCATGGTCCTGGATCAGGATCATGATACTGTGCAGGCATCTATGGATGGCACCGCCTTTATCGTTTTCGTCACAGAAGTCCAGACGTCCGGGACGTTCCTGGTATTTGGCAACGTGCAGTGCGTGGTCGACGAGCTCGTGGATACCTTCGTTTTTGGCAGCCGAGATCGGAACGACCGGAACGCCCAGTTCGTGCTCCATCTGGTTGACGAGGATCGAACCGCCGTTTCCACGGACTTCGTCCATCATGTTCAGCGCAAGGACCATCGGCACGTTAAGTTCCATCAGCTGCATCGTAAGATACAGGTTACGTTCGATATTCGTTGCATCGACGATGTTGATGATGCCGCAGGGCTTTTCATCGAGGATAAATTGTCTGGAGACGATCTCTTCGGCTGTATAAGGGGACATGCTGTAGATACCCGGAAGGTCGGTGATCTCCGTGTTCGGATGCTCCTTGATGGCACCGCTTTTTCTGTCTACCGTAACGCCCGGGAAGTTTCCGACGTGCTGGTTGCTGCCGGTGAGCTGGTTAAAAAGCGTCGTTTTTCCGGAATTCTGGTTGCCGGCAAGTGCGAATGTCAGCTTTGTTCCGTCGGGAAGAGGATTCTCATCCGCTTTTACATGGTATTTACCGCCTTCACCAAGACCCGGGTGAGCGATGATGATACGGCGGTCTTTTTTCTTCTTTTTCTCTTCGTCGGGAAGTTCCTCGGAAGATGATTCTTTTTCTTCGACGGCCTCGATCTCGATCAGTCGGGCATCGTCGAGTCGGAGAGTCAGTTCATAACCATGGATACGAAGCTCCATCGGGTCGCCCATCGGAGCAAGCTTAACAAGTGTAACTTGCGCACCGGGAATCACGCCCATGTCCAGAAAATGCTGTCTGAGCGCGCCTTCGCCACCTACTTTCAATATTTTTGCAGAATGTCCGGTATGCAGTTCGGCCAGATTCATGATAACTCCCCTTTATCTGAATGGATGATTATATAAAGATCAATCGATGACGCGGACTTCTTTGATGATCGGCTGATCCTCTTTGGCAACGGCGCCGTTATCACCATACGGAACTTCAACGAGAAGGTCGATGATCTCGATACCCTCGGTTACCTGTCCGAATGCCGCATAAAGACCGTCGAGGTTCGGGCAGTCCTGATGGCAGATAAAGAACTCGGAAGAAGCGGAGTTGAAGCTCTCGGCACGGGCCATGGAGATCGTACCGCGCTTGTGCTTTAAGGAGTTCGTAGAACCGTTGGAAGAAAATTCTCCGATGATGTTCTTCGGTTCAGCACCTGTCCAGCCGGCAGGAGCCTGACCGCCCTGAACGACGAATCCCTTGATGATTCTGTGAAATGTCGAGCCGTTGTAAAATCCGCTCTTGGCAAGATCGAGGAAGTTCTGTACGCTGACCGGCGCTTCGTCACCGTTTAACTCGACTTTGATGACGCCGTAGCCCTCGACTTCGATCTCGACATGATGCATGCCGATCTTGTTAGAGCCGTATCTTTCTGCTTTACATCCTGCGATGGACAGAAGAAGTGTGATGACCATCAGTACGGAAAGTACTGCGCGGCCGAGGTGTGTGTTCTTGTTTGTGTCTTTGATTGTTTCCTGATTCATGTGTTTGCCTTCTTTTTCCTTATTTTTTCCCCAACAAAGATTTTACACCAGTTTTACGTCATAAAGCGGCTCGATCGAAAATTTTCTTCCACTTAATCTGCTGTGGAGATTTTCTTTCGGGATCTTGCCGAAAAGCAGTGTCGACGCGAACAGCTGCTGGTAGCGTACTTTTCCGCCCCGAAGATTCTGGAAATGCAGGTTGTACTGATTTCTTCCGTAGTTTCCGTCTCCGAGGATCGGGTGACCGAGATGAGCGAACTGGGCACGGATCTGGTGCGTTCTTCCGGTTACCAGTTCGACTTCGATATCCGAGACATCCTCGCCGTCCGGACCGATACCCTTATAGGTATTCAGCACGCGGTAGCGGGAAGTGATCGGAAGATCGCCTGCTTTGGGTACATCGTGGATGAATACATTTCCCGAAGACGGTTTTTCGAGAAATGCACTGACCTCTTTCATGATCGCTTCGTCCTGACAGATGACGGTCTCGCCGACATTCGGGATGCCGCGGACGAGGCAGCGGTAGCGCTTGGTGATGACACCTTCCTTAAAAAGGGAGATGGCATCCTCGAGGCTCTTTTTATTCTTCGCGGTCAGGATCAGACCACCGGTATTCATGTCGATGCGGTGACACAGATCGAGATTCTTGTTATGGTAGTCGCGGCGGAGAATGTCGATCAGGCAGTCGCCCTCCGTACCTTTTCCGGAATGCACCGCGATGCCCTGGCGCTTGTTGACCAAAAGCAGATCGTCAGATTCAAATACGACCTTATAGTCGTCAAATGCGGACTTTTTGACCTGTGTCTCCTGCTCAAAAAGAGAGTCCGGGATCCAGATCTCGACTACATCGCCTTCGCTTACGGTCGTGTCAGAAGAGATGCGTTTTCCGTTGATGCGGATATCTTTATGCTTGAGCGCCTTTTGGAGAACAGCAGGCGTCAGAGCCGGAAACTCCAAAATCGCAGCGCGAATCACTTTCTTACCGGCACTTTTCGCCGATACGGTAAAGTCTTTCATAAAATTCCTCTTATATAACTTTTATAAATATGAGACCAGACATATTATTGACTATTTCCATCTAAACATCAATAGAAACACGATTCGAATTTTTTGACAAAACTACCAAATCGAAGCTTCCGGCGCGCTGTCCTCGAAGCGCTGCTTCTTCTAAGGCGCGTCTTTACGGGTTCGATTTGGTGTGTAGAAAGAAGCGGTTTCGTGTTACAATATTGATTACTTTTGAAAAAGCAGTGTTTGAAGAAGGAGAGCCGCGTGGAAAAGACTTCCTGTTTAGTCAGTATCGTCAGTGCATTTGCAGAGGAAGGCGTCAGATACGAGGGGACGTTTGAGGCGTCATCGGATCGGATCCGTGTTTCCTGGACGCAGCCGGAGGAGGAAAAGGGACAGGGCGGCAGCCGCTTCCTTTTGAGCTACCGTGTAAATGAGAAAGTACTGGTGATGAGCCGCCGCGGATCGGCCGATTCGGATATGACATTTCAAGAGGGAGAGAAGACCGAGGGCGTGGTAAGAACCAGCCACGGAGATTTTGACCTCGAGATGGAAACGTTTGCGATCTCATTTTTCCCGGAAGAACGGGACGAGGAGGTCGAGATTGAGGGGAGGATATACCTTGTCAAGACGGCGGAATTGTCCTACGATCTTTGTTTCCCACAGCAGGATCCGATGCGAAACCACATGATTTTTAAAGTACATCTTGCCAAATCTGAGAATTATGTATAAAATCTATCGGTAACTCTTCGAAACTTGCTTGACAAAGCATTTTCATTAGTGCATAATATCTTTCGCGCCTCAAGGAATTAGTGTGGCTGCGAAATGATTTAGAGAGATCTAAAAATAGTATTGGAGGTGGATGCGATGGCTCATCCGAAGCGTAAATGGTCGAAAGCTAGAACTTCTCGTCATAGAAGTGCCTGGAAGCTCGTATTGCCGGGTTTGGTAGAGTGCCCCAATTGCCACACTAAGATGTTGCGCCATAAGGTTTGTAAGACCTGCGGTTATCTTGATGGCAAGGAGATCATCAATAAAGCTGATGAGATTGCTTAATAGCAACTAAGTACGACTACTAATAATTGGCAGTGTTTCGAATATAATTTGAATCACTGCTTTTTTCTTGCCCGTTTCACATGGTTTTTAAGGAGATTGTCGGTGGCAAATAAGAGGGAAGAGTTCCGACGCATCAAGGAAGTGGTTCCTGGCAGCATCGCTGAGGAGATCGGCGTAGAGCCGGGCTATATCCTCGTGTCCATCGACGGTGTCGAAGTGCGGGATGTCTTTGACTACCGTATCCGCGAACGGGCCGCGGAGATGCTTCTGGCATTTCGTCTTCCGGACGGGCAGATCGCCGAGGTTGAGCTCGAAAAGGATGAGGACGAGGAGCTGGGTCTGGTCTTTGAAGATCCGATCATGTGCAACTGTACGTCCTGTGCCAACCACTGCATCTTCTGTTTTATCGATCAGAATCCCAAAGGCATGCGTGAGACGCTCTACTTTAAAGACGACGACATGCGCATGTCATTTCTCACCGGAAACTATGTAACCCTGACGAACCTGTCGGACAAGGAGTTTGACCGTATCATCGGGTACCATCTTTCTCCGATCAACGTATCGGTACACGCGACCGATCCGGTGGTGAGAGAAAAGATGATCAACAACAAGTTCGCCGGAAAGCTCATGCCCCGTCTTCGTAAGATGATCGAAAACGGCATCACCATCAATTGCCAGATCGTGTGCTGTCCGGGATATAACAACGGTCCGGTGCTCGATCAGACGATTCATGACCTCGCGCAGCTGGGAGAAGGCGTTCTTTCCATCGCGGTCGTCCCGGTCGGTGTGACGAAGTTCCGAGATGAGAACAATCTGGTGAAACTGGAGCTTTTCAATAAGCAGACCGCAAGTGAGCTTCTCGATCAGGTCGCTTACTGGCAGGATTATTTCCTTAAGACCCGTGGCGAGCGTATCTTTTTTGCGGCGGATGAGTTCTATGTCCGCGCGGAGCGTCCGATCCCGAAAGCCGAAGAATACGAAGGCTACCCGCAGCTGGAAAACGGTGTCGGCATGATCGCCGAGCGTGACGCGGCCATGACCAAGGGTATCGCGCTTCGTAAAAAACACCTTCCCGAGAAGATCGATCACAGCTTCGTCGGAAAGCGTTTCACCATGATCTCCGGTACTGATGCGGCGCCGTATACACGAAAATTTGCGAAAGACATCTCCTTATTATATAATATCGATTTGGTCGTTTTGGCTGTGTTAAATGAATTCTTCGGACACACCATCACGGTGTCCGGTCTTCTGACCGGAGGCGACATCGCCAACGCGGTTCTAAAGGAGCGCGAAGAGGGCAGAGGCCCCGATGTAGTGATCCTTACGGCCAACATGATGAAAGCGGATGAGGATATCTTCTTAGACGATATGACGCTTTCACAGTTTAAAGAAAAAGTCGGCATTCCCGTAATCGTTGCGGAATGCGAAGGTTCCGGTGCATTGAAAGCACTGGACGAATTTACCGGCCTTTATAAAGGCATCGAAGACTAAAGAAAGGATGACGGAACATGAGCAAACCGGTAGTAGCAATCGTAGGACGTCCGAACGTAGGTAAATCCTCCCTTTTTAATGCACTGTATGGTGAGCGTATCTCGATCGTGCACGACGAGCCGGGCGTGACCCGTGACCGTATCTATGCCGATTCGGTATGGCGCGAGCGTGAGTTTGTCATGATCGATACAGGTGGTATCGAGCCGAAGTCCGAGGACGTCATCTTAAAGGGCATGCGTATGCAGGCCGAGATCGCCATCGAGACCGCAGATGTCATCCTTTTCATGTGCGATATCCAGTCCGGCTTAACGGCTGCGGATGAGGAGATCGCCATCATGCTCCGAAAGGCGAACCGTCCGGTCGTTCTGGCCGTAAACAAGGTCGACCATGTCGGTGCGCCGCCGACGGAACTTTACGAGTTCTATAACCTCGGTCTGGGTGAGGTCTATCCGATCTCCGCGTCCCACCGTCTGGGACTCGGCGAGATGCTCGATGCGCTTTATGAGCATTTCCCGCAGGAAAAGAGCGCAGAAGAAGAGAACGATACGATCCGCGTTGCACTGATCGGTAAGCCGAATGCCGGTAAATCCTCTCTTTCGAACTATATGACCGGTGAGGAACGTTCCATCGTTTCCGATATCCCGGGTACAACCAGAGACGCCATCGACTCGCTTGTCGAGAATAAACATGGCAAATTCACCATCATCGATACCGCAGGTCTTCGCAAGAAGGGCCGTATCGAGGATGCAGTCGAAAAATTCAGCATGATCCGCTCCCTGTCCGCGATCGAGAAGGCCAACGTCTGTGTGATCCTGATCGATGCGACCGAGGGCGTGACCGAGCAGGATACTAAAGTCGCCGGCTATGCCCATAACGCCGGAAAGGCATGTATCTTTGCCGTCAATAAATGGGACCTTATCGAGAAGGAGACCGGAACGCTTGAAGCGATGGAGCGCCAGCTCAAAGACCGTTTCGCTTTCATGAGCTATGCACCTGTCGTATTTATTTCCGCAAAGACCGGCCAGCGCGTCGACAAGCTTTTCGAGCAGATCAAGCGCGTCTATGAAAATGCCGGCAAGCGTCTTAAGACCGGTGTTCTTAACGACCTTCTTACTGAGTGTGTGGCGATGGTGCCGACACCGCAGGATAAGGGTAAGCACTTAAAGATCTACTATGGCACTCAGGTCGCCGTCTATCCGCCGCAGTTCATCCTGTTCGTCAATGATCAGAACCTGATGCATTTTTCCTACGAACGGTATCTGGAAAACCAGTTCCGCAAAAACTTTGATTTCGCCGGTACGCCGATACGAATATATATGAGAGAAAAAGATAAGAAGAAAGATCTTAAACCAGAAGGGGAAAAGAAGTATGACAAAGATTGAGAATTTGAGAAACATCGCCATTATCGCCCACGTTGACCATGGTAAGACCACCATCGTCGACTCCATGCTCAAGCAGGCGGGTATCTATCGTGAGAACGAGCAGATCGTCGAGCAGGTCATGGACAGCAACGACCTCGAGCGTGAAAGAGGTATCACGATCCTGGCAAAGAATACGGCTATTTCCTATAAGAACTACAGAATCAACGTCGTAGATACTCCCGGCCACGCCGATTTCGGTGGTGAGGTTGAGCGAGTTCTGAAGATGGTAGACGGCGTTCTGCTTGTTGTCGATGCCTATGACGGACCGATGCCGCAGACACGTTTCGTTTTGAGAAAGGCACTGGAGATGGGCTTAAAGCCGATCGTGTGCATCAACAAGATCGACCGTCCGGACGAGCGTGCGATCGAAGTCGTCGACATGGTCCTCGAGCTTTTTATCGAGCTCGGTGCCGATGACGATCAGATCGATTTCCCGATCATCTACACATCCGGTAAGGTCGGTATCGCAACCACAGACCTTCAGGAATATATCGACGGCAAGGAACTGAATTTCTGCCCGCTTCTGGATGCGATCGTAGAAAATATCCCGTGTCCGGAAGGCGACACCGAAGCACCGCTTCAGCTTCTGGTAAGTAATATCGACTCCGATCCGTATATCGGACGTATCGCGATCGGCCGTATCGAGAGAGGTACGATCAAGCAGAACCAGCCGGTCGTTGTCTGCACATACGATGACAACACCACAAAGAACGCCCGTATCGTTAAGCTCCTGCGTTTCCAGGGTCTGGCCCGTCAGGAAGTCCAGGAAGCATCTGTCGGTGAGATCGTTTGCGTAGCCGGTATCCCGGAGATCAACATCGGTGATACTATCTGTGCGCAGGACTGCCCGGAGCCGATGCCGTTCGTTGATATCGACGAGCCGACCATCGCCATGACATTCTCCGTAAACGACAGCCCGTTTGCCGGACAGGAAGGTAAATTCGTTACATCCAGACATCTGCGTGACCGTCTGTTCAAAGAGATGGAGACCAACGTTTCCATGAGACTCGAAGAAACCGATACTACTGAAGCATTTGTAGTAAAGGGAAGAGGTGAGCTCCACCTTTCCATCCTCATCGAGACCATGCGCCGTGAGGGCTATGAGTTCCAGGTATCCCGTCCGCAGGTCATCATGAAGGAAGTCGACGGCAAGATGTGCGAGCCGGTTGAGATGCTCCTCATCGACGTTCCGGAGGACTTCGTCGGTGCCGTTATCGAAAAGCTCGGCGCAAGAAAAGCCGAGATGGTCAACATGTTCCCGCCGGAGAAAGGCTATACCCGTCTTGAGTTCAAAGTACCGTCCAGAGGTATCCTCGGCTATCGTACCGAGTTTTTGACCGACACGAAGGGCAATGGTATAATGAACAGCGTAATCAGCGGATTTGAGCCGTTTGCAGGTGAAATCGAGACACGTTCCCATGGTGTGCTCGTCGCATTTGAAAGTGGCGAAGCGATGACCTATGGTCTTTATAATGCACAGGAAAGAGGTCAGCTCTTTATCGGTGCAGGTACACCGGTCTACGAGGGCATGATCGTCGGTATCAACCCGAAGAACGAGGATATCACGGTCAACGTCTGCAAGAAGAAGCACGTTACCAACATGCGTGCCGCCGGTTCCGATGACGCGCTGCGTCTCACTCCTCCGCTGAACTACAGCCTCGAGCAGTGCCTCGAGTTTGTCGGCGACGATGAGCTTTGCGAAGTCACTCCGAAGAATATCCGTCTTCGTAAGAAGATCCTTTCTACGGAACTTCGTGCCAAGGATCGCGCTGCCAAGAAGAACAGCTGATTGTTGCGGCAGTTCCCGGTGCATTTCGGAAAGGAACGCGGCACAGGCTGATTTCTGAAACGGGAGAAGGAGAGAAAACGGCATGTTTTCGAAAAAAGTATCTATCGCCTTACGGGTATTGATCGTAGTGGCCAGCCTGATCGTCTGTGGCGTCATCGGGGTCTTCTTAGGCTATAACTATGTCATGTCCCAGAATTCCCGTTTTAAAGCACTGGAGAAGACCATCGAGTCCGGTGAACTGGTCATCAACCAGGACACCCCCGGAAGCGTCATGATCGTCGTGCATTCCGGTGATACGACCGGTGACATTGCCGAGAGCCTGAAAAATGCAGGCCTGATCAAGAACACACTGACATTTTCCATCATGAGTAAGTTCAACGGCTTTGACGGTGGTTACCTTGCAGGTACCCACTTTCTGACGCCGGATCTTACTTACGATGAGATGATGTATATCCTCTGCCAGGAGCCGGAAGTAGTACGTATCACGTTCCCGGAAGGTATGACCTATAACGAGGTCAAGGCCAAGCTCAAGGCATCCGGCCTTTCCTTTTCCGAAGCCAAGCTCGATAACTGCATGAACAGCCCGGACCTGTTTGTTAACTATCCGTTCGTATCGTCCATCGCGACCAACGACAACCGTGACTATATCCTGGCCGGTTATCTGTTCCCGGATACCTACGATTTCGATATGAACGCCAGTGAAGAGGAGATCATCTCCACATTCCTGCGTAACATGAACAATAAGCTCTATGACGAGTTCTACGAGCGTGCCGAGAAGCTGGGCATGACGATGGACGAAGTCATCACGCTCGCATCTTTGATCCAGATGGAGACGACCGATACGACGGACATGCTCTATATTTCCGCTGTTTTCCATAACCGTCTGAATTCCGAAGATCCGGATATGCAGTTCCTCGGTTCGTGTGCATCCATCAACTACCTGCGTGAGCGCGCCGGTATGGAACATGTCTGGGCCGCAACCGAAGCGGATCTTTTGTGGGATAATCCGTATAACACGTATATGTACCGCGGTCTGCCGCCGGGACCGATCTGTAATCCGAGTCTCGACGCCATCCAGGCTGCGCTTTATCCGGAACCGAACTGCAGCTACATGTATTTCTGCGCTAAGGGTGACGGACGTACTGCATTTGCCGTAACACGCGAAGAGCACGAGGCAAATGTCGCCAAGTACAGAGAGAACTGGACGGACAACCCGGTCGATACCGGAGAGGACGCCGAGCATTACGATGAGGGCTGATCCCCTAAGATAAGGAAGGGACAGAATATGGATCCGATCTTTCGTGCCCCGGAGGTGCTATCACCTGCCGGAAATCTCGATAAACTGAAAACCGCGGTCGCCTATGGCGCCGACGCCGTCTATATGTCCGGAAAGTCTTTCGGACTTCGCACATTCAGCGACAATTTCACACATGAAGAGATGGAAGAGGGCGTTGCCTATGCCCATGCCCACGGCGTGAAATGCTACTGTACGGTGAACGTGATGGCGCACGAGGATGACATCAGCCGTCTCGATGACGAGCTTTTATTCTTAGAGCGCATCGGTATGGATGCCCTGATCGTTTCCGATGCCGGTATTTTCAGAAAAGTTAAGACTCTTACTCCGAATATGGAGATCCATATCAGTACCCAGGCCAGCGTCACGAACAGTGAGGGCTGCAAGTTCTGGTACGAGCAGGGCGCCAAGCGTGTCGTTCTGGCGCGTGAACTGACGCTTGATGAGATCATCTCGATCCGGAAGTCGATCCCCGAAGATCTCGAACTCGAGTGCTTCGTCCACGGCGCCATGTGCGTATCCTATTCCGGCAGATGCCTGCTGTCCAATTACTTTACAGGACGCTCCGCAAACAGCGGAAGCTGCGCTCAGCCCTGCCGCTGGGGTTATTATGTCGTCGAAGAAAAGCGCCTCGAAGCTCCGCTTCCGATCCAGGAAGACGAAAGAGGCACCTATATCTTTAATTCCAAGGATATCTGCATGATCGGTCATATCCCCGAGCTCATCGCCGCAGGGATCACCAGTTTCAAGATCGAAGGAAGAATCAAGGGTGCATTTTACGCGGCATCCGTCACCAAGGCCTATCGCGAAGCCGTCGACCTCTATATGGCCGATCCCGAGCACTACGCCGAAGATCCGAAGTGGCAGGCGATGCTCGACAGAACCGTCCACAGAGAATTTGCCACGGGCTTTTTCTACGACAAGCCCGGCGAGAATGCCCAGATCTTCCCGGATAAGACCTACCACCGCCCGGCCTTCGTCGTCGGCGTCGTAACCGGCTATGACGAGCAGAAGGGCTGCGCGATCGTAAGCCAGCGCAACAAGATCTTCCGCGGCGACACCCTGCACGTTCTCATGCCCCAAGGATACAGCGACCCTATCGTCGCCTCCGAACTCTGGGATGAAGACATGCAGCCCATCGAGACCACCCCGCACTCCGAGATGAAATACTATCTCAAAGTCGACAAGCCCTTGCCGGCGTATACATTCCTGAGTAGAGATGGGGATAAAGACGAGGGAATACAAAAACAATCCTGAATCATGTTTTGGCGATTGAAAAGCTTTTCGCGCTGTCCTCGAGCGTAGCTCTGCGGAGGCGCTTCAAAGTCTTTTCAAAGCGCCAAAAAAACGATAGCAGGATTGATTGTTGTATTTGGGAGAGGCGCGGCGAAATTCTTTCAAATCGCGAGAAATGAGCGAGTTCCTATATTTGACAACAAAAAAACTTCGCAGCGCCTCCGCAGAGCTTGCTCGAGGACAGCGCAAGAAGTTTTTTGTTGCAAATAGTTAGGATTCGCTCGTTTTGTCTTCTTTGTCGGCCTTTTTCCGATTTCTTAACTTTGCGGTGCTTTCCTTGAACATGGTGCTCAGGGTGATGCGCTCGTTTTCGGACTTTTCTTCGGGCTCTTTTTCTTCTTTGCCCATATTCTTTTTGTCTTCTTCGTCATCGCTTTCGCTGATGCGGTGCAGGAGGCGTTCGATGAAGCGGCGCAGCTTCTTGTCGAGGCCGAAGACTTTCATGGTCTGCATGACGATGATCAGGACGACAGGTCCCATCAGGAATCCGATGGCGCCCCAGATGTAGACGCCGACGATCATGCCGAGGATGGTGGCGAGCGGGTGGAGATTCATGGATTTACCGAGGATCTTCGGCTCGATGACACGACGGATGATGGTCATCAGGGTCATACCGATGATCAAGATGATCAGAGCGCGGATGTCGCCTTTGGCGGTGACGTAGACCATGACAGGGATCATGGTGGCGCTGATGCCGAGTACCGGCAGGAAGTCGAGGAATGCGGTGATGAGTCCAAGGATCGCGGCGTATTTGACGTCAGCGATGGTAAAGACGACCCAGGACTCGATAAAGGTGATGATCAAAAGGACCATGTAACCGCCCAGTACGCGGAAGAGCGTGAAGGACAGGCGGTCGAGAAGTCGCAGCGTTCTCATGCGGAAGCGGCGGCTCTTGATGTTGTTGGCGAAGAAACGCATCATGGAGCGGCCGTCTGTGATGAAGTAGTAGCCGGACATGATGACTGCGATGATGTAGAAGATCGCAAGCGGGATGCTTCCGAGCATGGAGAAGAGGGAAGTCGCGAACATCTCGAAGATGGAGAAGATCTTGCTTCCGAGGTTCTCTACCAGGGAATATGCATTTTCGCGGATGGTATCGATCGTGGCCTCATCAAAGAAGCGTCCGAGGTAGGAAAGCAGGTTCTCGATGGCGCTGGCGGCCATCTCGGAAAGAGACGTGTTATTCTCGGTCAGCTGCTTACTGAGCTTCTGAACGTAATCTAAAACGTTGGAGACCTGTACTGCGAGTACACCGATGGCCCAGATGGTTCCGGCAAATACGATGACGAGCAGGAGAACATAGACCAGGATCGTGACGCGGGTACGCTGGGAATAGCGCTTTTCACCCATGGCCGGGAAGAAGAAGCGGACGATTACGTTTGGCTTTTTTGTCTGCGGGGCCGGAACATATTCGTGGGTCGAATTTCTTTTTTTCTTTCTGAAATGATTCGGGATCGCTAAGATGCCGTCGGCGATCGTTCGAGAGGCTTTTGCCAGAACAAAGCCGATCAGAAACGGTACGAAGATCACGATGATCTTGCTGAAGAAAAAGAGACATACCGCAATAATGGCTGCGAAAAGTATATATTTCACGGTAGCCATGACCGTTGCCCGATCTTTTAAATACCGTGCGTTGTTATCCATAGACTGACTCCTTAGGTAATGTCAAAGTATACCTATTATATCACGAGAACGCCCAGCAGAGGATCAAAAAGAGGATGCCGAGGAAAAAACCGAGGCGGAAATGCGCGGCAGTCGGGATCGAAAGTGCCTTTCCTTCGGCGGAATCGTAAACGCGGTCTTCTTCCTTCTGACGGTAGTGGAAGTAGAAGAGCTGTCCGAAAATGACCATCGCCATGACGCATCCGATGCCCAGGGCGATGAAGGATGAGTAGAGGACGGTGCGGTTGTAGTCGATCGCATTTTGAACGGTCTGCGGATCCTGGGTAGGCAGAAGCTCGGACAAAAAGAGTGTAGCGCAGGCCATGCCGATACGCATCAGGGAACAGCAGAGCACGCTGTCGGTGTAGTAGCGCACGAAAGAGGCGCAAAGACCGATCGCAAAGAACGTAAAGAATTCGAGGCGGTTCGTGGCAAAGAGCGTGCTCAGAAGCGCCGGGATCGGGATGCGCAGATACCATTTTTCCGGTAAAAGCCCGTAGACGAGACCGCGGAAGAAGAGTTCTTCGATCAGGGCAGGCAGGATCACGGTGACCAGAAGGATCAGGATCAGGCCGTACCGGGAAGATTCGGTGGTGACGTAGTAATAAAGCTGGGACGGGATGGGGTTTTCCATCTTCAGTTCCGCGAAGATGAAAAGGTTATGTGCGCTGACGGAGATCAGCATGCACGGAACGCCGACCAGAAAACTCATGAAAAATGCGCCCAGGCCCGGATTTCGGCCCCAGGTGTGGTGTTCGGAGATCTCAAACTGCTCGACGGTGAATACGTAGATCAAAAGGAGTGCGAGCAGGCGGAAAACCATAACGAAGGAATATCCGATCAAAGATGTCTTTGAGAAGAAAAGCTTATCCTCGGGAAGGCCCTGCCAGATCATCTGCATCACGAAAGAAAGCCCGAAGGCCGCCATCAGGATCAGGCCGATATTCGGGTGTTTCGGCGGGCAGACGAAGGGATAGATACGGTTGCGCCAGAATGAAAGGAGCAGTTTTTTCCAGTCACGCGAACTCTCTTCCATCAGACGCCCCCGATAAGAGTGCTGAAGTATCTGGTAAACAGCGACAGGAAATAAGGCTCATACAGTACGAAAAGCACGGTTCCCAGAACGAGGAACGGACCGAAAGCCAGGTAGTCCGGGTCATCGGCAAAGTGCATTTCGCGCTTCTTCTTCGCAAGGATCTTTCTTGCTTTTGCCGGATCGGGACTCTCGCGGATCTCACGTTCTTCTTTGGCTTTGCGTCTGTACTTTCTGACGAGCATCGGAACGGCAACGACCGCTGCTGTGATAAATGCGATAAATACGACGAAGATCAGGCCTCTCAGGCCGCTGAGAAGGCCGCAGAGGAACAGGAGCTTGACGTCGCCCATGCCCATCGCTTCGGCTTTGGCGATGACGGATGAGATATATCCGACTAAAAAGAGCAGTCCGCTTCCGATGAGTGCGGCCAGAACACGGTTCAAAATGAAATGGTACCAGGGCTTTCCGGCGTCGATCCAGATATTTCCGTCGACAAAGTCACTGACGAAATAGAAGATGGACAGCGCGATATTCAGTACGATGATGTGGTCCGGGATGATACGGTTTAAGGTATCGGACATGATGATGATCGTAAAGCCCGGAAGTGCGAGTATCAGTGCGGTAAAACGCAGGATAAAGTGCAGGTTCATGAAATCCGGGTACATATAGGAGCTGATGAACACCAAAACGGCATAGATCACGGCGAATACAGGGATGTGGTAGGTCTTGAATCGCTTGGCCAGACGGACGTTGGGTGCTTTCGGATCGAAATCGTAGTCCTGAAGCCAGGCCTCAGGCATCTTGTTGAAGATAAAATATGCCGGAATCGCCATCACGGCAGCAATCAGCGCTAATACTAGAGCTTGGGTCAAATGGGTCATGTCTTGCCTCCCGAAAAATCCTATATATAAGAATACATTGATTTGCAGAAATTGTGAAGTCTGCTAAAATAGCAAATGTGGTTTTATACCAATGGGGAAAAGGAGGTGCTACGTTATGAGTGAACGTGCACAAAAGAAAGAAAATGAGAAGAAGGTAGTTTCCAAGGAAGCTTCCACCGCAAAGACAGTAAAAACCAAAGCTTCTGCGGCAAAAGCACCGGCAAAGAAGGCCGCCACAGCCAAGTCTTCCACAAAAACACAAGCTAAGAAGACCGAATCCAAACCGGCAGCGAAGAAGACTCCTGCTAAGAAACCTGCTGTTTCTTCTGCAACACACAACTATACTGCAAAGCAGATCCAGGATATGGTTGCTTTCCAGGTAAAAGCCTGCTCCGGTAAGAGCGCTGACAAGGGTACTGCCAGAGATTACTGGCTGGCTCTGTCCCGTACGATCGTTGAGATCATGGCAGATGACTGGGAAAAGACCCGTGAGAAGTACGCTTCTGTTCGTCAGGCGCACTATTTCTCTGCTGAGTTCCTGGTAGGACGCTCTATGCTCAATAACCTGGTCAACCTCGGTATCTACGAGCAGACCGTCGAGGCCATGAAGGGCTTCGGTGTAAACCTTACGGATCTTCTGGAAGAAGAGACCGACGCTGCTCTGGGTAACGGTGGTCTGGGCCGTCTGGCAGCCTGCTTCCTGGATTCCTGCGCGACCATGAATCTTCCGGTAACCGGCTACGGTATCCTTTATCGTTACGGTCTGTTCCGTCAGACATTTGAAAACGGATTCCAGAGAGAACATCCGGATTCCTGGATGGAGAATGGCTATCCGTTCGTAATTCCGAGATATGAAGATAAGGTGAGAGTGCATTTCAATGATTTCGACGTATGGGCGATCCCGTGCGATATGCCGATCACCGGTTACAACACACATAATGTAAACCGTCTGCGCCTCTGGAAGTGCGAGCCGGCTCAGGAGTTCGACTTTAACCTGTTTAACTCCCAGCGTTTCGATGACGCCGTAATCGAGAGAAACCGTGTTAACGATATCTATCGTGTACTTTACCCGAACGATACTTCTTACGACGGTAAGGTTCTGCGTGTTCGTCAGCAGTACTTCTTCGTATCTGCGTCCCTGCAGGATATCGTAAGAAGCTATAAGGCCGTTCACGGTAATGACTTCAGCAAGTTTGCCGAGCTCAACAGCATCCAGCTCAACGATACACACCCGGTTATCGGTATTCCGGAACTGATGCGTATCCTCGTCGACGAAAACGGCGTGAAGTGGGAAGATGCATGGGAGATCGTACGTCATACATTTGCTTACACCAACCACACCATCATGGCAGAGGCTCTCGAGAAGTGGGACTGCAATATCTTCCGCTTCCTGTTCCCGAGAATCTTCGAGATCGTCGAGGGCATCAACAACCAGCAGCGTGCACAGTTCTTTGAAAAAGGCATGTATTCCGAGCTGGTTGACCGTCTGTCTATCCTTTCCGATGGTAAGGTCCAGATGGCCTGGATGGCGATCTACGGTTCTTACTCGGTAAATGGTGTTGCGGCTCTGCATACTGAGATCTTGAAGCGTGATACCCTCAAAGAGTGGTACGAGATCTATCCGGAGAAGTTCTCCAACAAGACAAACGGCGTTACTCCGAGAAGATGGCTCCGTGTCTGCGACCAGGATCTGGCTGCACTCATCACCGACCTGCTCGGCAACGAAGACTGGGTCACCGATCTCGATCAGCTTAAGAAGCTCGAGAAGTACGCAAATGATAAGAAGGTCATGGAGCGCTTCCTGAAGGTGAAGCGTGCCAACAAGGTCGCACTTTGCAACCACCTCGAAAAGACCAAGGGAATCAAGGTCAATCCGGATTCCATCTTCGACGTTCAGATCAAGCGTCTGCATGAGTATAAGAGACAGCTTCTCAATGCGATCTATGCACTGAATCTCTACGATCGTATCAAGGAGAACCCGAAGCTCAATATTCCGCCGGTAACGGTATTCTTCGGCGCAAAGGCTGCTCCTGGTTACTTCCGTGCGAAGGCGATCATCAAGTTCATCAACGAGATCGCGAAGATGATCGACAACGATCCGGATATGAAGGACCGTCTGAAGGTCGTCTTCATCGAGAACTACAACGTAAGTAACGGTGAAAAGCTCTTCCCGGCAGCAGATATCTCCGAGCAGATCTCTACAGCAGGTCTTGAGGCTTCCGGTACAGGTAACATGAAGTTCATGATGAACGGTGCGGTTACCCTCGGTACATGGGATGGCGCAAACGTTGAGATCGCACAGTCTGTCGGTGACGATAACGTCTACATCTTCGGCTGCCGTGTCGAGGATATGGAAGCAACACGTGCTTACTACAACCCGAAGTGGCAGTATGAGAACATCCCGGGCCTGAAGAAGGTTCTGGACAGACTCGTTGACGGTACATTTAACGACGAAGGAACAGGCATGTTCCAGGATCTGTTCAACGGTCTCATCTACGGCAGCAACTGGCAGCCGGGTGATACTTACTATGTACTCGGCGACTTCGACGATTACAGAAAGACAAGAGACCAGGCTTACAAGGATTATGCAAACCGCATGGCCTGGGCGAAGAAGTGCTGGATCAACATCTGCAACTCCGGTAAGTTCTCTTCCGACAGAACGATCGGCGAGTATGCAAAAGAGATCTGGAAGGTTAAGGCGGCGAAGATCAAGTAATCTTACTGCGATTTGAATAAGCGATAAAAGGAGAGTTTTCTCGATCTGTCCTCGGAGCGTTGCTCCTGCGGAGGCTCGGAAAACTCTCTTTTATTCGCTTAAAGCGCAGTAAGTTTCCTTGCTCTCGTATTGTAAGGGGCACGGAAAACTCTCTTTTATTCGCTTAAAGCGCTGTAAGGTCGGGTGTGGGGGAGTCGCGTCTGGGGGCGGTTTGTGATATCCTACGAGTAAGAACTGATTTTTAGCTTCGTCTTTTCTTTAGGAGGAAAGTTTTATGAAAGATCTGAAAAAGCTGGGCGCGGCGGTTTTGGCCATGACTTTTGTGTTCTCGGCTTTTGGCTGCTCGAAAAAAGACGATGATTCCAAAAAGAAGAAAGATAAGTCTTCGGATGAAACGGCGGATACGAAGAAGGATGACGACGAGGATAAGGAGACGAAGAACGCGGGCGGTGGTGCCGGTTCTGAGGCAGGTGCTCTTGTTCCGGGAAAACTGTATTTTATCAATACCGACGATCCTTCCTGCCAGGTCATGAGCAAGCTGTCTCTTGCGGGTAACCGTGCGGGTTCGACCGGGTATAACAGTAAAGAAGCTTCTACAGAAGGGATCCGCTGCATTTTTGAACTGAATGAGTATGTGGAGTTCTATCCGGAAGCAACGGAGAATACCGGCATTATTGTGTTTGTTCTCGAACACCGTGACGATCAGGACTATTACCTGACCACGCAGTTTGGTGAAGAGATGCCGGGTTTCGTTACCATTTCTGCGCTCTGCCACGATGAAGAAGATGGCGACGACGTTCCGTGGGATTCATTCTATCTTAATCCGGAAGAATGGCACGAAGGCTATTACGACTTCGTATTTACCTACAACGGAAAAGCATTTGCAACGCTTCTGACCTACTTTTACGGATCAGGCGCCCTCGAAGAAAAGAGCGACGCTGATCTGGATAGATTAGTTTCCGGCTTATAAGAATTTTTCGCAAACAAAAACTGAGTTTTTCAAGCCTCCGCAGGCGAAGCCGAGGACAGATTGAAAAACTCGGTTTTTTGTTGCTGAAAAACCTTAAAAGTGGAATTTCATTATGTTGATCTCGGCGCGTGCCCGGAAGCGGATAGGGAGTGCGCCGGTGCCGATGCCGTTGGAGACGTAGCCCTTGTAACCGCGGAATGTGATGGGGCCGCCGGTGACTTTGCCTTCTCTTGCGATGCGGTCGAAGCGCAGAAGTTTAAACTCGAGGTTGCCGGGAAGGTGGACCTGTCCGCCGTGAAGGTGGCCGGAGAGCATGTAGTCGAAGGGACGGGGATCGGTGGAGCCGGTCAGGTCAGGAAGACTATAGAGGAAATCCGGGTTATGGACTAAAAGCAGGCGGAAGCCTTCGTAACGGGTGAAGTCTTCGGGAAGTGTGGGCCAGACGCGGTCGTCGCGACCGCTGTCGAAAAGACCGCAGAGTGCGAATTCCTTATCGCCGAGGCGGATGGTCTGCCAGGAGTCTTTTAAAAGGATCACGCCCATGCGTGCATAGTCTTCCTCTTTCATCTGCTGGTCGTGGTTTCCGTAGACGGCGTAAAGCTTGATGCCTTTTTCTTTAAGAAGACGGGTAACTTCCGTAAGGATGACCAGGTCGGAGGGGTGAAGTGTGTGGGAATGCACGCAGTCTCCACCGAAAAGTACGGCCTCACAGCCGTTTTCGATAAAAGTGTTTGCGATGAATTCCGGGGATTTGGGACAGCCTTTACCGTGAGAATCCGAGAAAAAACCCAGCACCAAAGGATCAGGCGACGGTGCATTTGACGAAGAATCGGAAATCTTGATGTCCTCGGCCGAAACCCGGACGCAGGAGGCGTAGATCATCATGGCGATAAAGCAGATGATCCCCAGCGCGGCGATCAGAATGAGCGCCCAGATCACAGGTGATACAGTCAGAAGTATTCGGACTTGACCTGAAAGGTTCATGCGGATTTGCTGCCTCCCGAAATTTGTAGTCAAAAAATATAATAGCATATGTTATAATCATGTGGAATTGAAAAAAGAGTCCATGCGCGCATGCGTGGAAGGAAGGAAGTTAGAAATGGCAGAGATTAAGTCTGAAGTCGTTAAAGAGATCGGTATTCTCTCTACAAGTAAGTCGAACTGGAATCGTGAAGTCAACATCATTCGCTGGAATGACGGTAAGCCGAAACTGGACATCCGTGACTGGGCACCGGAGCATGAGCGTGCCGGTAAGGGTATCACACTTACTGCAGAAGAAGTAGCAGTTCTGAAGGAACTTCTGGCCGATTACGACCCGTATGAATTCGAATCCTGATTATTCGGAGTGAAGTGAAGTGCGAAGTGATATCCGTGGATTGATCGTTTCCATATTGCTGTTTTTACTTTGGGGAACGGTTCTGGTTTATCCCTTCCGCACCGTTTCGGATCTGATATCGCAAACCACGCAGACAGTGGCAGGAAAACTGCCTCTGCCTGCGTTTGTTTTTGCCATCTTAGTGCTCCTTGTCGTGATGGGCCTGACCTGCGTGGCGCTTTTCTTCGGAAGATCGGAGATCAGTGACGCGCTTGTTCTGTGCTTTTCAAGCTGCTCTTGCATCCTTTACTGCGTGCAGGTGATCAAGACACGTTCCTTTTCGATCGAGGCGGCATTTGTGGCGCTGGTGACCGTGCTTTCCGTTACTCTGGTGGTATTAAAGAAAACGGAGATCACCCGCTATCTCGCTGACTGCTTTATCTTTGCGCTTCCGGTGAGCATGTTCTACGAATGTGTGATGAATCCGCTCTACCGTCTTTTGAAACTGAATATCTATAAATTCTCGCCGTTTATCGTTGTCCCGCAAAAGGGAATCTTCTCGAAGGTGGGAAATCTGCTGCATCTGCCGCTGGTCGTGTGGGGAACGTTCTTCTTTATCCTGACACTTCTGCCGGTCATGTATCTTGCCGGCGGCAGAAAAGAAGGCAAGATCAAGAAGTAAACCAGGAAGGGCCGTAACCTATGGAAATCTGGGAAAGAATGGAGTTCCTGCGCACGGAACTCGAAAAACATAATAAGCTGTATTACGAAAATGACGCGCCGATCATCTCGGACTTTGAGTACGATTCGATGCTCCGTGAGCTCGAAGAACTCGAAGAGAAGTATCCGATCTATGCGACGCCGGATTCTCCGACGAAGCATGTAGGCGGTCATGCTAACGAGAAGTTTTCGAAAGTCACGCACAGAAATCCCATGAAGAGCCTCGGCGATATCTTCTCTCGGGAGGAAGTGCTCGAGTTTACCAACCGTGTCCGCCAGAGCGTGGGTTCCGAAGATCTCTCCTTCGTCGTGGAAAGAAAGATCGACGGTCTTTCGGTTTCCGTTGAGTACGAAAACGGCCGTCTGGTGCGTGCTTCGACCCGTGGCGATGGTGCTGTCGGCGAAGATATTACGGAAAATGCACTGACGATCAAAAATCTTCCGAAAACGATCGATCCGAGCATCCCCTATCTGGAAGTGCGCGGTGAAGTCTATATGCCGTTTGAAGTTTTCCTGCGTGTCAACGAGCAGGCGGATCTTTTAGGGGAGAAGACCTTTGCGAATCCGCGAAATGCCGCGGCGGGATCTCTTCGTCAGCTGAACGCGAAGATCACGGAAGAAAGAGAGCTTTCGATCTTCGTCTTTAATATCCAGGAGATCCGCGGAAGAGAATTTGCGACGCATTCGGAGACGCTTCGTTTCCTGTCTTCTTTAGGTTTTGAAGCAAGCCCCGGATTTATCGAATGCCGCACGGATGAGGAGATCTGGGCCGCCATCGAGAGCATCAGCGAGTCGCGTGGAGGACTTTCCTACGGTATCGATGGTGCCGTAATCAAGGTCGATCAGATCGCGCTTCGTGAAAGACTCGGCGAGACCGCGAAGATCCCGAGATGGGCGATCGCGTACAAGTATCCGCCGGAAGAAAAGAAGACGAAGCTTCTGAACGTGGAAGTCACCGTAGGACGTACCGGTAAGCTTACTCCGGTCGCGATCCTCGAGCCTGTGCATCTTGCGGGTACGACGGTCAGTAAAGCGACCCTCAATAACGAAGATTTCATCAAGGAAAAAGACGTACGAATCGGGGATATGGTCATCGTCCGCAAAGCCGGCGAGATCATCCCGGAGATCGTATCGGTCGATATCGACGCGAGAGCCGAAGGTCTGGTGCCTTTTGCGATGCCGGAATACTGCCCGGCGTGCGGAGAGAAGGTCTTTCGAAGCGAAGGTGAATCCGCACTGCGCTGCCTGAACGAACAGTGTCCGGCGCAGACATACCGCGCGATGATGCATTTCGTATCGAAAGATGCCATGAACATCGACGGTATCGGTCCGAGCCTGATCAATATCCTGCTGAACGCGGATCTGATCCACGATGTGGCGGATATTTACCTTCTTTCGACGAAGAAAGACGCGCTTTTGGAGCTCGACCGCATGGGCGAGTCATCTGTTGCGAACCTTCTGTCGTCGATCGAGGATTCAAAGAAGCGTCCGCTGGCCCGCCTGATCGCGGCTTTGGGCATCCGTAATGTCGGCGTCGTCGCGGCAAGAACGCTCGCGAAGTCGTTTGGCAGCATGCAGAATCTCATGAACGCAACCGTCCTGGAACTGGCCGCGCTTCCGGATTTCGGCATGGTCACGGCGCAGTGCGTCGAGGATTTTTTCAAAAAAGACAGTAACCGCGCCCTGATCGAAAAGCTCGCAGGACTCGGCGTCAATATGGAAGAAGCGGCGACCGAGAAGGCCGGCACGGCATTTGCCGGAAAGATCTTCGTTTTGACCGGCACGCTCTCCCGTTATTCTCGAAATGAAGCGTCGGAGATCATCATGTCGCTCGGCGGTACGTGCTCTTCGTCGGTCTCCAAGAATACGACCTATGTCCTCGCCGGCGAAGCGGCAGGCTCGAAGCTGACCAAGGCGCAGAACCTCGGCATCACGATCCTCTCAGAAGAGGAGTTTGAGGCGATGGTCGCTGAAGCAAAAGAGGAGAAGGCATGAGTGGTTCTGCGATCAAGAATCTGACCCGTCAGGTCTTCCGCGACCGCCAGAAAGCCATTTCTGCGCAAGATACTCTAGCTCCTGAAGATCGTGCGTCTCATCCTTCGTTGCTGGATATTGTGAACTGGCCGCAAAAGTGGCAAGATAGAATCGTAGGAGCGAAGTATATCGCCTGCTACATGCCGCTTTCCGACGAACTTTCTTTGGAGGTTCTTCGTACGGACCGTCTGTCTCACGTGAGGATTTGTTTCCCGAAGATGGAGGGAGACGAGATCCGGTTCTACAAAGCTTCGGGCGACAGTGCATTTACCGAAGGAAGATACGGCGTCAGAGAGCCAAAAAACTCGGAAAACGAGGTGGCTCCGAAGGAGATCTCGGTGATGCTTGTTCCTGCGACCGCATATGGCGCGGACGGCACGCGTCTTGGCCGGGGAAAGGGCTTTTATGACCGATACTTTGCCAGAGCCGTAAAGGAAGGTTTTTCCGGGTTTCTGATCGGTGTCGTGCCGGAAAGAAATCTTCTTGGGAGTGTTCCTGCGGATCCCTGGGATCTGAAAGTGGACGCGATCTGTACAGAAAAGAGATTCCTGGAAATCAGGGATCAAGAGGTATAACATGAGTTATTTTTGGACCAATCTGGGTACGCATCTTCTGGTGAGTCTGATCCTTCTGATCATATTCCTCACGTGCGTCAAGAATAATCAGAAGAACCGCTGGAAGAAGGGCTTTCTGTTCTTCCTGCCGTTTGTCTGCATGATCATTCTTCTGGTCCAGTTGGCGATCTTTTCGATCCCGCGAATCCTCGATACGACGACAGTCCTTCGTTCTACCTACCGTATGGGAAGCGGGAAGATCGAGGCGGTGAACGACCTGAAAAATATCGTCGTGATCGATGGGGAGACCTATTATGTGAATCCGTTTTCTTTCGAGCTGAAAGAAGGGGATGAAGTCAACATCAAATACACGCCTTACGCGCATTATGCGTATTCTGTGGAGCTGAAAGAAAAGCTCGAAGATGTCGAGGAAGGCTTTGGTGAACAGGAAGCCGAAACCAAACTCGCCAACACGAAAAAGAAACTCGTAGAAAAAACGAAATAACTGATATATCATATTGCGATGCCATCTGGTTTCGTGCTTTAATTGTCATACAAAACAATATGGAGCGTGAGCGTATGAATCCGATGGAGAAAGTCTGTTATGACAAGCCTCGCAGGGAAGAACGCAAAAGCTCGAATGAATATGGATTTTATATTGCCTGTGATGACAGAGCGATCCTGAACTGCGTAAATACGATGCTTCTTTCCGCAGGTATGGTGGGCCTGAGCGACACCGAAGGAAAGATGCATTATCTCATTGATGGCCGAAGAGGCGGAAATTATGTTTTAGACCGCGTCAAGACGAAGGTTTTGACGATATGTGAAGTGCCGCCCGAGAAGGCGCGTTACGAGGATGCTCTGGTCTTTTGCGCGATCGATGATGTCCTTCAAGGCTTTGGCATGGATCCGGGCCTTACCGGCACGCAGATCCTGCGTTATCTTCTTTATCGTCTGTATCAGGATCCCAAGCTTTTAAAAGGAGTATCGAAGTCTCTATATCCTCTGGCGGATCCTGTCTTTCAGATGTCGCCGGTACAGGTGGAGAGGAATATCCGTTATGCAGTCAGAAAGAGTAGCAAGATCGATCCCGGCATGCGGGTCGTACCGCTTCTTCGGACGCTTTTAGATGCGGTTCTCGAGAAGGTCGTTGATGAGTTCGGAAGAGCGTGAAGAGAAGAAGAACAGGGTCCCTGAGGCAAACAAAAAAGACTGCCTCAAAGAGACAGTCTTTGTTTGCAACAATTGGAACAAAAATTACTTCTTGTTAACCTTGTCCTTCAGACCCTTACCAGCCTTGAAAACAGGAGCCTTGGAAGCCGGGATATCGATAACTTCCTTTGTGCTCGGGTTGCGGCCCTTACGAGCTGCACGCTTCTTTGTCTCGAATGTACCGAAACCAACGAGAACAACCTTCTCCGGCTTCTTAGCAGCGAGAGCATCGCCGATAGCATCGAGAGTAGCGTTGATAGCTGCCTCGGACTGCTTCTTGGTCAGGTTAGTTGCCTTTGCAACTGCATCAATAAGTTCTGATTTATTCATAATTCACTGCCTCCTTCAGGGCTTTATTTCAAGGGT
>JAGCVX010000025.1 GCA_017962145.1 Clostridiales bacterium | reverse complement strand
TTTCGTATCTGACATTCGTGATTACTATAGAAGTAAGGAAGAAGAGATTGGAAGTTTCTACAAGAAGTCTGTATCTTCTTACAAAGGTTCTTATGCGGAGACCACTTCGGATATCGTAAGACTTCTACGCAGGGTGGTAGAGTCCGGATTCTCGTTATCTGCTCGTTCAAAGCATATTTCTGTAGGTTGTCTGGCCAACGGATTTACTTTCAGGGTCAACGAACTGCTTAATCCACCGACAGAGGATGCCAAGAAACTGTTCGCACAGTTCCTGGCTGAATTCGGACATTTTGGGAAGCTGGGTGCAAAGGTATATACGGATGTGCAGATGCCGGATGGATCATTATCTATTACCTACTATATAGAGGTAAGTTCGTTCAGCGTAATCGTAAGTCAGATCAACGATTTCCTTCGTCACTTCACGAACATGAATGACCAGAGCGAGTTCTCGATCGATGCTTTTGAGCATCGGTTCGAGGATGATCTGAAGACGTACAACAATAACATCAAGGATGAGATTGCGAACAGCCTTCACTAACCCAAATAATGAGTCTTGGGAACATTTGGGGAACATACAAAAACGAAAGCCCTACAAATAGGGGCTTTCAAAGGATTTTCCATTATTCGAGTTCGATCGTGGCCGGCGGCTTACCTGTGCAGTCGAACATGACTCGGTTGACGCCCGGGACTTCGTTTACGATACGGGTCGTAACCTTGCCGAGGACTTCCCATGGAAGCTGGGATGTTTCTGCTGTCATGAAGTCGGATGTGGTTACGGCACGAAGTGCAACTGCGTAGTCATAAGTTCTGCCGTCACCCATAACACCTACGGAACGCATGTTAGTGAGGGCTGCGAAATACTGACCGATGGAACGGTCGAGGCCGGCATTCTTGATCTCTTCTCTGTAGATCGCGTCTGCTTCCTGAACGATCTTAACCTTCTCAGCTGTAACTTCGCCGATGATGCGGATGCCGAGACCCGGACCCGGGAATGGCTGACGGAAAACGAGGTTCTCCGGAATACCCAGTTCGAGACCTGCTTTTCTAACTTCATCCTTAAAGAGCAGACGCAGCGGTTCGATGATCTCTTTAAAATCTACGCAGTCCGGAAGTCCGCCTACGTTGTGGTGGGACTTGATGACCGCGCTCTTACCAAGACCGGATTCGATAACGTCCGGATAAATGGTGCCCTGAACGAGGAAGTCCACCGCGCCGATTTTCTTCGCTTCTTCTTCGAATACACGGATGAATTCTTCACCGATGATCTTTCTCTTTCTTTCCGGCTCGGTTACACCGGCGAGCTTGCTGTAGAAACGCTCCTGGGCATTAACGCGGATGAAGTTGAGGTCATACGGGCCCTCCGGTCCGAAGACTGCCTCGACCTCGTCACCCTCGTTCTTACGGAGGAGACCATGGTCAACAAATACGCAGGTCAGCTGCTTACCGATGGCCTTAGAAAGAAGAACGGCCGCAACAGAAGAGTCAACACCGCCGGAAAGTGCGCAGAGAACTTTACCGGAACCGATCTTCTCACGAAGTGCCTTGATGTTTGTCTCAACGAAGGAATCCATCTTCCAGTCACCGGCGCATCCGCAGATATCCAGGACGAAAGCAGAAAGCATCTTCATGCCTTCCTTAGTGTGCATAACTTCCGGATGGAACTGAACGGCATAAAGTCCGCGCTCTGCATTCTCCATAGCGGCAACCGGGCAGACCGGTGTGTGGCCTGTGACCTTGAAACCCTCCGGTGCATTTGCAATATAGTCAGTGTGGCTCATCCAGCAAACTGTCTTTGCCGAGCAGTTCTTAAAGAGCGCTGCGGTAGTATCTACGTCCACTTCGGTGTGACCGTACTCGGAAACCGGTGCGTGGTCGACTTTACCGCCGAGGAGATGGGCCATGAGCTGGGAGCCGTAGCAGATACCGAGGACCGGAACGCCGAGCTCGAAGATCTCTTTATCGATAGAGGGGGAATCTTCACCATATACACTGTTCGGACCGCCGGTAAAGATGATACCCTTGGCGCCGTAAGCCTTGATCTCGTCCATCGGCATGGTGTAGGCGTGGACTTCACAATAAACATTGCATTCACGAACGCGTCTTGCGATCAGCTGGTTATACTGGCCGCCGAAATCCAGAATCAGAATCTTCTCGTTTTGCATGGTGATACCCCTCGTAGTGTTTGATTTTACTTGAAGTTATAATACTCCAAATGCACTAGAGATTTATATTCTTAATCTGCACAAAATTGTGCTTGTTTTCGAACTATTTTAATGCCAGTCCGCCTTTTCCTTCGTGACTTTCTCGCCCCAGTGGGAAGCCCATTTCTCGCAGTAGAACTTCGTATAGGGGATGTGCTTTTCTTTTCTAAGGCGCTTGCACCTCGGAAGGCCGGCCCACATGACGGAGGGGATACCGACCAAAAGGAAGTAGAACGGTCCTAAAAGAAGAGACTGGAAAGTATGGCCGTATTCGTGGATCGCGACCTCTTCGCAGTACGCGCGGTCCATCTTGGCCCATTCGCTCTGATCTTTCGGATCAGGTTCTTTCGGAGTAAAGATAAACATGCCCAGGGAGACACCGGCATCGAGCGGCCAGACGGTACGGACGACGCCCTTATAGTACTCGTGGCGGCAGCGGAAATACCAAAGATACACGATAAAGCCGACCATGGTCTGCGCATTGCCCCAGGTCCACTGAAGAAATACCGCAATCGGATAGAACCAGCGGCGGTCCGTTTTCCAATGCGTTTCAACCGCGAGGATCACGCCGATCAGGAGAAGTCCGAGGAAATAAAAGAAGCCGTCGAGAAGATCGAAGCTTCCGCCGAGCACGATGCCCAGGACCGACGAAGACTCGATATGAAGAGCCTTTGTCACATGGAAAGCCTGCAAAACTTCGGCAAGCCATCCGCATTCGTAGCAAAGAAACGGAAGGACATAAACGGAAAAGATCGTGTCTTTTGCAAAGATCACACGAAGCAGAAAATACAGCGTCGGGATCACGAGAAGGTCACCGATGTAGCTTCGAACGAACCCCTTGGCGAACAGGGCGATCAGGATCTCGATCCCCAAAAGGACCGCAAAGATCGCACCATACTTGACCCGGGCCATCGCCGTCGATGCATTTTTCGCCGTTTTCGTCTCTTGTGCCATAGTCTCCTTCTCCAGTTGTGCTATACTGGAAAACATATTACCAGAGGTGAAGGCAAAATGACAGTATTCGAGTGGATAAAACTTATCATCATCGGCATCGTAGAAGGCATCACGGAGTGGCTCCCCATCAGCAGTACGGCACATATGCTCCTGATCGATGCGATCCTTCCCCTTTCCCAGAGCGACGAATTTAAGGACATGTTCTTCGTCCTGATCCAGCTCGGCGCGATCATGGCGGTCGTCGTAACCTTCTGGAAGCGCCTTTGGCCTTTTGGATTTAAGGAGCAGCCCGGCATGTCCGGAAAACGCTGTTATGTCAAAAAAGACATCTTCATGATGTGGTTCAAAGTCGTCGTTGCCTGCATTCCGGGCTTTATTGTAACAATGTTATTCGACGATTATGTCGACGCGCACCTCGAGACACCCTACGTCATCGGCGCGGCGCTGGCGTTCTACGGCCTGATCCTCATCCTCATCGAACATCACAGAAAAGGAAAGACCCCGCGCGTTGATTCCATCGAGGATCTTTCCTTCAAAGATGCATTTATCATCGGACTTTTCCAGTGCCTGTCGATCATCCCGGGCACATCCCGTTCCGGATCCACCATCATCGGATCCCTCTCGATCGGCATCTCCCGTACCTCGGCCGCGGAATTTACCTTCTTCATGGCCGTTCCGGTCATGTTCGGCTTAAGCTTTATCAAGATCTTAAAGTTCGGATTTCACTTCACCGCGATGGAAGCCATCACGCTCTTTGCCGGCTGCGCCATCGCATTTGCCGTATCGATGTTCGTCCTTAGAGCACTTCTGAGCTACGTCAAAAAGCACGACTACAAGGTATTCGGTATCTACCGCATCATCCTCGGTATCATCGTGATCCTGTATTTCACATTAGTTTGATGATCAAAAGCGCGATCTGCACGATCAGTGTCGGGAGCGCCGCGGCAATCGTATAAGCACGGTTGATGACGATCGCGGGCTTTGCGTTACTGAGCGTTTCTCCCTTTGCGTCATATTTCTTCTTGAGACGACGGCAGTAGAGCCATACCAGAAGACTGATGTATTTTTCGGCACGTACCCACATCTGAAGCACGATCATGACGATGACCCGATACCATCTCGGAAGCGGTGTCATCTTATGGATGCAGAACCAGGCAACGAGAAATACGATCAGCGCGAGAAAGGACAGGATACCCTGCACGATACCGAAGCGGCAGACATTCTGCGCACCACGTTTCTGGATATCTTTTCTCTCCTGCTTCTTTTTCTGTTTGTCGGCGATCTTTTGCGCTCTTTCGGTCTTCTCTACGAAAATGTTATCGTCTGCCACGGATCCCACCCCCGGTAAATCTGCCGTCAGCTAAGTAGAAGGCTTCTCTTACTCTTCTTCGTCCTCTTCATTCTTGTCCGGTTCTTCCGGGATAACGTGAAGAAGGAGCTTGGAGATCCAGTTCTCTTCGACCTGGATGACCTTGATCTTTACGTTCTTATACTGGACTTCCGGCGTCTCGCCGTGATCCGGAACACGATCCAGAAGGCTCAGTGTCAGACCTGCAATCGTGTCGTAGTCGTCGCTGTCGAGATCGACGCCGATGGCTTCTTCGAGGTCGCTTAAAGTCATGTCGCCCTGTACCAGGAAACCGCCGTCATTCATGTTCAGGATCTCCTGTTCTTCCTCGTCGAACTCGTCCGTGATGTTACCGACGATCTCCTCGAGCATATCCTCGATCGTCGCGATACCCATGGTTCCGCCGTACTCGTCAACGATAACGGCCAGCTGCATCTTACCCTTCTTCATCTCGTGGAACAAAGCCGAGATCTTCTTCGTCTCATGGACAAAGAGCGGCGGTCTCATGATCTTCTCCAAAGAAAACTCGCCGTTTTCGTTCGAAAGGCCCAGCAGGTCCTTGATGTGAAGGATACCGACGATCTCGTCGATGGTCTCCTTATAGATCGGGATACGTGTATATTTCTCGTTACGCGCAATGTCCATGACTTCCTCGTAGGAAGCGTCGATCGGAAGCGCCACGATCTTCTTTCTGTGTGTCATGATCTCCACAACATCTTTATCGTTGAACTCGAAGATGTTCTGGATCATCTGCTTCTCGGAATCCTCGATGGAACCCTCTTCCGAACCCACATCGACCATCATGCGGATCTCTTCTTCGGTAACGTTCGTCTCCTTTACTTCCGGATCGATATGCAGAAGTCTTAAGACCGCATTCGTCGACAGCGTCAGGAAGCGGACGAAAGGCTTCATCAGCGTACCAAATGTACGTACGATGGAAGAAGATCCGAACGCGAGTCTTTCCGCGTTATTCTGCGCGATACGCTTCGGGACCAGTTCGCCCAGTACCAGAGAAAAGTATGAAAGGATGACCGTTACGATCACAGTGCAAACGGTTCCGAGGAATGAATACTTTCCGGACGGGTCCAGCCAGTTGGTCAGTCTTCCGGAGAATTTGTCCGCGGCAAATGCACTGGACAAGAATCCGGCCAGCGTTACGCCTACCTGGATCGTCGCAAGGAACGTAGATGGGTTTTCGATGAATTTCAGGATTCTCTTGGCTTTTTTGTTGCCGTCCTCCGCCTGTTTTTTTACTTTGGCGTCGTTAAGAGAAATGACCGCCATCTCGGCAGCCGAGAAAAAGGCATTGATGAGAATAAAAATAAAAACGATGACGAGGTCAAAACATATTTGGCCTATACTGTCTTCAGGCACGTTCTTTCCTTTCCTTCCTGTATTACGCATGAAAAACATGCGGCTAAACTGTGCTCAAATCATTTTATATAATGTGTATTAATGACGAATATAACAGATTTAGCCGAGTATTTCAATATCGGTTATGCTATCATAGGATAGGTAAAAGTCAGGAAAATAAGGAAAGATAGCATGTCATCACGTCAAAAACAAGGTGCATCTTCCGGCTCGAAAAAGACCGGAACGAAGTCTTCCGCAGGAAGCAAATATCCGCTTCTTGCAGGTGCCGTTTGCTTTGCACTCTGGCTTTGTATCTTCCTTTTCTCCGACATCTTCTCGAAAAACCCGAACGGCTTCGGAGAGCCGGCTTTACGCCTTCTTCGCGTCTTCCGTGAACGCCTCCACACCGCCGATTTTTCCAGCTACACCTTCTCCGAAGGCATGGGCATGAGCCTCTTCCGTCTCCTCCTTAGCGGGTTCGGCGGGATCCTCGATCTGCCTCTTTCGCTGCTTCCGGAAAAGATCCATCCGCAGGCCCTTTCTCTTCTTAACGCGCTCCGCCTCGGATGCGCCGCCTGGGGCTTCACCTTCTTCCTGACCCGTATCCGCGAGAAGCTGGAACTTCTTCCCGCGCTCCTTTCCGGCATCGCCTACTCTGCTGCCGCTTTCCTTCTTTGCTTACTTCTTCATCTTCCCATCGCGGATTCCTTCTTCCTGCTCCCGCTTTTCGGCCTGGCGATCGGATCCGTCCTGAAAAAGAAGACCCACGACCTTACTCCGAAGCTGATCTTTGCCGGCGCGGCCTACTTCTGCGCCAACGCAGTCTGGGGGATCTTCCTCCTCCTTCCGCTTCTTGCCGGTATCCTGCTCTTCCTTCGTAATGCAGATCCGAAGCCGACCCGTCATCACCTCATCGGACTTTCCCTTCAGGTGATCCTTTCTTTCGGCATCGTCTCGGTCTTCTTAGTTCCGCAGCTCGCCCAGTTCCCAAGAGGCCTTCAGTCCGAAGATCCGACCTCGCGCTTTCTCGCGCAGCTTGGAAATGACACGGACAAAAGATCCACCGACGTAACCTACTCCACCGAAGCCACAAAGCTTCTTCTGGACACGTCGCCGTGCCTTTTCATCGTAGATAATAAGGCCACGACCTTTGATCCGGCCGGCGCCTACACCTCGCATTTTCAAAAGCTCAACACCTGGATCTACACGCTCTGGCCGACACTTCCGGTCACGCCATTTCAAGACGCGACCGTCATCGAGCCGACTTTTTCCGATGCAAAGACCGTCACGTTTACCATGACGACACTCTTTATGGACCCGCTTTACGTTCACCTCGATATGCCAAACCGCGAGCATAAAGCCAGCGTCTATATCAACGACCGTCTCATCACCGAGGTCGAAAACCGAAACCACGTCCTCGTGCCGCTCGGCGAGTATAACGTCGGCCAGACGCTGACACTGAAAGTCACCTCTTCCTACGCAGGAGAACTCGCATTTACCACCGCGTCCTTCGGATACATCAACTCGCTCGACTGGAGCCACTTCACGGTAAGCGCAAACTTCGGTGTCGACAAGATCACGGTCACCTCCGACGGCATCTCCGGCGAGAGCCTCGTGTCCGGCGACAGCATCCTTCTGACGAACATCCCCTACGAGAAAGGCTGGGAGCTCTACCTCAACGGCCAGAAGACTCCCGTGACCGCGTATCAGGGCGCCTGGGTCAGTGCCCCGATCCCGAGCGGCGGATATCTGATCCACCTGCACTACAGCGCACCGGGAAACCTTCTCGGAAGCATCCTGACCGCCCTGTCGTTCCTTGCCCTGGCGATCTATTACTTCTCGAAATCTTCCTCATCGATGCCTAAGAAATCGCAGATCACATAATTCAGATAAAGATACGAAAAACCTACAAAACCACATACCATAGTAATTGCTAACCACATACTCCAATAACCTCCGTCAACTCATTTGTTTTCCTTGTTGACGTCATTATGGACTAGTTATTATCCCAAAAATGGTACTTCAAATGCACTGTCCGATTAAAAATCGAACATATTTACTTTTTTGTTTTCTGATTGTGTTCGGAGGTGCTGTTCTTATTCTTGTCGGTGTTGCGGTTGATGCGGAAGAGATTGCCGCCGTAGAACCATTTGCCCACGAGACGCTCGACCCAGTTCGACCTCTGCTCTGAAAGAACGGACGCGTAGCGGACCGAGTCGGTCGCGATAAAGACATCGACGCCGAGGTTATTCATCTCGCAGATCGCGATGTTTTTCATACCGCCCCAGACAAAGACTCTTCGTCCGAGCGCATGCATTTTCTCGATATACGTATCGGACAGGAACGTGACCTTTACGGTGTAAAAATCGATGCCCTCCATCTCCGCGTAGATGCCCGCCGGGACCTTGAAGATGATGCCGCACTCCTGCTCCGGTGCGATGCTCTTTACGACCTTGAGGCAGTCATAGTCGAAAGACTGGATGAGGCATTTGCCGACGAATTCTTTTCTCGCGAGGACGTCCATCGTCGCTTCCGCGATGCCCTTATCCTTCTCGTTCGGCTTAAGCTCGACGATGAGCTTGACCTTGCCGCGCGTCAGGTCGATGACCTGCTCGAGCGTCGGGATGCGGACGGTGCCGTATTTGTCGTGAAATTCACCGGAGACGTCATACTGGAGGATCTCCGCGTAGTCCATCTCGGACACGAGCTTATCGACTCCGGCCGTTCTCTTTAAAGATTCATCGTGCGAGAGGATCACGAAACCGTCGCGGGAAAGACGCACGTCGATCTCGACATAGTCCGCGTCTTCTTCGATCGCCAGACGGATCGCTTCCATCGTATTTTCCGGGGCTCTCTTTTCCGAACCACGGTGCGCCGCGACTTCGGCACGGCGGGTAAAGACGATATCGTCGAATACATTTGAAAAATAAAGATACGCGCAGCCGCTGGAATCCGCAAGCAAAACGATCGTCACGGCGATGACCATGATGACCTTAACGTGCTTTTTATGCTTGTACGGCTCGCCGTAGGAAGAACTGCAGACCTTCTTGTCCTCGCTCTTTTTCCAGCGGGCATAGATCGTGACCATCATGGAATAATAGATCGGGAAGAAGAACAGTTCGAGGATGAAGGAAAGGTACATGGCCATAAGTCTCGTACAGCGCAGGAACATCAGTACCTTCAGAGATGACGGGACCACGATCTTTACGATCAGTCCGAGGATGATCACGGTCACGAAATAAACGGCAAAGATAAACGCGATCAGAAGCGCGTACCACACCAGCATGATCGCGGTATTTTTCCAGAATCTTCTGCTGTTGAGGCTCGAGCACGCCGCCCAGGACTGCGAAAGCGAAAGACCCGACGTCGCACTGAAACAGAATACGATGCAGCGCATGCTCAGAAGGAATAAAAGCACCAGCACCATGATGTAAAGGATCGTGTTGAGTCCCTGATTTCGGCTCAAAAACGCCTGGAAATACTCCGGAATACCTGTGTTCGTGGTTGCCAGGACGATACTCGGATAACTCGTAAAGACTGTCATGGCAAAGACGAACGGGAACGTCAGGAAGAGCTTTAACGAGAACATCTCCTTCAGAGTAAAGATCGTACTTCTGAAAATATCCACGCCCGTCAATCTTTCTCCCTGATGGGCCGCTGCGAGCGCGTGGGTGATCGCGAGCATCTCGAGCATAGAGAAGAAAAGAAGCACCACGATCCAGAAAAAGAGGAATCCCAGACTCACCGGAGAATGCAGGAATTTACGGAGATTGTTCGGCTTTAAGTAGGAGATATGCTGGATCTTCATGGCCAGACGCAATAAAAGTGCCAGCAGTGCACTCATGATCAGTACAACTGCCGGCTTATACATCAGTTCAAAACCTACCAATCCCTTCGCTTGAAGGTTCACAGCATGGTATTGGTCTCGTAATGTATCTTTAAGCGTCATGGTCTAGTCATAGTTCGCAAATCGATCTTGCGTTAATCCTCCTCATCATCGTTCGCCCCGGAAACGACTTCCAGTCCCTGAGATGCTTCGGTCACCTTATAGTCGAAGCCCTGCTTCTGCAGTTCCTTAAGAAACGGGATCGGATCAAATTCCGAGATCATATGCACGCCATCTTTTTTCCATATACCCAGTAACATCAGGCAGGCACCGGTAACCAGAGGTGCTGCCGCCATAAAATCAGTCGCAGAAGAACCATAAGTCTCGAAGCACTCCTGATGATCAACGGTCGTGTAGACCAGATACTGCTTCGCCGCGCCTTCTTTTGTACCGGTAAGAAGAAGTCCCACACCGGTCTTGCCCTTCACTGTCGCCGCGAGGTCTTCCTGCTGCGGCATGACTTCATAAAGGAAGTCCAACGGCGCGATCTGCTGTCCGTCGATATCGACCGGAACCGTCGAGGTCATGCCGACCTCGCGCAGGATCTTGATCATCGACAGGAACGGTCTCTTAAAGGCCGAGAAATAACGGATGGTAGTTGCCTCCGGAAGTTCACCGGAAAGCGCATCGATCACCTCATGGTCGACCATATACAGATTTCTCTTACCGATATCCGGGAAGTTGAACTTCGCCTGCACGCTCATCGGCGGCACGCTGACGATCTTTCCGTTCGACCACATACGGCTCTCCGTCGAGATCTGACGAAGGCTCGTCATCATGGGCGTATTCATCAGATACGGATGCGCGTTCGTTCCGGCATTCATATCCAGGACATCTACGGAATGGATATCATCGAGAAGCTTGATCGCCGCATACTGCGCCCAGGCAGAGGTCACGCCCGGATTAAAGCCGCAGCCGATGATGGCAGTCAGGCCCTTCTCACGGAAACGTGCGTCATACTCATACTCCGCGTCGATATTGCAGAGCGCGGTGCCCTTCGGAAGATAAAGCGAAGCGTCGATATAGTTCGCGCCCATCTCCAGACAAAGATCCATCACCTGAAGGTTCAGCGTCGAAGGCGCAAGGTTGATGACCAGATCCGGATGATAGATCTTGGCCATAAGAAGCGTCTTATCCTTGTTGCGGATATCGGCATATGCCGTCACGATCTTCTGCTTGTCCGTGGAATACTTTGTCTTATAAGCATCGCATTTCTCTTTGGATCTTCCGCAAAGACAGATCTCTCTGAAAACAGGATTCTTGGATATGAGCGGTATGACAGCCCTAGCCAGCTTGCCACAACCTATGATCAATACCCGTTGCATAAATTAAAACCCCTTTGTTACATAAATAGTCTACTTCATTACTCATACTATTTTACGGCTTTTGGGGCAAGAAAGAAAGACTTAAACGATGAAAAATGGGCGGTGATAGTTGGAATTATCGATCACAAAATCCCTGTTGATAAAAGGATCATGACGAGCGCGGTAGAGCTTCTGCGCCGGAATGATCTTGTCGTTTAGGACTTCGGACGGATCCTCGCCGTAGATCGGGGTCTCTTCGAGGGTCGCTCTGTGCTCGGCCTCCTTATAATCCACACGCATGTACACAGTCATGTCGAAATACTGAAGAAGCGGATCTCTGTACATCATCGAGCCCTCGAGGATCATGATGCCGTCCTCGGAGACCTTGTACGGGATCTCGTTGACAAATGCCTCTTCCTCGATGTCGACGCAGTACACCACCGTATCGAGCATGCCGTCCCGCTTAAAAGGCACCAGCACCTCGTCGATGAGTTTTTCGAAGTTATATCCGTTCATGTAGAAGGCTTCGCCCATGTCTTCGCCCTTATAGCGGGCTTCTTTACCGCGTCGGAAGTCTTCTGTGTCGATGATCGTATTGTCTTTTCCGAGAAGATCGAAATATCTCGAAAGTTTATCCACGAAAAATGTCTTTCCGGCAAATTCCATGCCGTCGATGCCCAGAACGCGCACGCCCTTAGATATCGCAGCCGTTGCGATCTCGTGGACCATCTTCCAGGTATAGATCTGGTCCTGCACGCTAAGTGGATTTCTCGCGGTACAGAAAGTCTTGTCCCAGATCGCTCTCGTATCCATACCATACGCAACCGTCGGGATCTTCGCCTGATCCGCGGCCTCGATGACATCTTCGTTCGATCCGACAAATATGGAAAAATCTCCCGGGCGGCGGAGCTTTTTAAGGTTTTCCGCCAGCGCTTTGGTATCTTCACTAGAAACGATCAGCTCGAAATGCTCTTGAATCCCGGCATTAGAAAGGACTTCGCGGATGTGGGATGCGGGGACGGTATCGCAGACATTGATGCTGAAACCGGCATCACTTAGAAGGCGCAGCATCTCACGGACTTCCGGGTCGATATCCGAACCGTCCATCGATATGGCGCCGTTGGTATCGATCACGCCGTCTTTTGAGATCAGGCGCTTATTATCCAGGGACTCTTCTGACCAGAAAAGAAACGAACTTAGGTCAAAGAAAACGCGATTCATGTGATGTCCTCCATTTCAAGCGGTCAGAAACATTATACCCTGATATGGGTGCGAAAACAAAAATCTTTGCGGTTTTCGCGAAAAACCCTGTCATTTCGGTGTTGTTTTTCTTTTAGTCGTGCTATACTGACAATAGATAATTATGGGAAGTATTAGAAGGAGTTGGGCTATGCGTCGTACTGCACGGGAAAATCGATCTACTACGGAGGTTTACGAAGAAGAAACCGTTCGTGCTCCTCGTCCGTCAAGTGAGATCCAGGATGCGTCATATCCGAAGTCTACGATCGAAAATCCTCTGATGGAGGAACTGCATACCGTGTCCGCGGTTTCCGCTCCGGCATGGAAGACCCCGAGCGTGGTCGTTTCCAGCAAGCCGAAGGATACCCTCGACGACCACTCGATGTTCACATCGATCGATGCGGACCTTTCCTCATCTTCCGACGGACGCCCGATCGCCCCTTCCACCGCGACGATCATCACGGAAAAAGAAGTGAAAGAGCGTTTCTCCTATTCCGACGAACAGCTCGAATACCGTCCGGGCATGTCTTTCGGCGAGCGTACGGTCGTTACGCTTCGTAAGATCGCCGTATGGTTTTCGGATCAGTGGGATAAGTACACACTGTTCATGAAGAAGCATTTCCCGTTTATTTATGAGGGTAACAACACCACCGTTCTGACCGTGATCGGACTTCTGATCTTCTTCGTTCTGGTGGCTATTATCGCGATCAGCGCCAGCATGGCAGCTAAATAATAATCGCACAAACATTGGGGGATATTTTTATGAAAGAGGAACCTGACGCAAATGGTGCTTTTTTCAACAGCATCAGCAAAGAAGATCTTTTCCGCATTTTCTTAAATCAAGTCGATCTGTGTGTGTGGTTTAAAGACGTCAATCAGCACTACACGCTCTGCTCTTCTTCCTTTGCCCGCCTTCTGGGATATCAGACCAGCGACGCGATCATCGGAAAGACACTTCACGACTTTATCGACCGGGATCAGGCCGATGCGCACAGCGCCGAGGAACTCCGGATCCATAAGCAGAAACTCCCGATCCTCAACAAAGAAGAACATATCACCCTTTCGGGTTCCCGTGCCACACAGGGCGACCTTTGGATCAGCTACTCCATCTATCCGCTGACGGATACAGATGGTAATGTCTGCGGTACCTGGGGCATGGCCAAGGATATCACGGACGTAAAGAGCACCGAGCAGAAACTCGTCCAGAAGAACAAGCAGTGCGACGATTTAAGTTCCAAGATCCACCAGCTGTCCACGATCGACGAAGTGACGAATCTATATAACCGCAAGTATTTCGAGGAGATGATCCGTAGAAATATGCGCCTCTTTTCTCGCGTACGCGGCAGAGGCTATAACGCCGGCTTTACGATCGTATTGATGGATATCGATCATTTCACGCGCTTCTGTACCGAGAACGGTGTCATGTATAAAGAGATCGCGCTTCAGTATATCGCCGACATCCTCCGCTCCTGCGCAAGATCCTCGGACGATATCTTCCGTGTAGGCGAAGATGAATTCGGACTTCTGCTTTCCGATACGGCATTTGAAGGCGGCGAGATCTTAGCCGGACGTATCCGCAGTGCCTTGATCCGTAAGCCTTTAGTCATCGGCGAAAAGGAGATCTTCCTGACCATGAGCTTCGGCTATTCTTCCTATACCGACCAGCTCGACGCGTCGGAACTGATCCAGCAGGCCGACCAGAATCTTTTCGATTCAAAGGAAAAGCGTTCGAAGTAAGATCCTACTGCTCCCACGGCACGCCGTCCGGGAACAGATATCCGTAATAATCTTTTTCGATGATGTTTGCAGAATGCGTGAAGAGTGCGTCAACGTACTCCACGCATTCTTTTATGTATTCGTCCGTGATGTCCTCATCCACAAGGACCGTGACCTTTCTGTTTCTGGCGTTGTACATGATCTTGTCGTTGATGAAGCTTCGGTCGTTGAAGATGACCCAGTTCGGTTCCGGCGCGAAGATATCCGTGCCGATATAAAGACGCGAGTCATAAGGCAGACCAAAAAGGTTTGCCAGCGTCGGCGCGATATCTAAGCTCGAACAGTACTTATCCACGATGACCGGTTCTTCCATATCCCCGCACCAAAGGATAAATGTATTTTCGAAAAGCGAGAACGGAAGGCTCAGGTCTTTTCCCGCAAGCTCCTCATATTCCGAGTTCTCCAGACCATACGGGTAATGGTCGGCACCCATCGCGATAACGGTATTTTCAAGTTCTCCTGCCGCTTCAAGTTCCTGCAGAAGAAGTTCCAGCGCGCGGTCGAGCTCGATCTGGCACGCGATATAGGCACGAACGGCCGTACAGTAATCCAGATCCTGCACGAGGCTTCGGTTCTTCGTGGACATCGCATTGTCCGCATAGGTGTACTGCAGATGTCCGCTGACCGTCATGTAATAGACGTGGAACGGCTGCCCGTTAAGATACTCGGGCACGGACTTTTCGATCATCTCCACATCCGACTCCGGCCAGGTCTTTTTCACATCCAGTCCATTTCCCAGGCCGTGATACGTATAGCCCATGACCGGATAGGACTTGTCTCGGTGGTAGTAGGTGTAGGTATTGTTGTGGTACGCATAGGTCTGGTACCCCAGTGCCGCGAACTGGTTTCCGAATCCAAACGGCATGTAGTTGTCGGCGATCTTGGTGTAGCTCCACACGCCCGACTTCGGGATCAAGCCCGTGGTCTCGACAAATTCACCGTCGGAGGTGCTGACGTACCAAACCGGGGTGTAGAAGTTATTGAAGATAAATCCTTCGGTCGAAAGCTTATACAGCGTCGGCGTCAGATTCTCGTCGATGACGAATCCCGAGAAGGCCTCCGCCGTGATCAGGATCAGGTTCTTTCCGGCAAAGCGTCCCGTATATTCATTCATCGTGGTCGGCTGTCTCTGCGAGAAGAATTCATTCATCTTCTGGTAGGTCTTATTCGTCTCGTTGAGGTCAAAGTCGATGTCGAGGACATTCTTCGGATACGGCGTCGGAGTCGGTGTCGGCGTTGCGTCCGGTGCCTGTGTCGGAGGAGGCGGCGTGGGCGTTGCCTTCGGCTTGCTTGCGATCTGCTCCGAAGGAAGTGTCTCGATAACGATGTCGCTTACATCCACAGACGCTTTTTCTTCCACCGAAAGATGCAGCACGTTAAATCGGAAATCCAGTCCCATCGTCGGAAGAAGTCCGAACCGCTGAAGCGACGCGTCCTGTGAAAACTCCGTGATATAGAGTCTTCGGGTACTCGGCGCGCCCTTTTTATCGGTCAGGATCAGACAGAGTCCGAGCGCGGTCACTACGGCAAATGCACCGGCGACGGAAAGTGCGTATCTCTTTTTATCAACGGGGATGAGTTTCACAAAGAGTCTTCCGATCAGCCAGTACAAAACGGATGGAAGAAGAAGGATCAGGATGCCCCACCAGCCCTGTAATATCGCGGTCTTTACAACATTTCGGTATTCGACCACCGCACCGGTTCCTCCGGACGAGATCGAAGCGAAAACAAAGATCGTTCCGAAGATCCGAAAATAGATATACTGGGCAATATAGATGAGTGTCAATATATTCGTCAGCACGCCGATCGCGATGATGCGCACGCGCTTCCACGGAAATGCATACACGATCGCGGTGAGAAAACATGAGAAGCTAAGCGATAAAAGCGCGGTATAAAACGAGAAGCGGTTTTTCACCATCAGCGAAAAGCAGATCTCGAAGATGAGATTTACGATCGGAAGCCACGCGAGCGTCAGATAGTGGATCCACGGACGCTTGATCTCCGGGACGCTATTTCTGACCTCTTTTTTGACCTCAGGTTTCACCTCTTTGACCTCTCCCTGGGTCTCCTGCTTTTTTTCTTCTTTCGGATCTTCCATCTGCCACCCCTGCTAATTTCTTCCGAATTCTTATTTTCTGTGAAAAGGCTTTACGTCAAACGACTCGAGGAAATCTTCTCCCTTTTGGACTTCCGTCAACGAAAGATCCGGAAAACCCAGCTGCCGCATCACCTCATAAAGCGCGATGGCCACGGCATTTGAAAGATTGAGACTTCGGCATGTGCCTGCCATCGGGATCCGGAAACACCGATCGAGATTATCGCGCAAACGCTCATACGGGATGCCGGTACTTTCTTTTCCGAATATCAGATAGATATCGCCTTCAACCGAAGCGAAATCGAAACTGCTGTGGGGCTTTTTGCCATAGCGTGTCATGTAAAAATACGTACCCGGGTTCTTTTCTTCAAACTCTTCGAAGTTTTCGTAAAGGGTATATTCCGCCAGATCCAGGTGGTTCGACGTCGAGCGCTTTAACGTCTCCGGCGTCAGTTCAAATCCCAGCGGCTTGATGATATGTACCTTCGAGTTCGTCGCCACGCACGTGCGCAGGATATTTCCCGTATTCTGCGGGATCTCGGGTTCATATAAAACGACATGTACAGACACTGCTTATTCATCTCCATCGCCGGGCGGATCTTACGCGCGCGGCTAATATATTTAGATATCACAATAAGAGTAGCATATTGAAATGTCTTTTTCGTAATCTCATTTCTTACGTTTTTGTTTCCGTGACGAAATAAACTTGAACACATCTCCCGTGATCTCAAAGAGCACTGCAAAGACTAAAAAGATCATGGTCATCACGAAGAGAAGCTGACAGAAGAAGTGATAAAACTCCGATCCCGTCATCCCGCCTTCCTGAAGATACCCGATCAGAAGGCAGATCGGAAACATAACCAAAATCGCGATCCCCAGGCGCAGGATGAATCCTTTTTTCAGTTCATCGATCAGAGAACGCGTTGCAAAATGCGCCATCTGGCTGTCTTTTGCTTCACCGTTTTTCTGTGCCTTCAGATAAAATGCCTTCGCGGTATTCAGAAGATCGAGCTTGCTGTTCTTCTTTTTCGTAATAAACGTCGACGTCGCCGACCCCGTCGGAAGATTCGCTTCTTTTCCTTCTTTTTTCGAAGAAAAAAGGCGAAGCAGCGGGTTATAGATCGAGTCGACTCCTTCCGCCAGAACCGGAACCGAGGTCTCTTTACGAACTTTCGCAGGACTTCCCGCGAGCGTGTAGTAGAGATTTCCGAGGATCTGGTTGGTGTTATCCATGTGAAGATTTTCACGCGCATCGAGAAGGATCCGGATCGCTTTTCCCGGATCGTCGTTTTCTCTCATCGCGGCAAGAAGACCTAAGACATAGCTCTTCTCCCGAGATTCCGGAAGCGTCTCGATATAGGCGATGTCCTCTTCTTCCTTCGGTGTCAGGAACGTCGGGCCATATAGGATCGCGCGTGCCAGCGGGCGGAAAAGCCTTGCTTCCTGCATGCCCTGGTCTGCAAGCTCCTGGATCACGGTAAAGGCCGAGGTCACTTTCGTATCTTCTTTGGCCTTGTCGCGCATCTCTTTTTTCGCTGCTTCGAGATAGATATTCTTCCAGCCGATATCTCTGTATACGATCTTTTCGCAGGAAAGGATCACCATCGTCAGCGCGTATTTCGCCGTAAGCGGTCCCGGCGGAAGATCCTCGGACGCAGAACGATAAAGCGCGCAGGAAGAAGGAATGCTGACCTTCATGCGGTCGCCCCAGAAACTTCTCTCCGCGACTTCTTCCTGGGCTTCCGGAAGTCCTCCGGCCGCCGCGATGCAAAGATAATGGATCTCCTTTTGGATGGTCTGGTCGTCCTGCTGCGACTTCGGCTGCGCACGAAGCTTCATGGCAACCTTATAGGCCGCAAGCGGATGACCGCTGTCGGCACTGACCTGATAAAGCGAGGCCAGCTCCTGCTGGATCTTTTCGTTATCTTTATTTTCTTCGGTATCGAGGATATCCGCGAGTTCAAAAGCCGCGTAAGTATCCCCTTCTTTTGCCGCGAGTCGGAAATAGTGCGCGGCCTTTTCTTTATCCGGCCCCACGCCGTTATCCTGGATGAAATATCCGCCTAAAAACAGCGCCGCTCGGGCAAATCCGTTATTGGCCGCGACCATCTCGAGGTTGATCGCGCGCTCATCGTGAGGATTGTCTTCTAAAAGGAAGCTTGCGAGAAGATGGTACGCGCGGGTATTTCCGATCCGTACCGCCTGCTCCATCAGGGCGATGGCTTTTTCTTCATCGGGCTCGCATCCGATACCTGACCGATAGCAGACACCCAGGCACACGATCGCCGTGTGAAGTCCCTTGTTCGCGCCCATCTCGTAATACTTAAATGCCGCTTCTTTATCGACCTCGACGCCGGATCCGTTTTCGTAGCAAAGGCCTGTCTCCACGCACGCCGGCGGAAATCCTTTATCCGCAGCCTTCTTAAAGTACTCGAACGCGATCTTTTCGTCCTGCTGGGCTTCGGAAGTGCCTTCTCGGTAGTGGAACGCGATACGGTACATCGCTTCCGGGATGTCCTCGTCCGCCGCTTTCTTTATGTATTCGAAGCCCTTCTTCTCGTCCTTTTCACAGCCCAGGCCCATCTCCATCATCATGCCGAGGTTATACGTTCCCAGCGCGAAATGGTTGTCGTGTGCTTCCTGGAAGAGCTCGAAGGCTTTCTTATAATCTTTCTTACAGCCGATGCCATCCCCGATTGCTTCACCGAGGATATAGCTTCCGATCTTCTTATCTTTTTCATGCGCGGCCGTGAAGAGTTCGTATGCACGGGCCGGGTCTTTTTCCACACCGTCACCGCGGGCACACTTCTGTCCGAGTCCGATCATGGCGATCGGGTGCTCCTTGGCCGCCGCACGCTCGAGCCACATCGCCGCTTCCTTCGGGTCGCGGTCGACGTAAAGGCCGGTATCGAACATCTTTGCCAGCGCCACCCATGCGTTCACATCGCCACCGGATGCCGCTTCTCTATACCAGTGATATGCCTGCGAAAGATCCTTCTCCACACCCGTTCCGTTTTCGTAGCAGCGTCCCAGGTTATAGCAGGAAAAAGGATGTCCGGCCTCGGCCGATTCACGGAACATGGTGAGGGTCTTTTCGTCCACCGTCTTCATCTTCCGCTCACGGTCAAACGCCGTCACTGCCTGTGCATTCGGATCGTGAAGCATGTAGGCATAGACTACGTCCTTAAACTTATCGTAAATACTTCTTTCTTTCTCTTCCATAGTGGTTTAATTATACCATCCGGGGACTTTCAGATGTTAGCTCATAAGTATCAATTCTCGACAATTGCATTACTTTTGTCGAAAATCCTCAAGCTTTGATGAAAGAAGCGAAGACAAAGAAGTAGGATCGGCTTTTCCGGATGTTGCCCGCATCGCCTGTCCTAAAAGGAACTGGAAATTCTTCGTCTTTCCTTCCAGGAATTCTCCTAAGGCTTTCGGGTTCTTTTCCAAAACTTCATCGATCGCTTTTCCTAAAATATCCGGATCGGAGATCTGCCACAGATCGTGTGCCTCGGCATATTCCGAAGGAACCGCGCCCTCTGCGAAGGCCGCCTGAAGAAGAGTCTTGGCCGACGCGCGGGACACCTTCCCCTCTTTCAAAAGTAAGATGATCTCTCCCAGAGATTCCTGCCGCATCGAGATATTCTCAGGAAGAGTCGAGGTATCGTTTAAGATCTTCATGAACTCGCCCATGATCCAGTTCGATGCTTCTTTCGGATCACCGCACATCTCCGCGGTCTTTTCAAAAAGCGCCGAGATCTCGGGGCTCGAGGTCAGGATCCCTGCGTCATAGGGCGGCAGATGCATCTGCTCGATATAGCGGATGCGCTTTTGGTCCGGAAGCTCCGGAAGAATAGATCGGATCTCATCTATATTTTCATCCGAGATAAAAAGAACAGGCAGATCCGGCTCCGGGAAATACCGGTATTCGGTCGCATCTTCTTTCTTTCGCATTGAAAGCGAGACTTCTTTTTCTTCGTCCCATCGGCGCGTCTCCCGATCGATGGAACCGCCTGCGCACAGGACTTTCCACTGGCGATTGGCTTCGTAGCGGATGGCTTTTGCGACCGCGCGGAAAGAGGAAAGATTCTTCATCTCCGTTCTCGTTCCAAGTTCCGTGTCTCCCGCTTTTCGTACCGAGAGATTGACGTCCGCGCGAAGGGATCCTTCCTGCATCTTACAGTCCGAAACCCCGAGGGATTTGAGCATCGTGCGAAGCTTTTCGAGGAACGCAACGACCTCATCGGCCGAGCGGAAATCCGGCTCGGTCACGATCTCCAGAAGCGGTACACCGCAGCGGGAATAGTCGATCTTCGTCATGCCCGAACCTTCGTCATGGATGAGCTTTCCGGCGTCATCTTCCATATGAAGTTCGTGGATCCGGATGCGTTTTTGCGGCTCTTCGATCTCCATAAAGCCGCCCGTTCCGATCGGCGCATAAAGCTGCGAGATCTGGTATCCCTTCGGAAGATCCGGATAAAAATAATTCTTTCGGTCAAAGCGGCTCTGACGGGTCACCTCGCCATCAAGCGCCAAAACGGTCATGATCGCGTAGTCCAGCACTTTCTTGTTGAGCCTCGGAAGCGCGCCGGGAAGGCCGGCACAGACTTCGCATATATGCGCATTCGGTGGCGCACCGAACGTCGTCGGGCAGGAGCAGAAGATCTTCGACCGGGTCTTTAATTCCACATGGACTTCAAGTCCGATAACGGTCTCATATTCACACACGATCCTCCCCTCCTCTCTCAACAAAGCGCGCCGCGCCCAGGATCTCCTGTTCGCCGCATCTTGGGCCTAAGATCTGAAGTCCCCAGGGAAGCTCGCAAGATCCGTCACGCGACATCTGCTTTCCGAACGGAACGCTCACCGCAGGGATGCCCGCCAGGCTGGCAGGGACCGTGCAAAGGTCCGCGATATAAGTGGAAAGCGGGTCCTGATCGATCGTGCCGAGAAGCGGCGCGACGTCCGAAGAAGTCGGACAGATCAGAAAATCGTATTTTGAAAATGCTTCGGAAAATGCCCTGCAGACGAGCTTTCTGGCTCTTTCCGCCTGGCGGTAGCAGTCATTGAAATGCTCGGTAGAAAGGACATAGTTTCCAAGAAGGATCCTTCTTTTTACTTCTCTTCCGAATCCTTCCGTCCTCGTTTTCGTATAGAGTTCAGAGATTTCCGGCGCCCCACCTGCCCGGTATCCGAATCGGACGCCGTCATAGCGGGCGAGGTTCGCGGTCGCTTCTGCGGACGAAAGGATATAGTAGATCGCAACCGCATATTCCAGGACCGGCATGTCAAAGACTTCCACTAAGGCTCCGTGGGAGGTAAAAAAGTCGGCTGCTTTTTGAAGCTGCCCGGAAATATTGCCATCCGAAAGGAGCTCTTTGGGGATGCCGATCCGTTTCCCGGAGACGCTGTAGCTCTCCATCTCTGAAAGTTCCACTTTTGGTACACCGGCAGACGTCTGATCCTTCGGATCTGCCCCCGTAACATTGTTAAAAAGCCAGGCAGCATCGCGTGTTCCGCGCGTGATGGGTCCGGCGACGTCCATCGACGAAGAAAAGGCCACAAGGCCGTGTCTGGACACCGATCCATAGGTCGGACGAAGCCCGACGAGCCCGCAGAAGGATGCCGGCTGACGGATCGATCCGCCGGTGTCGGTTCCGAGTGCGGCAAATGCACCGCCGTAAGATACGGCCGCGGCAGATCCGCCGGAAGATCCTCCCGGGACACGGGTCGGATCCATCGGGTGAAGGGTCGCGCCGAAGTACGAATGCTCAGTAGAAGAGCCCATCCCGAACTCGTCCATATTCGTTTTTCCGATCACGATCGCCCCAGCCGAAAGGAGTTTTTCGACACAGGTCGCCGTAAACGGGGCGATATAGTCCGAAAGCATGCGAGATCCGCAGGTCGCCTTCTTTCCGGATAGAAGCAGGTTGTCTTTTACCGCGACCGGAACGCCGAAAAGCGGCGGAAGCCCGGATACATCGGGCGTCGAAGCAACGATTTCGTCGCATTCTTTTGCTTTTTGCAGTGCTTCTTCTTTCCAAAAAGAGAGATAGGCGTGAACGTTTGATTCATGTTCATCTATATTTTTAAAAACAGCCGAAACCGCATCAAAAGAGCTCACTTTTTGCTCCCGGATTTTCTGCGAAAGTTCGTATGCGGAAAGTTTTAGGATCTCCTCACGAGTCATATCGCACCTCACCTACACGATCCTCGGCACGGAAAACATGCCGTCGGAAGATTCGGGTGCCGAAGATACGATCGTCGATGCGATGGGAGACTCCTCCTCTTCGTCTTCACGAAGAGCCGCGGGCTCTGATTCGTCAAAGAGATCAACAGAGGAAGTATCGAGCTTAGAGATCCGCTCCATATAAGGAACGATCCTGGACATATCCGAAAAGAGGATCTTCTTTTCCTCTTCCGACAGAGAAAGCCCAGAAAGACGGGTGATCTTCTCCATTTCTGTTTCCGGATTTCTATCCATTTCTCTTCTCCTTGCCCTGCCCTTCTCTATATAAAGGATCACCCGAATATTGTAGCATTTTCTGCCCCTAAGTTCTATTGACGAACAGCAAATTCCTGTTGACAAGGATTTCCCTCCGTGATAATTTATGACTGAACAAATTGTTCATTCAAAAACGCAGACACAAAACAGTCAAAGGAGCGACAAATGCCGAAATCTAAGGAAAGATGCGAAGAGATCCGTAAGGAAACACGCGCGAATATTCTGAAAGAATCTGCAAAATATTTTGCGAGGGTGGGCTTTTCCGGAACCAAGATCGGAGACCTTTCCAAGAGCATCGGCATCGCCCAGGGCACGATCTATCTGTACTTCGAGTCAAAGGAAGAACTCTACTCGGAGATCTTAAAACTCGTCGAGAAGACCTGGGAAAGCGACAAGCTCGAAGCCTTTGCGAAGATGCCTCTTCCTGCGGACAAAAAGATCCCGCTTCTTTCGGATTACCTGATCAAAAAGATTAAAAAAGACGAGATGTACGCAGCGGGCATCGCGCTCGTAACACAAAAACTCATGGACGGCTCGATCGACGCACCGTTTTATGACGTCACCGACAAGATCGTCCGACAGGGCCAAAAAGAAGGCACGATCGTTTCCGGCACAGTTCGAAAACTGACAGAGTTTTACTGGGGCGTCGTCTACCTTTACTCGCTCAAGCGCCTGTTTACGGAAGACTGCAAGATGATCAGCGGCCAGGACCTTTCGAGGGTTCTTCTGAAGGATGTGTAATATGGGAATCGCGATCGTAACCGGCGCCGCGGGCGGAATCGGCGCAGCATTTGTAGATGCACTTCTTCCGAAGGTAGACACGATCTGGGCCGTCGGAAGAAATGTAGAAAAACTTCAAAACCTCAAAGCAAAATACGAGGAGTCCTTCCCCGGGAAGATCCTGCCCGTGAAGGCGGACCTCACCGACAAGGAAGAGTTGGATGCGCTCATCGAAAAGATCCGCTCCGATAAGCCCGAGATCAGCTATCTGATAAACAACGCAGGCATGTCGAAGATGGCACCGTTTTCCGAATTCGAAACCGTAGAGATCAGTAAAACGATCGACCTCAACTGCAAGGCCGGCGCGATCCTCTGCCAGGTATGTATCCCCTACATGAAGGCGGGTTCCTATATCTTAAATGTCGCGTCTGCCTCGGCATTTCAGCCGAATCCGTATATCGCGCTTTACGCGGCGAGTAAAGTCTTCTTTTTAAACTTCACCCGTGCGTTGAACGTGGAACTTCAGGACAAAGGGATCTTCTGCATGGCGGTCTGCCCGGGCTGGGTCGACACGGACATGCTCCCGAAAACAAAAGACGGAAAGACCATAAACTACCCCGGCATGGTCAGCGCCGAGACCGTCGTGGCCTGTGCATTTAAAGACTTAAAGAAGAAAAAGGACGTCTCCGTTTCTTCCGGCTATAACCGATTCCTTCGGGCTTACTCGAAGATCGTACCGCACCGGACCTGCATGAAGCAGTGGACGAAAGGAATCAAGGACTATATCTGAAAGGAGAAAAGATGCGCTATAAGATCGAGACAGAACGAGCAGATCTATTCGATGTCGGCATGGTGATCACCATGTCGGTCGATGCCGTATTCTCAGAAGTCCCAAGCGATGAAAAGATCCAGAAAGCCTTTGCCCTCGCGATCCGATCCCACGAAGTCCTCAACACCAAAGTCGTCATCGACCCGGACGGAAAAGCATTCTACGAACCATGTGAAAAACCGGGAAGCACCATCTCCCCAACCACCAAAAACTTGGAACACTGCATCTCTGAAAATGAGGGCAGAAGATTTCATATAGACGAGGGTGAATATATCCGCGCGTACTACCTTTTTACCCCCGGGAAAAATACATTCATTTTTCAGATGCATCACCTCGGCGGAGACGGAAAGTCCCTTCTTTACTTCATCGAGAGCTTCTTTTTTGCTCTTTCGGGGAACGAAGATTTAGATAAGATCCCGTTTAAAAACACCACAACGGAAGACCTTCCGAAAAACAGCAAGATGCCGTTTTTCTATAAGATCCTCATCCGCCGCTACAACAAGATGTGGGAAAAAGACCCGGATCGAAGAGTCTTTACGTTTGACGACATGCAGAAAGCCTACGAGAAATTCTGGAACATCAACCGCACGGCATTTTCAGAAGAAACGATCGAAGGCGAAGAATTTGACGCACTCCTTCAGGAAGCACACGAAAGCAGAGCGAGCATCACGGCGCTTCTGACCGCAAAGATCGTGGGCGGACATCTCGGAAGAGATATGGGAGAAGCCTTCAAAGAAAAGGCCAATATCGGCTATGCCGTCGATGCCAGAGAGCTCTTTCCAAACCGCGGGATGGGCAACCAGGCGACCGGCATCTCGATCGACTATCTGTACAAAGAGGACGATTCCATCGCAGAGAACGCGAGAAATATCCTCCGCCTTCTGAAGAAAAAACTCGACCACCCCAAATACCGCTACTTCATCCTGCACTTTATGGCGGCATTTGATCCCACACTGGTCGACGCGGTCTGCCTCGAGTACACGGGCGTTTTCCACAGTAAGACTTCCGAAAAACTCAGAAGCCTTCTCGGCTACGACCAGGAAAAGACGAGGGACATGAGCATCACGAACCTGACACGGGCGGACATAAAAGACCACTACGAGGGACCGGAAAATACGGTCGATCTGAAAGATCTGACATTCCTTCCGCCGATCGTTTCCTACGCCAAAAATGTCTTCGGCATCGTCACGCTCGGAAAGCGCCTTTCGATCACGAGACATACCTTCAAGCGCTAACAAAAGTTTCACTTTTCCAACGAAAAAGGAAAAACTCTCCCTTTCACGCGTAAAAAGATATATTATCTATATAATCGTGCGACAGGAGAGAGAAAAATGGTTTCGTTACTGATCCGAAAACTGGTACCGGATATTAAAGATCCCAGGCAACCCCATGTGCGTAGAAGCGTGGGAAGTATCTGCGGTGCCTGCGGTATCTTTTTAAACCTGCTTCTGTTCCTCGGAAAACTCATCATGGGAATCCTGACGCACTCCATCGCTATCGTCGGTGACGCGTTAAATAACCTGTCCGACGCGGGCTCGTCGATCATCACCATGATCGGTTTCCGCCTTGCGGGAAAGGCGCCGGACGCGGACCATCCGTTCGGCCACGGCCGTATCGAATATATTTCCGGCCTGATCGTTTCGCTTCTTATCTGCATCATGGGATTTGAACTCGGAAAGTCCTCGATCGAGGGCATCATCCATCCGACCGCGGTCCTGTGCACGATCCCTGCGATCGTGATGCTGGTTGCGTCCCTTCTGGTCAAGGCCTACATGATGTACTATAACTTCCACTGGGCCAAGGTCATCGAGTCTTCTGCCATGCGTGCGACCGCCGTCGACAGCCGAAATGACATGATCTCCACCTCGGTCGTTCTGCTTGCCGTCATCGCGACAAAGTTTACCGACCTTCCGGTCGACGCCTATATCGGTGTGGCACTTTCGATCTTCATCCTCTATTCGGGTATCAATGCCGCAAGAGAGACGATCGAGCCGCTTCTCGGTACTCCGCCGTCCAAAGAATTTCTCGATAAGATCGAAGAGATCGTCATGTCCCACGAAGCCGTCAGCGGCATCCACGATGTCGTCGTCCATGACTACGGCCCGGGCAGAAAGATGATCTCCCTTCACGCGGAAGTTTCGGCATTTCAGGATATGTTCTATATTCATGACTGTATCGACAATATCGAACTGGATCTGGCTAGAGAACTTGAGTGCGAAGCGGTCATCCACATGGATCCGATCGACACGAAAAACAAGGATCTCATGAAGCTTCAGGAAGAAGCGAAAGCCATCGTCAAGAAGATCGACGAGCGCATCACGATCCACGATTTCCGTATGGTCCCGGGCGAGAGCCACACCAACCTGATCTTCGATATGGTGGTGCCCCACGACATCAAGACATCCGAAAAAGACCTGATCGCCACCGTGCGCGATGAAGTCCTGAAAGTCCATCCGCATTATTACTGCGTGATCAAGATCGACCGATCCTACGTGTGAGGAAAAGAAAAAGCATGCAAGACGAAAACCGAAAGCAAGAAGAGACGAACCTTACGGGATCATCTTCGAAAGGTGATTTTTCCAAGGGAAATGTCCCGTATCTCATCTTAAAGCTCGGTCTTCCGATCATGCTGGCCGAGCTGGTGGTCGTTCTTTATAACATAGTCGACCGCGCCTATATCGGTCACCTCGGGGACACAGGAACAAATGCCATCACGGGACTCGGCGTGTGCTTTCCCCTGATCACATTGATCTCCGCATTTGCCAACCTCTGCAGTACCGGCGGAACGACCCTGGCCACGATCGCACGAGGCGAAAAAGACGATGCCAAAGCCGAGCGCATGATGGGTACGTCCTTTACCCTTCTTCTTCTGATCGGCGCAACGCTCACCGTGCTCTTTTTCATCACGGCACCCTGGCTCCTCGAGCTTTTAGGCGGTGATGAGAATTCGCTTCCCTACGCGATCGGATATTTCCGCATCTACGTCATCGGCACGATCCCGGTCCTTTTGAGCCTTGGCATGAATCCGTACATCAATGCACAGGGCTTTCCGAAGATCGGCATGACCACCGTTGTCATCGGCGCGCTCATCAACATCGCGCTCGACCCGGTCTTTATCTTCACGCTCCACATGGGCGTAAAAGGCGCGGCCCTCGCCACCGTCATTTCCCAAAGCGTCAGCGCGCTGTGGGTCATTTTCTTCCTGAGAAGCAAGCGCCCGCCGCTTCGTCTGAAAAGACTCGGCATCGACAAAAAGCAGCTCGGAGGTCTTCTGAAACTCGGCGCGACCGGCTTTACGTTCCGCGTCACATCCAGCATCACACAGGCGATCGTCAATGTCGTCCTGAAGGCCTGGGCCGGTCCGCTCAGCACCCTTTATATCGGCGCGATGAGCCTGAATAACTCGATAAGAGAGATCATGAGCCTTCCGAACAGTGGTGTCACCGGTGCGGGTCAGAATGTCATGAGCTATAACTACGGCGCAAAGAAACCCGACCGTGTCTGCTCCTGCATCCGCTTTATCTTCCTTACCGGCCTTATGGTCAATACCCTCATGTGGTTCCTGATGCTCTTTATCCCGAAGCCCATCATCTGCATCTTCACCCAGGATCCCGAACTGATCCGGATGACAGTGCATTGCGGAAGGATCTTTTTCCTCGCGTTCCCCTTTATGGCACTTCAGATGAGCGGCCAGACCACATTTGTCGCACTGAACTATCCTAAGCACGCACTCTTCTTCTCGATGCTCCGAAAGATCCTTTTAGTTACGCCTCTGACACTTCTTCTTCCGGGGATCGGACTTGGCGTTGACGGCGTATTCTGGGCCGAATGCATCAGCCAGTTTACCGGCGCGAGCATCTGCTTTACGACGATGTATTTCACGATCTGGAAGAAGATGAAAAAAGAAAGTAAGAAAGCTTCCTCCTAAGAATGGTAAAATAGACTCGTTCAAGGAGGGATCGTATGAAGATCACGGAAAAACTTCAAAACAAGAAAATTCTGATCTGGGGCAAAGGAAGAGAAGGAAAATCTTCCGAGAAGTTCTTAAAAGAACACGTCCCGACTGCAACCTACGACATGTTCGAGGGAAAAGAAGATCAGATCCGCGAGCTTTCGGAAAACTACGATCTCATCTTAAAAAGTCCCGGTATCGTTACCAAAGACAGTAATCCGAAATATATCTCCCAGACCCGCCTCTTCATGGAAGAGTTTAGAGGTCAGGTCATCGGCATCACGGGCACCAAGGGAAAGAGCACCACATCTTCCCTTCTTTATCACGTGCTTCACGATCTTAGAGATGGAAATGCGATCCTCTGCGGAAATATCGGTCTTCCGTGCTTTGACTACTACGACGATATCAAGAACGACACCCTCGTGGTCTATGAATTAAGCTGCCACCAGCTTTCGGACCTTGAGACCTCTCCTCACATCGCGGTATTTTTAAATCTCTACGAGGATCACCTCGACCGCTATATCACGATGGAGAATTATTTCAACGCGAAGAAAAATATCACGATCCATCAGAAAGAGGGGGATTTCCTCTTTTATGGAAATGACGTGCCCGAGATCGATACGAAAGCAAAGAAGGTAAGACTGAACTTTGACGAGTCCCTCGATTTTTCCATGAAGCTTCAGGGCGCGCATAACCGCTTTAACGCGACATTCGTGTTCCGGATCTGTACCGAAGTCTTAGGACTCGATGCGGACAAGGTAAGAAAGAGCATCGAGAGTTTCACCGGTCTTCACCACCGCCTGGAATTCATCGGAAACTACGACGGCATCGATTTCTATAACGATTCCATCTCCACGATCCCGCAGGCGACCATCCAGGCCGCAACGAGCATCGCCAACACAGGAACACTCCTGATCGGCGGTATGGACCGAGGGATCGACTACGACACACTCATCGCATTCATTAAAGAGCACGCAGAGTACCAGTATATCTTCGCCTACGAATCCGGAAAGCGGATCTATGACGAGCTCGGCGATCTTCCTTACTGCCACCTGGTTTCCGATATCAAGGAATCGGTGGACCTCGCAAGAAAGATCACGCCAGTGGGAAAAGCATGCATCATGTCCCCTGCCGCGGCATCCTATACCCACTTTAAGGACTTTGAAGCAAGAGGCGAAAAGTTCTGCCAGCTCGTAAAGGGCGAGACCACACTCGTATTTACCGGAGACATCGGATTTGACCGGTATATGGACCATAAGTGGGAAGATCCGGATCTTCTTTCCAAAAAGATCAAGGACGTCCTTTCGTTCGCCGACCACGTCATCGCCAACGTCGAAGGACCGATCATGGAGTGTCCCAAAAACGATGTCAACGAAGGCACCAAGCAGCTTCTTCACTTCATGGACCCGGCGGTCGCGGATTTTCTGAAAGAGAATCACTGTGATATATGGAATATATGTAATAACCATATCATGGACGCAGGTCCGGAAGGCATCGCTTCCACATTAAAGGAAGCGCAAAAGAGAGACATCCGCACGATCGGTGCCGGTATGGATATCCATGAAGCTAGAAAGATCCTGACTCTTCCGGAAGCCGGAGGCATCGGCATGTTCGGTGTCGGCTACCAGAGAGCCTGCCGAAAGGCAGACGAAGAAAAGCCGGGTTGCTTCAGCTGGAGCGACCTAGACGCGATCGAAGAAGCGATCAAGGAGATCAAGAAGACCTGCCGCTGGTGTATCGTTGTGGCACACGCGGGCGAAGAATTCACTCCGCTTCCGTCTCCCTACACAAGAGAAAGATATCACCTGTACCTCAAGATGGGTGCGGACATCGTGGTATCCCACCACCCCCATGTTCCGATGAATTACGAGACCGTCGGCGACAAGGCGATCTTCTATTCGCTCGGAAACTTTATCTTCGACACCGACTACCAGCGCTCCCAGTTCAATACGGAAAAGGGACTGCTGCTTTCTTTGAAATTCTCGAAAGACTCCTTCTCCTTTACGCCTTATGGTCTCGATATCAAGCGAGGAGAAGAGCATGTCGATATCGGGGATCTCCCCGTGATCTTCCAGGATGTTCCGGAGGAAGAATATAAGCTTCTGTCCCCGCTTTCGACCAAGATGCACATCGCGGCCACCAAAAGACAGATGACGTATCTCGACCCGAAGAGATTTAAGGACGCAACCGAAGAAGAATGGAAAGCGCATTTTGCGGAGCCGATGCGTACAGGTCGTGTTCCGGGCGAGACACTTGACTTCTTTATCCTCTGCCCGCTTGCCGAAGAAGCGGAAAAAGAAGAGTGGAAAAAGAGCAAGATGACCGACATCGTCAAGTATATCCAGGATCAGATGTAAACCCGTCTTAAAAACTCGAAACGCCTGAAATCACGGCACTCTATGAATCATAGATTGAAAAACGGGGCAGGTTTTGTATACTTGAGCCAGACGGAAACCCAAGGAGGTGCCAGATGGATACAAAACAATTCGGATCCTTCATCGCCGAACAAAGAAAACGCTGTGGCATGACCCAAAAAGATCTTGCCGAGAAACTTTTGGTCACGGATAAAGCGATCAGCCGTTGGGAAAACGGACATGGCTATCCGGACATCGAAACTCTCGAAGCGCTTTCAGCGGCACTGGACATCAGTCTTTTGGAACTGATGCACAGTAAGAGAAACGAAAATGACACCGTATCCCTGGAGGAAGCGAGCAAGACGTTGTCCGACACCCTCCACATGAATATCAACGACAGAAGGAAGGAAAGAAGGCTTGTGGTCCTGATCCTGGCCTCTTCCATCACGCTGATCCTTCTTCTTTCGATCTTCAAGCACCTGCATATCGTAGCCGTCCTGGGAGCAGGAATCGGCATACTTTATCTCCTTGGCGCCATCTTGACCCTGATCGATTACGGATCTTCCAAGAGCAAGAAGAAAGCCTTCGTGGCGCTGCTCCTACTCTTCGTGCCCCTGTCGATCCTGATCCTTCTCATGATGACATCCTTCCAATTCAAATAAACTCTCACGGAGGTAATATCCATGAACGAAGAAAAAACTGCCAAGTCCGGCAGTGTGGTTCCCTGCGCCCTTTTTCTGGGAGCATATGTGATCTTTAAACTGATTATCCCAAGACTCGGAAACCATATGGGATTTCTCACCGGGCGCGTCTCGCTTTGGTATCAGATCGCCGTCTATACGATCCTTGCCGCAGCCGGTCTTTATCTTTTCCGCGACAGCTGGAAGGCCGGACTCAAGGCCTGGAAAGAACACCCCTGGAAATCCGTTTTATGGTTTGTCGGTACAGTTTTTGGAGATCTTCTCATCCAGACGATCTTTTCGATCCCGAAGATGTTTATCTGCCCGGATTACAGTTCTTCGATAAATGACAACTCGGTCGCGACCGTCGTCACGCTCATCCCCGCCGCCGTCGCTGTCCTTCTCGTCGCCGTGCTCGGGCCGCTTACCGAGGAACATGTCTTCCGCATTGTTCTGGCAGAGAAAGTAAGTAAAAAGATTCCGATGGTCGCAGCGATGCTGCTTTCCGCGTTTTGCTTCATGGCCGTCCATGTCAAAGCGATTACATGCGAGGAGCTTCTTACGAACCTTCCGCTATTCGGAACCGGCCTTACGTACTCATTCGTCCTTCTGAAGTCGAAAAACCCCACGATCCCCTTCTTACAACACTTCATAACGAACTTCACCGGTGTCCTCGGGATGCTCTTGATGTGAAAAAACACAAAAAATCTCACGAAATCAGGTAAGAACTCTAGCATTTTAACGAATGACCTTGACAGAAAGGGTTGAAATACGCTTGTAACATAGTATAATAAAAGCGAAGTATTAGATTTTTTATTTCTGGGTCGTATAGGGTGATAAAGAATGGCTAGTTTTTTAGATGCTTTAAAAGATAAGGCGGGTCTCCCGGGTTCAAAGTCTTCGGGAAGCGCTGCCGTAAAGAAGGCACCAATCAGTGAGCGTGAGGCCGCGATGAACGCGGCTAAGGAACGTGCGGCTGCTGCGAAAGCACAGATCGAAGCTCGTAAGGCGATGGAAGAAGCCAGAAAAGCAAAAGAAGATTCTCGTAAAACTACGACAACCTCTTCTGTTGCTGCAAAGCCGGCTGCTTCTACAGCTACTACTGCTGAAGTGAAGACAGAGACGACTGTGAAGGAAGAAGTTTCTCACATCACTCCTCTTCCGGCTCCGCTTCCGAAGGCAAACATGAACACTTGGGCCGTCCCTGTAAAGGGCGGATCTACTCCTGCTCCTGAAACTGCTTCGAACGAACTTCCGTGGGATTCTACTTCTGCAAAGAGATCTGCAGCAAACAAGAACAGATCCACGATCGCGGCTACCGCTGATAAAGCTCAGGTCGAGTTCGTATCTGCGAAGTCCCGTGAAGAGCGTGCCGTTAAGGATGCCGTTGAAGCCGTAGCAAAAGCTGAGGCTGCTAGAGGCGCTGCTGCGATGGCTGCTGAGGATCTCGAAGCTGCCGTTAAGGTTGAAAGCGAAGCAGAAGAAGCTGCAAAGGCTGCGGAAGCAGAGTACGCACAGGCTATGGAAGATGCTAAGAAGGCACAGAACGAAGCCAACGAAGCAGAAGCCGCAGCTCGTGAAGCCAAGAAGAAAGCAAGTGAAGCTCTCCGTATCGCTTCTCAGAAGAAGACCGAGCAGGATGCAAAGCTGAACTCACTGCGTGCTAAGGAAGAAAAGAGAAAGCAGGCTGAGGAAGCCGAGCTCGAAGCCAGAACATTTGCACAAGAAGCAGAAGAGCTGGTAAAGACTACTGAGAAGAAGGCCGAGGAAGCCAAGATGGCTACCCGTCGTGCAGAGGAAGCTTACGAGCTGGCGAACAAAAAGAAGCTCGAAGAAGAAGCGAAACTCGCTGCTCAGAAGGCTGAAGAAGAAGCTAAGGCATCTGCTCAGAAGGCAAGAGAGAGAGCCGAAGCTGCAAAGAAGAAGCTCGAGGAAGCCCTGGCTGCTGCAAAGGCTGCCGAGGAAGAAGCTCTCCGTGCTGCAGAGCAGGCTGAGGAAGAAGCTCGTAAGGCTGAAGAGCTTTCCGGCAAGTCGAACATCACTCCCCTGCCGCTGGCTGAGTAATACTAGCTAGAGTTGAACAACAAGCGAAAACGACCGGATCCACGTCCGGTCGTTTTTTGTTGGGAAGAGATTCACGAAAATGCCTTGTGAAATACTTGTTATGCAGCAAATTCTTGAAAAGTGCCTAATGAATTCTCTGAAAAGTGCCTAATAAAACTCTTGAAAAGTGCAGAATGAGGTGGCACAATATAGGAAACGGAGGTGTTTCTATGGCGCTGACAAGAGACGGATATATGCCGAGATTGATAGATGAAAAGATCGCTCGTTATCTTAAGATATTTGGGGCAGTCTCGATAGAGGGACCAAAGTGGTGTGGGAAGACATGGACGAGTCTGAACCATGCCAACAGTGTTTCCTATCTGACGGAAAAGCGACTGAGAGATCTGGCGAGCATCGACCCGAAATATGTGTTCACAAAAGAAAGACCTCAGCTGATAGATGAGTGGCAGATCGTTCCGGAGATATGGGATGCTGTTCGACATGAGTGCGATAGTGATAAGAAGCGCGGGAAGTTTATCCTGACCGGGTCGACTTCGTTGAAAAAGGAGAAAAAGGAAAAGGCAATCTTTCACTCGGGAACCGGAAGGATCGCGCCTCTGCGTATGCATCCGATGAGCCTTTATGAATCAGGAGATTCTTCCGGAGAAGCTTCTCTTGCTGAAATGCTGAATGGTCAGATCAAAGATGGTTTTGTTAGAAAGGTTGAGCTGGAGGAGCTTTCCGGACTGATTATCCGAGGTGGCTGGCCGGAGAATCTTGATGTGCCGCCTGAAGATTTTGGAGTAATTCCCAAGAGTTATATCGAGTCAATCGTAACTAAAGATATGCACGAGGATGAGGACAGGAAGCGTAGTCCGAACAAGATGAGAATGCTTATCCGTTCACTGTCGAGGAATGAATCCTCTCTGGCAGGAGATAAGACTCTGATCAAGGACATCGAGGAATATGAAAGCGGCGAAGAACTGATCAAGAGCAGAGATACTGTAGCGGATTATACGAGTGTCCTTGACCGACTGTTCTTAACTGCAGATCAGGAAGCTTTCGACGTGAACTATCGATCCTCTTCGCGAGTCGGGAAATCATCGAAACGACATCTGGTTGATCCGTCCTTATGCTGTGCAAGTTTAAATCTTACAACTGAGAAACTCTTGAATGATCACGAGACTTTCGGTCTTTTGTTTGAAGCACTTGTCGAGAGGGATCTGCGGGTCTACGCAGATTATCTTAATGGGCATTTGTTCCATTTCCGCGATAACAGTTCAGGTGATGAGGTGGATGCCATCGTCGAATTTGAGGATGGGCGCTATGCGGCATTTGAGATTAAGTTAAGTAGTGGGAGCATCAGCGACGCTATCGAGAGCCTCAAAAGGTTCTACGAGAATGTTGAGAAAAAGCCAGCGTATATGTGTGTAATTGTCGGGTATTGCGATGCTGTAATGCGAGATCCAGAGACAGGCATATTTATCGTTCCAATTACATCGCTTAAATCATAGCACTTTCAAAAAATGTGGGGCGGTTATTGGTTCGAGAATCTTAAAAATCGACAAACTACAAAGGAGTGATGGTTATGGATATTTCTAATCTGAATGTTCAAACAGATAAAGACCCGAACAAGGCAACGGAAGCAGCTGTCGAAGAAGGCCGTCGTATTGCCGCCGATCCGAATGTGCCTGGTTATAAAGACATGGCATCCCTCCGGAGTGCTTTGGATGAATGAGATGAGAAATCAAGATCATCAGAAATCCATTATGCATCTTTGATTCGGATTACTCCTTTATTCTTATTAGGAACACGTTTTTTCAAATCCTTTTCTTCCGGATTATCTATGTTTGTACATTCTACTGAGCACAATGAATTCAATGTGATTTTTTTCATATGCCAGTTTTCGGTTGGGTGGCTGTACTCATTATTGAAGCCAGCACAAATTATAAACTTGTATCCTACGCCTTGATTGACACTAAGTGCGATATCCGATTTGCCAATTACTCTTTTTGATCCATGATGTGGAACTATGACATACTCTATATCATCTCGTTTTCCATAGTCGGGTGGCCATTTTGAATCTCTGCAATCCCCTGGAATAATCGTTTTCTTAAGCCTAATCAATAGCGAGTTGTCATTCTTTCCTGTTCCCATTCCATGATAAATGGATATATAACTATTCGAGAAAATAGCATTCGTACCTGCTTTTTTAAGCAAGCATAAGGTATTGCGTGAAGCAAGATACTTTACTACGGTCTTCCCCCATTCTCCAAAGTCTGAGACACCTTCGTCGGGGGCAACAATAATCATATTCATGTCATCCCACACATTTCTAGGAAGAGAAAAAATACCAGAATAGTGGTCATAATCCCAATGAGAAATGAAGATGGCATCTAGTGGTCTCATGTGTGAGATGAAATCATAATTCACCTTATCACTTCTATTGTTAAACCCTTTTTCTGCAAGATCTATATTTGTCGTTGTAGGGATTCCACAATCAAATAACACGTTTGATTTATTGCTGGAGGTTTTTGACTGTCCCAAAATACAATTAGCTTGTCCCACGCGAACGATGCTAAGATTTATTCCATGTGAAAAGATTGAATCTATTCGTGTTCTAAAGCTTGGCCTCATGTTACTTTCAGACGTAATTAAGGGTGTTTTATTCTGGGGTATGGGCGGGTTCTGCTTATTAGCAAGTTCTTTCCACAAGACGCTAACTGGTTTTCTTTTTTCCGGACTGGCCGCAAACACAATATAGTTGTTTGTTTCTTTCTTATCTGCTTCTTCTTCACTCAAAAACTGGACTGTCAATTTGAACTCACAATCACGGTTCTCATTAATCTTCGATAGTACAGAAGAAGGAATTTGTTCCACATCAAAGAAACCCTGATAAAGATAGGGTTTATACACGTAATCAAGTGCATTGTTCTTATGAAATAACTCTGGCAGAAAAACATCTTCAGAATCAGGATTCGGATCAGGATCGATAGAAATAACGATCGACAAGTATTCATCTACGCTTCTTTCCGAGGGTGCTGCGTTAGGATATTTCTTGAATAAAAGAGAATCCACTTTCTGTGTATACTCATTCGATAATTCAGCACGAATAACCTTGGTATTGTCCTTATCCTCCATAGGACAAAAATGACAGTACACCGTCTTCTGCCGTTCTTTTCTCGAATCAAGAGTGAATGGCTTTAACATGCTATAAAACAATCGATCTAACGCGCTGTTTTTAAACCACGCATCCCTTTTAAACACACCTCTAAGGAGCTGATCATTCATATCAAAGGAATAGGATTTCCCATTGAAAGAATATGAACCTTTTGCTTTTCCAAGATCCCAGTCCCATTCCTCAAGGTCTTTTTTTATCACGGTTTTACAGTAATCTACAAAACTCTGAACGATTTGTACATCAGAAGGGTTATCATAGCAGAAATAAGGAAAAAACTTGATAGTATCGCTAGGAATTTCATAGAGGAAAATAGCTGTGTAAAAATGCCGGCGAAGATTAAAGGAGTACTCCCATGAATGTAGAAGTTTTTGTATACCCATTCCACGACACACCCAATACTGCATGTTTTGTTTGCCGGCATATCCTCGATGGTGAGAGGCCGATCCTTTTCGTGTCTCACGATTTGGACGATGGTATGTGGGAGTTTATGTGCGGAGATAAGCATTCAGAAGAAGATTTACGGATAATCGGAATGGGCGAAGCTTTTGAGTTAGATGAGTCGATCGGACTCCTGGCTGAGCTGCCTTATGGGTGGTGCGCGGAGAGAGAAACGAAAGACTCAGAATGGAAAACTTATCAGGGATAATACCTTACCCCATCGCCTTTATCGCCCCTAGACAATGTATCCTTACCACATGATTCTCATCTGTTTCTGCGATGTGTTTTAGTGTCTGTTCGTATGGACGTACGAGATCCGGTCTTCTCTTTCCGAGAACACGGAACATCTCCGGGGCTTCCATACGTACCTTATCCTCTTTGTCGTGAAGAAGAGCTTCGTATACCTGGATGTGATCTTTGTAGATATCCGGGGTATTCGTGGCGATGTTTTCAGATGCCCAGATGAAACTAAGACGAACTCTTGGATCTTCGTCTTTCGCGAAGGAAAAGAGAGATTCCCAGAACGGACGGATCAACTCAAAATCAGCACGACCGATCCGGCCCAGTGCATTTAGAGCACGATCACGAAGGAGAGGATCGAGGGAATCGAGAAATGCCGCGATCTTCGGAACAGTATCTCTCACTTTCTGGGGATAGAGAAATCCCATCTCGCCGAGAAGCCAGAGGGATTTGGCCTGGATCTTGGTGGAAGGGTCGGAAAGAAGAGAGGAGATATAAGGAATGTTCTCTTCCCATATCTCCTTCTGCTTTGTAAGTTCACCGAGTTGTTTATAAAGATCTGTTTCTTTCATTGCCTGTTACTTATGAATCTTTCGAGTGTTTCTTTCTCCATACGGATGATCTGGATCATGCGGTCGATCGCACAGATCTCTTTGAAGGAGACATCGTACTGGAGCATTTTCTCCTTGTTCTCGAGGGTGCCTTTCTCGTATTCGTCGAGGATCTTGCTGCGGATCGCGATCTCGCGGTCGAGTTCTTTTTTGCTCAGGACGCCCGAATACATCACGGCCAGGCAGAACCATACGGAGTCGAAGTCCACTCTTTCGAAGAGCTCGCAGATGCTGCTCTTTAGTTCCTGAAGACCTTCCTTCGTGATGAGGTAGATTGCCTTTTTATCGGATTCACCTGTGTTCTCGATGTAGTTCTTCTTTTGAAGGCGCAGACACGTCTCGTAGAGGGTGGTGGCACCGATCGGGAACCAGTATTTCATATTCATCTTTTCAATCATCTTGAGCATATCATAGGCATTCATCTCGCCTTTACTGAGCATGCCCATGATCACGATCGAGGTTTTTGACAGCATGTGTATTTCTCCTTCTCTTTTGGTAGAAGATCCATATCGCAGATATAAGAAGTATTACCAGTGCGATGGCAAACGAGGTCGGGTTCTTGATCTCATTTCCTGCTTCTGATGATACCAAAACATCCCACAATGCGCCAACGCCCCAGAAGAAGGGGAAGATCACGAGGAGGTTTCGGGTGATGTAGAAGACCGAGCAGTACATCAGGCCCACCAGGAACAGGTGGAGAAACTCCGGCTGGAATCCTGCGTGGTGGAAGGAATAAAAGACGGAGGTCAGAAGGATCGCAGGGATAATGCCGAATGCTTTTTCGAAGCTCATCCGGAGAAATCCGTAGATGAAGGTCATCTCGAAGATGCCTGCTACCAGGATGTAGGAGGCGCCGTAGAGGTTTGGTAGAGTCAGTACGTTATGGGGCATCTCATCCTTCAAGAACATGGCGAGAAGGGCGGCAGCCAAGGCGAGGTCGACTCCGAGGGAGAGAAGGGCTTTGAGCTTCGTGAAGCCAATCTCTTCTGCTGTTTCTTTACCGTGTTTTTCTATATACAGCGACACAAATACCACGCCCAGACCGAAGATCATGAGAAGATCCCGGAGGAGGAAAGAGATGAGGGTATCTCTTGCGGTATTTCCGCCAAAGGGGATCATCAGAAGGCTCAGGGCGATCATGATCAGTCCTGCTGCTGCCGCGATCCCGGTATCTTTTGTAAAGTTCCATCTAAACAGTTTTTTCAGCATGTGTTTTTGGGCTCCTTTCAATTACTACGTATACGTAGCATACTACGCATACGTAGTAGTGTCAAGAGCAAAATTGCAATGGGTGCAGTGAAGGGAATCCGCTGTGGGTGCTTTTCGGAGGGAAAGATACAGATGTGATAGAATAAATCTGTATCTGACTTTAGGAGAAACGACCATGTTTAAGGAATACTACGAAAAGATGCTGAAGCAGTTGTCCATCGATTTTAACTGTATGCCGGAGGACCTTCTGACGAAAGAAAATAAGATCACGGTATCGGCGACGAACGAAGGAAGACGTATGTACTCTCAGGAGAGGTCGTTCGTGGAGATGGTCACTTTGGGCGGAAATACGCTCATTACGGCCGACGAGTGTCTTCACGATTTTCTTCATGGATTCATCAAGGACGTAGAGGGACACAGGCTTTTTGAGGTCGGAAAACTCGAGTTGCTCGATCAGGAGATCGGAAAGTACGGATATAAGATGGCCGGAACACATCACATGTATCTTCCTTGCAGGGAGGTTGAGGTGGAAGAACGCTATCCAGTGAAATGGTTTTTCGATGACGAGATCAACCAATTCTACGGCGATGTGAGATTCCCGAATTCGATATGTTATCCCGAGCCTTCCCCGACGATTCGTGATCGTATGGCTGTGGTGGCTCTGGATGGGGAGACCATCATGGGGATGGCAGGTTGTTCCGAAGATGCACCGCACTGGATGCAGGTGGGCGTCGATGTATTGCCCGAATATCGATCAAAAGGCCTGGGCACCTATCTGGTCACGCTCATGAAGAATAAGATCATCGAGCAGGGAGATGTGCCTTTCTACGGCATGGCGGCGGCCAATATCCACTCCCAGCAGATTGCGCTGAACGCGGGATTCCGTCCTGCATGGGTCGAGGTCGAGTCATATAAGATCGAGGGAAAGTAAGATATATGCGCGCGGAGGAAAAGATTTCCCCTTAAAAGCAATAGAAAAATAAGGGAATATTCCCTCAAAGGATTGTTTTTCCCTTAAAACGGTGTATAATATAAGGGAAAGGCAGGGACGTTGAGGCAATGAGAGAATTCCATTACTCCTTGATAAGAGACATGAAATGGGACTCGGAAATACTGGGCCTGATTGCTGCTGTCTATAAAGAGGCGGGCAAGCAGGAGATGTTTCTGAAGCAAAGGCCGGCCGAGCTTGAAAAACTCGTCGAGATTGCCAAGATCCAGAGTACCGAAGCGTCCAATGCCATTGAGGGAATCGTTACTACCGATACGCGCATCCGACAGCTTGTTGCAGAAAAGACTACGCCGAGAAACCGGGATGAGCAGGAAATCGCCGGCTATCGGGATGTGCTGAGTGCGATACATGAGAGTTTTGACGCGATCCCCATTACGCAGAACTATATTCTTCAGCTGCATAAGATGCTATATAGTCACATGAACAATCCTCTTGCCGGGAAGACGAAGAATGTGCAGAATTACATCACTGCGACATATGCAGATGGAAGACAGGAGGTATTGTTTACACCGCTTGCTCCCTATGAGACGCCCGAGGCACTGGATCGTTTGTGTGCGGAATATAACTATGTGATCGGGAATGCGGAAGTGGAGCCCCTGATCGCGATTCCTGTGTTCATCCATGACTTCCTTTGCATCCATCCCTTTAACGATGGAAACGGAAGGGTGAGCCGGCTTCTTACTACACTTCTTCTTTATCGGAGCGGATTCTATGTAGGAAAGTACATCTCGCTGGAAGCCCAGATCGCGAAGCACAAAGATCTGTACTACGATGCACTCTTTGATGCACAGCAGGGTTGGCATGAGGGAAAGGATGATCCGACACCGTTTATCAAGTATCTGCTGGGGACGATTCTTGCCGCGTATCGAGACTTTGAAGATCGGTTCGCACTGGTTGAGGTCAAACGCCCGGCACTGGAAACCGTCAGAATGGCAGTAAGTACGAAACTCGGGCGATTTACCAAGCAGGACATTCTGGAGATTTGTCCTGCGCTCAGCCTGAGTTCAGTAGAAGGTGCTCTCCGAAAAATGGTAGAGTCCGGAGAATTAGCACGTGAAGGAAATGGTAAGAGCACCAACTATCACAGACTAAAGTAAGGAGAAATACTATGACACAGAATGAACAGAAAGAACTGGTCGCATCGACCGCCATCGATACATTGATCCGGCAGGGAAAGATCTTTTCCGGCATGAAGATCGGTCTGGGGACCGGATCTACCGCTTACCCCGCAGTACGCCATCTGGCAAAGCGGATCGCCGACGGTACGGTCAAGGATATTAAGGCAGTCGTGACCAGTTTTGGCACGCAGAATCTTTGCGAAGAACTGGACATCCCGGTCTACTCCATGAACGATAAAGCGATCGGCGGTCACCTCGATCTGGCCATCGACGGCGCAGACGAAGTGGATCCTTTCAACCACGTGATCAAGGGCGGTGGCGCAGCTCTCCTTCGTGAGAAGATCGTCGCGTACAATGCCACGCAGTTTGTTATCGTGGCGGATGCGACGAAGATCGTGGATTCTCTGGGCACGAAGTTTCCGTTACCTGTAGAGATTATCGGCGAAGCCCGCGTCCCGGTAGTGGCTGCGCTGAATTCTCTTGGTGCGGAGTGTGTGCTTCGTGAGGGTGTGAGAAAGTGTGGTCCGGTCATCACGGACAACGGCAACCAGCTTCTGGATATCGTATGGAAGAACCCTGTCGATCCCGCTGAGATGGAAGATAAGGTCAACTCTATCGTCGGTGTCGTGGACAATGGTTTCTTCACGAAGAATAAGCCGATCGTCTTTACTCTCGATGCAGAAGGAAATGTGATCGAGCGCTGAGTTTGCGCTGTTTTTCCGACTCAAGTTTAACTTGAATTCTTTCTTGAAACTTCAATTTCCGCTCGCTACAATAGTAGTGGGAGATCCTCTATTCTGTAATCAGATCAAGAAGATTTCTGAAGGAGAGATAAATGAGTATCGGAAGCAATATCAGACGTTTTCGTGAAGAAAGAAAGCTCACACAGGAACAGGTCGCAGAGAAGATCGGTGTATCTTTCCAGGCGGTTTCTTCCTGGGAGAGAGATGAGTATAAGCCGGATACCGAAAAGCTGATCCGCCTTGCGGAAGTTTTCGATGTCTCGGTCTCTGTTCTGGTCGAAGATAAGCAGGGTGTTTTCAAGACGAAAGATGCCATCTATAACTGGGAGCACATGAAGACCTACGTCAAGACCACGGCCAAGGCTCTCGGTCTTACCCAGACTTCCTGGGCACTGGATTTTGCAGTGAAGGCGCACAAGGATCAGAAGCGCAAAAAGTCGGATGTTCCCTATATCTATCACCCGCTCAATCTTGCCTGTCACGCACTGGCACTGGATATAAAGGAAGACGATGTGATCGCAGCCTGCCTCCTCCACGATGTGGTCGAGGACTGCGGTGTGACACCTGCTGATCTTCCGGTCGATGATGACACACGCGAACTCGTCCGTCTTCTCACACATGAGAAAACTACTCCCGAGAATCGTGATGCTGTCCTGAAATCTTACTACGCAGCCATCGCGAAAAATCCAAAGGCCGCCCTGATCAAATGCCTGGACAGATGCAATAACATCACGACCATGTCCTGGGGCTTAAGCCGCGACCGTATCTTCCGCATGATCAAGGAGACAGAAGAATACTTCCCCAAACTTCTCAAAGTGATCAAGTCCGAACCCCGCTACAACAACGCTGCCTGGCTTCTTACCTATCAGATCGAGAGTACACTCGATGTGTATAAGAGGTTGTTGTGAGAGGGTTCAATCGTTGTAGACGTCGTTTAACAAAGAATTGCACTTATCTATCTTCTCTTGGAATTGCGGAATACTCTCCTGCGCTTTAGTAAGTTCTTTATCGATTTCAACCGGGCCTTGAATTTCTTTCACGACACGTAAGAGTCCAGCGTAAAAGTAGTTGAAGCTCTCCTCTTCCTCTTGATCTTTTCTGAGAACCTGCTGTGCACAATTTTCACATCTGCCTTGATTATCCAGTTTTAATAGAATTCCCTGGGTCCCACAAATAACACATCTACCCATAAAATCACCCCTTGATCATTGCCCAATCCAACTTCCACTTATCATGTTAAGGAAGGAGTGTGAATATAGTTTTTGCTCGGTGTGTCTAAATAGAAAACAAGTCCCACTATTTGGACTCTATCGACCACTAAGGTTTAAATCGTACTAATGTAAGGAGATTATTCTGTTTGCACTGATCAAGAATTAGTGTCTTTGTTCCAAAATCTTCGAATTCAACCGAGATTCCATCCTCGAAGCATTCTCTTACGATTCCAGCGCCAAATCTTTTGTGAACAACATGACAACCTACAAAGTAGATACCAACTTTGTTCAATCTAATCTGCTTTTCTTCTTTTTGTTCAGGCTTTGGCGGAGGAGGAGGATTTTGCTTATACGTTTCTACTTTATATGGACAACAAGTATCTGTCCAAACCGTCTGCAATCCGGCTTTTTCAAAGCGCACCGTAACTGTTCTGTCCGTGACTGACTGGACAACACCTTTGCCATACTCATGATGACGAACAACAGACCCAACAACAATGCTATCAGCTTTGTTGACAGCTCTTTGCTTTGGAGTCTCTTTTGCTTTCACTTTCTGTTCTGGATGTAATGGTTGATAGAATTCACAACGCACAGATCTATAGCATTGCTTGTCTTTCCGTTCACACCAATGATCTTCATCACGGAAGAACAAGCAAGGCCTCTTATGCTCTTTTTTCGCCTTTTCGATATGCCAGGGGAACCCTGATATCTTGCCCGTACCCATATTCACACCCCTTGATCAATGCCCAATTCAACTTCCACTTACCATGTTAAGGGAGGAGTGTGAATATAGTTTTTTCATGTTATGACTAAAAAGAAAACGATTATGCAGCATATTCCCTCATTTCTTTCTTTAGAAATATACATTTGAGTTGTATTTTGCAACAAAAAAGAACCAGAGCATTTGCTCCGGTTCTTTGTTCTTTTAATGTTTTACAAGCCTTACTTCGTGTAAACCTGGATGGCTTCGTTGATGAACGATTCGGTGCCGGGTCCTGCGGCGGCGTCGATGTTCTTGGTGAAGTCACCGCCGGCTGCGTACATCCGGCCGAGGCCGGAGAGGGTCTCCTTGGTGCAGGAGTAGTAGTTCTCCGAGATGAAGTCCTGGAGCTTTTTGACCTGCGCCTGGACGGCTGCGTCGGACGGGTCCTTTTCGCGAAGCGGTGCGAAGTCGGCGATGATCGCCATCAGGCCCTCCGCGGCTTTTTTCGTGTCGGCGGAAGAACGCTTGCCGTGCTTTTTCTCGTACTCTTTGAATTCGGCGGTATCACCCCAGGAGGCTTTTGCCTTCTCGGTGTATTCGTCGATTTTGCTTGTATCAAAAGCGGTAAAGTCCATAGTGTTTTCTCCTTTTTTCTGTAACTTCCGAGCGAGATCTAAAAGATCATCCAGGTGCTGCTTTCGAAGCGTCAGCAGTTCGATCTGCTGCGCCAGTGCTTTTTCCTGGTCATAGGACGGGTTTTCCATGATTCTTCTGATCTCTTTTAGAGGAAACTCCAGTTCACGGAACAGAAGGATCTGCTGCAGGCGTTTGAGGTCTGTATCGTCATACAGCCTGTAACCTGCTTCGGAATATCCTGCCGGATGCAGGAGTCCGATGGTGTCGTAATACTGCAGGGTGCGTATACTCACGCCTGCGAGCTGGCTTACTTTCTGTACTGTCATCATGGTCGTTTTCCTCCCTCGTTGGTTATAGGATAAACTATGACGTAACGTGAGAGTCAAGTGCATTTTGAAAATTATCTGAGTTATTTTTTAGGAACTTTTTCCGCGAAGAATTCTTGATTTTAGGCAGGATCTGCCTGGCGTCTGGCGTCGACGATGTCTTTCAGGTGCAGGTATACGCCGTAGAGCGGTACGTCCTGATCGGGAAGTTCATCGATTATGCCGAGTAATCCCATAACGCCATGGGAGCCGGTGGCATTGTCTGTCAGCACCACGGGTTTTCCCGAAATGCCGTAGATGTGAAGACGCATCCTGAACTTTTCAGCGCGTCTGCGCCGGCGGATGCTCATGTAGCGATCCACATGGACGCTGGTGATATCCCGGTAGGAGATGGTTCTTTTGCTGAAGATGGAACGGATGGTTACATTCTCTTCGCCGAGCCGAACTTTCACACCTGCTGCCTTATAGATGAAAAACAGGAGTGCGCATACTAACAGCACTACCGTAGAAGCTATACTGACCCACAGATTCCATGAAAGTAAGGTGCCCCTTTCCGCGAAGGGTATACAGAACAGGCCTATCAGCCAAAAAATCATCGCCGCTGTGATGGCTATATACAGCGCGCGGCTCTCGTGCCTGATCTTAAATACTTCGTTTTCGTTTTCTCGTACCATAAATATTCATACCACCCTTTCAACTCTTCCCCCCGTCAGCTAATAATACATTTTTATGGTAGCAGGAAAAGCGCCGCCTAAACAGGCGACGCTTGACAGTTTATAAGAAGATATTTAGGTTTTACTGCGCTTTATGGTTGGGAAGCGGACTTGCCTTAGTAAAGGAAGTCAGAATGCATCATGCTAAACAAGAAAATGGTGTTGTCATCGTTGCACGAGAAAGTAAGACAGTTCATGTCATAGTTACTAAGGTCGAAGTGATAATAGTTATAGTCTACATCTGAAGTCGTTCTCGGATAGTAGTCACCTATCGCACCTACCACGTCGTCGATGGTTGCGGTGGTCAGATCGATATAATGGCCATCGATCACCAGGCCCGTCGTGGCTTTGCTGGTAACGAAGTTGAAGACCGTGCAGTCCCTGATAGCCGTGTTTTCCACCTTCTCTGCATCAAGTTCGAAGAGACGGTCATCGTCGTGATACACGATGATGCTTACGTATCTCGATGTCACCACGGTATCGAGGTCATCCAAAGTGTAGTGATTATCATCATAGTCAATGATAACAAACCGGAGTTCGGGATTCTGGGAAAGCTCCGCTAAGAAATCGCCGAAGGTTTCGTGGAACCCGTAATCACCGTAAAGGGTCGAAATGGTGCTTACCGGGCTGTATCCGCCATATACTTGCGAATCTTCTACCGGGTCTTCGCCAGCATCGCTGACATCACTGTCATCGAAATCGATCAGACCGATCGCATTCTCCTTACGGTCTTCTGTCTCTTCGACTTTCGTATTTTTCGTCTTCGTTTTTTCTTTCGCATCCTCTTTCTTACTTGTTACAAAGATAACCGTGCCGGCGATGGCACCTACTGCAATAACTCCTGCAACAATTCCGATAATCGTCTTTTTCATCATAAACCCTGTTCCTTTCTTTGCTGCTTGCGCAGCCAGATTCTTCGCAGCTGTTTCTGCTGCTGCCTTTGTCGATGCGGACAGGTTTAGAAGTGATGCCGGCATGGGCTTAAGCGGCACCATCTCGGCTTCTTTTTCGAACAATTTGCTCAAGAACGGCAATACCATACCATACAGTTTCGTATCGTTTTCTTCTTCATACTTCTCGACCTCCTTCTTAATCTTTTTCTTGGCAAAATTCAGACGCCACGAAACGGTTCCTTCCGGGATCCCGAGAGCTTCGGCCACCTCTTTGGTGCTCATCTCATCAAAGTAGAACAGGATCAGTGTTCTTCTGACATCTTCCGACAATGTGTTGTTGATGATGTCCATGATGATTTTGCGTGTCGCTTCTGACTCGACGATCGAATCGGGGAGGAAATCCTCCGGAACGGTTTCGATGTTTTCAAGAAACTCGTCATCTACATTGTCTGTCTTCGTTCGGGTGAGACGATTCAGGGAACGGTTGGCCGCGACCTTCTTCAGCCAGGGCAGGATCTTGCTCTTGTCCTGGATCGTGTCGTAGGAGTTGATCAGGGCCACATAGGTGTCCTGAACGATGTCCTGCGCGTCGTCTTCGTTTTTCAGAAGCGAAAACGCAGTCCAGTACACCGCACGGTAGGTTTCGTTGTAGATCTTTTCGAGTTCTTTTTCAGTCATTTTTCTGCCTCCTTCTGTCCGCATCTATCTACTAGACACATGACAGACCAGATTTCTTGGCTGGTTTTGAAAAAAATTTTTTCCGGGTTCGAGAAGTATACTTTCGAATATATTGTACTGCAAAGCCAGGTCCTTGAAGCGGCGGGAAAAATTTACTTTTATTCTGCCCTTGTATCATGTAGAATGTGGGCAAGTAGTGGGTTGGAAAATGGTTATATAAAATGGCAGTTTGGGAGGTGCATCATGAGACGTTTTTTTGCGGGTCTGATGGGCATAATCATCGCAATCACCGCGACAGTGCATTTGGCGAAGACGGATGTGGTTCGGGCGGACGAGGAGAGTGCTGCTTCGGACGTGGTCTGTGGCGATGTGGAAATCAATGAGACGAATTTTCCGGATGAGGCTTTCAGAAATTATGTGCTGAGCACGGTCGATACGAAAGATAAGAAGGGCGTTCTGACAGAAGACGAGATTGCTTCGAGGCTTTATATGGATCTCGATGATCTGGGCATTAAAACATTGAAGGGTATCGAATACTTCACGGAGCTGCAAGCGCTTTATTGTTCGTCGAACCCCATTTCTGATCTGAATTTGACTGCAAATGTGAATCTCGAATATGTGGAATTGTATTTCAACACAGAACCTTATAGTGCGGATTTGTCAGGATTATCCAAACTTGAGAAATTGGCGATAGAAAATAGCAATATTGTGAGTTTGAATTGTACCGGCTGTGTGTCACTTGGGCACGTTCGAGCTAACGAGTGCATTTTTCTCGAGACTCTCAATTTGTCCGGATGTACTTCACTTGACATACTGTTATGCAAAAAGGATGCCGCTCTGACCAGCGTGAACCTGTCTGGCTGTTCTGCACTTACCTATATGGATTGTGACGATTCCACTGCGTTAGCAGAATTGGACTTGACAGATTGTGTCAAATTGGACGAACTCTCCTGCAGTTATTGTTCCATTGCTAAATTGACATGGGGAAATATGCCTAAACTTAAGAGACTCTCTTGTGATCATAACGCGCTTACTTCGCTGGATGTGACGGGATGCCCGGCTTTGGAAGAACTGTATTGTGAAGTTAATGACATCACCGAATTGAAGATGAACCGTAATCCGAAAATAAAATACATTCGCGTTGAGGGAAATCCGGTTACGGAGATCGAGATCTATTCCAGTCCGATTTTATTAGATATCTTAGCAAATTGTGACGGACCTTTAACGGGTTCTTACAGTTATCTTGGAGCTAGACTGATCAACTACATGGTCTACAATGCTTCTATCGGTGCCGGAGGATCAGTTCTTTCGATCTGGTGCGATCAGGACGATGTTCTCATTACCGAGGCTCCGATTTATTCCGTTACGGTAACGACAGATGGAAACGGCACAGCATCGGCATCGATCACTTCGGGTCCGGAGTACACGGAGGGAACGCTTACTGCTGTTGCTGGCGAGGGCTATGTTTTTAAGGAGTGGCAGGTGGTTTCCGGCGGCGCGAAGATCGCGGATGTAAACAGCGCCACAACGACATTTGAGATCGGACATGGCGATGCGGAGATCAAGGCTGTGTTTGTATTGCCTTCGAGAACGATCTCGGTTACTACTGACGGAAATGGTACGGCTTCTGCTTCTGTTACGTCTGCGCCCGCGGGCACGTCGGTTACGCTTACTGCAGTTGCGAATAGCGGTTATCAGTTCAAGGAGTGGCAGGTCGTAAGCGGCGGCGTGACGATCGCGGATGCGAAGAGTGCGACCACGACCTTTGTGGTTGGTGAAGCGGATGTAGAGATCAAGGCGATCTTTGAAGCTGCTCCGACACCGGAACCGACTAAGGATCCGTCTTTCGAGGATTTCGTTGAGCGTCTTTATGTGGTCGCTTTAGGCCGTGCTTCTGAGGCGGAAGGTAAGGCATTCTGGGTAGACCAGGTTGTGAACAAAGGATTTACCGGAGCAGACTGCGCCCGCTTCTTTATGCTCGGTGCACCGGAGTTCCTGGGACGTAATCTGACAGACGATGAGTTCGTTGAGGTTCTCTACAAGACTTACTTCGATCGTGACTCTGAGCCGGATGGAAAAGCGTACTGGATGGGACGCCTGGCTAGCGGCACGGAACGTGCGGTTCTCGTTGAAGAGTTCATCGAGTCTGTCGAGTGGTGCAATGTCTGCGCGATGTATGGAGTCAAGTCCGGCGCGAAGTATCACAAGGCGACGGTGCCGTCGAAGAACGCAGTGAAGTTCGCGACTCGTCTTTACACATGCTGCCTCGGACGTGATCCGGAAGCAGAGGGATTGGAGTACTGGGCGCTGGCGCTGACGAACCTCGATGCTACGGGCTACCAGGCTGCGAGCCTGTTCTTTACGCTGCCGGAGTTCGTTGGCCTTAAGACAACAAACGAAGAGTATCTGACGCGTCTTTATACAACGTTCATGGGTCGTGAGCCGGAAGCGGAAGGATTCGCGTATTGGCTGGGACTTTTGAATGGTGGTACGGATCGCGTGGATGTCATGAAGGCGTTTGCGGGTTGTCCGGAATTCCAGGAGATCTGTAATTCTTACGGCATCGAGAGAGGCGAGATCTGAGAGTAAGAACGAAAGTGCATTTCACGAAGAGGAGATTCCGAAAGGGGTCTTCTCTTTTTGCGTCGGGAAGTTTTGATTGATTGTTTGGGGGTGTGCGGATAAAATATGTATAAAAGTTTTTTGCGGAGGTGAAGGAATGAAAAAAGCACGCAATCTGCTGGCCGGTATTTTGGCGGCAACGGTGGCTCTGGCGTCTGTTTCTGTTTGGAGAAGCGGTGCGGTTCGTGCGGATGTTTCCGGCGAGGAGCCTTCCGAGAACGTGGAGATCACCATTAACAGAACGAATTTCCCGGATCCGAATTTCAGAAATTATATTTCGATCCATGTTGATAAGGCAGATCCGAAGGGCGTTCTGACGCAGGACGAGATCGAGAGTGTGACGGAAATCAACTGCAGTGAGAGTGGCATCGGAAACTTGAAGGGTATCGAGTATTTCACGGCTCTTGAAGTTTTAGACTGCAGTAATTCGGAGAGACTGGCCGAGCTTGATATGAGCGCGTGTGTCGCACTTAAGGAGCTTTATTGCCACGGTTGCGAGAGTTTGGAAAAACTTGTTTTGACAAGCAATGTTGCTTTGGAAGAATTGCATTGCGCGGCGTGTTCCGCTTTGACTTCTCTTGATCTGTCAAACTGTGTGGCATTAACGAGAATAGAGTGTTCGAAATGCCATATAAATGATCTGGTTTTGGGTGACCATCCTGAGCTTACGTCCTTGCTCTGTTCTGAGAATTATATTGATGAACTTGATGTTACTAAGTATCCGAAATTGAAGGAGCTCTGGTGCGATCAAAATGACATGTCCAAGTTAAAAGTGAACCGTAATCCGAATCTGCAGACTCTGGTGTGCGATGGTAACAAATTAAAGGAGATCACGGTATATTCAAGTCCGTATCTGCTGGAATTGATGGAAGTAGAAACTCCGACCGAAAGTAGTTATCTTTCGAGTCGTCGCGACGATAGAGTGTATTACTACTACTATTTCCATAATTTCAATAACAAGTATATCTGCCGTTTCAGTTTCGACAAGGACGTTGTTTTTGTCACTGAGGCGCCTATCTATAACATCAAGGTCACGCCGAACGGAAGTGGTACGGCGACAGCTTCGGTTTCGGAGGCGGCGGAGTATACGGAAGTGACTCTTACCGCGACGGCGAACGATGGAAGTCGTTTTAAGTCGTGGCTGGTTGTTTCCGGTGGTGTGACCATCGAGGAGCCGACTAGCGCTACGACAACATTTGTTGTTGGTGATTCTGATGTTGAGATCCAGGCCGTTTTTGAAAAGGTCCCGAGAACGATCAAAGTTTCTACGGAAGGAAACGGTACAGCTACTGCTTCTGTTTCTTCCGGTTATGTGGGTACGACGGTTACTCTTACTGCTGTTGCAGATTCGGGTTATCAGTTCAAAGAGTGGAATGTCGTATCCGGTGGTGTAACAATTTCTGAGCCTACCAGCGCAACGACCAGTTTCGTGATCGGTGTATCGGATATCGAGATCAAGGCGATCTTTGAGGCTGCTCCGACACCGGAGCCGGGTCCGGATACACCTGCGCCGGTTGATCCGGGACAGCCCGGGGATCCTGCGAATCCGCAGCCGGGCAAAGATCCGTCTTTCGAAGATTTTGTTGAGCGTCTTTATGTAGTTGCTCTCGGCCGTGCTTCTGAGGCGGAAGGTAAAGCTTTCTGGGTAGACCAGGTAGTGAATAAGGGATTTACCGGAGCGGACTGCGCACGTTTCTTCATGCTCGGTGCGCCGGAATTCCTGGGACGTAATCTGACTGACGATGAGTTTGTTGAGGTACTTTATAAGACATATTTCGATCGTGATTCTGAGCCGGATGGCAAGGCTTACTGGCTTGGCCGTTTGGCATCCGGAACGGAACGTGCGGTTCTCGTTGAAGAGTTCATCGAGTCTGTTGAGTGGTGCAATGTTTGTGCTGGCTATGGCGTGAAGTCCGGTGCGAAGTATCACAAGGCTACCGTTCCGTCGAAGAATGCAGTGAAGTTTGCAACTCGTCTTTATACCTGCTGTCTGGGTCGTGATCCGGAAGCAGAGGGACTTGAGTACTGGGCGCTGGCGCTGACGAACCTCGATGCGACAGGTTATCAGGCTGCAAGCCTCTTCTTCACACTTCCTGAATTCGTTGGTCTGAAGACGACGAATGAAGAGTATCTGACTCGTCTTTATACTACGTTCATGGGACGTGAGCCGGAGGCTGATGGATTCGCTTATTGGCTGGGTCTGCTGAATGGTGGTACGGATCGTGTGGATGTCATGAAGGCGTTTGCGGGTTGTCCGGAATTCCAGGAAATCTGTAATTCTTACGGTATTGAGAGAGGCGAGATCTGAGGCCTGACGTTATAGTGCATTTCCCAAAGAGAAGATTCCGAAAGGGGTCTTCTCTTTTTTGTGTTCTTCAGGCGTGATTTTGGGGCAAACCAGTATATTTGTCTAATATTTTTTGTTATACTGTGGGTGTATGTCATGGGTTTGGCTTGGGCGTGGGGCCCTGGTCTTTTTTCACATTTTTGTGGTTATGGGAATAGGAGGTTTTTATGCTACGTAAACGTGTAGTGGCGTCTGTCGTACTGGCGGCGTCAATTGTTGCTGCGCCGGTGCATTTGGCACAGAAGAGGGTTGTCCGGGCAGATGCGGATGTTGTCAGTGGTTCCGTGGAGATCAATGAAACGAATTTCCCGGATGATGAATTCAGAAAATACATCAAGATTTGGGACACCGATTATGATGGATTTTTGAGCGAACAGGAAGGCGCGGTTCCGGATTTTCTTTACTTGTCGAGTCTTGCTATCTCTGATCTGACGGGTATCAAGTATCTTACCAAGGCGCAGAGACTGTTCTGTGAGTCCAATAATCTGACCGAGCTGGACGTCAGCGAAATGAAAGACCTGCAGATTATCTCGTGTGACGACAATGACCTGACTTCGCTCAATGTCAGTGGCTGTACGGCGCTTGAACAGCTGGATTGTAGTGGCAATCAGAAGCTGGAGCTGCTGGATGTCAGTGGGCTTACGAATCTCACGGAGCTCTGTTTTGGTTATTCCGGCGTGAAGACGCTGAATGCGTCGGGTTGTTCGAGCCTCAAAACGCTGACAGATTACACGTCCTGTCCGCTTGAGGTTATGAATCTTTCCGGAACTGCGGTAGAGTCGCTGCTCATCACCATCAACAGCGTGAAGGAAGTGGATGTAAGCGGCTGTACGAAGCTTACGTATCTTAGAAATCAGAGTGAGAATCTGGAAAAAGTGAATTTCAGCGGTTGTACAGCGCTTACTACTTTGTACTTAAATGATGGCAAGCTGACGGAACTGGATATCAGCACATGTCCGAACTTGGCTGAATTGTATTTCGACTACAATCAGGTCGAGACGTTTACCATGGATTCGAGTGTGAATACAAATCTTTATTATGTCTCCTGCAACAATAATCAGCTGAGTGCACTGGATTTCAGTGGATGTGAAAAACTTCACTATCTGTACTGCGTAAATAATCAGCTGGAAACTCTGAATGTAGACGGATGTACGAATCTTTTCGAGCTCTCCTGCGTTTCCAACAAACTGCATATTCTGGATACCAGCACATGTTCAGAACTTCGGGGGCTTTATTGCCAGTTCAATCTTCTGGAGTATCTGAAGATCAGTGGCTGCGCAAAGCTTGAGAATCTGTCTTGTTTTGGAAATCAGCTCGAAAATGTGAATATCAGTGATGCTTCGATGCTGATGTATCTCTACGAGAATCAACCGGCATCTCCTCAAAGCGTTGACGGAATTGAGTTCTATACACATACGGACGGATCATTTTTCCTGTCTTATGATAGAAATACAAAAATCGCAACAAGTGCTCCGAAGTCGATCACCGTGACCTTCTACGCCAATAGCGGTTCCGGTTCGATGGATCCGATCGTGTGTAACGAGTACGACATTATCACGCTCCCTGAGTGTGGCTTTACGCCTCCTTCCGGATATTTGTTTGATAAATGGGATCGGGGTAACCCGGGCGACAAGATCGGTGTTTCTGTTAACACTGTTATAATGCCTGTCTGGAAGTTGAAAGAGTACACCATCACGGTTACTACGGATGGAAATGGTACTGCATCTGCTTCTGCAACTGTTGCTACGAACGGTACAGAGATCTTCCTGACTGCGACTCCGAATGAGGGCTATCAGCTCAAGGAGTGGCAGGTTATCGCCGGTGGCGTAACGGTTTGGAACGACAAGTTTGTTGTTGCGGATGATAATGTCGAGATCAAGGCGATCTTCGAGTTGATCCCGACGACTCCGGAGCCGGGTCCGGATACTCCGACACCTGAGCCGGATAAGGATCCTTCCTTCGAGGATTTCGTTGAGCGTCTTTATGTAGTTGCTTTGGGCCGCCCGTCTGAGGCAGAAGGTAAAGCATACTGGGTCGAGCAGGTCGTGAAGAACGGCTTCACAGGTGCAGACTGCGCTAGATTCTTCATGCTGGGTGCGCCGGAGTTCCTGGGACGCGGGTTGACGGATGACGAGTTTGTTGAGGTTCTCTACAAGACATATTTCGATCGTGATTCCGAACCGGATGGTAAGGCTTACTGGCTTGGTCGTCTGGCTAGCGGCACGGAACGTGCGGTTTTGGTTGAGGAATTCATCGAGTCGGTGGAGTGGTGCAACGTTTGTGCAGGCTATGGCGTTAAGTCCGGTGCGCAGTATCACAAGGCGACGGTTCCGTCTAAGAACGCGGTTAAGTTTGCAACCAGACTTTACACCTGCTGCCTCGGACGTGATCCGGAGGCGGAAGGGTTGGAGTACTGGGCGCTGGCGCTGACGAACCTCGATGCGACTGGTTATCAGGCTGCAAGTCTCTTCTTCACACTTCCTGAATTCGTTGGTCTGAAGACGACGAATGAAGAGTATCTGACTCGTCTTTATACTACGTTCATGGGACGTGATCCGGAGGCAGATGGATTCGCTTACTGGCTGGGACTTCTCAACGGCGGTACGGATCGTGTGGATGTCATGAAGGCGTTTGCGGGTTGTCCGGAATTCCAGGAGATCTGCAATCAGTACGGTATCGTGAGGGGAGAGATCTAAGGCGCGCCCGATAGGAAAGGGGCGCAGTGCGAACTGAAGTAAGCGCGATAGTGCATTTCGCGAAGAGAAGATTCCGAAAGGGGTCTTCTCTTTTTTGTTTTGGGGCTGTGACACGTAAAAATGCGATTTTGGAGTTTGTACGTGTCATGTTTTGAAGGGGGGTGACACGTAAAAGTGCGATTTTCGAGTTTGTACGTGTCAGGTTTTGAGTAGGTGTGACACGTATAATTTCTATTTTCGAGTTTTTACGTGTCAACGGGCGAGTTTGGATGACACGTAGAATTGCGGTTTTGGAGTTTTTACGTGTCAGAGGGGGTGGAGACAAGTATAAATGCGAATTCGAAGTTTTTACTTGTGTGTGTGCTGCTCAACCACGTGAAAGTGATGTTTTCTCGATTTCGCATGGATCGACGGGATTTTTGCACCACGCGTTTTTGGAGTTTCCGCGATTGCTCGTGGGCGTGGGGGGCACGAGCGGGAGCGCGGCAGCATGGGGAACGCGGGGGCGGGATATGCGGCGGGGGCGACGGCGTGCGGCATGGGAAACGCGGGGTTGGGCGAGATGGGCGCACGGGGCGAGGGTGAAAATGTCTAATATTTTTGCTATACTTGCTCTGTGTGCCGGGCGAGAGTCTGGCCGATGTCTATTTTCCGCTGTTTGGGTAGAGTTTTTGAATAGGAGGAGTATTATGATTAGAAAACGTGTGGTGGCGTCGATCGTACTGGCGGCGTCAATAGCCGCGGCGCCGGTGCATTTGGCGCAGAAGAAGACAGTGCGGGCGGATGCAGATGTGGCTGCGTCGGACGCGATTTGCGGCGATGTAGCGCTGAACTCGGACAATTTCCCGGATCCTGCATTTCTAGTGGAATTAAGTACTTACGATCTGGATAGTGATTATGTCCTGAGTGAGACGGAGATCGCGAAAGTATCGCAGATAAATGTTGAATCCTGTGGTATTTCCGACCTGACCGGTATCAAGTATTTTACGTCGCTTTATTCTTTGTACTGTTCTTCAAACAACCTGACTTCTCTGGATGTCAGTGGGATGACGTCGCTTGAGGTTTTGGACTGTTCGAACAATGTGCTGACGAAGCTGAATGTCAGTGGCTGTGATTCGCTTCAGCTTCTGCTTTGCGGTAATAATGCAGATCTTGCGGAGCTGGATGTCAGTGGGCTTGCCAAGCTGAAGGAACTCAATTTTATAAGTAGCGGCGTGAAGACGCTGAATGCTTCGGGATGCAGTAAACTCGACCAGGTCTCCTGGGGCTTCGACTCTTGTTTGGAATCAATGGACTTTAGTGATTGTGTTGCTCTTGATGAGATTATGCTTTCTATCCAACCTCTGAAAACGCTCGATGTCAGTGGCTGTACTGCACTTTATACTCTGCAGTTTTACGAGACCTCTGTGGAGACGCTTAATGTTGACGGATGTACTGCTCTTGAGACGCTGTATGTTCCCGAAAATGCGCTGACGTCTTTGGATGTAAGTTCCTGTACTGCATTGAAAGAGCTGCGTTGTGACTGCAATAAGCTGGTATCCTTGACGCTTCCTGCAAATTCGAAAACGATTGACTTTATCAACTGCGATAATAATATGCTGACTGATCTGGATGTAAGCGGATACGAAAACCTTCTCAATCTGTTTTGTGATAATAATCAGCTGTCTTCTTTGGATCTGACCGGTTGTACGAATCTTGAAACTCTTTATGTCGACCACAACAACTTGAAAACTCTGGATGTAAGTGGATTGGCACATCTTAAGTCTCTGAGTTGTGTATTTAACCAGCTGATCTCTCTGAAACTGTCCGGTTGTACTCTACTTAGGGTACTGGCTTGCTTTGGAAACAGCCTTGCCAGAATCAATGTCAGTGATTCTCATCATCTGATCGAGCTCTCGGAAAAACTTCCGAGATTGACCGGCGAATATGAGGGATATCAATATGACTTTTATGACGATGAGAATGATTATCTTGCATTTGATCCAAGCACCACGATCGCGACAACCGCTCCCGCTTCTGTCACCGTGACATTTGACGCCAATGGCGGTTCTGGTTCGATGGAACCGATCACGGGTGTTGAGGATGACCCCATTGCTCTTCCGGATTGTGGATTTACTGCTCCTGCCGGATATGTGTTCGATGGCTGGGATGCAGGTAATCCGGGCGATACGATCGTTGTTGCTTCTGACATGACCGTAAAGGCTGTCTGGAAAGCAATCGACTACAAGATCACCGTTACTTCGGATGGAAACGGTAGTGCTTCTGCTTCTACTGCTACTGCGATCATCGGTACTGAGATCACTCTGACAGCGACGCCGAACGAAGGTTATCAGTTCAAGGAGTGGCAGGTTATTTCCGGTGGTGTAACAGTTGCGGATAACAAGTTTACTGTTGGTTCTTCGGATGTCGAGATCAAGGCAATCTTCGAGCAGATCCCGACGACACCGGAGCCGACAAAGGATCCTTCTTTCGAGGATTTCGTTGAGCGTCTTTATGTAGTTGCTCTTGGCCGTCCGTCTGAGGCGGAAGGTAAAGCTTTCTGGGTAGAGCAGGTTGTAAAGAACGGCTTCACAGGTGCGGACTGTGCTCGCTTCTTCATGCTGGGTGCTCCTGAGTTCCTGGGCCGTAACCTGACCGACGATGAGTTTGTTGAGGTACTTTATAAGACTTACTTCGATCGTGACTCCGAGCCGGATGGTAAGGCTTACTGGCTTGGCCGTTTGGCTTCCGGTACAGAGCGTGCTGTTCTCGTTGAAGAGTTCATCGAGTCTGTTGAGTGGTGCAATGTCTGCGCGGGCTATGGTGTTAAGTCCGGTGCGCAGTATCACAAGGCTACCGTTCCGTCTAAGAACGCGGTGAAGTTTGCTACGCGTTTGTATACCTGCTGCCTCGGCCGTGATCCGGAAGCAGAGGGTCTGGAGTACTGGTCTTTGGCTCTGACAAACCTCGATGCGACAGGTTATCAGGCAGCAAGCCTCTTCTTCACTCTTCCGGAGTTTGTTGGTTTGAAGACCACGAATGAAGAGTACCTCACTCGTTTATATACTACGTTCATGGGAAGAGATCCGGAGGCAGAAGGATTTGCTTACTGGCTGGGACTGCTGAATGGCGGCACGGATCGCGTGGATGTCATGAAGGCGTTTGCGGGTTGCCCGGAATTCCAAGAGATCTGCAATCAGTATGGTATCGTTAGAGGCGAGATCTGAGAACTGATCTGATCGAATAGATAATCAATGAATATGGTCTAAATCGAGATTTTCTTGATTTAGACCATACTTTTTTGCGAGGAAAGCGGGTTTTTGATCGATTTAGGTCATAACGGATCCGGTGCATTATGACCTGAATTGAGGATTTGATCGATTTAAGTCAAACTTTTTGAGAGATTTTTTGACCTGAATCGAGTTTTCTGCAATTTAAGTCATATATTTCGGGAA
>JAGCVX010000024.1 GCA_017962145.1 Clostridiales bacterium | reverse complement strand
CCGGCTTTGTCGAAGCCTGTGATACGGTATTTCCAGCCATAAAACTGGAAAGCATCCGAGGGGAGACTCTTTTTCGGAAACTGGCATCTACGGGTGGATTCGGCATCCCGTGGGACACGCGTTTTCTGAAACCGGTCGAACTTACTGAAGATGTGTTTACGGATATTCCGGCTGAAGTGCGAAACGCCGACATGCTTGAAAATGATTTCAGTGTTCTGATCCGAAACGATCGGGATGAGCAAATCCTGTACTCTGACCTTGCGTATCTGCAGGTCTGTATAGATGGAGTCTGGTACGAGGTACCACAGCATCCGGAACTGGGGACAGGGCATTTCTCGGAAAGGCCTATCTGCGCGATCGAGTCCGGCGAGAACTGCTTGGCTGACTATCGCTTGCCGGAGTATGGGGTACTTCCATATGGAGAATATCGGCTCGTGATCCAAGTACAAAACAAAGAGAAGGCAGGCATTATCTACGCAAAGCTTCTTTGGGGTGTGGAGTAGCTCACCTGTTTTTTATTTCGTGTGTAACGTTTTCTATGGTTCATGTGTTTAACAGGTAAGGATGAGAAATGAGGTATGCATATGAACGATACAAATCAAGAAAAAAGATATTATGCTCCGGCAAGTAGATCCGGCGAGAAACGGGTCTTTTTCATCGCGATTATTCTGATCGCGGCGGTAATCCTCGGTGTGTTCGGATGGAAAGAATATCAGCTTACTCAGCCCCAGAAGATCAGCGCTTTGATGTCGATGAAGACTATGGTAAACAGCGGAGATTATTATTTTGCATTTGCATATTTCGATGGGACAGAAGGCAAATTCTGGAGCGATTCGCGTGGAGGAAAAGGGCTTCCGATAATCAGAAGCATGGTGGATTCTATTTCCAAGGCGAAGGGGAAAATAGAATTCAAAAACGCAGAAGAAATGATGAACGATATAACCTATCCGATTTATTCTATTTTCGTGACCGGGCACGGTGGGGATCCGATTCTGGCCATCTATACTAACGGATACCTGATCCTTGATAATCATAAAGTGTATCAATGCGAAATCGATTTTTCAGAGTTTGTACTTGCTTCTGATACATATTTTGACGCATCTTCGTTCGACACGATCAAGGGACATTCCATGTTCCGGACTCTGGCTACGTATATCGGCTGGAATAAGGAATACCTGAAGAAAAGTACTCTCTTAGAACCGGAGATCGATGGTATAGAAGTGGAACTCGGAATCTCAGAATCGTATATATCCGATCGTTCCCGAATGCGGATCGATATGACATCACAAAGAGATGACAATGCGCGCTACTACGATACCGCCTTTGTACAGATCCAGCTCGACGGAGAGTGGTACGATGTTCCGCTGGATATGTGTTATCGAGGTGTGCGCGCTGGTGGAGGCATATATCAGAGCCTGCCGAAAGGGGAGACGGTTTCGGCTTTATATGATATTAGCCAATACCGAATCGGATATGATTCGTGTGAAAAGCGTCTTGTGATCCCGGTTCTGACCGATGAGACGTCAGGATATGTTTTCTACGAGTTTTTTTGAAACCTCGGCTCTTTACGAAAGACGCATCTTAAAATCTTCGTAGGAGAATTCTTTGACCAGGGTCGCTTCTCCGTTTTCTTCCAAAAGCCAGATGGCGGGAAGAGGCATGCCGTTAAAGGTGTTGTCCTTGACCATCGTATACATGGCCATGTCCTGGAAATAGAGGCGGTCGCCGACAGAGAGTTCCCTTTCGAAAGAATAGTCGCCGATGACATCTCCGGCCAGGCACGTGTTTCCGGCCAGACGATATGTATATGGTTTTTCTTCCGCGTCAAATGCACTTTTCAACGGGGGACGGTAGGGCATCTCAAGTACGTCAGGCATATGACATGCGGCAGAGACATCGAGGATCGCGATCTTCATGCCGTTTTCCACGATGTCCAGAACCGTTCCGACAAGATATCCGGCATCGATGGCCACGGCTTCGCCGGGTTCGAGATAGACGGTGACATGATACTTCTCGGAAAGACGTTTCACTTCAAAGATCAGTCCTTCGCGGTCATAGTCATCCTTCGTGATGTGGTGTCCGCCGCCTAAGTTCAGCCAACGGATCTGCGGCAGCATAAGGAGGTCTCCGAACTTTTCCTCGATGACCTTGATGGTGCGGGAAAGCGGACCGAAACCCTGCTCGCAATGCGTATGAAAATGGAGTCCTTCGATGCCGTCGAGAATAGACGGATCTTCTTCCTGCGCGCGGTCGAAGACGGAACGCAGGATACCAAGACGGGATCCCGATACGCAGGGGTTATAGATATCTGTTTCGATCTCGGAATATTCCGGATTCATGCGAAGACCGAAAGAAGGAGCCGTGGCGTCAGTGCATTTGGCAAAGGACAGTGCGCGTTCTTTATGCGTCTTCCACTGACTAATCGAATTAAAGATGATGTGGTCGCAGATCGGAAGGAGCTTGTCCATGTCCTCGGCGGTAAAGGCCGGAGCGTACACGTGTGTCTCTTTCCCGAAAGGCTTTCCCATCTGCTCGTAGCCGAGGCGGGCTTCGCAGTATCCGCTCGCGGTCGTGCCGGAAAGATACTTGGCAAGCTCGGGATAGGTGGCGTAGCAGGAATATGCTTTTTGTGCCAGAAGGATATGGGCGCCGGATCTGTCAGAGACGTCCTTCAGGATCGAGGCGTTATGACGCAGGGCTTTCATGTCGACGACAAAAGCCGGTGTCGGGATCGATTCTAGAGAGTGCATTTCACGCATGATGCGACCTCCTTCTGAGTGCTTACGGATAGATTATAAATGAAAGCGAGGAGGTTGGAAATAAAGAAGGCGCATTTGCCGAAGATCTTTACTTATTCTTATAGTACATCTCGACACCATCGCAGACCGAGTTTGCGACGACGGATACGTTCGAATCGGAAAGAAGAAGGTTCCGGTCGTCCGAATCGGTCAGAAATGCAACTTCGATGAGCGCGCCGGTGAGACCGTGTTCGCGAAGGACTGCGTAGTTATCTTCGTTCGTCGGATGGCCGTTTGTTTCAAGCTCGGGGAGGTTTCCGACAATGTTGTCGTAGAGGCAGCAGGCCAGAAGATAGTTGTCCTCGTTATTTCTTCCGTAGTAGTCATCACGAAGCGGAAAGTCGGAGCGCTGGAACTCGGAGTTCGTGCTCATCTGACGATGCTCGCTTTCGATGATGGAGTCGTCGGTGACGTAGTAGATCTGCGTGCCGTGGAGAGACATGCTCTCGCTGGAATTCATGTGTACGGATAAGAAAAGAACGTTGTCGAGTTTATATTCCATCTCCATAAGATCCTCGAGATCTTCGCCAACGCCGGAGCCGACCATGATGCCCATGCCGCCGGATGCGACGGTATCTTCGTTGACATCGATGCAGACCTGAAGAAGATCACGCAGTTCATCCGCGCGTGAGGAGGAGAAGGGGAGTTTTCCTTCTTCTTCCGCGATGTCCAGACAGATCAGGTGGACCTGAGCCAGACGGTTATAAAGGGAGATCCAGCTGTTGTCGGTACGAAGCAGATAGACGGTCGCGCCACGATCAACCAGCTCGTCTTTGATCTCATTTGCGATACGAAGATTGAACTCGCACTCGTAGTAGTCCGGATTGTTGAACGGGTAGCAGCATCCGGTATCTCTTCCGCCGTGTCCAGGATCGAGGATGATGGTATAGCCGGACAGATCTCCGTCCCCGCTTCCTTTGGCAAGAAGATATCCGCCGGTGGAATTCTCATCGTTTTCTTCTTCGCCATCACGGGAGGAGTCTTTATTCTTTTTAAAGTACGATCCGGTCTTCTTTTTCGAAGAGTTTCCGGAAGAAAAACGATCCTGCAGGAAACTCAGGTCGCCCTTTTGATCCAGATAGTAAAGGCTTCCGGTCAGAATGCCCAGGCCCAAAGCTGCGACGAGCAGAAAAAGAATAAAGCGTCGGAAAAAAGAAGTCTCCTTCTTCTTTCCGGACGCTTTCTGATTTTGTTTATTTGTATTGTCGATGCGACGGTCTGCCGGAGCAGGACGATTCATAGTCATAGTATTTCCTTTCAGATCGAAATCTTTATTTCGGTCTCATTATAGAAATAATCGTCTGTCCGAAAATGACCGCTTTGTAATTATTCAATTAAGTGACGAATCACTTATCTCCCATAAAGATATGTGAGATTATTCGACCTCGACCGGGTTAAAGTCTTCGATCCACGGAAGTCCCCACTTGTTGAGCGCGTCCATGAACGGATCCGGATCGAACTCTTCGATGTTATATACGCCCGGACGCTTCCACGTTCCGTTCATGATGAGCATCGCGCCGATCATGGCCGGAACACCGGTGGTGTAGGAGATGGCCTGCGAGCCGACTTCCTTGTAGCACTCCTGGTGGTCACATACGTTATAAAGATAATACTTCTTTTCCTTGCCGTCCTTCTTACCCTTGAAGATGCAGCCGATGTTGGTCTTGCCGACTGTTCTCGGACCGAGCGTTGCCGGATCCGGCAGCATGAACTTCAAGAACTGAAGCGGTACGATCTCGTGGCCTTCGTAGATGACCGGCTCGATGGATGTCATGCCGACATTCTCGAGGCACTTCAGGTGTGTCAGATAGCTCTGGCCAAAGGTCATGAAGAAGCGGATACGCTTGATGCCCGGGATGTTCTTTCCGAGAGACTCGAGCTCTTCGTGGTGGAGAAGATACATATCTTTCTGTCCGACCTGATCGAAGTTATAGACTCTCTTGATCTCCATCGGTTCGGTCTCGACCCACTTGCCGTCTTCCCAGTAGCTGCCCTTTGCAGATACTTCACGGATGTTGATCTCCGGGTTGAAGTTGGTGGCAAACGGATAACCATGGTCACCGCCGTTGCAGTCGAGGATATCGATGTAGTTGATCTCATCGAACTGATGCTTCAGTGCGTAAGCAGAGAAGACGCCGGTTACACCCGGATCAAAACCGGAACCGAGAAGGGCGGTGATGCCGGCCTCCTTGAATCTGTCGTGGTAAGCCCACTGCCACTTGTACTCAAACTTTGCGGTATCGACAGGCTCGTAATTTGCGGTATCGACATAAGGAGTCTTGGTTGCAAGGCATGCATCCATGATGGTCAGATCCTGATAAGGAAGCGCCAGGTTCAGGCATACGTCCGGCTTGAACTCTTCCATGATCGCAACGAGTTCCGGTACCTTATCTGCGTCGACCTGTCTTGTATGAATGATGGTTTTGGTTGTCGGCTGAAGCTTTTCTTTCAGCGCGTCACACTTGCTGAGCGTACGGCTCGCGATCATGATCTCCGTAAATACTTCGCTGTTCTGACAGCATTTTGCGATCGCTACAGAAGCGACGCCGCCACAACCGATGATAAGTGCTTTTCCCATAGTAGTAATCTCCTTTTCGATTTATTTTCCGTATTTCATAATCAATGTTTCCCGCAGGATCTTCAGCGCCAGCGCCGTGCTGCATCCGCTTGCATCGTAAGGCGGGGAGAGTTCCACGAAGTCAAGTCCGACGAGGCGGATATCCGAAAGCTGCATCAGGCAGGTCCGCAGTTCCTCGAAGGAAAGTCCGCCGGCTTCCGGTGTGCCCGTTCCCGGGAACTCTCTGGGATCGAGTACATCGAGGTCCACGGTCAGATAGACCGGAACGGGCTCTTTCGAAAGTCTCAGAAGCGAAAGCACCTCGTCGAAGTTATCCGCTCTGAAACGCTCCATCTTGGTATGCGTTTTCGCAAACTCGAATTCCTCTTTCGTACCGGAGCGGATACCGAACTGGTAGATCCGTCCGTCGCCCACGATATCGTGGATGCGGCGCAGTACGCACGCGTGGGAGAGTTCGCTGCCGATATAATCTTCACGGAGATCGCAGTGTGCATCAAAGTGCAGGACGACGACATCCGGATATTTCTTTGCTACCGCTCGAAATGCACCGAGGCTGACAAGATGTTCGCCGCCGAGCATGATCGGGAGTTTTCCGTCAGACAGGATCCGGTCAGTCTCTTCTTCGATGAGAGCGAGCGCACGTTCTGCATCGCCGAACGGAAGATCGAGGTCTCCGGAATCACAGATCGGAGCATCTTCGAGATCCTTATCCTGATAGGGACTGAAAGACTCCAGTCCGATGCTTTCGTTTCGCATCGCGGAAGGGCCGAATCTCGTTCCCGGGCGGAAAGAAGTCGTGCCGTCAAACGGGGCACCGAAGAGGACCGCCTCGGCATCTTCGTAAGAGCAGTTTAACGCGAAAAAGTTCTTTTCGATCCGATCGATCATGCTTTCTCACCTCCCAGAGTATTTGTCGTATCGTTATTCGGAAGCTCTTCCATCGCTTCCAGAAGTTTCTGCACATAGTTCGGAAGTGCAAATGCACCGCGGTGCAGGTTCGTGTTATAGTATTTCGTCTCGATCCCGAGTGCCTTCCAGTCGGAAGCACGCATATCCTTTACCGGGTGATATTTCTTCGAGGCAAATCCGAAGAGCCAGTGGCCGGACGGATAGGTCGGGATGTGTGCCTGGTAGACACGGCAGATCGGGAAGTTCGCGTGGATGCGTTTATGTGCGCGCTGCATGGCGCGGGCATCGTTGGCGTAGAAAGGACTCTCGTTCTGGTTGACCATGATGCCGTCTTCCTTCAAAGCAGTGTAGCAGTTGCCGTAAAACTCTTTCGTGAAGAGTCCCTCGCCTGGACCGAAAGGATCGGTGGAATCCACAAGGATCAGATCATATTCGTTATCGTGATGACGGACATACTTCAGACCGTCTTCGAAATGACACTGCACTCTCGGATCGTCAAATCCGCATGCGGTGAAGGGGAGATATTCTTTGGCGACCTTGACGACTTCTTCGTCGATCTCCACGACATCGATATGCTCGATGCAGTCGTAGCGCACCAGCTCTCTTACCACACCGCCGTCACCGGCACCGATGACGAGTACCTTTTTGACGTTCGGATGCACACACATCGGAACATGCGCCAGCATCTCATGATAGATGAATTCATCTTTCTGCGTAAGCATCATGTAGCCGTCGAGTGTCAGGAAACGACCGAACTCCGGCGACTCGAAAACATCGATCTGCTGGAAGTCGCTCTTACCGCTGTATAACTGCTTGTCGACCGAGATCGAAAGCTTGACGTGCGGGGTATGAAATTCAGAAAACCAAAGGTCCATAGCATACTCCTTCGTTTACCGTAGTTTCATGGCTTTAAACCAACACGTATATAATACCACCTAATATAGGTTCGGCATAATGCAAATTAGGAGAAGAGAGAAGATGTATTTCCGCAAATTCTGCGTGTCGTTTGCAACAAGTTGCATAAGACGAGGTGATTAGAGAGCATTATGCAACAGTTGGAAGAGAAGAGTTGCATAAGAATGGCACGTAGGGAAATCTTATGCAACAGCTAAAGAGCAGAAGTTGCATAAGAATGACGTATAAGTGAGCATTATGCAACTGGAAAGGGGAAACAGTTGCATAAGTTCCATGATATGAATGGTTTAATGCAACTTTGACCTGAAAAGAGTTGCATAAGAATGAATACTTTGAGCCTCTTATGCAACTCGTAACCTTATTCTGCCTATTTCAGCCAGAATATCTCTTTTACATGCTCTCGGAAGGATTGAATATTGAAAGGGATATCCTCAGTTTCAAAAGTTAAGAGGAGGTTTTTCCCTACGAAGATTCCATTTTCTTCGTATGCGCGCAGTTTGATGAGATTTCTTCGAATATAATCCTGGTTGCTCATGCACCCTAAGTGTTCATGGTAAATCGTCATTCTCTTGGGGGCGTGGAAAAGCGTGAAATCCGGATATTTTGATTTTCCGTTCTTAAGAACCAGTTCGCACTCATAGCGATATGGAATGCCAAGACTGTAGTACATGTCGGCTATTATTAGTTCGGACTTGGAACGTACCATCTCACCTCGGCGAGTCATAAAAACCTTTTCTTCTGGTTCAAAAGAATTGGTGTTAAAAGGAAGAGCATTCCATCGATCTGCGCACATGTCATCATCCACCATATACGGGGAAACCAGGTTTTGGCGATCCTGGTTTAAAAGAGTATAGACGGCTTCGGCATTGTTCTTATCAAGAGTTCTGAGACATGAATTTATACAAGCCAATTCATGATATGCTGCTTTTAGAAAACGTTCCAAATAATCCTTTTGAGCAAGTTGTGAAGCCAATTCCAGATTGGACGATCGTATGTAGACTCCGCTTGTTTCATGTGCGTGAGTAATATGATAATAACGATTGCCATTACTCCGTTTGCTTATTCGAAGTCTTCCTTGCGGTGCTTGTTGCATGAAAAGCGTAGCAGAATGGATGCATTTTTCTAATCGCTGTTTACGCAATATCAGTTCTCGTCGCACACTATCCATAGTTCCTCCAAAAAGAATCCATTAAAACTCTGGTAATCTCCATTCAACACGCATACGAAATAAATCGCAATATGATATATGCGAAATCAGCAGATTCGGGTGACAAAATTCTCACTTTTTCGTGACAGATACCTCACGTTTCTCTTTTCTCAATGCGATACACTAGGTTTGTAAGAATCATTGGCGCCCCGAGTGGTGTAACACAAAGGAGAATAAAATGAAAAAGCCAAAACCGATCAAAACGATGAGTCTGATGTTGGCCGCATCGCTTCTGCTTTCTGCGGCGGCTTGTAATAAGAACACTGCAACTAAGGAGAAGAAAGATACCACTACAACGACAACAGGCAATACAGAATCAGAGTCTGAAAAAGAAAGTGAAACTTCTGATTCTTCTTCCGAACAGCAGACATCTGAAACTTCCGAAAAAGTAACGGCGCCGAAAGGTGCGACCTACAAAGGCAATCTGAATATTGAAGTACCGGCTGAAAACTGTGCGATCGAGTTTCCGGATGAAGACCGGTTCCACTACTTTATGGATCTTGAACTGAATCCGGATGACAGAACGATAGGCGGTCATGTAGACATCACGTTTTTCAACACATCGGAGGAAGACTGGGACAAGCTCTGCCTTCGTGATTACTCGAGCCTGTTTACCGATAATTCGCTCGTTGGCTACGACGGCGCGATCGATCTCAACGGAGCGATGACTACGATCGAAAACATCACCGACGGAACGAACACACTCGAATACACAAGAGACGAAGACATCTCGGTCGTCTGGATCGATCTTCCGGAAGTCTTAAAACCCGGAGAGGCGATGGTTCTTTCTTATGACTTTGTCGCCGCGGTACCGACTGTGGCTGACCGTTATGGAGTGGAAGAGGATATCTTCTGCATCTCCAATTTCTTCCCGGTCCTGGCTGTCTATACAGACGAAGGTTGGTCTCACGAAGCGTACTACGATGTAGGTGAATGCTTCTTTACCGAGATCGCGGATTTCGATGTGTTACTGACTGTTCCGGAAGATGAGATCATGCTCAGTACCGGTGTGGAAACAAATATCGTACAGCATGACGGAAAGACGACCTATACGATCGATGCACCTTGTGTCCGCACATTCGTTTTCTGTGCCGGCAAGACTTTCCAGCTCCTCGAAGGCGACTATAACGGAACGCATATCCGCGTCGCATATGATCCTGCAAGCTGCGAAAATGAATATGCAATGCAGTACGAAGCGGAAGCCTCCCTTCAGGCAGCGATCGATTCTCTGGCTGCATTCGGAAAAGCATTAGGCGAATACCCGTATGCGGATCTGGAAGTCGTCCTTGCGCCGATCGCGGCAGGCGGTATGGAGTATCCGAATCTGGTCATCATTACCGCGATGGCGATTTCGAAATATGAGGATGAGGACAGCGCCCAAAAGTATGCACAGATGATGGCTGACTCGGTTGTTTCTCATGAGATCGGACATCAGTGGTTCATGGGTATCGTAGGAAATAATTCCGGTCTGGAACCCTGGCTGGATGAGTCTTTCGCATCCTATACAGAAAAGATCTATAGTGACTATGTTGGAAACGGCCGCAATGCGCAGGGCCCGAGTACATACGGAACATCGATCATGACGAGTTACCTCGACGATGAGTATGCCAAGGTGATGGAAAGTACCGGTGTTCTTCCGATCAACCGTTCTTACTACGACTTCCCGCGTCAGGCCCAATACCTCCAGGCTGTATATAACGAAGGCAAGTATGCTCTGATGGATATGGAAGAGATTCTCGGTCAGGAGGATTTCTACGGAATTCTCCGCGAATATATCCAGCGCAATGCATTCACAAACTCTACGGAAGACCGTTTCTTCGAAGTGCTCTATGAGTGCGCCGGAACAGATAACGCAGATCTTAATAAAGTAATCGGAATTGTATTTGGGCGTTGACACCCGTTTGTAGGATTTGTAGGATCCGATTACAAAAAAGATAACCGTCCCTCAAGTGGTTTGACCATCGGGGGACGGTTTTTATTTTGTATCTTTATCGTGAACCGCGCTTTTTGAATATCTCGATATTCTCGGCGCCTTCCGGCATCTCATCGGGGAAATCCAACGGATCCTGCCATTTCGTGTTCTGCCTGGAAGTAAGGATCTTCGCGTCTCTCATCTCCGCCAGTTCCATCTTCTTTTTGCAGTGCACCGCATTGTTTCTGCTTGCCTCTCGGAATGCGTTCTTATAGTAATGATTGCATACGAAATAGTATATGATCGTGGCAACATCAAGACCGGCTATGACGTAAAGGGTTGTATGGTAACGGATTTCGTCGGCGTCCGTGAGCTGACCGTCAGCATGCTTTGCAGCTAACGCGTACGGATAGAACATTAACGTGAACAGCCAGACAAGAGACAGGAAAAGGATCAGGTAGATCAGGATCCGCTGCTTTCCGCGAGTCATGCGAAGGGGGAAAGGAATCTTCTTCACTTCCATATCCAAAAGCAGCTGAAACTCGTTGTCTCTTTCTAGTCGTCCCATTTATGTCTCCTCATATAACAACTTTGATCGTGCGCAGAGATGCGTCTTCCGCGCCTGTGATCTGGCAGCCTTTCTCCTTTGCAAAACGGAGATACTCAAGAACATTATCGGTAATTTTCTCGCCCGGCGCAAGTACCGGTATGCCCGGAGGGTAACACATGATACTTTCCGCGGCGATCCTTCCGACAGATGATCCGAAATCTACGTGCTCGGTTTCCGCATAAAATGCTTCCTGCGGAGAAAGCACGACGACCGGTGCGATGTAGTTGTTTGGAAGCGATACAAGAGGATCCTTTCCGAAGTGGCGGCGGATCTCTCCGAGGGCACCCACCAGACGTTCGATCTCGCGGATGCGGTCGCCGACAGAAAGATATGCCAGGCAGTTTCCGAAGTCGCCGAACTCCATCTGGATATCGTATTCATCACGAAGCAGGTCATAGACCTCGATGCCGGCGAGTCCGACCGGAAGGGTATGGATCACGAGTTTGGTCTTGTCGAAATCACTGATGGCCTTTCCGTCGATGAGTTCAGAACCGATGGCATAGTAGCCGCCGATGCTGTTGATCTCTTCGCGGGCATATTCCGCCATCTCGATGACCTTATCGAAAAGTTCTTTCCCGTGAAGGGCGAGACGCTTTCTCGAAAGATCCAAGCTCGACAGGAAAAGATATGAGCCCGAAGTCGTCTGCGTCAGGTTGATGATCTGACGGACATAGGCAGGGGAGATCGAAGACGCGCGGTTGCTTTCGTCCTCATTTCCGCCAACCAATAGAAATGCACTTTGGGTGAGGGAACCGCCGGACTTGTGCATGGAGACAGCGGCCATATCGGCACCGGCTTCCATCGCGGAGACCGGAAGTTTGTCCGAAAAAGAAAGATGCGTACCGTGCGCTTCATCGACTACGACCTGCATGCCGTGTGAGTGTGCGAGCTTGACGATACCGCGAAGATCCGAACAGATACCGTAGTATGTCGGATTATTTACGAAAACAGCTTTTGCATCCGGGTTTTCGAGAATCGCTTTTTCTACATCCGAAAGCGTCATGCCGAGTGCGATGCCCAGCTTTTCATGGGCGCCCGGATCCACATAGACCGGAACGGCACCACAGAGCACCATCGCATTGATGACGCTTCGATGTACATTTCGAGGAACGATGATCTTTTCTCCGCGCGCGGCCACGGTATAGACCATCGCCTGCACAGAAGACGTCGTACCACCTACCATGAAAAATGCTGCGCGTGCGCCAAATGCTTCGGCGGCCAGTTCTTCGGCTTCCTTGATGACGGAAACCGGGTGACAGAGATTGTCCAGAGGTTTCATGGAATTGACGTCGAGCGTCATGGTGCGTTCGCCGAGGAACTGCGTCAGTTCCGGATTGCCGCGCCCGTGCTTATGTCCGGGCACGTCAAAAGGAACTACCCTTTCCGAAGAGTAGGCTTCCAGCGCTTCTGCGATCGGCGCTCGATCCTGCCTTCTCAGATATTCCTGGTCCATGTATCCTACTCGTCCTCGGATGTTTCAAAAACGTTGGAACCGGAGAAGATCTCGATCATTTCCTTACGGAGGTTGTTTGTGATCTCGAGTCTTGTCTTCGGCGCGATCTCATAGACGTCTGTCTTGAAGAGATAATTCTGCAGATCCACTTCCTTGATGAGCATCTTGGTGTGGAACATATTTGCCTGGTAGACGTTGATGTCGATGGCGTCATAACGCTGCAGGGTCTTCTTATCGATATAGTCCTGGATGGACACGATGTTCTTATCCATGAAAAGCTTCTTGCCCGATACGTCACGGGTAAATCCGCGGACACGGTAGTCCATCGTGATGATATCCGAATCGAAGCTTCCGATGAGGTAATCGAGAGTCGAAAGCGGGGAGATCTCGCCGCACGTTGCCACGTCGATGTCTACGCGGAATGTCGCGATAGCGGTGTCCGGGTGATACTCCGGATAAGTATGCACGGTAACGTGGCTCTTATCGAGATGCGCGACAACGGTCTCGGTCTCGATATGAGGGATCATGGACTCTTCTGCGATGAGAAGGGTAACCGATGCGCCCTGCGGCTCGTAGTCCTGCTTGGAGATGCTAAGTACCTTCGCACCGATCATCTCGGTGAGGTTTGTCAGGATATTGGTAAGACGCTCCGAGTTATACTGCTCGTTGATGTAAGCGATATAGTCTTTCTGCTCTCTGGCGGTCTTGGCATAGCACACGTCATAGATATTAAAACTCAGAGATTTGGTCAGATTGTTAAAGCCATAGAGACGAAGTTTTTCGTGCGCCATATGATCCACCTTTCCAAGATGGTCCTAACCGGATAAATAATCACAGGGAAACGTCACATCACGCCCACGGAAAGAGGTCCTCAAAGCCAAAGCTTTATCGCACTCTTATTGATTATTCACAAGTTAAGTAACCAACTTATCAACATTAAGGGAATTCGAACTTCCCACTCAATAAGGCAGTAAATACTGCCGCTTCGGCATTTGACCCGGCTGTCCGTATGGCCTACTAACCACAAAACCTGTGGCGGTCAAACATTGCGCTTCTTCTATATCTTTATAGAAGCATAACCGCAATGACAAAAAGATAACACGGAAACAGCGGTTTTGCAATAGTTTTAAAAGAATCCTGTACAGAAAGAAACGTTTTCTTGCACTTCACCGCGGATGCGTCTAAAATATACTCTCAGTGAGATTATTATTTCCGGGATGATTCCCGTGGAAAGACAGGATGGAGAAATGGTTTACAACAATGTGTTAGAAGCTGTGGGACATACCCCGATGATCCAGCTTTCTTCCCGCATGGTCGGAAAGGACAGCGCCCGCGTTCTAGTAAAATACGAAGGCCTTAACGTAGGTGGTTCGATCAAGACCAGAACCGCGCTGAACATGATCGAGCAGGCGGAGAAAGACGGAAAGATCACGAAAGACACCATCATCGTTGAGCCGACATCCGGCAATCAGGGCATCGGCCTTGCACTGGTAGGTGCCGTACGCGGATATAAGACGATCATCATCATGCCGGACTCCGTTTCCTGTGAGAGACGTTATCTGGTCGAGCATTACGGCGCAGAAGTCAAGCTCATCCATGACGACGGCGATATCGGAAAAGCCATCGACGAGTGCCTGAAACTGGCAGAGAAGATGGCGGCAGAAGACCCGAATGTCTTCGTTCCCCAGCAGTTTACCAACCCGGCCAATCCGATGGTTCACCGCCATCACACCGGTGTGGAGATCTTAGAGCAGGTCGCAGGTCCGATCGACGGATTCTGCGCAGGTATCGGTACCGGCGGAACGCTTTCGGGTATCGGTGAAGTCCTTAAGGCACAAAATCCCGGCATCAAGATCTGGGCTGTCGAGCCGGAAAATGCAGCGATCCTGGCAGGCGGAAATATCGGTTCCCACCTGCAGATGGGTATCGGCGACGGCCTGATCCCGGATAACCTCAACACCGAGATCTTCGAAGATGTATATGTCGTAACCGACGACGAAGCGATCGGCACCGCAAAGGATCTGGCCAGAAAAGAAGGCCTGATGTGCGGCATCTCTTCCGGATCAAACGTTGCCGCAGCACTGACTATGGCAAAGAAACTCGGACCCGGAAAGACTGTCGTGACAGTTCTTCCGGATACCGCGGAGAGATACTTCTCCACACCGCTTTTCCAGTAATTGTTTACGAAAAATTAATAGCCCGGTTCCACGATATAAGACAATTGACACCCCCTTCTCCCGTATACTGAGACTATCAGGAAGGAAGAGGGGGTGTTTTCATGAAAAGAAGAATCCCGAAGTGTATCAGTCTGATCTTGGTCGAATCGATCCTTTTTGCCATGTCCGGATGCGACAGTGATGAAAGCGGCGATGGCAAGTCCAAGAAAAAGTCGAAAGGGGAGGAGACCACGACGGTCGAAGAAACGACAACGGCTTCGGAGACCTCAGAGACGACTGCGCCCACTCCGACTTTCACGCCGACGCCTACACCGCCCGCGCTGACCGGAAACTTCATCGCGCAGATGAAAGAAGACGGCGAAGCCATGGTGCCCTTTATCCAGGCCATGGATAAAGATGGTCTGGCCCCGCTTTGTAGTTCGGATGGAAATGCACTGGTGGATATCGTGATTCCGGAGGGAGCAGAAGAGCTCTACTCCGTCTATTTCCAGAGCAGTGCATTTACCGTGGACGACGCGCGCGGAACCGAACAGGTGGGCGGCAATGTCGCATATAACGCAACGCTGGTGGATCTTACGGCGATCCTGACCGAGCTGGGAGAAGTCTATACCTACGATCAGGTAAAAGATGCCGTGGCTTCCGCAACGGATGCGCAGAAATATACCACCACCCTTGTCACGCCTTTTGTCTATGACGAGGATGCGGGCAAATATCTGGCGGCCGACACATCGGTGATCGTAAACGAATTTATCAACCAGCTTTCCCAGGTCGTGATCCGCACCTACATGACCCAGGAAGAAGTCGATGCGGTAGCGGATGCACTCTTTGCCGCACTGCAGAACAATGACCCCGCGACGTTCAACACGCTGGCCGGCGGGCAGACCATGATGGACTGGTCCTACCGTGCGCCGCTCTTTGCCGCGATCTACCAAAACAGTGAACACTCCGCGGAGATCACGACACCGGGTGTCGACTCGTGCAGCGTGACGCTGAATCTGTTCGTTCACGATCCGGCGCAGGCACTCCAGCTGATGAGCGAGGATCCGTCGAACTTTATCCTGACGTTCCTGGCCAAGACCGAGAACTGGATCCTGAACGAAGACATGAACGGAAATCTGGATTATACGGCATTTGGAGGCGCGCTGGGTCTGTTCCTGCCGAAAGCGGAACTCAAGCAGATCAGCGTACCGGTCACGATCAGCCGTTCGCCGGAAGGACAGTATCTGGTTTCCGGTAATCTTCTGGATCTTCTGATCCCGTTTGAAGAAGACGTGCTGTGGCGCGATACTTTCCCGAAAGATATCTATCTGGCTACGGCAACTTACCTGCACGAGACCGGCGGTGCTTATGGAAAGATCTCCGATTCACTTTACACATGGTTCTATGAGCTGTTGACGGTGGAGTATTCTCCTGTAGTCATCGAACCGGGACCATATGCTGCGTATACTCGAGCTTATGTCCGGCACCCGTCCTGTAATCGTGAAGTTCCGGGATATGCTCCGGGAGCCGCCTCGATCCTATTCACGTTCATTCTTCCGGAAGGCGTATTTGAACCGGATACACCGTTTTCCGTTCAGCTCTATAGAGATGGAAAGTATGATCACACAAGCTCGAATCTGAAGGTAAATTCAGACGGAAAGAGCATGGGTTTTATATTCAATCATCCTACCGGTGAGAAACAAATCGTTCCCGGTGATTATGTCTACTACGTGTATTATCCTGGCGATTCCGGAATGACGATGCTCTTTGCCACGATCACATTTACGGCTGTATAAACTCCGTAAGACGGCGGTACACTTCCGCGACAGGAAGTCCTACGACCGCGTAGTAGTCGCCACAGATCGAATCGATCAAAAGAGAGCCGGTGTCCTGTATCCCATAGGCGCCGGCTTTATCCATGGGCGAGCCGGAAGCGATATAGGAATCGATCAGTCTGTCCTGAAGCTCATCTAATTCGTGAAATGTCACGTCGGCCAGGGAGCTGAATATCGTTTTGTGATCCTTGGAAAGAAGGGCCACGCCGGTATATACACGGTGTGTTTTCCCGGAAAGAAGAGTCAGCATTCGACGCGCGTCTTTTTCATCAGCGGGTTTTCCGAGGATCTCATTTTCGGTGACGACGATCGTGTCCGACCCGATCACGACAGGAGAATCGGAATCCGGATCGTCCGTCAGCGTCTCGAGCACGGCGGAAGCCTTCGCTTCGGACAGCGCGCAGCAGATCCTTTCCGCGGTCCGATACATCGGCGGAACGGATCCGTCCGAATCTGTCTCGGAAGTCCTGTTTTCACGCAGGATCTTTTCCACGACGGCATCTTCGTCGACGTGTGCATCTTTTACTTCAAATGAAAGCCCCGTCATCGAGAGAAGCTCAAAACGACGGGGTGATTTACTGGCTAGGATAATTCTGGACATGGGGATCCTTTCGTGATTCCTTACTCGATCGGCTTTAAGTTCTTCATGGAGAAGTCCAGGATCGGCGCCGAGTGGGTGAGGGCACCGCAGGAGATGTAGTCTACACCGATCTGTGCAAGCTTTCTCAGTCTCTCGATGCTCATGTTGCCCGAAGCTTCGAGTTCCGCCTTGCCCTTGGCCATCGCCACGGCCTGCGCGGTCATCTCATCGGTCATGTTGTCGAGCATGATGATGTCAGCCTTCGCGTCGAGTGCTTCCTGGAGCATCTCGAGGTTTTCGACTTCGACTTCGATCTTTCTTACGAAAGGCGCATAGGCACGGGCCATCTCCACGGCTTTAGCGATGGAGCCGGCAGCACCGATGTGGTTGTCCTTGATCAGGACGCCGTCGGAAAGGTTATAGCGGTGATTCGTACCGCCGCCGATACGGACTGCGTACTTTTCGAAAGGACGCATGTTCGGAGTCGTCTTTCTTGTATCGAGAAGCTTGGTGGAAAAACCACGGAGCTCACGTACCATCGAGTGGGTAAGTGTCGCGATACCGCTCATGCGCTGCAGGAAGTTGAGCGCCGTTCTTTCGCCGCTTAAGACCGCACGACCGTCGCCGACGAGCACGCCGATGAGATCGCCCTTGTGGATCTCGTCGCCGTCTTTAAAGTTGGCGCGGAATGTCGCGTTGTTACAGAGCATTTCGAACACGCGGATAAAAACGTCGAGACCGCAGAGGATACCGTCCTGCTTGCAGATCAGATCGACCGTTACCATAAACGGTTCCGGCATGATGGCCTGTGTGGTCACGTCATCGGAAGTGATGTCTTCGCGCAGGGCGCGCATGATATAGTCGTCCCAAAGGATCGTATTAAGTACACCATTGTTCATAGAAATCTTTGTCCCTCCTCTTGATCTCTGCAAGTACGATCTCCCTGTATTCCGAAGCGAAGTCTCTTCCTTCGTACTGGGAGAAATCTACGTCATCCGTCTGTGTCGGCTCGTAGGGGATGGTCTCTTCGATATTCTGTGCCGAGCGCTTGGCAAATACCAGGCTCTCCAGAAGTGAGTTACTGCCGAGACGGTTCTTGCCGTGCACGCCGGTGCAGGAAGTCTCGCCGATGGCATAGAGATTATCCATAGATGTTCTGCCCTTTAAGTCGACCTCGATACCGCCCATGAAATAGTGCTGGGCCGGGGTAACCGGGAAGGGCTCTTTGAGGATGTCGTATCCTTCCTCTTTGCAATGCTCGAGGATATTCGGGAAGTGGCTCTTAACGAGTTCCGGATCGAGGTGGGTAACATCGAGCCATACGAAGCCTCTTCCGTCGATCTCCATCTGCTTCTTGATCGCCGCGGAAACGACGTCACGGGGCTGAAGCTCGTCGGTAAAGCGCTCCATGTTCTTGTTTCGGAGCACGCCGCCTTCGCCGCGGACTGCCTCGGAGATGAGGAACGATCTACCCGGCTTTTCGGAATAAAGGGAAGTCGGATGGATCTGGATGTAGTTGATGTCTTTGAGGAGCACGTTGTGCTTGAGTGCGATCGCGAGTGCGTCGCCGGTGATGTGACGGAATGCGGTGGAGTGCTTGAAGAGTCCTCCGATACCGCCTGTTGCGAGTACGACGGCTTTGCCGAATACCGCTTCAAATGAACCGTCCTCGGTCTTGGTGATGATGCCTTTGCAGACATTCTTTTCGCAGATCAGATCGACCATCGTGGTATGCTCGCGAAGTGTGATGTTTTTCTTTTCGCGGACGTTCTGCAGGAGCTTGCTGGTGATCTCCTGACCGGTGATATCCTCGTGGTGGAGGATACGGGAAGCGGAGTGACCGCCTTCCTTTGTCAGGTCCAGATCTTCGCCCTTCTTATCGAAGTTGACGTGATAGTCCAAAAGCTCGCGGATGATGACCGGTGACTGACGGATCATGGTATCGACGGCTTTTCTGGAATTCTCATAGTGACCGGCACGAAGCGTATCTTCGAAATAGTCTTCGTAGTCCTCGGAATCCTTCAGTGCGGCGATACCGCCCTGGGCCAGATACGAAGCACTGTTTTCCAGTGTGTCCTTCGTGATCATGAAGATCGAGAGATTCTCAGGCAGGTGAAGCGCGCAGAAAAGGCCGGCGGCACCGGTTCCTACGATCACGACATCTGCGGAAGAGACGGAATAAGACATACAATCACCCTCCCCATTGGTGCATTTTTATAAGACATCCCTTCGCACGCTCGGCGATATCCGGGTCGACTTCGATGGGATCTTTATGGTCTTTGAGTACACGGAGCACTTTCTCCAGTGTGACTTTTTTCATATTCGGGCAGACCGGACGGGTCTTGGTGAAGTAGAAGGTCTTGCCTTCGTTGTCCAGTCTGAGACGATGTGCCACGCCGATCTCGGTGAGGATGATGAATTCCTTCGCGTCGGTGGCAGAAGCATACTTTAAGATGCCGGTGGTGCTTCCGCAGTAGTCGGAAAGCGCACGGATCGGTTCCGCACACTCCGGATGGCAGGCGACCTTGGCGTCCGGATGCAGATGCTTCAGTTCCTGTACCTCGGAAAGCTCCATGAAATTATGTGTCGGGCAGTATCCGTCTACGAAGTGGAACTGCTTTTCCGGGAACATCGGCGCAAGAAATCCGCCCAGATTCTGATCCGGGATAAAGAGGATATGCTTGTTGGGGATGTTCGAGATAACGGTTTTCGCGTTGGAAGACGTGACGCACACGTCGCTTACGGCCTTGATCTCCGTGGTGGAGTTGATGTAGCAGACGACCGCCAGATCGTCGTAACGCTCGCGGTATTCTTTTACCTGGTCCGGGGTAGCCATGTGAGCCATCGGACAGTCGGCTGTCCGTTCAGGCATCAGGACCAGTTTTTCAGGGTTTAGGATCTTCGCACTTTCTGCCATGAATTCCACGCCGCAGAAGATGATGGTGCTGGCATCGGTCTTTGCCGCCATCTGGCTGAGATAGTAGGAATCTCCGCAAAAATCGGCGATGTCCTGGACCTCTCCGTCAACGTAGAGATGTGCCAGAATGACAGCGTTTTGCTTTTGTTTTTCCTCAAGGATTTCTTCAACGATCGAAGCCATGATACCCCTCCCCCGATTCAAGATGTCAAGTGTGATTTTATCACGCGTGAAATGAAGTGACAAGGATATCAAAAAAGACTGAATTCCGCTTGTTCTGATTCGTTTTCGCAAGTCTTCCCGACGGCATAAGAAAGAACCGCCGTTTCTTTACTTTATTCTGAAAAGCGGTATAATACCATTACTAATAGATAGAATTGGAGATTTGTATGAACCCCATTAAAATTGTCCCACTTGCAAAAGATTGTTTGTGGGGCGGCAGCCGTCTCAAGGCAGATTTTGGGATCCAATCCGATCTGCCAAATGTAGCGGAAGCATGGATGCTTTCCCCGACGGAAAACACGTCCGTGATCGCTTCCGGCGAACTGGCAGGACAGCCAATCACCGCCCTTCTTGAAGAAGGCGAGGATATAGATGAAGTATTCCCTCTGATGATCAAGTTTATCGACGCAGCCAAGCCTTTGTCTGTGCAGGTGCACCCGAACGACGAATACGCCGGTGTGAACTATGGCACGAGAGGCAAGAACGAGTGCTGGTATGTTCTCGATGCCCAGCCGGGTGCCTACCTGTACTATGGTTTCTCCCGTCCGGTCAACAAAGAGGAAGTAAAAAAGCGCATCGAGAAGGGTACCCTGATCGAGGTGCTCAACAAGATCGAAGTCAAAAAGCATGACATCTTCTTTATCCGCAGCGGGACACTGCATGCGATCGGACCGGGTGTACTGGTTGCCGAGATCCAGCAGAATTCTCCGCTGACGTTCCGCGTATACGATTATATGCGTCTTGATAAGAACGGAAATCCGAGAGAACTGCATATCAAGGAAGCACTCGACTGCATGTCCTTGAACTGCAATCTCCCGCACTCCACACCGCAGCCGCTGAAAGCCGGAGACGGTTACCAGATCTTCTCCATGGTGAACTGCAAGCATTTCGATGCGTGTATCTACCGCATCACCAAGCAGGTCAAGATCTCGGGCACAAGCAAGAAATGGCGCGGCATCCTCGTTACGGAAGGCGCACTTTCGATCCGAAACATGAACGGCTCCGAGACGATCGAGGGAAGAAAAGGTGAATTCTTCCTCGTTCCAAGAAACGACGATCAGTATGAGATCACAGGCGAAGCCGAGTTCATCCTGGCAGAATAAGAAACAAAGAAAGGAAAGGAAGGCGACGGATAGATGAAACGTGATATCATCGGCGATATTTTTCTCGGCGGTGTGTTGCTGTGCCTTCTTTTCTTATTCTCTTTCCCGGTCTATTTTTCCTTTGGCACCATCAATGAGCGTCCGATCGAACTGATCGAGCGCCTCATGAGCATCTGCTTTGTCCTGGCATGGATCCTGACCTGTGTCTGGTGCTGCTGGAAAAAGCGCGTCTGGGTCATGCTGGGCGCGGCAACGTTCGGTCTTTTAGCATATATCCCGAAGTGGTTTTTGCCGAAGGTCAACATGAACATCATCTTGAACGGCAGCAGCCTCTGGGATTCCTTTTTATCCCTGATCCTGAACCGCATCTACGATCTGACGCATGCTCCGTTTGCCGGACTCGTCGGTATCGTTTCGCAGAAGACGGCACAGAAGATGCCGGAGTATCTGCTCCCGGTATTTGTGATCTCCTATATCCTTTCTCAGATCGTACGCTACTACAAAGACGCGTATGTGGCAGAGAAGAAGGAGATGAAGGACTTTGCCCACTTCAGTAATGTCAACGAAGTCAGAAAACCGATCGGTCTCGGCGAAGCTCTTCAGGAAGCGCCTTCGCCGCTTGGCACCGTCGTGCTGAACGAAAAGGCGGAGATCGCACAGGAGATCTATACAGGTACACCGTCCACCGTATCTGACGCGACAGTGCAGAATCCTCCGCCGGCTTCTGCGAATCTCGAGCAGACGAAAGTCCAGGCTCTGGAATCCGGCCCGGCTCCGGTATCGGAGGAAACGCAGGTCATCTCCCTTGCCGCCCATGCCCCGACATCCGCAATCCCGGCACCGGAAGAGACCAAGGTCATCCCGCTTTCCGCCCATGCCCCGACTTCGGCACCTGAGGCGTCTCCGGCAAATGACGAACCGGAGGTCATCAGTTTAGCAGCCAAGGCTCCGACATCGAAAACGGAAGGAGATCTTCTCGATTTCCCGGATGTCCGTGGAGAGGCTGAAAAAATAGATGTTTTCGGGGATGAAGAGCCCAAGTCCGACACGTGACTTCTTGCGGATACGTTCCGAAGAATGTATTATTGTAAAGGTAAAAAAGAGAAATCTTTGGGTTTCTTTAAAGGATAAAGGAAAAAGATATGTCAACGAATAAGACATTCTGGCGCACATGGCTGGAAGGCCGCCAGATACATAAAGATTCAAATACTTCCGTAGCAGCTGATCCTCTGGAAGAGGGTCTGAGCGATCTGCGCTGGTCGGAAGAAGAGTCTAGAAAAGTAAAGACCGAGGAGACATTTGGTGAGGAGATCGGTAATGCGACGACTCACGGTGTCATGGCTGTGTTCATGCTGGGCATCCTGCCTTACGCTGCCGTGCACTCCTATCTTAAGGCCAATTCCGGCCACCCGGTCCTCGATACAGTTGCGATCTCGATCTTCTGTATCGGCGTATTCCTTATGTTTTTAATGTCTACGATCGACCATACGATGAAACATGGTTCGAAGCAGAAAGAAGTATTTAACCGTCTCGACCACATCATGATCTTCTACGCCATCGCCGGTACGTACACACCGGTATGCCTGTCGATCATCGGCGGCAAATGGGGCATCGGCCTTTGCATCGCGCAGTGGGTGGTCGTTATCGCCGGCACGCTTCTGAAAGCGATCGCGTTTTCCAAGTCGGCGCTGTCTTATATCTTTTCAGCGATGCTGTATCTGCTGATGGGCTGGATGATCGTGCTTTGCTTCCCGATCCTGTATGCCCAGGCATCCCACGTAACATTCTGGCTGATCCTGGCGGGAGGTATCTGCTACACCACCAGCGTCATCCTGTTTTTCTTGAAATTCAAGTTCGCGCACATGGTCTTCCATCTTCTGGTGGATTTCGGAGCGATCTGCCATGTGATCGCGCTTTGCTTCTTTGCCTGATGCAGAAAGGGCGTAAGGCCCGGTGCGTCCGACAGGGAATGTATGGTTTTGAAAGTTAAGGGTATTATAGAAAGAAAGTAAAGGAATTAAGGAACAAAGGAGAAAAGGAGACAAAAAATGAAAAAGATTGTTCGAATCCTGGCGCTGACTCTCGTGTCAGCCATGATGATCTCTCTCGTTGCCTGCGGTAAGGAGACGGAGGAGACCAAGAAAAAGAAGAAGAAAAAGAAGACGGAAAAGACCACCACTGAGGAAACCACCACAGAGGACACGGAACCTTCTGAATCTACAGAAGAGACCACAACGACGGAAGAAACAACAGAAACGTCCGCCGTATCCGGCAATCCGGATTTCCAGGCTCCTGCGGCAGGCTGCAAGATCGATTTCCCGACAAGAGATCTCTATCACTACGACATGGATCTGACTCTCAACGAAGAGGATCACACAGTCGGCGGTCATGTGGTATTCCAGTTCTATAACGATTCCGAAGATGACTGGGAGCAGCTCTGCATGCGTGATTACTCCAGCCTCTTTGTTGATGCGGAGACCGCAGGCTATGACGGTGCCATCGAGACCAACGGTGCACTGACCGAGATCACCAACATCAAGAACGAGACATCCGGAAAAGATATGAAGTATACCAGAGACGACGATGTTTCTGTTATCTGGCTGGATCTGGATACTCCGCTTGCTCCGGGTGAGCAGATGACTCTCTCTTACGATTTCGTAGCAACGGTTCCGACAGTTGCAGACCGTTACGGCCTCGAAAACGGCGTATATAACGTAACCAACTTCTACCCGATCCTGGCAGAATATGTAGATGGAGACTGGAGCCATGCTGCTTTCTATAACATGGGTGAGTGCTTCTACTCCGAAGTTTCGGATTACAATGTCCGTCTGACCGTTCCGTCCGGCTATGTTGTCGCAAGCACCGGTACCGAGAAGACAGTTGACGATAACGGTGATACCCAGACGTATACTTACGAGGCACCGTGTGTTCGTGATTTCGTATTCTCCGCTTCCGCAGATTTTGTGCTGGAAACCTCTACGTTTGATGGTGTATGTGTAAATGTACTTTATAACGGTACCAATCCTCCGGCGTCCGACATGACACCTTCTGTCGAGAAGACTTTTGAAGCCGCAAGAGACGCGCTGGCTGCCTTTAAGGAAGCTTTCGGTGAGTATCCGTATCCGGAACTCGATGTCATCCTGGCTCCGATCGATGCCGGCGGTATGGAGTATCCGAACCTGATCATCATCACGGATATCTACTGCACAAAGAGCTACAGCTATGCCGATTACGAGATCCTCAGAGAATGTGTCGCTCACGAGATCGGCCACCAGTGGTTCATGGGCATCGTCGGAAGCAATTCCGGTATGCAGCCGTGGCAGGATGAGTCCATCACCTCTTATACAGAATTCGTATATTATGAGTACATCGGCGATCTGGATTTCGTAGACGGCTACAGCAGAAACAGTTTCGATCTTTCTGATCCGACTAACGCGGCCCAGCTGCAGCAGATCCAGTATTTCCCGCTGAACAAGTCTTACTATGACTTCCCGGATGATGACACATATACATCTGCTGTTTATATGTTCGGTAAGGCAGTTCTTTTCCAGATGGAAGAGATCCTCGGAAGAGAAGAGTTCCACGCTGTTCTTCGTGAATATGTCCACAGAAATGCATTTACGAATGCAGATCCGATGTCTTTCTTCGACGTACTCTACGAGTATGCAGGAACAGATAATGCTGAGCTCAATGCACTGATCGAAGCAGCATTTGTGATCTGATCCGTACGAGTTTTCACCATAAAATAAACTTTTCTTGCAATATCAGCACTCGCGAATTATAATGACGAGTGCTGATATTTTTTTGAAGAAGAGAAAAGGAAGGGCTTGAACATGTCTAAACAGGCAGATAAGTCTAAAGCGAAGACAAAGAAACATATTAATGTAAAGACTAAGAATAAGATCATCATCGGCGTGGTCGTCACCGCGATGGTACTGCTCGTACTTGGTTATTTTGCATACTTTACCGGATTCCCGGCTAAGGTGCTTACCGGTGCGAGAATCATTCATACGGTCGATGGTAAGGAGAAGACCGTCGAGCGCGTATCGATCGTTGAGATGAACTACTATTACAGCCAGACCTATTCCCAGTATGTGAACTATGGTCTCATCAGTAGTGAAGCTGATCTTAAGGAAGTGTACAACCCGACTACAGGTCAGACATACGGACAGATGCTGTGGGAGAACGCAGCAAACTCTGCCCAGACTCAGTACATGCTCTACGATGCAGCTATGAAGTCCGGATTTAAGCCGGTCGCAGCTGACAGATATGCAGAAGAGCAGGTCGACAACCTTCGTACGAATGTTGACTATATGAACCAGCTCCGTGATTCGAACATGACTGCGGACCAGTACCTGCAGAATCTGTATGGTAAGGGCATGACCGTTCAGATCTTCCGTAAGATCATGCAGCGCAACGCGGTTGTTGAAGAGTTCAAGACATATCTCCAGCAGACCACTTTCGTTCCGGATCAGGCTACGCTTCAGGCGAAGTTTGATGAGGATCCGTCCCTTTACACTCTCTGCCGTTTCCAGGTTTACTATGTAGCAGCAGAAACGCTCCCTGAGGGTGCAACAGAGGAAGAGAAGACAAAGGCTGCAGAAGATGCTCTGAAGAAAGCACACGAGATCTGCGATGGCTGCGTAAATGCAGTTGAGTTCCAGACACGTGTTATGCAGAACTGCGATGACAGCTACCGTGATCGTATGATGAACGGTGAGGATCCGACGAGCAAGAGCGGTTACACAAAGGACCAGCTCAAGTCTTTCTCCGAAGAGTTTGCAGAGTTCTGCTACAACCCGGATACTGCTCCGAATTCTTCTATGGCATTTATCGATAAGGAAAACTCCGGCGCATATGCGATGCTCTTCGAAGAAACATACATCGACGATGAGCCGACCGCTGCATACCGTGTAATCGTTCTTACTGATGATGTTCTGTCCGATATCTCCAAGACACTCGAGCAGAAAGCACCGTCTCACCAGAAACTGCACGCAAAGGCAGATGAGTATGTTGCTTCCGTTACAACAGAAGATCAGTTCATCGAGCTGGCTAAGAAGTACTCCACCGAGACGGAGTCCCTGCTGACAGGCGGTTACGTTTCCGGCGTAAAGCAGAGCGACTTCAAGGGTGTAGTTACTGAGGAAGGTGCCGATCCGGTACTCGCAGATGAAGACCAGAAGCTGATCGACTGGCTCTACGATCCGGCAAGAAAGCCCGGCGACATGTACATCATCGACTGCGTCGCTTCCGTAAGCATCTACTACTACTGCGATGTTGTTCCGGCCTGGATGGATACACTGCGTAACAACCTCGTTTCCGAAAACTTCACAGCATGGTACTCCGGAACGATCTCCGATGAGACTTACTCCACAGTCGTTAACCACGGTCTGATCGATTTCTTCTCCTGATCTTTCAGGAAGACGCGTTAAGTCAAACAGATTCCCAAAGCAGATTGCTTTGGGAATTTTTTTGGAAAGAAAAGAAATAAAGCGTTGACACTCGAAAGAAT
>JAGCVX010000023.1 GCA_017962145.1 Clostridiales bacterium | reverse complement strand
CGATACCGGTAATGCATTTGATTCCGGCGATAAGAGAGATCTGCTGCTTCCGGAGGGACAGCGTGTCCTGATCGAAAAAGTACTGGCTCTTGGAAAGCCTACCGTAGTCGTTCTGGCTGCCGGTTCTTCCATCAACCCGCTCTGCGATAAGGCCGATGCCCTGATCCAGGCTTGGTATCCGGGTGAGCTTGGTGGTACGGCTCTGGCAAATATCCTCTTTGGTAAAGTTTCGCCTTCCGGAAAACTTCCGGTGACATTCTACGAGACCGTAGACAAGATCCCGGCTTTCGACGATTATTCCATGAAGGATCGTACCTACCGCTACACAAGAGACAACATCCTGTATCCGTTCGGATATGGACTTACGTATTCCAAGGTTGTTGCGACCGATGCGCTTTATAACGATTCGGACAAGACCGTCAGTGTATCTGTCCAGAATCAGGGCGATGTCGCAACCGAAGATGTCGTTCAGATCTATATTCAGAGCAACTCCTCTTCCGACGCAACGAAGTATCCGAAGCTTTGCGGATTTGCCCGCGTGATGCTTCCGGCAGGCGGAGAAGAGACGGTCAAGATCGCACTCGACGAGCATGCATTTGACGTCGTAAATGACGAAGGCGAGGTCATCTCGGGTGGTAATGAGTTTACGATCTATGCCGGCACATCGCAGCCGGATCCGTGCAGTGAAAAGCTGACAGGTTCTTCCTGCATCCGCGTTTCCGTAGTAAAATAGAAACGCACGAATTTAGTTAAGAAGGGTCTTACACCCGCAAAAATATAACAAACAAGGAGATACAATTATGAAATATCTTATCGGTATTGACATCGGAACATCCGGAACCAAGACGGCACTGTTTTCCCAGGATGGAAAACTCGTTGCTGCACATACAGTGGAGTATCCGCTGTACCAGCCGCAGAACGGCTATGCAGAGCAGGAGCCGGACGATTGGTGGAATGCAGCTCTCGAAGGCTTAAAGACAGTCGTAGCGCAGAGCGGCGTAAATAAGGAAGATATCGCAGGTATCGGTCTTTCCGGTCAGATGCATGGTCTGGTCATGCTCGATAAGGATTGCAAAGTACTTCGTAAGTCCATCATCTGGTGCGACCAGAGAACGGCAAAAGAGTGCGAAGAGATCACCGAGAAGGTTGGTCTGGATAAGCTGATGGCGATCACGGCTTCTCCGGCACTTACCGGTTTTACCGCTTCCAAGATCCTGTGGGTAAGAAACAACGAGCCGGAGATCTATTCTCAGGTTGCCCATATCCTTCTGCCGAAGGACTATGTCCGCTTTAAGCTCACCGGCGAGTTCGCAACCGACGTTTCCGATGCTTCCGGTATGCAGCTTCTCGACATCAAGAACCGTAACTGGTCCGACGAAGTACTCCAGCTCCTCGACATCAAGAAGGAGTGGCTCGCTAAGGTTTACGAATCCGTTGAGGTTTCCGGCCGCGTGACAGAAGAGATCGCTGCTGCTACAGGTCTTCCGGCAGGTATTCCGGTTGCTGCAGGTGCCGGTGACAACGCGGCTGCCGCTATCGGATGCGGTGTCGTAAAGGAAGGTACAGCATTTGCAACTCTCGGTACTTCCGGCGTTGTATTTGCTCATACAGACGATATGCAGGTTGACCCGAAGGGCCGCGTACATACATTCTGCTCCGCAGTTCCTGGCTGCTGGCACGTAATGGGTGTTCACCAGGCTGCTTGCCTGTCCCTGAAGTGGTTCAAGAATACCTGCTGTGATGCAGAAGTCATCGAGGCGGAAAAGCGCGGTATCGATGTATACCAGCTCCTCGACGAAATCGCTAAGGATGTACCGATCGGTGCAAATCGTCTCCTTTACCTGCCGTACCTGATGGGTGAGAGAACACCGCATCTTGATCCGAATGCACGTGGTGTATTCTTCGGTCTGTCCGCTATGCACGAGAGAAAGGATATGCTCCGTGCCGTTATGGAAGGCGTTGTTTATGCACTTCGTGATTCTATCGATATCTTCAACAACCTCGGCGTAAAGATCGATTCTATGTATGCATGCGGCGGTGGTAGTAAGAGTAAGTTCTGGAGACAGATGCTCGCAGATGTCTTCGACTGCACAGTAAATACATGCGCATCTGACCAAGGTGGTGCACTCGGTGCGGCTCTGCTGGCATCCGTTGCTGCAGGCGTATATCCGACGATCCAGGAAGCTTGCGGTGCGACGATCTTCTCCGCTTCCTCCATGGACGCTAGAGCAGACGTTCACGCTCAGTACGAGCCTTACTACCAGATCTACAAGGATCTGTATGCTCCGATGGCAGAGAACTTCAAGAGACTCGCAAACGTATAATCTCAGATTTGCAATATGCTTTTTGAAATGGACCGGTCGATTCTACGACCGGTTCATTTTTTATTGCTGCCAAAATAATCGTATGACACTATCAAATATTGTTGTAATGCGAAAAGGCGAATGATAAAATAGAATCAACCAAATTTCTAGCAACGGAGGGTATTAATTATGCAATATGAAATTAAAGGCGATCAGTTACCGGTTGTTGTTTGCACATTGAATCCGGGCGAGTCGATGATCACTGAGCGTGGTGCGATGAGCTGGATGACATCCAACATGAAGATGGAGACCCAGGCAGGTGGCGTTGGCAAAGCTCTCGGCCGTATGTTCTCCGGTGAGTCTATCTTCCAGAACAAGTACACAGCAGAAGGTTCTCAGGGCCTTATCGCATTTGCTTCCAGCTTCCCGGGCGAGATCCGTGCGCTCCAGATCGCTCCTGGTCAGAGCATCATCGCTCAGAAGAGTGCTTTCCTGGCAGCAGAGCCGGGCGTAGAGCTCAGCATTCACTTTAAGAAAAAACTCGGTGCCGGCTTCTTCGGTGGTGAAGGTTTCATCATGCAGAAACTCTCCGGTCAGGGTACTGCTTTCGTAGAGATCGACGGTTCCGTTGTTGAGTATCAGCTGCAGGCTGGTCAGACAATGCTTCTGGATACCGGTTACCTCGCTATGATGGACGAAACAGTTTCCATGGATATCGAGATGGTTAAGGGTGTTAAGAACATCTTCCTCGGTGGTGAGGGACTCTTCAATACTAAGGTTACCGGCCCCGGCCGTGTATGGATCCAGACCATGCCGATCAGTGCTGTTGCATCTCTCATCGCTTCTCGTCTGCCGCAGAAGTAATGAATTAATCGAAGTAACGATTCTTCAGTGGGCGGTCTCGAAAGAGACGGCCCACTTTTTTATGCCCGTTGGAATAAACTACAGATATCTTATCTTTTCGGAAGAATCGGGTATAATGGTAAAAACAACGATAAATCAGGAGACAGGGAAATGACCAGACTCTTTTTGGAAAATGCGATCGACGATCTTACCGACTCTTATCTGATCGAGGGGGAATCCGCCCGATACCTAAGTGATGTGCTTCGCATGCGTGTTGGAGAAGAGCTGATCCTGTGTGACAGTGCGAGAGTCGATCATATCTGCAGTATCGTGTCGGTCACCAAAGGCGCGGTCGCTGTCTCGATCAAGGACCGACATAGTAACACCAACGAGCCAAAGTTTCAGGCGACGGTGTATCAGGGTCTGGCAAAAGGCGAGAGGATGGATCTTTCGATCCAGAAGTCAGTCGAGCTTGGCGTGACCCGATATGTTCCGACTTCCTGCAGCCGCTCCATCGTGAAGATGAAGCCCGGAAAAGAAAGTAAATGCGACCGCTGGCAGGCGATCGCACTCGAAGCTGCCAGACAGTGCGGAAGAGGTATCGTTCCGCAGGTGGCATCACCTTTGGATCTGAAAGATGCCCTTGCCGAGGCAAAAGAAAGCTGCGACCTGGTGCTTTTCCCGTGGGAGGAAGAAAAAGAAGGAAAACTGGGTGAGATCCTCGAGAACGTAAAGTGGGAAGAAAACCCGAAGATCGCGGTATTTATCGGTCCGGAGGGAGGGTTTTCCGAAGAAGAAGCCGAGCTGGCGCAAAAATGCGGAGCCAAACTCGTGACTTTAGGAAAGCGCATCCTTCGCACGGAGACCGCCGCACCCGCAGTTTTGGCGATGTTGGTCTATCGTAGTGAACTGATTTGATGTATAATGAATTGTTAATATGAATTCGGAAAGAGAGTTGTTTTATGAAATACAGTTGTCAGAAGGGTACAAAGGATATCCTTCCTGAAGAGATCTATAAATGGCAGAAGGCGGAGAAGGCCTTCGCGGAAATCTGCGGACAGTACGGATATAAGGAGATCCGCATTCCTACTTTTGAACAGACAGACCTGTTCCTGCGTTCTGTAGGCGATACCACGGACGTAGTGCAAAAAGAGATGTATACCTTCGAGGATAAGGGCGGTAGATCCATCACCCTTCGTCCGGAAGGCACAGCCGGTGTCGTTCGAAGCTTCGTTGAAAACGGTATGGCTTCGCTTCCGAGTCCGGTCAGACTGTTTTACAACATCACGGCATTCCGCTACGAAAAGATGCAGAAGGGCCGTTATCGTGAGTTCCACCAGTTCGGCGTCGAGGCATTTGGCGCTCAGGGTCCGGCGATCGATGCCGAGATCATCAGCATCCTGGTGGCATTTTTCGAGCGCATGGGTCTTTCGAAGACAAAGCTTTGTATCAACAGCATCGGATGTCCGACCTGCCGTGCGGAATATAACAAGATCCTCAAGGACTATTTCCGTCCGCACCTTTCGGAGCTCTGTGAGGACTGCCAGTCCCGCTTCGAGAAGAATCCGCTTCGCATGATCGACTGTAAGGAAGAAAAGTGTGGCGCGATCGCGGCAAATGCACCGAGACTCATCGACTATCTGTGCGATGACTGTCGTGCTCATTTTGACGGACTGAAGGCGAATCTGGAAGCCCTGGGTATTTCCTATACCATCGATTCCGGTATCGTTCGTGGTCTGGATTACTATACAAGAACCGTATTTGAGTTCAAGTCCGAAAACGTCGGCTCGCAGGGTACGATCTGCGGTGGCGGCCGTTATGACGGACTGGTATCGGAGATCGGCGGGCAGCCGACACCGGGTATCGGCTTTGCCATGGGTGCAGAAAGATTCCTTCTGGAGATGGAAGCACAGGGCGTGCAGATCGAAAAGGATCAGCCGGTCAGCCTCTATATCGCAAACCTTTCTCCCGAGACCCAGATCGAAGCCCAGAAGCTTGCTTTTGGTCTGAGAAAGCAGGGCATCGGATGTGAGATCGATCTGATGGGCAGATCTTTCCGTGCGCAGCTGAAGTATGCCGGAAAGTCCGGCATCCCGTTCCTTCTGGTCCTGGGTGAGGATGAGATCAATTCCGGTAAAGCAAAACTCAAGGCGATGGCCGATGGTTCAGAAAAAGAGATCGAACTGGCAGCACTTGCTAATGCGATCCAAAACTGGAGGAACTGATGAGCAAAAAGTCCAAGAAAACGCAAGATGAGTCCCAGGTGAACGAAGTTTTGGATGCCGTTTCGGAAGATTCGGTAGTCGAAGAAGCTGCGGGCGCGGTCGAGGAAGCAGCAGAAACGGCTGAAGAAGCAGTGGAAGCGGTTTCTGAAAATGCTGAGGAAACGGTAGAAACCGCAGTCGAAGCTGTTGCCGCAGAAGCGGAAGCAGTCGAAGAAGCGGCGGAAGAAACTGTCGAAGAGACCGTTGCGGAAGCGTCGGAGGAGATTTCGGAAGAAACATCTGAAGAAGTTTCAGAAGAAGCCGCACCTGAAGAGGAATCCGTTGAAGAAACATCTGAAGAAGAAAAATCCGAGGACAGTGAAAAAGCGGTAAGTTCGGAGGAAGAACAGGACGAAGAGGAACAGGCGAAAGAGAAGAGTGCGATCTATGCATTCTTCGATACTCTTCGTTTCGTTGCCATCGGCCTTCTCGTAGGTATCCTTCTGGTCGTATTCGTTATCCAGAGAAATGACGTATACGGAAGTTCCATGGAGCCGACACTTAATTCCGGCGACGCGGTATTTGTCGAGATGATCACGACCTATACCGGTAACTTCAAGCGTGGAGATATCGTTACGATCGATGCAAGAGGCATGGAAGGATATACTCACGAAGAGAACCTCATCAAGCGTGTCATCGGACTTCCCGGCGAGACCGTCAAGATCGAAAACGGCTGTGTATATATCAACGGCCAGCTTCTCGATGAGTCCGCTTATCTTCCGGCTGGAACGCAGACTTATGTCGGCGCGGAAGGTCAGGCTCGTGGCTATATGGAAGTGACCCTCGGTCCGGATGAATACTACTGCATGGGTGATAACCGCGGCACCAGTAAGGACAGCCGCCGCCTCGGTCCATTTAAAAAGGATCAGCTCGAGGCCAAGGTCATCATGCGTGCCTATCCTTTCAACAAGATGAAGTTTTTCTGATTAGAAAGTAATAGGAAGTTATGGAGAGACAAGAGAAAATACGTAATTTCTGCATCGTGGCACATATCGACCATGGTAAAAGTACGCTGGCCGATCGTCTGATCGAGAATACCGGTGTGGTCGAGTCCCGAGAGATGCAAAACCAGATCCTGGATAATATGGATATTGAGCGTGAGCGTGGCATCACGATCAAGTCCCAGTCGACGCGTCTGCTTTATAAGGCGAAAGACGGGGAGGAGTATATCCTGAACCTGATCGACACCCCCGGTCACGTTGACTTTAACTACGAAGTCAGCCGAAGCCTGGCAGCCTGTGACGGTGCGATCCTGATCGTAGACGCGGCACAGGGTATCGAGGCCCAGACGCTGGCCAATGCCTATCTGGCTGTTGACGCGAATCTGGAGATATTGCCGGTCATCAACAAGATCGACCTGCCGTCTGCCCAGCCGGAAGAAGTGAAAAAGGAAATCGAAGATGTCATCGGACTCGATGCTTCGGAAGCACCGCTGATCTCTGCGAAGAATAATGTCGGTATCGAAGAAGTGCTCGAGGGAATCGTCAAGTTCCTGCCGCCGCCGAGCGGAGATGAGAACAAGCCGCTTCGTGCCCTGATCTTCGACTCGAAATATGACTCGTATAAGGGCGTTATAGTTAATGTACGTGTTGTGGAAGGCTCGGTCAATCTCGGCGATAAGATCCGCATGATGAATACGGGCGCGGAGTTCGTGGTCACAGAGCTCGGATATTTCCATCCGGGTGAATTCGTGCCTTCGAAGTCCCTTCTGACCGGTGAGGTTGGATATATCTGTGCGTCCATCAAGAACGTAAGAGATACCGCTCCGGGCGATACCGTAACACTGGTAGATAATCCGGCCGACGAGCCGCTGAAGGGCTATAAGCCGATCCAGCAGATGGTTTTCTGCGGACTCTATCCTGTTGATGGTGCCAAGTATCCGGATCTTCGTGATGCACTTGAAAAACTCCAGCTCAACGACGCGGCGCTTTCCTTTGAAGCAGAGACGTCCGCGGCATTGGGTTTTGGTTTCCGCTGCGGATTCCTGGGTCTTCTGCATTATGAAGTCATCCAGGAAAGACTTGAACGTGAGTTTAATCTCGATCTGATCTCTACGGCGCCTTCCGTAGTATATAAGGTGCATACGACCGCGGGTGAAGTCATCCGTATGGATAACCCGACGAATATGCCGGATCCGGCCGAGATCGACTATATGGAAGAACCGATCGTGAACTGCACGATCATGACTCCGAAGGAATATGTCGGTAACCTCATGGAACTCTGTCAGGACCGCCGCGGCGAGTATATCAACATGCAATACATGGACGATATCCGCGTGATGCTGCATTATAAGATGCCTTTGAATGAGATCATCTACGACTTCTTCGATGCACTGAAATCCCGTACCCGCGGCTATGGTTCGCTGGACTATGAGATGGACGGCTATCAGAAGAGCGATCTGGTCAAGCTTGATATCCTCTTAAACGGCGATGTCGTCGATGCACTTTCCTTTATCGTGCATAAGGACAAGGCCTATGCAAGAGGCCGTAAGATGACGGAAAAACTCAAGGAAAATATTCCGAGACAGCAGTTTGAGGTACCGGTCCAGGCAGCCATCGGCGGAAAGGTCATCGCAAGAGAAACCATCCGTGCATTTAGAAAAGACGTACTGGCCAAGTGCTATGGCGCTGATATTACCCGTAAGAAGAAACTTCTGGAAAAGCAGAAGGAAGGTAAGAAGCGCATGCGTCAGGTAGGCTCCATCGAAGTGCCGCAGGAAGCATTTATGAGCGTACTGCGACTCGACGAAGACTGATCCGAAAAGAATTTACGAACCTAAAAGAGGGAATCCCGGGAACGAAGTATCCTTGGGATTTTCTTCGTTATAGGTGACGATTTCATTTCGAACGGTCTGCATACGCTGGTCGAGGATCTCGATCTGCTCGGCGCAGTTGCGAAGTTCGTCTGCGAGGACCTTCGCTCTTTCCGGCGGAAGGTCGTGCTTATAGTGGAGCTTGTGCTCGAGGCTTGCCCAGAAATCCATCGCGATAGTACGGAACTGCACCTCGACCTTCATGTTGCGCTTTTCGTTTTTCAAAAAGATCGGCACTTCTACGATCAGATGCAGGCTTCTGTATCCGCTCGGCTTCGGTTCTTTGATATAGTCTTTCTGCTTGATCAGCGTGATATCGTCCTGTGCCAGAAATGCCGAGGCGACCTCATAGATGTCGTCGGGAAATGAACAGATGACGCGTACGCCTGCGATGTCGTGGATCTGCTCCTCGATCGCGTTGAGATTCAAAGGGATATTTTTACGGCGCATTTTCCGAAGAAGGCTGTCGACGGACTTCACGCGCGTCTTGATCGACTCGATCGGATTTCTGTCGAGCTCGACAGACAAAGACTCGTCGAGAACCTTAAACTTTGTCTCGACCTCCATGATGGCGCATTTGTAGTAGGCAAAGAGCTGGTCGATCGGCTTGGTGTTCTCTTCGACGAAATCGAGAAATTCATCTGACATCAGATTCTCTCTGACAAAGTTTTCCTGAACGGTAGAAAGCGTATTTTCGAACTCCTCAGAAAAGGGAGTGTATGATTCATGATTCATTCTTGTTTCTCCTAAAATGTGTTTCATTTCCATCATATTGTAATACAAAGCACCCTTTCATTGGCTAAGCGTTTATTAAGATTTCATATATTTCTTTTAAATATGTAAGTAAAAGTTTGTCACTTGTTAAGAATGTGGTATAATACAAACGAACTTTTTTCGGAGGTGAAGGATATGAAAAAGACAGTTGCTGCACTTATGGCTGCAGTTATGATGGTTGGACTTGTTGGTTGCTCTGCTCTGGGCGGCGGCAAGTTTAAGTCCGCTTCTAACAAGGTTATCAACGCCGCTAAGAAGGCTTGTGACGCTGAAGAAGCAGATAAGAAGCAGAAGAAAGAGCTTACAGGCGATTTCGATGCGACAGACGATGTTTTCGAGGATGGTTGCTACTACACATTTGATGAGGATGAGCTCGAGGATACAGATTTCGGTTTCGACGATATCGATACAGATGATGTAAAGAACGCAACCGCTGTTGTTAAGAGCGAAGACGGTTCTGCATTCGTTTGCTTAGTAATCGAGTTGGAAGACAAGGACGCTGCTGAGGATATGTTCGATGAGTTCATGGAAATGACAGAAGACATGGACGAGAAGGAGCTGAAGAGCGCTGCTAAGAATTCCGATCTGGAATATGGTATCAACGATGAGAAGGATGACGAGTATGCTCTCATGTTCGTATCTGACGATTACAACATGGCTTCCGGCTTCTACTTCAAGCTCGAAGGCAACATCGTTTATGCTGTTGTCTACTCCGGTAAGCCGGATACAGATCTTCTTGATGAATTCTATGATTTCATGAGCCAGGCAAAGCTCCAGGATATGGAAGATCTTCTCGGTTCGTCTGATGACGACGACGATGATGACGCCGATTACGATG